>NZ_BAAJNQ010000018.1:0-64739 GCF_054558365.1 Rhizobium sp. No.120
TGCTTGCACCATATCGGCCGGCGTTTTCGCTACGGCGTCTCTCGGATTTTGCCGGATTCGTCGGATGGTTTAGTTCGGCGCAATTGATCTCAGCATTGAATTGGCAGTTCGATCGCTTCCTCATCGGTGCGACGACGGATAGTACTACACTTGGACGCTACGCGGTTGCGAGCGATGTCTCAGTCGTTCCAACACAGTCCCTCATCGGTCCCGCCCTGCAGCCAGTCATGGCTGCATTCTCGCTCATAACGTCGGATCGGCAGCGAATGCGCCTGGCCTTTCTAAAGGCGGTTCGGTTTGCGATGCTCATTTCCGTTCCGGCGTGCATTGGAATATTTCTGACGGCAGATCTCGTCACCGATCTGCTTCTTGGAGAGAAATGGAAAGATGCTGCTCCCCTACTGAGCCTTCTATCCTTATCCATCATCCCCATACCTTATGTCCAGACGCTCTCTTCAGTCAGTCTCGCGCTTGATCGCCCGCATGTCCTCTTCCGGCTCAATAGCATCGATTTGTGCCTGCGGATCATACTGATATCGATCGGCTTCTATCTTTTCTCAATCACGGGCGTCAGCGCAGCAAGAGTGCTCCTTTCAACCACCATGTTTGCGTTCTATCTGGAAGAGGTGCGGCGGCAGCTGGGGCTTGGAATAGGGACGCAGCTGAAGAATCTTTGGAAAATCGGCGTCGCCGCGGCAGTGATGGTAATATGGGTCACCATGCTGCGGCATGAGCTGACCGGACGTGCCTTGAACCATGTTTTGGAGCTTGCTTTCGTAGCGGGGACTGGCGCAGCAGCCTATGTCGGTACGCTGCTGGCGCTCGGCATGCGCCTGATCGCGGGCCAAGGGCGGTTCGAATTGGCTGATCGCCGATGATCTTTCGCTTTTACCGCGCGTGAAGGATAGCTTCGTTACATTAAAGCCTGCAGAAGCCCGACGGTCGAACGGTTGCCGCCGTTCAGCCGATAAGCGAGGCCGCGGCGAGCGTTCCGGTTCGGCAATATCATCGTGAGCAGGCAAAATGCCGCGATCGTTCCCTTGGTCTTCAAGGGATATTGTTGATGCTGGAGTTTTCGCAGCAGGGAAAAGAAAACCTTGATCGCGGGGCGTCTGCCTTCCGCGATCGCCAGATAGAAATTGCGCTCGATATAATAATAGGCCTCTTCGGGCCGAATGAGCGCGTCTGCGCGTCCGGTTGGCTCCAGAATTCGGCGCAAGTGCTCCATCCTCATAACGAAGCGGCGTAGTTCCTGGCGCAACGGGGCCGGATCGACCGCGCGTCCCAGTCCGGAGAAATTTTTGCCGTGAATGCGGTAGCGCCCGAGCCTTTGCGGCAGGCTGACGATATCGCCCATGAAAGGGGCGACGAAGAGCGGCAACCCGTCGATCGCCGGATCGTAATCCATTTCTCTCAAATATTCGCAGACGTCGCGTCTGAAGACATTCCCCGATGTCGGGGGGCTGGTATAAACACCCGTATTCAGTACGCTATCTGCAATTACATGACGATCTCGAAACCTTTCGAGCGTCGTGCCGGCGCCGAGAATGTCTCCGCGATGATCGATCCGCGTCAGCGAGAATTGAAGCTTAGCGACATCGTCGTCCAATTCCGACAGAATGGTCTCAAGGGAGCCCGGCGCCAGCTCATCATCCGCATCAAGAAACAGGACGAAGGGTGCGCGCGTTCGCTCCAGGCCATAAAGCCCGGCCGCCCTCTGGCCACTGTTCTTGATGCGGTAGGCTGTGACGCCTTCTCGTTGAATGACATCCCATGACGTATCGGTAGAACCGTCGTCGATGACGACAAGTTCACATTCGTCACAATGCTGCGATACGACGCTGCGGATCGCATTCGCCACATAGGCTTCATAGTTCCAGCACGTGATGATGACGGCAATTCTTGGCGGTTTCATTTGAATTTATCTTTGAAATGGCGTGTGCCTTGTAGCGAGTTTCGGCTTGATCTGGCATGCATCATGCCTTTGCCAGATCGATGACCGTGCCGATGACATTGGCACCGGCGCGCCGCAATTGCTGCAAGGCATCGTTGACCTGATCGGTCGTTGTTTTGCCGGCGCTGGCAATCACCACGACAGCATCGGCGTGAACCGCCAGTGCCACCGCATCCGATGAGTTGCCGACGGGAGGCAACGCCAGCAGCACATCGCCTCTGGCCCTTGCGGTCTCAACAATGCGTCCTGCTCTTCTGTCGCGGAAATCGACATAGAGATTTGTCAGCACATTGGTGGAATGGATTGGAAAACGGGCGATGCCTTGTCCGTCATTGCGTCCGTTGGAAAGCAATATCTGCTCGGGCCGCATATCGTCGACGAGAGCATCCGCCAGCGATGTCATCAGCAGATCATCCGGTTCACGATTGCTGTGATTGTGCTGGCCAGCCTCGTCATAAAAGAGGGTGACATGCCGGCCGCTTCGGCTGAGGAATTGCGCCAGGCTGACGCCCATTTTTGAGATGCCTAGGCCCGGCTCCCATCCGGTAATCGCGATGATGAGTCCGCGCTCATTTCGAATAGTCGAGCATGCGATCTCGATAGACGTTCTGAGATTGTGAATGGCCATGGCGTAGGCGCTACCTGGCTGATTGACGACAACCGAGGACTTTCTGCTGTAAGCTCTACGCAAGGTACTCGCCCGGCCAGCCGGATCGGGAAGACTTCCCAGACATGGTACCCCCGTATCTCGCGCGAGATCTTTCGCATTGCGAACCTTGCGATCGAAGGCGAGATTGAGGACGATAATCGAGAAGCCAAAAAGCACGCCGAGAATACCGCCTAAAATGGTAATCAAGGTGGCGCGCGGCCCCGAGGGACTGAGCGGTACGAGTGCCGCGCCGATAATTCGCGCATCGCCATCGGGCGTCGGTACCGCAGGCAGGGCTCCCAGCTTCATGGCATCGGTCGCGGCGGTAACCTGGGCTGCCAGCGCGTCGAGGCGCCACTGAAGCACCTCAGTTCCCGCCCGAGCCATTTCGTCTTTGAAGCTTACAGCCTGCAGTATGTAGGCGGAAACGGTAGCATTCGCGATGCGGGCTGAAAGTGTCGGATTGGACGAAGAATAGCTGATCTCGATGACATAGGATTGACCGACACGACGCGCGTCCAGATGCTGTGTGAAATTCGAGAAGGCTGCTTGGTATGCATCGCCAGCTGAGCTATTTGCCGGTGTGCCCGACGCGGTATCGGAACGAGGGGCTTTTCCCGTATCAGGGCTGCTTATGGCAGACCACACGTAGTTTATTGCACCCGTTACGTTGCCGATGACATACGCACTTATACTTGGCGGCTGAGGGCCAAGTTCCGGGTTGTTGGCAAGATTAAGGCTGCTGAATACGGCCGAGAGCAGACGCTCGGAACGGATGATTTGAAGCTCGCCGTCTGCCCGGTTGAGGTCGAAATTCTGGGCGTCCTGGCTTGAAGTCAAAGTGAGGTGACGAGGTTCAAGCAAGACAGTGGCCGTTGCCGTATAGGTGCGCGGCAACGAATGGGCGTAGGCTGCCGCCAAGCCGACGCCGACTGCCGTGCAAAGAATGAGCTTCATTTTGTGCCGCAGAGCGAGCATGCACAGTGATCGCAGCAGCGCCACCGGCCCTTCGCTGGTCTTGTCCGTGGGCAGTTCGTCCAACCGCCAAAGCCTTGACGACCGTTCCAGTAGAGACGGGGCGTTTTGCGTCATCTAGTCCTCACCTCCGACTTGAGTTGTTCTGCATTGCTTCGTGTCGGCAGTTTTGCCGCCCGTTCGGGTTCGAGGCGCCCGTAAAGGAGATCTCTGATGGCAATGAGATTGCCTTTGGCGCGCCCCCATCTGTCGATGAACGGTTCCGACCAGACGGCCCGCGAAAAATTCATGGCTACGTTGCAAAAGATATGATTGGCGACCATCGGGCCGGTCATCGTTCCCTTACGCAGCATATAGATAGGGTTGATCACCTGCGAATAACCAAAGCGGTCCCCACTGACGCGGCCGCTCTTCACTCCCATATGCACCCCGAAAGCTTCCGCGCATTTGACGAAACGGCCCCCATGCTTGCCGAGAGCTGCAGCAAAGTCGCGATCCTCAAGCCAGCCATAAAGGACAAGACGTTCGTCGAAACGCGTTTCGCCGATCGCTTCCGCCCGGAAGGCCATGTTGCATCCGTAGGGGCTGTAGGGCTCTACCCAGGCCCAGTCGCTGGTCGGCGCGGCCTCGATAAGACGCAGTGCTTCCTCGAAGCCAATCCCCGGGCCGCCGACGCCATCGGCCAGCACACGGCCGGTGAAGCCCACGATCTGATTGTCATCGCGAAACGCTCTCGCCGCCGCCGCCAGCCAATTCGCGTCTGCCAGGAAATCATCGTCGAAAAAGGCGACGATCTCGCATTCCTCTGGGATGTTCAAAAGCGCTGTATTGCGTTGCTTCGTCAACCCCCCGGGGCCCGTCACGACCGTTACGTCCGGGTGACCGATGAGATTGCCGGCATCCGCGGCATCGATACAGGAGACGATGACCGTTTTGGGTTTCAACGTCTGCGTGGCCAGTAGGTGGCGCACGGTCGCGTTTACTGTCGCCGGGCGTCCTCGCGTTGCGACGATAACCGCAATATGGGGGGTGCCAGCCCCGGAAGGCTTATAGGTTTTCGGCCGTGCAACGGGTTGAGCGAGCAGTTCCATATAGCCGGCCGCCGTCTGCGACCAGGAGAAATTCTTGATCTGGTCGTATCCCCGCCCCATGAGATCGATGCGCATTCCAGGGGATTCCTTCAGCGTTCGGATCTGCCGAACCCATGCCGACGGATCGGTCGGTGAGGCTAGCAGGGCGGCGTCGCCACAGACTTCCGGTATGCTTGCACAGTAGGAGGCGACTACAGGGCAGCCACGCGCCATCGCCTCCACGATCGGCAGGCCGAAACCTTCCGTCAGGGATGGAAAGGCAAGGCAGAGCGCTCTTTCGAGCAGGTAAGCCAGGTCATGATCAGAAACACGTCCTATCATGTGGACGTTCGGCCGTTCCTTAAGTGCGCCGGGAACGAAAATTCCTGCATCGCCACCGGCAATCACGATATCAATGCCCATTTCATCAAGGCCGGGTGCAGCGTCGACGAGTAGGGCAAGATTCTTGTGTCGTGCCTTGGAGCCGAGTGCCAGGATGAACTGACGATCGCATCGCTCGAAGGTTTCGGCAACGAAGCTCGGCGCAATCTGTGCAAGCGCCGGATCCCAGCCAAAGGCATGCTCGTGACCGTTGGGAAGAACGGCGATCTCCTCGAGCCGGATCGGTAAGTGCCGGGTGATCTGGCGTGCCGCCGCGTGAGATACGGTCACGATGCGGGCCGAGCGTTTCACGAGAAGCGGCTGCAGCGTCTGATAGACGATCCGGAAAGCCCGGCTATAGCTATCCGGCGTGGTGAAGACGTTAGCATCGTGGATACATACGATCTGATCCGCCTTGGTGGCCGGCGCCGTGTTGCAAAGATTGAGAAGGCGACCATGCCATTGTGCTGGCAAGGTGATCTGTTCCCACGGATGGCCGGAAAGCGCTCCGGATTGCATCAGTGGCATATGACTGAACCCCGGGTCCGCTGTCCCGGAAGGCGCAATAATCGCCGCCCGCTCGTCGGCGGCGGCAAGTGCCGTGTTAAGCGCGCGCACCACATTCGATGCGTAGCGCTGCACGCCCGTTGGATTCTGACCGAGGAAGCGGCCGTTGACCGCAAAGAGGGCGCCAGCGCTCATATGGTGACTACTCCTATCGGGCGACCCGCGCGTGCATGTTGTCTGCTGCGTTCAGGTAGGGCTGATGCCAATCCGGCGAGCATGCAGAAGAATAGGCCCTGATCGATGACGGGGCTGACGAGCATATCGCCGACCAGGAGGCCAAAGCAGCCGTTGCAGGCTGCAAGCCGTGCATCCGCCGTGAGGCTGCCAGGGGTTCCGCGCTTCTTGATCAAGGCTCCGAAGGCAAACAGCAGATAGAAAACCGTGCCGGCGATGCCGACATTTGCAAGAAGTGCAAGGGCAAAGCTGGAGGTGCGAGCTGTGCCGAGGCCGACACCTACGCCCATGGTATCGAAGACATTCTGGATTGCGGCCATATTCCAGGAGCTGCGCTCGATGGCGGAGTCGGAGGTGGATTTGCCGAGGGCGATGATGTCGACGTAATTATATACGATCTTTGAGACTTCAGGATCTATAGCGATCAGGAGCGCCGCTGCAGTCGCAATCGTCGGGATGAATACGATGGCCAGCGTACTGAAGCGGCGAGCGTTCTTATGCCCTCCGACGGCAATTGCAGTCACGTACAGGATCAAGCCCATGACGGGTGCGCCGACGAGGCCGGTTGAAGATGTCGACATCACGACCAGAATAAGCGATGTTACGGCAATGGAACCGGTAAGATAGGGACGGCGGCCACAAAGCCAGAGCGTACCGGTAAAGGCAAAAACGCCGAGAGTAGAGCGTGCAAAAGACGAGGCCTCGGTGAATGATCCAACGATACGTTTGACGCCGGCAATCTGATCGTCAGTATGGAGAACATATTGAGCATTTCGCATGAAAGCGAGCATGCCTTGTGTGCCTGTCGAATAGGTGGCGACATCAAGAAGTGCTAAAGCGGTGTTGGCAACAGCATAGGCAAGCAGCCCGGTCAAGACCGCATTGAAGCCGCGCCAGTTGGAGGCAACCGCAACTGTCAAGGAATAGCAAAGAAGATTGCCAATCATATAGACGCTTTGCGTGAGATTGCTGGAAACCGGAACGAGCGGAACCGTCGATCGACTATCGTCAAATATGGTCGTACCGAGGGGGACGATTTGTGTGACGCCCGACAGAATCCGCGGCGAAAAATATGCGCTCAGCACCCCATAAAGAACAAGAAGAGCAAACCAGAAGCCTGGTTGACCGAATTTCAACGCATGGAGAAATTCGCGCGTTGCGCGCTCGCGCGTCATGACCCCCAATAGTAAGAAGCCGAGCATAACATGGCCGGGCTGAATATTTGCGGCTCCGACAAACATTGCCGCTGCCGATCCGAATACCGCCGCCACACCCAGGGCTATGACGGTTGCACCGTCACCGAGAAACAGGCAGAAGAGCCCGCATAGAATGGCAGCCATACCGATCGGCTCGATGCTCATGGAAGAGTCTCCCGGCAACGAGATCGATATTGGACAGCGTTGCCGTTCCCGGCGCGCCATGAGGAGGGGGCGTCGAGACGAAGCGGCAAATCTGCCGCATCACAGGCGTCGGCATGGGTTTGCGCTGATGCCATGGATGACTACTCTGCAAGAACGAGAAGAGAGTAGCCGCCAAGAATTCGCACTGCCAAATCCGGATGAATCGAATAAAGCAGCCTGCGCGGCAGCCGCATCAATGTGCTACTGAACGCCTGATTGGGTAATTCCAGGCGGCTTGCGGTGTACGCATAATCGATAACGGAGTAGCCGCAGCTCCGCAGGGTAGCAAGCGCCGTATCCTTGAAAAAATAATGCAGGTGCCCGACGTTCTCGCGCAAATTCGCGATCGGCCAAGCACGCAGGACCGACTGCACGGAAAGATCGAGGGGGATATGGAAAATCTTGTAGCGTCCACAAGAATGCAGCCCCTTGATGAAGGAGATATAGTCTTCGACATGCTCGATCACGTCAGCAATGACGACAACGTCAAAAGTACTATTCTTTTCCTCAAGTATATCCGCTAGTTGAAAGGAAACCCGACCGGTTTCCTTCATCTTTGCTCTTTGATAGGCGTGGGGGGAAATCTCATAGCCGGTAAAATGTGCCTTTGGAAAAGAGCGCGACAGATTCAGGAGGATTTCACCGGTACCGCAGCCGACTTCGCAAAGGGTGTCGAAGTTCAGCCGGTTTTTGCGAATAATCGCCTCGATCTGACGTGCTTTCCACGGGGAATCCTCCTCGTGCCACGTCGGATTCAGTTCGGCATATTGTTCGGTGAGATAGATATCGTGCAAAGCTAACCCTTCCCTGCCAGGAGTTTATACCTCCTGTCGACTGCCGCGGAGGTTCTGGGATCTATAATGGGTCTTCTGGTAGCTGCAGCTTACGAAAGGATAAGCTTACGCAACTCGTATGTAAGATGCAATCAAGGCAGCCAAATCAATAGCTGCCTCGAGAGGATAAGACCGCCGGAATGGTCTTTGCCATGATTACGACGTCGCCCCATAGGCTCTGTTCCGCAATGTAGCGCACATCAAGTGCAATGCGCGTATCATAGCTGGTGTCGCTACGCCCGCTGACCTGCCAAAGGCCTGTCAGACCGGGCCGGACACGAATATAGTCGGCAAAATGCGCGCCATAGAGCTCGGCTTCACTCGTGACAATCGGACGTGGCCCGACAAGGCTCATTTCTCCGCGGATCACGTTGAAAAGCTGGGGGATTTCATCAACGCTGTTCTTGCGCAGCAGCCTGCCGAATTGCGTGACGCGGGGGTCGTCCTTCAGTTTGCGCGTCGCGTTCCACTCGGCCCTGAGGGACGGATTCGCATCAAGATGCTGCGCCAGAACTTCCTCGCCATTTTTGACCATGGTTCTGAATTTGAGGCAGGGAAACAGAACCCCATTTCTGCCAACGCGCCGATGCGAATGGAAGATGGGTCGCCCCTGCGTTACCAAAAGAATAGCCGCGACCATGATAATCAAAGGCGCCAATACAACTAGTGCTACTCCAGCTAAAGTGGCATCAATACAGCGCTTGGCTGTGCTGGAGGATTGAGTTCTGGTATTCGCCCGACGAATGGACGTGCCGCTGCGGCGACGCGTTCGCAGATCGCCCAGTGTATCGAGCTCACGTCTAACGTTAATTTCCCTCATCAGCTTGCCCCGCATTCGGAAGAAACAAAGAAATGTCGTCAGCAATTTTTAGAAAGGCGCTGTCCCGCGCCGAGATCGAATGTAGTTTGAGATTAACAAATAATAAATAATTTGACAATGTCTTTGTTGCTCTGCAATATATGTGCATTATTTCCGATAAATTCGAGTTATTACACAACTTATTTTTGTATATGTTGATATATATAGCGGTTATCGTCTCTATGTATATTTTGTTGTGTGATTATAGGTCGGAACATAAGTTCGAGTTATTTAGTGAGTACTTGTTGGCAGGGAGCTTAGCGATGGCAAATGCGACCGGACGGCCCACAGAGCCCTTGGTTTTGAGTAAGGAAGAGCGGGATTATCTGGAGCTGCAAGTGCATCGGCGTCGAGCGGCAACACGCTCTATGGCGGAACGATGCCAGATCATCCTTCACTGCGCAGATGGCATGACCAGTAAGGCCGTGGCGGCGAAGCTGGGAATCCATGAAAACACCGTCGGCAAATGGCGGCGGCGCTTCTTGAAAAATCGTGTAGACGGACTTCTCGATGAGGAACGGCCGGGTCGGCCGCGCACAATAGACGACGCGCAGATTGCGGCCGTTATTGAGCGCACCCTCCAATCCACGCAGGGTGCCACCCATTGGTCGATCCGTTCGATGGCGGCGGCGACGGGATTTTCGCATACGACAATTCGTCGCATATGGGCGGCGTTCGGTCTGCAGCCTCATCGCATGCAGACGTTCAAGCTATCAACTGATCCGCTTTTCATCGATAAGGTCATTGATATTCTTGGACTTTACATGTCTCCGCCCAATCGCGCGCTGGTGTTGGGCGTCAACGAGCGCGGTCTTCTCCAGGAGCTTGGGAACGAGCGGCACGCCGCCTCGTCAAACCACTTCGGGACGGAAGGCCAGGCCAATTCCGCCCCTTGGCAAGGGACGGTCTCTCTGGTCGGCGCCCTCGATATTGTTTGCGGTTTTGTCGTCGATAAATATCACAAGCAGCATGGCGCCGGCGAGTTTCTGGAGTTTCTGAAAGAGATTGATGCGAGCGCTCGGCCCGAGATCGATATTCATATCATCTTGGATAATAGCGAGGTGCACAAGAACTCGTTGGTTCAGTCGTGGCTGAAGCATCGTCCTCGCTATCACCTGCATTTTACACCAACGCCGGTTTTCTGGCTGCGTCAGGTCGAGAGCTGGTTCAGCGAAATGAGGCTCAGGCGTTCACCGCCTGGCGCTCAGACCTCAGCAAGCCAATTGGAAGCTGATATGCGAGCTTTCATCGAGCATCATAGTGAAAGCATAAGCCCGTATAAGTGGCTGAATTCCGATACGGCTCACCCCTCCTGGCACACGTTCCGGCAGAAAAATGCGACAGATGTCAAGGTGCGAAGCCTGAGTATATCAGGGCGGCTGAATAAATCAGTATAACTCCAGACTATACATTGAATATAGTCTAATTGTTTGTTCGCGGGGTGCTTCATGCGTGTTGCAATCATACATTATTGGTTGGTTGGAATGCGTGGAGGCGAGAAGGTTCTTGAAGCCCTCTGCCGGATGTATCCGGGCGCTGATATCTTTACGCATGTCTACGATCCCACGGTTATATCCGAAGTCATCAAGAGGCATCGTGTCTATACGACGTTCATAGATCGGCTTCCCTACGCCAGGCGGATGTATAAGAAATATCTTCCGTTGATGCCCATGGCGCTCGAGCAGGTCAATCTGAATGAATATGATCTCGTTATCAGCAGTGAATCCGGCCCAGCAAAGGGAATAATCCCCAATTCGACTGCACTGCATGTGTGTTATTGTCATTCGCCGATGAGGTACATCTGGAACATGTATAATAGTTATTACGATAGTTCCGGCCTCATGACGCGCCTGATGATGCCACCGCTTGCCCACTATCTGAGAACATGGGACGTTGCGACCGCCAATCGCGTCGATGATTTTGCTGCAAATTCGCTGACGGTTGCCCGGCGTATCAAGAGCTACTACCGGCGCGATGCCGAAATCATCCATCCACCGGTCGACACGTCTGCATTTCACCCTGTGCCTCAGTCGGAAGTCGGCGACCATTATCTTATGGTCGGCGAACTCGTCGGCTATAAGCGACCGGATCTTGCCGTCGAGGCATTCAACCAAATGAAGATGAAGCTTGTCGTTATCGGCGGCGGCGAGATGCTGGAACGATTGCAGAAAATGGCGGGGCCGACGGTGACGATGATGGGGCCGCAGCCATTTCGTGTGCTGCAGGAGCAATATGCACGCTGCAAGGCATTGGTTTTTCCGGGTGAAGAGGATTTTGGGATCGTGCCCGTTGAAGCAATGGCGAGCGGCCGGCCGGTTATCGCGTTCAATCGCGGGGGGGCAACGGAAACGGTCGTTGCCGGGAAGACGGGGATCTTTTTCGATTCACAGACGGTCGATGCATTGATCGAAGCGGTGGAGCATCTCGAACGTATGGATCTCCGTCCCGGCGACGCCGTTGCGCGTGCTGCGGAATTCAGAACGGAAATCTTCATGAGAAGATTTGCGTCCTTCATCAACAGATCGACCGGGGAGCAGCCTAAAGTCCTTCATGGCTAGCGTTTGCCGCAGGACGGCCTCAATGAGGCGTCTTCACCGTTGAGTAGGAGTGGAAGCCATGGAGTTGAATAGATCGGTGCGAAGGGCAGGGGGGCATCGCGATATGGCCGAGAAAGATAATCGGCGTCCCGGATATCGGTTATCCATTCTAGCTGCGATCGGCGTGGCTTTCGTGCTGGGCATGTCGAGCGCTCATGCGGATGACTATATCCTCGGCCCGCAGGACAAGTTGCGCATACGCGTATATGAATGGCGCCCGATGGCCGGCTCTGCCGTTGAATGGGAGCCGTTGACCGGCGAATTTGTCATATCGGCGTCGGGTAACCTGTCTCTGCCGATCATCGGGACCGTACCGGCAGCCGGCATGACCTCGGAGCAGGTCGCCGAGAGCATCGGCGAGCGTTTGAAGACACAGGTCGGCATGCAAAAGCGTCCCAACGCCTCGGTGGAGGTAGCGCAATACCGGCCGTTCTTTCTGACAGGTCTGGTGGCTAAGCCCGGGCGTTATGATTACAGCCCTGGCCTTACGGTCATTCAGGCCCTCAGTATGGCCGGAGGAACATTCGGAGTAACCGACCCGACGCTTGTCGGTCTACAGCGAGACGCCGTGGTCGCCCGAGGTGATCTGCGGACTCTGGATGTCGAGCGGCTTAGCCTTCTGGCTCGGCAGGCGCGTCTGGATGCGGTTATCGACAATAAGCCCTCGATCAGCTTTCCGCCGGAGTTGACGCAACGTGCAGACGATCCGCTTATCACCCGCATGATGCATGAGGAGCAGGATTTGTTCGATACGCGAGAGCGCTCCTTGCGCACCGAGATCGATGCGCTGAACCAGGCAAAGCTTCTTGCCAGCAATCAGATTGAAGCTCTTACCGCGAAGGCTGCCTCGCTTGCAAAGCAGATCGAGCTGGCCACTAAGGATGTCGGGACGGTCAACAAGCTGATTTCCCAGGGTTTGACCGTGTCGTCGCGTGAACTCAACGCCAACCAGAACCTGGCTCAGCTCGAAAGCCAGAACCTTGACGTGGCACTTGCCAATCTCAAGGCACGGCAGGACATCGCGAAAGCGGATGGCGATATCGCAGATGTTAGCAATCGCTATCGTACGCAGGCATTGACTGAGGCCGCAGATGTGCGTGATCGTCTTGCGTCCAATAGGGAAAAGGTAGCGACGACCCAAGCTCTGCTCGACAATATCCAAGCGCGTGCCCCCGCAGCTGCGGCCAGTCTGGCAAGTGAGGATCCGCGGCGAACGCTCAAGACCACGATCGATCGTATCGTCGACGGCAGCTTGCATAGCATGGCCGCAAGCGACAATGACCCAATCGCGCCCGGCGATGTCATCCGAGTCGAAGATGAAAAGCCGCAGGCGCTGACGCAAACGACAGACAATGGGTTAGGCCCAGCATTGTCTCCGTGATGAGAAGACCGTTCCATAGATTCGGGCAAATTCAAAAAAAGCCCGCAAGCAGAGGATGCGCTTTGAGCGCTTTTCGCATTGCACGGGTATCGACTGCGGCCAGTAATCATCTCATAGTAGTAATTTCGCTCTCGTCATCAGTCTTTCTCTGAAAATTGGGCGTATAACCGCATAAGCTGGAAATATTCGACTTGTCCCAGAGGCGCAGATCACGGATACTAGCAATAGGTATTATTTTTGATTGAAGATGAACTACTCGGAGCTAGACGTTTGATGGCTTGGGGTCTCATTGTCTCATTCGTGGTCGGGGCGTTATGTGCCCTAAGGGTACCAATCCTGCTTTTTACCATCATCGTCCTGGTTGTGATGGTCGGTTATGCACTTTCAAATATCGGCTCCGATAGCTCCGCACTGGACATCGCTGCATGGTCTTTCATTCTGGCTGCCGTGCTCGAGGCCGGGTATATTTTTCCGCATCTGTTACTTTACATCATCTATGTGAAAGTGCTCGGACGGGATATCGGCAGGTCGAAGTCGAGGAACGGGTCGGATCTCTTCAGCAGCAACCTGTTTAAGGCTCATTCGGATGCAAGGCTTTCTGCGAAAGCCGAGCGCGGGGGTGTAGACAAAGCGCGCCCAGGGATACACGACTAAAAGAGAAATCGCACTGGCAGTCTGCAGCTTTGTATTGCCTCAAGGTCTGTGCGTTACTCAGGATTGAGGCGCGATAATTTGCGGCGGTTCTGCGCTTCTGAGCTTTCGCGAGACATACCAGCCGTCCCATTGTGAGAATTGTGGAAATACGCGCTTGTATCCCTTGCCCTCTAGAAGCGTTTGGATCGACGCTTCGGTCTTGGGATTGTTCTCAACGGAGATAAGCTGACATTCGCGGCTGAAACTGTAGGCGGAAAGTATATCCAGCTCGCTCCCTTCCGTGTCTATTGAAAGGTAGTCGATGACGCTTGGCGCATTGTAGGTTTCAAGCAGGTCATCCAGCGATATGGTTTCCACCTCGATCTGTTTTCCCTGACTGCGAACGCCGGAAAAATGATCGCCATGAGAAAATTCTGCGATTGCGCTCAATTCCGGGTCGGTTTCATCCGTGACGATGAACTTGACTGTCGCGCCGGAGCTCGACGACACGCACCGATGCTCGATGGAGGCGGATCTGTTGGTGGCCAGATCCGAATGCCAGATCGGGTTTGGCTCAGCGAGGATCCCATTCCAGCCGAACTTCTTTTCAAGGAGCCAGCTGTTGCTGTTCTTCAAACCATTGGTCGAGCCAAATTCCACAAAAAATCCGTTTCTTTTCTCTGCCAGTTCAAAACAGACCCAGAGATCCTGCATAATCTGAGCGCGCGACCAGCTTCGCCTGGCCAGACAATAGCTGATGAATCGGGCATTATCGTCCAGTATGATGTCTGCTATCTCGGCCCTGTTCAGGCGAATGGCGTTGAAAATAGTTTTTTGTAGATTGCTATTCTTATGAAACCTGCCAGCAGCAGACGATAGCCCAGACAATATGAATTTCTTGGCGTCAAACATCTTCGCGATCCAGAGTTTCCATGGATTAAATTAGCGCATTATTCACGTTTAACCAATCGATATTCTTAGTGTCACAACGGGACGTTGCGGATAGGCTTGTTTTTCATGGCTCCCCATATGGGATTGAAGCAACCTGCTATCCCTTTATCCCAGCCGAAAGCATGATGGCGCGCGTGATTTGCCGTTGGAAGAGGAGGTAGAGAATGGCGACCGGGAGGCCTGCCAATACCGCGGCGGCCATGTCTTTGGCGAAACGTACGCCGAAGACATCTTTCACCTGGGTGATACCAACGGGGATTGTAATTGTCGCATCCGACGTCGCGACCAAGAAGGGCCAGAGGAAATTGTTCCATGCCGCAATGAATGTGGTGATGCCAAGCGCGGTGATGACACCCCAGTTCATTGGCACATAAATCTTCCAAAGCGTTCTCAAATGTCCGGCATTGTCGAGCATTGCCGCCTCGCGAAATTCCTTCGGGATCTGGTCGAAGAACTGCTTCAGGATGATGATGACAGAGGGTACGACCAACTGCGGCAAAACGATGCCGCCCCATGTGTTGATCAAGCCAAACGAGTTCATCAATACGAAATGGTTGATGATGAGTGCTTCAGTGGGGACCATCACGGAGGCGATCAGCGCGCCATAAATCAGGCGGCGGCAGGGAAACTGGATTTGGCTTAGTGCATAGGCGCAGCAAAGACTCATCGCAAGCACCAGAGCCGCGACAATCGCCGATGTCGCGACGGAGTTGATATACCATTGTATGATGCTGGAGCGTTCGATCACATAGAGATAAGGTTCAAGCGTCGGCGCCTTTGGCAAAAGCCCGGGCGTTTTGCTCACGACTTCGGTGTCCGATTTGAGCGATGTCGCGATGGCCCAGTAAAGCGGAAAGAACCAGATCAGCGCTCCGAGCGCAGTCAACACCGTTAGCGCGCGGCCGCTCCAGCGTCCGGCAGCGACATAGTGGCTTGCCGGCGCAAGGCCTGCCTCCGGATCGCTTATCCTGCCGCTCATCTTTCGCCTCGCGCACGCAGGAACTGGTATTGCAGGACTGAGGCAATCAGAATGATGACGAACAGAATAGTGGCGACGGCCGCGCCTTCGCCGCCCTTGTTCTGCTTGAAGGCGAGATCGTAGATGACGCTCATGACGACTGATTGAGCGTCAGCTGGCGTATGGGCGAAATAGCCGAGCAGGTAGGGCTGCGCAAAAATCTTGAACTGCGCGATCAGCTGCAGCGTCAGCACCAGTGCCGTGACGGGCCAGATCAGTGGCCAGGTTATCCTTGAGAACGTGCGCCAGCGGTTCGCATTGTCGAGCGCGGCCGCTTCATAGACCTCCGGCGAAATATTGCGCAGGGCAGCCAGGAACAAAAGAATATTGAAGCCGATCGTCCACCAGATCGTGACGACCGCGACAGAAGGCATGAAATAGGTCGGCGAACGCAGCACCGGCAGCGGTCTACCGCCGGTAAATAGACCGATGACGTTCTGGATAACACCGTATTGCATGTTTGCGATCCAGGTCCAAATCTGGGTCACGACGGAAACAGGCAGAATGGAGGGCAGGAAAAAGCACGCGAGAACGAGCATCTGTATGCGCCCGCTCAAACGGTTGATGCCCATGGCGATGAACAGTGCGAGAAATGTGCCGGGAACGACGGTCAGAAGAATGAAGTACAGCGTATTCACAAGCGCCTTTTGCAATTGAGGTGAGGCAAGCTGGCGCGTGTAATTGTCGAGGCCGACCCATTCGCCGGGGCCGATCAGCGGCGCATTGGTCAGGCTCATCGCCACCATGCGAAAGGTCGGATAGGCAAATATGAGCAGAAAGGTGATGACCGCCGGAGCCACCAGCAGTGCCGCAATCACATTATCCTGCTTCCTGTTGCTGACTGCCGCCATCTGTCATCTGCCTCGGTTACCAAGCCCCAGGGGAGGGTATGGCCCCTGGGGATCGTTGATGGAAAACCTCATTGAGAATTCATGTGGTCACGAAATTTCTCAAGCGTTTCCTTCACATCGCCTTCGCCGTTCAGCGGGCCGGACGCCATGTTCTGCCAGTCGTCGTCGAACTTGGACGCGGCACCCGTGAGCGGCGTCTTCGGCATGTAGAAGGCATTGAGCGCCATGGCGGCGTAATCCGACTGCGGTTTGAGCGCCTTGTAGGCCGCGGATGTGCTGACGGGTAGATAGGCGGGGATATGGCCGGCCGCCGCCCATTCCAGCGAGTTCACGTTCATCCACCGGATGACTTCGAGAACCGCGGCGCGCTTTTCCGGCGTCAGGGTGACACCGACATTGTTGGGAATGACGAAGGAGTGCGAGTCCGCCCAATTGGCGGGCTTGCCCATCCAGGCTGGAATGTTGATCATGCCGTAATCGAAGCCGTTGCCTTTGGCGACCTCGGTTTCCATGGTCGGCAGCTCCCAGTTTCCGTTCAGGAAAAAGGCGGATTGACCGGCGAGGAACGTCGGCGTGATGGTTTCGGAGTCGATATAGGGCTGAGCCCAACCTTGCTTCACCCAATCGGCAACCTCGTTATAGGCCTTTTCCATCTTGTCGAGATTGTCGCCCTGCAGGAACTTGCCATTGTCTGTCAGCGTACCTCCCAGCTGGCCGAACAGCGTATAGATCTCGCGCAAATCGCCGGTTGAAGAGGCAATAACGACACCATTCTTTCCTGCCTCCTTGGCCTTGGCCAAGAGCGCGCGCCAACCTTCCAGCGTGTCGATGCCGGTGGGCTTTCCGTCGTTGCCGAGCGCTCCGAGGTCCTTCAGCAGATTTTTGTTGTAATAGAGCACCTCGCCATGCACATCAAAAGGAACGGCATAACGGATATTGTCGACTGTCGAGGCGGCAATCGCGTTCGGCGGATAGTCGCTGTCCTTCAGGCCGACGGCCTCGAGTTCTTTCGGATCGATCGGCGAGACTGTCTTGGCGGAAACCGCGGCAGCCAGCCGCGACAGGTGATAGGTCGCGATATCGGGCCCTTGGCCGACGGCAGCCGATGTCTGCAGTTTGGTATAATAGGGAATGCCCCATTCGAGCGTCGTGCCCGTGATTTGGATCTTATCCTTATGCTCGTCGTTGAAGCGCTGGATCAGTGCCTTCATTCGCACGCCGTCGCCTCCGGACAAGAAGTCCCACCAAACGACATTCTCGACAGCAAACGCCGGAAAGGCGGTCGCGAGGGCTATCGCTGCGATCGATGTTCTTAACAGATTACGCATTTCTCTCCTCCAGACTGTTCTATTTTCCTCCCAAGCCTCCCCTCAAGGGTGGCCTTATGCCCTGTGACGCCGCCCATGAGCTGCGTGATGATCGTTCAAATGGCACCCTTTCGTTTCGGCGGCGGCAAACGCATCTAGGCACCACCTGTCCATATGAGACCTTCCGCATTTCCTCTCGCTGACGGGCGGCGACCCGCTTCTGCCTCCGGCTTATCGGGCAGCTGCTGTTTCGATGATGCAATCAAGCAAGGTTGCTGCGACGGGATCGGCACCGGCGGGTTCGCGCATCAGACCGAAGGTGGTGGCGACAATGCGGCCAGCACCGACACGTCGTTCGGCAATGGTCGCACAGGGTTTGTGAATCCAGCCCACCATCGTGCCGGCATGGACCAATCCATCGAAATGGATCGGACGGAAGCCAGTGATGACCCGGTTGGGATTAACACCGACGAAGGAAAGGTCGGTCAGTGGGCCGCCTGGCAGGCGCGTGAAGGCTCCAGAATGCTTCACCCAGCTGAAGCCCGTAACCCAATTGCCTTTCCAGATGGTGCCTTGGCGTTCGGTTACACGCATCTGCGGCATGGATTGGCCGCGATCGCCTCCGGTCGGATAATTCCAGTTCGGCTGGTCATTGCGCAGATTGCCGAAGGGAAGGGGTGCCGCATCGGCCAGCGATACATAATAGGCGCCGTGCTCCATGGCATCGATATCGGCCTGGCTGAGGGAGAATGCGACCCGCACCTCCGCATTGTCGGCATCGGTAAGCTCGTAGCCAAGCGCGCGCAGATATTGTGCGATCTCGGGTTCCGCCGAGAATACGGAGATTGCAGGCTTGGTCCGGCGGCCGTAGACGCTGACCTCGAGGCTGTTGCGCGCGATCTCGCGGTCGCCGGCTGTAAGCGTGAACTGGATAGTGATCTGTTTGCCGGCCATATCCGCCGTAAAGGACAGGGAAAGGGCTGGCAAATGATGTACCGACGTCGCGTTCAGTGCCGGTATTGCGATTCTTCCGCTATTCGCGCCATTGACGCTCCAGCGTAGTTCAGTCGGTGGGAGCGCCTTAGCGCCGGTCGAGATTTCGAGTTCGATGGCGGCTGTATCGCCTGCCCAGACCGCGTAATGCTGCATGCGCGGCACGATGACGACATCGGTATTAATCTCGTGGAAGCGGTTGTGATAGGCACGCCTATTGCGCTGCATATCCATCAGTCCGTTTGCTTCCCAATGCAAGTCGGTCAGCTCGGTAATGACATAGCCCTGGATCGAGGCATGGCGACGCATCTCTTCGATCTCGAATTTGAGCGCATTGAACTGATGCCATTGCGTGTCCTCGATGAAGGAGCCGAAGGACGGAAAGATCTTGTCGAACTGATAGGTGCGGAAGCGTTGCTCGACGCCGTGCGGATAGGTCGCGCCGTCGCTATCCCATTCCAGACCGTTGATGAACCAGAACGGTTCTTTGCCATCCTGCTTGAGCTTGTCGGGATGCGGCAGGCCCCAGACGCCGAACTCGGAGACGACGAGCGGCTCGTCGCCACGCCGTTTCGCGTCGCCGTTCGGCGAATAGGACCAGCTTGGCCTTCCCGCGAAGGCTGAAACCCAATCGGCCCATTCGCGCGCCATTTCCGGGACGGAGGCATAGTAATGGTAGTCGTCGATGTCGGAAACGATGTGAAAGTTGGGAATGCAGGCGGAATTGTCGACGACAAGCCGCGTCGGATCCTTCTCTTTCAGCCAGTGATAGGCCTTTTCCAACCAGGATCGCTGATCGGCGCTTTCGACAAGGCGCGTCCCCCAGTCCTCGTTGATGATGGTCCAGATCACGATGGAGGGATGATTGCCGTCGCGGCGCAGAATTCCTTCCATCGTATCGAGCAGGCGCTTCGCCGACTTCTCGGTGAAGGTCTGAATGTTCGGGATTTCAGTCCAGACCAGCAGGCCAAACCGGTCCGCCACATCGTAGTAGCGTGGATCGGGCACCTTGATGTGGCAGCGCAGCAGGTTAAGGCCCAGTTCCTTCGCCTTGCGCGCCTGATCTTCCAGAAATTCGATCGATGGCGGCGTGTAGATATCCTCGGGATAATAGTCCTGATCCAATGCGCCACGCATGTAGAAGGGCTGTCCGTTCAGGAAGAGCTTGCCATCCCTTGCTTCGAAGGTGCGAAAGCCGAAATTCTGCTCTGCTGCGTCGATTAGGGCGCCTCCCTCCGATAGCTCCGCAACGGCGCGATAGAGAGCGGGATCATCGAGCGACCATGCCTCCACGTTGACCACTTTGAGGGTGGCGGAGGCTTTTGCTTCGCCGTTGAGTGCGAGCTCGGTGGCTGATGCGACCGCGCCATTGCGGTCGAGAAGCGTGACCGACAAGGCGCCGGAAAAGGCCGATGCCAGCTCGACATCGATGGTGACGTCGCCCGTGGCGAGGTCGGCGTGAATGGCTTGATGGGTGATATGCGCTTTACAGCGGCATTCAAGCCAGACCGACTGCCAGATGCCGCCTAGCATGCCGTACCAGCTCTGCTTGCCGTGCGGGATCTCGTCAAACGGAAAGTCTGGAAAAGCCTGCGCATCGGCACTCGGCAATGTAACCTTAACCTCCAGGCGCATTTCGCTGTCAAGAAGGTCACCGGGAATGGCGAATTCGAACGGCAGATAGCCGCCTTCGTGAGAGCCGAGCATACAGCCGTTGACCGAAACTTCGGCGAAATAGTTCACGGCGCCGAAATGCACGATGACCTGACGATCCCGCCATTCTTTGGGCACCGTGAGCGCGCGCGAATAGATGGCAATGCCAGCCGCGGCTCGCAAATCCGGAAAATGCGCTTGCCAGGGTGCGGGTACGACAATCGTCGTTGGTGTTTGCCCTTCCAGATGAAAGTCCCAGGTTCCGTCGAGAGACAGGCGCACACGCGGCCCGGAATGTGTATCGGCGAAACGGCGGGAGGCGATGGTCATAGCCGCGAGCTTTCCGGTTTGATTAAGTCACAAAATAAGTTACATACAAGTTTCGTAACTTATATATTTAACTTCCGCAAGAGCCGCAGCTTCCCATTTTTCGTCAGATTTTCTAACGTGGGTGCGAGAGTGCTCCTAAGTCCGAGAAAGAAACTGAGTGAACGACCAAACCAAGAAACGACCGACTATGTCCGATATCGCCTCGCGGATCGGCGTTTCCCATGCCACGGTTTCACTGGTACTGAACGAGGTGCCCGGCAAGCGGGTTTCGGAAAAGGTGCGCGAGCGTGTGCTGGCGGTTGCCAAGGAACTTGGCTACCGGAAGACCGCGCCGGCCAATGACCCGATCGGCGGCATCATCGTTCTGTTGATCGACGATCTCATGGCATCGCAGCATGCTCCTCCGTTGATAGAAGGCGTACGCGTCGCAGCCGAAGAGCAGGGTCTGGCGGCGCTCACCGTCGTGACCGGCGGGCAGGTCGAGTTCGCCGAATCCATTCTCGATTATCTCGGGCGGCGCCAGATCCTCGGCGTGATCTACGCCACGCTCATTACTCAGCTCGCTCCCGTACTGCCGTCCAAGCTCGGCAGCCATCCGGCCGTTCTTTTGAACTGCCATCAGCAGCGGGCGGAGTTTTCGTCGATCATTCCAGGCGATCACGCCGGCGGTTTTGCGGCTACGGAGGCATTGATCAAGGCCGGGCATCGTCGCATCGCCATGATCGATGCAGGCAGGCAGCGCTTGGAAGCGGCGCGGGATCGCCTCAGCGGTTATCGTCAGGCGCTGACGACTTACGATATTGCCGTCGATCCTGAGCTGATCCTCTCCGAAGCGTGGTCACTCGATCTCGGTCGGGAGAAGATGCTTCAGTTGCTCGACCTGCCGTCGCCGCCGACCGCGGTCTTCTGCTTTTCAGACCGCGTGGCAATGGGTGCCTATGATGCGATCAGGATGCGTGGCCTGAAGATTCCTGACGACATTTCCGTCGTCGGCTTCGACGATGAAAGCTTTGCTCGTAAAATCCTGCCTCCGCTTACGACGTTGAAGCTGCCGCATGAAGATATGGGCCGATGGGCGGTGACTGAACTTTTGGAAAAAGTGGCTCAACCCAAGAAGCCGCCGGTGCGGTTGAAAATGGAATGTCAATTGATCCGGCGTGCTTCCATCGCTCCACCGCCGTGAATGAGAAAGTATAGGCGGCGTGCCTGGGGCACCTCAGCGAGCGGCGCGGTCGGATCGTCTGCCCAGCAGGGAGGCTCGAATGAGTTCTGCCTTGCTCAAGGCCGGCGGCGGGGGCGGTTCTTCGCGCTGAACTTCCGCCTTGGTGTGTGTTTGACGCAGCGCGATCAGGCGCTGCTGCGCGGCAAGCCTGTCCTCGGCCGAAAGCGGCTCGATGGGATTGCCGGCGAGATCGTGGCGCATGGAATCCGATTGAGCGCAGGCATGATAATATCGTTTGGAATGCAGAAATGCGCTGGTGGCGCGACGAAGCGACATGACAGGTACGTCCGGCTTCAAGAGCGGACGAATTTCATTCCAGAGACCAAGCGCAAAAGGACGGATCGGATCACCGGCCTTGGCAGGCAGGATACCGATGGGGCGAAGCAGGAGCGTATTGATCGCAGCCGCCTTCTTGACGTCGAGCTCCGTCGCCACGATCGGTTCGCGATTGGTCGTCCAGGATTCTTCCATCAAATCGTTCCTCTGCGTGCAATTCCATTACGGTTTGATTGTGAAGTGATTTTGACGAGACAGCAACGAAATCTGGCCCCGCTTATTCGCCCTCACGCCAAGCCGATGTCCATATATGGGGTGCCTTGTTCTGCAGCAAGTTTGGTTAACGAGATTTTCATAGCTGGTTGGCTAGTTTTTGCGGCGTCGCGATAGGTAGTGCGTACGCGGCATCCTCTCTCAATCCCGAATTCGCAACAAGCAGGCCCGCGAAAATGTCGCAGGGTCTAAGCTTGGCCTGCATGGCCAAGTAAACTGCAAACTGGACCAGATGATAGCGGTCGGCACTGTCAAAATAATTTCCTCCACTTGTCGGAACCGCCTTCTGTCGGTCGTCCTTGGAGCATCGACCGCTTCAACTTGGAGGAATATCGTGGAAAACGCTCAATCAGTTTGGCAGATTGCCGCCATTCTCGTCGCTCGCCTGATCTTCGCTGCCGTCTTCTTGATGGCTGTCTCGTTCAAATTCATGGATATGGGTGCCACCGCCGGCTATATCGCCGCCGCCGGTTTCCCGTTTCCATTGTTCCTGGCGTGGTGTGCTGCGATCCTTGAAGTGCTGCTCGTCATTGGCTTCTTGACCGGTGCCCTGTTTACTCCGGCTGCGCTCGTTGCCGCCGTTTATGTCATCTTCCTCGGTTTCTCGTTCCACGGTCCGGCACACTGGGCCGGCAACCAGGCCGAATTCGGCTTTTTCGTGGATCATTTCGTTTTCCTGGCAGGGCTGCTCTTCGCAGCCGTGCACGGGCCAGGCAGCATACTTGCCGCAAAGTGGGCGCTCCGGCCGGCCAAATACGACGCAGCTTCATCATAACTTGCCGTATTTGCGCATTTAATCACAGATCAGCGATGTGCCGGCGCCGGAAGAGGTGGTCTGTGAAGATCGCCGCTTGCGGCGCCGTCGAATATACAAAAGCTGAGTCTCGATTTAGCGAAGGCTCGAAAGCGGCGTTGATTTAGCTGGCATGGCCCTTTACTTGTCTCGCTGAAAGAAAAGGTGAGCCAGCCATGGATCATGAAACAAGCCTCCGAAACGAGCGCAAGCGCGGCTCCGGCGTGAAGGTGGTCTACGACATCTTGCGTGACGAGATTCTGGATCTGGAGCTACCGCCGGGCAGCCCGATCGACGAGGTGCAGCTTTCCGAACGTTTCGGCATGTCGCGCACGCCGATCCGTGAAGCCTTGGTGCGGCTGGCGGGTGAGGGGCTGATCGATACGCTGCCCAATCGCTCGACCATGGTGTCGCAGATCGACTTCCTCAACATGCATAGCTATTTCGACGCGCTGGTGCTGATGTATCGGGTCACGACGCAGCTTGCGGCGAAATATCACCGTCCGGAGGATTTGGAGGCCGTGAAGGCTCTCCAGGCTGAATTCGCCGATGCCGTCGAAGCACAGGATGCGCTTGCGATGATCTCGACCAATGCCGCGCTGCATCTCGCGATCGCCGAGGCCGGGCGCAATCCCTATTTCACCAGCCTCTTCTCGCGTTTGCTGAACGAAGGCCGGCGCCTCCTGCGCCTCTATTATCAATCCTACAACGATCGGCTGCCGCGTCGTTTCGTCGAGGAGCACGATGAAATCATAGCCGCGATCGAGGCGAGGAATACCGAACTTGCCGAGCGTCTGGCGCGCGAACATGCCGAACAGATCGTCAGCCAGATCCAGAAACTGCTGATGCGTGGAGAGCGTCTCGACGTCCGTCTTTAGCCTGCATATTTCTTGTCGACAAATTAAATACAAGGCTGTATGAATGCTGCATGGATGGTGAGGCGTGGCGGCGGATGCGGCTGGTTGCCGATCCGCTCGAGCCCAAGCCACAAGAGGATAGACAGATGACCGCAAGCATTTTCTCCGGCGTAATCCCTGCCTTGATGACCCCGTGCAAGGCCGATCGCAGCCCCGATTTCGATGCGCTCGTGCGCAAGGGCAAGCAGCTTATTGCCGAGGGAATGTCGGCTGTCGTCTATTGCGGCTCCATGGGCGATTGGCCGCTGCTGACCGATGCGCAGCGCATGGAAGGGGTGGAGCGGCTGGCCAAAGCAGGCGTGCCTGTCGTGGTGGGTACCGGCGCCGTCAATACGGCCTCGGCCGTTGCCCATGCCGCGCATGCACAGAAGGTCGGCGCCAAGGGTCTGATGGTGATCCCCCGCGTGCTGTCGCGCGGCTCGGTGATTTCAGCCCAGAAGGCGCACTTCAAGGCGATCCTGTCGGCCGCGCCCGATCTTCCGGCGGTGATCTATAACAGCCCTTATTACGGCTTTGCCACGCGTGCCGATCTCTTCTTTGCGCTGCGTGCCGAGCATCCGAACCTCGTCGGCTTCAAGGAGTTCGGTGGCCCCGCCGACATGCGCTATGCCGCCGAGAACATCACCAGCCGCGACGATGAGGTATCGCTGATGATCGGCGTCGATACGGCCGTCTTCCACGGCTTCGTCAATTGCGGCGCGACGGGCGCGATCACCGGCATCGGCAACGTGCTGCCCAAGGAAGTTATCCATCTCTGCAACCTTGCCCAGGCTGCCGCCAAGGGTGACGTCGACGCGCGCCAGCGCGCGCTCGAGCTGGAGCAGGCGCTTGCCGTCCTGTCCTCTTTCGACGAAGGACCGGACCTGGTTCTCTTCTTCAAGTACATGATGGTGCTGAAGGGCGACAAGGAATACGAGCTGCATTTCAATGAAAGCGACGTCTTGAATGATAGCCAGCGCGGCTATGTCGAGACGCAGTTCAAGCTGTTCAACAGCTGGTACGCCGAGTGGAGCAGGCTTCCCGGCGCCGTGGAGAAGTACAAGGCCTAAGCTCTTACAGACAGCTTAGGATCAATATGCGAGAGGCCCCGCGGGGCCTCCTTTTTATCTTGCTCTGGCCTTTACATTTCGATGTCGATCAGGCGACAGCATCGAGGCCAAGCTCCTCCAGGCGATCGAGTTGACGGATTTCATCTGCAGTCAGCGGGATGCCATCCTTTTCCGCACGAGCGCGGGCGGCGAAGCGACGCTGCGAGGGCAGGCGCGCGCCTTGGCCGACAATTGCCTCGAACAGCACTTCGGCGCGAGCAAGCGGATTTCCTGGTCGGCCTGACGCGAAGGCCTCTGGCGAGAAGGCGACGATGAGTTCGCCGTGGCGTGGCGCAAACGCGGTCGAGCCGAGATAGTCGAGCGCCTCGCGGCTGGTAAAATCGCCGATCATGATGCCGGCCAGAAGTTCGATCATGGTGCCGATCGCCGAACCCTTGTGGCCGCCGAACGGCAGCATAGCGCCGGAGAGTGCTGCTTCCGGATCGGTCGTCGGCTGACCATCGGCATCTATCGCCCAACCCTCGGGCAAAGGCTTGCCGGCGCGCCGATGCAGTTCTATCTCGCCGCGCGCCGCAACGGAAGTCGCAAAGTCGAAGACGTAAGGCGGGTTATCGAGGCGCGGCCAACCGAAGGCGAACGGGTTGGTTCCAAGCAGCGGCGCGGTGCCGCCGGCGGGCGCGACGGTGGAATAGCTCGGGCACATGGCAGAGGCGGCAAGGCCGCGCTCCGTCAGCGCTTCCACCTCCGGCCAGAGTGCTGCGAAATGCGTGCAGTCGTTGATGGCAAGCGCAGCAATGCCGAAGAGGCGAGCCTTTTCAGCAAGTACAGGTACGCCGAGTTCGAAAGCGGCATTGGAAAAGCCGCTCCTGGCATCGACGCGCACGATGGCTGAGTCAGCCCGTTGCTCCAGTTCAGGCACTGCGTCTGGCCGCACTTTGCCGGCCTTGACCGTGCGCAGCACGCCTTCGATGCGATAGACGCCATGCGATTTGCAGGCGTCCCGTTCGCCGGCAACGATCGTCCGCGCGATCGCTGCTCCCTGTTGTGCATTGAAGCCGGCCTTGAAAAGGATCGCTTCAAGGCGGCTTTGCAATGCTGCGGGTGTCAGGGTGGTCACATCGGTCAATTTCGGTTCTCCCTATTATGCTTGCTTGCATCATAAACATGGAAAATATAAATACATAAAGTATACAAAAAATCGACATGCGACTCGTCCCCATGTTGCGCATGTCGCTTTGCCACAACGCTTGACGATAATTGCTTAACGTATCGATATCCGCGCTTGATCCCATACCGGGAAGAGGGATGCCCATGATCAGCCTGAGACCTGGAATAGCGTTTGTCCGCGGAGCGACGCGGATTGAGGAAATACGGACATGAGCAGACCGGACGTTATCGTCATCGGGGCCGGCGTGATCGGCCTTTCCGCCGCGATTGCAGCTCAGTCGCGCGGCTTGAATGTCCTGGTTGTCGACCGCGAAGGACCGGCCGCTGGCGCTTCCGCCGGCAATGCCGGCGCTTTCGCCTTCACCGATATCCTGCCGCTTGCCTCTCCCGGTATTTTGAAGAAGGCGCCGAAATGGCTCCTCGATCCGCTTGGGCCGCTCTCGGTACCTCCCGCCTATGCGCTGCAGATCGCGCCCTGGATGTTCCGGTTCTGGCGCGCCTGCCAGCCGTCGCGCGTTGCCCATTCGACGGCGGCCCAGACAAGCCTGATGGATCTTTCCAGGGCGGAACTGGAGCCTTTCCTCGCTGCCACCGATACACTCTCGATGCTGCGCAAGGAGGGCAATCTGCAGGTCTATGAAAGCGAGGCGGAGTTCCATGCTTCGCTGCCCGGCTGGGACGCGCGCCGCAATCACGGCATCGAATTTCGGCACCTGAAAGCAGACGAGATGGCGGCGGTCCAGCCGGGACTGGCCTCGCGCTTCATCCTCGGCACCTTTACGCCTGGCTGGTACTCCATTGCCGACCCAAAGCTTTATACGCTGGCGCTGGCTGAGCATTTTCGCAACCGCGGAGGTGTCATCGAGAGGGCCGAGATTGCGTCGCTTCGCGCGATCCCCAACGGGGTCGATGTGGTCGCGGCGGATGGGAAGCTCCGTCAGGCTGGCAAGGTCGTTGTGACCGCAGGCGCCTTCTCGCATCGCATCGCCAAAACGCTGGGCGAGCGCATCCCGCTTGAAACTGAACGCGGCTACAATACGACGCTTCCGCCCAATGCCTTCGATCTGCGCACGCAGATAACCTTCGGTGGCCATGGTTTCGTCGTCAGCAAGCTTTCCACCGGCATTCGCGTCGGCGGTGCGGTGGAACTGGGCGGATTGGAATTGCCTGCGAATTTTCGCCGCTCCGAAGCCATGCTGCAGAAGGCCCGCGCCTTTCTGACCGGTCTCAATCCGGAGGGGGGAAAGCAATGGATGGGCTTCCGGCCATCGTTGCCGGACAGCCTGCCGGCTATCGGCCCGGCCAGGGTCACGCCGGATGTGATCTATGCCTTCGGCCACGGCCACCTCGGCCTGACCCAATCGGCGGGCACTGCGCGTCTGGTCGCCGACCTTCTTACGGGACAAAGGCTGGTGATCGATCTGGCGCCCTTCTCGCCGCAACGTTTTTAGTGGGAAGAGAGACCTTGCTGCCGGTATCGGCCGCGATTGTGGCCATGCTGTCGACTGCGAGCTTTGATCGGGATCAGACGACCGTCTCGCCGCCATCGACGACGAGGATCTGTCCCGTCATGTAGGAGGAACGGTCGGAAACGAGGAACAGGATCGGCTCGGCGATTTCTGAAACGTCGGCCCAGCGTCCGAGTGGCACCTTTTCGGCGATATAGTCTTCGATGGCGCTGCGTCCGCCCATCTGCGCGATGAATGGCGCGTTGAAGGGCGTGTCGACCCAGCCGGGGCAGAGCGCGTTGACGCGGATGCCAAAGCGAGCATAGTCGCCGGCCATCTGCCGGGTCATGGCGATGACCGCATGCTTGGAAGTGGTATAAGCGATCATCTCGCGATCATAGAGTACGCCTGATGATGACGAGGTGTTGAGAATGACGCCTTTGCCCGCCTTTTTCATGATCGGCATGACGAAACGCGAGGCCATGAAATGCGCGCGGACATTCAGGTTCCAGGAGGTATCGAACCCGGAGACCGCAACCTCCTCCAGATTGCCTGCGACCTGCGCGCCTGCATGATTGTGGAGGATATCGATGCGGCCATGCCGTGTTGCGATCTTTGCAATACCGTCCTCGAGCGCCTCGTCGTCCATGACGTTGACAGCAAGGCTTTCAGCGCTGCCGTCAGCCTCGGCGATCTGGCGCACGGTTTCCGTCGCATTTTCCAAATTGATATCGGCGACGATCACATGCGCACCCTCGCGCGCCATGATGAGCGCCCCGGCGCGGCCGATGCCGGAGCCGGCTCCGGTGACGATTGCGACCCGATCCTTGAGTATCATTGATTTTTCCCTGGTCAGTTTGTCGTTGTCTTTTCGCGCATCAGAAAGCGCGCGATGAGGATGAGGACGAGCGATGCGATCAGCACCATCGTCGCGATTGCGTTGATCTCCGGCGTGACGCCGCGGCGGATCGAGGCGAATACATAGATCGGCAGCGTCGTATTCGATCCAGCGACAAAGAAGGCGATGATGAAGTCGTCGAAGGAAAAGGTGAAGGCGAGTAGAAAGCCGGCGAGGATCGACGGCATGATCTGCGGCAGGACGATCTGGCGGAATGTAGTCAGCGGTGTGGCGTAGAGATCGTTGGACGCCTCGACGATATCGCGGCCCAGGCTTGCAATGCGCGCCTTCACGATCATCGTCACCAGGGCCATGGTGAAAAGGCCGTGTGCCGCAATGATCGAGCCGTAGCCGAGCGCGAATTTAGGCGGCTGGTCGCCGGGCCAGACAGCCGCGATCAGCGGGTTGATAATGCCGAAGACTTCGACCAACGCCACCAGCGTCGCTATGCCGATGACGACACCAGGCACGACGATCGCCGCGGCAAACAGCCCGTCAAAGATGGCGCGGACGCGAGGGCCGAGCCGTTCCAGGCCGATTGCCGCCATCGTACCGAAGATTGCAGCAAGCGCGGCGCTGGTAAAAGCGATGATGAGACTATTGCGCAGTGCTTCCATCAGGAAGGTATTGGACAGCGCCCGCCCGTACCATTGCGTCGAAAAGCCGGTGAACTCGCTGGCGTTGCGGCCCGCGTTGAAGGAGAACAAGACGACGAGCGCGATCGGTGTGTAGAGGAACATATAGACGAAAGTGACGAGTGCGCGCATCAGACGAGATCCACCTGGCGGGTGCCTGCGACGCGCCAAGCAATGCGCATGGCAATCAGGAGCACGATGACGACGACGGCAACGAGCGTCACGGCAATCGCCGATCCGAATGGCCAGTTGCGCGACTGCAGGAAGAGATCGACGAGCGCATTGCCGATGAAGAACACCTTGCCGCCGCCGAGCAGCTGCGGGATCAGATATTCCCCGAGCAACAGGATCGTCACCAGAGCGACGCCGGTCATAACGCCCGGCAGGGACAACGGCAGCGTAATGCCGAAGAAGGTCGAGATGGGTTTGGCGCCAAGGTCGGCCGATGCCTCCAGCAGCCGGCGGTCAAGCTTTTCCAGGCTGACATAGATCGGCATGATCATCAGCGGCAGGTAGCCGTACACGATACCGAGCAGCACGGCACCGGGGGTATTGATGAGCCGGACATTCTCGATTCCGACATATTCAAGCAGATGCGGAATACCGCGCGCGCCAAGCAGATACATCCAGGCATAGGTCCGCACGAGAAGGCTCGTCCAAAAGGGAACGACGACAAGCGAAACAAGCAGCAACCGGCGCTGCGGGCTGGCCTTGACAGCGAGATAATAGGCGACCGGATAGGCGATGAGCAGGCAGGCCGCTGCGCCAATCGGCGCAAGGATCAGCGTATTGACGAAGGCAGCCGAGCGCGAGCCGAGATTGGCAAATTGCGCGAAGGTGAAGGCTGCTTGATAACCGCCCTCCGGAGCACGCTCGCCAAAGGCAAAGACGATGATGGCTATGAAGGGCAGCACCAGGAAGATGAACAGCCAGATGCCTGCCGGACCGACAAGGGCAGCGGTGACGAGGCGCCGTTTGGTGGCGGGGTTAAGGGGCATCGAGAGGTTCTTTATCCGTCGGTTCGGAACGTGGGGCCGGTCCCCGGCCGCAATCGCGGCGGGGACCGGAGTTGACGGAGAGATCAGGCCGATTTGAAACGGGCCATCAGCTCGGCACGGCTCGGATCGGTGAGCGTGACGGCGGCGCCGAATTCGAGCGGCGTCAGCGCGGCCTCGTCCGGATAGACTATCTTGTTCGAGGTGATGTCTTTCGGCAGAAGCGAGATGACGCGGCTGTCGGTGGTCGGCGCGCCGTTGGCGATATGCTCCTTCACCGCATTCTTCGGGTCCATCAGATAGTTGAGCAAAGCGTAGCCGGCCGCCTTGTTCGGCGCATCCTTCGGGATTGCATAATAGTCGGTCCAGATCTCGCCGCCGTCTTTACCGAGCACATAGGCAAGCTCCGGCATGTCGCGGTTGAGCTGCGCGCCATCATTCGTCCAGCACATCGTCAGCCAGGCGTCCGTCGACCGCATGGACGGCTGATAATCGGAATTGATGGCGAAGAGATGCGGCTTGACCTTGATCAGCAGTTCCTCGGCCTTGGCGAGTTCTTCCGGCTTGATCGAGTTGAAGTCATAGCCGAGGGAAACCAGTGCACTGCCGATGGTCGTCAGCTGGTAGTCGTGCACCATGGCACGGCCGTCGGCTTCCGTCTGAGCGACCTCGAAGAAGTCCTTCCAGCTTGAAAGCTTCGTCTTGATCTTCTTGGTGTTGACGGAAAAGCCGGTCGTGCCCCAGTTCTTCGGCACGGCGTAGGTTTTGCCGTCGATCTGTCCTTCTTTGGTGAAGCGCGGGCTTTCCGTTGCCTGGCTGAAGTTCGGGATCTTTGACAGGTCAAGCTCTTCGATGAGGCCAAGCTTGTGATGGGTCGAGATCGTGTAGTTGGTCGGTACGAACAGCGACCAACCGGAGGCACCGGCCTGTAGCTTGGCGAGCATTTCCTCGTTCGAGCCGAACACATTGACCTCGACGGCGACGCCGGTTGCCGCCTTGAAGTTCTCAAAGGTCTGGGGATCGTGATAGTTCGGCCAAGTGGCGATCGACATTTGCGTGCCGAGTTCGCCGGCGGCATAGGCGGGTGTCGAAAGCGCGCCCGGAACGCGAGACAGCACCGCCGTCGCAAGGCCGAGGCCGGTGATGCCGAGGAAATGACGGCGGCTGACGGAGCCGCGCTTCAGGCGCATGAATTCATCCATGAAGCCTTCGGCTGAAATCGGAAGATTGTCCTTGTAATCCTTGCTCATGATGCTGTTCCCTTGTTTTGGTCTATGCATTCGATGCTGGAAAGACATGTAAGGCTTTGGGGTCGAAGCCGAGGAAGACCTGTTCGCCCGGCCCCACGAGATCGCTTTCGTTCATGCCGCGGCGATCCGAAGTGATCAGAAAATCGCCGAGACCGGGCACGGTGACCGCATATTCGGCAGACGAGCCCAGGAAGATGCGATGCGTCACCGTGCCCTTGAAGGACATTCCGGCTGCCGCCATGCTGTGGCTGAGATGGATCGCTTCCGGACGCAGGGCGGCAATTGCCGCTCCCGGTGCGAGCCGCTTGCCGGTTGACAGTGCCGAACCGTCCGCCAGGCGAAGCGTTTTGCCATCGGCTTCCATCGTCGCCTCGATGCGGTTGGTCTTGCCGACGAAATCGGCGACGAAGAGATCGGCGGGGCGATCATAGACTTCCTGCGGCGTGCCGAGCTGGCGGATGCGGCCAGCGCTCATCACGCAGACGATATCGGCCATCGATAGCGCCTCTTCCTGGTCGTGGGTGACGAGAACGAAGGTGATGCCGAGCTCGCGCTGCAGCGTCTGAAGCTCGATCTGCATGGCCGAGCGCAGCTTCTTGTCGAGCGCGGCAAGCGGCTCGTCGAGCAGCAGGACGGAAGGGCGGTTGACGATGGCGCGCGCAAGTGCCACGCGCTGCTGCTGGCCGCCGGACATTTCGTGGATGCGCCGCCTGGCAAAGCCGCCAAGCCGGACCATCTCGAGCGCTTCGGCAACGCGCCGGTCGATCTCGGCAGCGCCAATCTTCGGACGCATCTGCTTCAGCCCGTAGGCGACGTTCTGCGCGACGTTAAAATGTGGGAACAGCGCATAGTGCTGGAAGACCATGTTGACCGGACGCCGGTAAGCCGGAACGCCGTTCATCTCGTGTCCGTCGATCAGCACCGTGCCTTCGCTCGGCTGTTCGAAACCGCCGATCATGCGCAGGCACGTCGTCTTGCCGCAGCCGGAAGGGCCGAGAAGTGCCAGAAATGCGCCCTTGGGCACATTGAGGTTGATGTCCGTTACGGCGGTCACGGCGCCATATTTCTTCGTGACCGAACGGAATTCGATATCGTTCGTTGAAGCGGATGCCACGTCTGTTCCCTGCGGTTGGTCGGCAGTCTTGATCTGCCTTATTGCCACCGTCGTTAAGGAAAGAGTAAGCCTGAGCTTCTCGTGAGGTATATACCCCGAAAGAGGTATTTTCGTACGGATTGCTTCATGGAAGGTGTATATGGGGCTGCTCTCGATTGCGCAGGGCGGCAAAGGGGATCGTCATATGAGCACCGACCTTGAAGGGCTTTTCGCCGCCTTCAATGCCACGATCGGCCGATCGACGATGACGGATGCCGAGTTCGGAGAGACGTTCCGCCAGATGATGGCGTCGCTAGTACGGTTCGATTACGTGGTCGTCTTCGCCTATCGCGGGAAGGAGCGGCCGATCGATCTTTACAGCACCTTCGATCGCAAGGAGCATGTCATCTTCGTCACGCTTTACCAGGCCGGCCCCTATCTGCTCGATCCGTTCTATCACACGGCGCGCGAACGCCGCGAAGGCGTGCTCAGGATGCGGGAGCTGGCGCCGGACCGCTTCTTTTCCAGCGAGTATTACCGGACTTATTATGTGCAGACCGGACTTGCCGAGGAAATCGGTTTCTTCGTTAATGCCGACGACGACATTACCATCGTCCTGTCGTTGATGCGACGCGAGAAGACCGGTGTTTTCCCGCCGGCGGAATTCACGATATTGAAGAAGGTCGAGCCGCTCATCGCAAGCCTGGTGCGGTATTACTGGTCCGGCCTTGCGTCGCGTTTCGATGCGCAATTGGCCGCCGGAGGCAGGCGCCGGCGCCGGAAGGGTGAGAACGAGACTGTCCCGCCAGCCGAAACCGTCTGGCGGGACCTCAATCTGACAAGCCGTGAGACTGCCATCGTCGAACTCGTCTTGCAGGGGCACTCATCGGAATCGATCGGCCTGAAGCTCAATATTTCGACGGGTACAGTGAAGGTTCATCGCCGCAACGTCTACCGCAAGCTCGGTATTTCCTCTCAGACCCAGCTGCTTTCCCTCTACCTCAAGAATCTCGCCTAGTTCGGTCGAGGCTCTAGCCCAACAGACGCGCACCATTTCCATCTCTCGCAAGCAGCTTCAGCCAGGGACCGCAATGGAAAAAGGTCATGAGCAGATACATCGGCACCATCCCGCCGAGCATCGAGCTGCCCTGTGTGGAACAGATCATGTCGCCGGCTGAACCATAAGCGGAAAGCACGGCCATCAGGGCGAAGCTCGGCGCGGCGGCCAAAGCCAGCAGCCGGCCGGCGATGACGGGTAGGGTAGGGGCGGTGCGGCCGCCCCTCTCACCGATTTCGGACGAGACGGACATCAGTTTGCTCCATAGCGGTCATGGTGCCTCCACCACACGCCGGTCTCGTTGCGCCCGAGCGGGGCTCGGTCGAGCCACTGATACATACCCCAGAGCCCGTCGAGCCCGCGGGCATAGGACGAGTAGGTGTGATAGACGTCTTCGTCCTGCATGGCGAAGGCGCTGACGCCAGGCCGGTCACGCGTGTAAGTCGCGATATCGGTCCCCGTCATTGACGCCATTAGTTCGACCGGGCCTTCGCTGCCGCGCAGCTCCCATTGCTGTATCGTCTTGCCTGCCTGAGCATCGAGCATTGGCGGCTCGCGGCGATAATTATATTCGATGCTGCCGCCGCTCTGCTCCTCCGGCGTGAACCAGACATTGAAATCATGGTTAAAATCGCTGTTTGCGGAAGAGGCCCAGTCAAAGGTCCAGCCCATGCGTTGCTTGAATTCTTGCAGCTTCGCGAGCGGTGCGCGGGAAATGGCCGAGAAGGCGACATCGTGGTTTTCAAGATGCACGGCGATGCCGTTGAAACCATCCGCGATCGATGAGCAGGATGGGCAACCGGCCGTATAGTCCGGCCCGAACATGAAATGATAGACGAGAAGCTGCGAGCGCCCTTTGAAGAGACCCGAGAGCGGAACGACACCTTGGTCCGTCTCGAGCCGATAGTCCTTTTCCACCTTAACCCAGGGCAATTCCTGGCGGCGGGCGGCGATCTCGTCGCTGCGTCGCGTCAGCTCCTTTTCCTGCTCCAGCAGGGAAAGTCGGGCCGAAAGCCATTCTTTACGTGTTCCAGTCGCATGCATCGTCATGGTTGATCTCCTCTTGTCAGCGACATCTGTCCTTGTCGGCGCTGCGTCTTGCCTGCCGATGTGCGATACCTTACGGCTGGAGTGCGAAGGGGTGGGAGTTACAAGTGTGACGGGATTTCGATGGACTCGCTGATCGTCGCGGCTGCCCAGGCGCTCGCTGCCGGAGATGTGCTGGGAGCGCTGAAGCGCGTCGCATTGCGCGACGATGCTCCGGCGCTGGCGCTTCGCGGCATTGCTATGGCCCAGCTCGGCGATCTCGCCCGCGCCAAGACCCTTCTGAAAAGTGCCGCGCGCGCCTTCGGTCCCCGCGAGGCTGTGGCCCGCGCCCGCTGCGTGGTGGCCGAGGCGGAGATCGCACTTGTCTCACGCGACCTCGGCTGGCCGGAAAAGGCGCTGGAGGCGGCGCGGGCCGCTCTCGAAAAACACGGCGATCGTATTAATGCCGCCCATGCCCGCAATCTGCAGATACGCCGCCTGCTGCTCATCGGTCATCTGGATGAGGCGGAGCGCTTGCTGGCGAAGCTCGACCCATCGCCGTTGCCGCCGGCCGCAAAGGCAAGCCATGAATTGGCGGTCGCCGGCATTGCTATCCGTCGTCTGCGTATCGAGCCGGCACGTGCCGCTCTAATGCGTGCGGCGGAAGCGGCAAAAAAGGCGGGAATCCCCGCGCTCGTGGTCGAGGTACAGGATGCGGCGCGCATACTCGACGAGCCGGCCGCGCGCCTGGTCGCGCGGGGGAGCGAGAGATTGCTGTCGCTGGATGAGGTCGAGGCGCTTCTGGCGTCCGATGCCTTGGTCGTGGACGCCTGCCGCAACGTCGTGCGCCGCGCTGGAGACATCATATCGCTTGCGAGCAGGCCCGTGCTTTTTGCCCTTGCGCGCGTGCTCGCCGAGGCAGCCCCCGCCGACGCGCCGCGGGCGCTGTTGCTTTCCCGCGCGTTCCGCGCCCGCCATGCCGACGAATCCCACAGGGCGCGGCTGCGTGTGGAGGTCGGCAGGCTTCGAGCCGCCTTGGGGCCGCTCGCCGAGATCCGAGCGACGGCGGAAGGTTTCGTGCTGGCGCCTCGGCTGGCAGGTGATGTCGTCGTGCTGGCGCCTCCGGTCGAGGTCGAGCATGCCTCCGTGCTTGCCCTGCTCTCGGATGGCGAGTCTTGGTCGAGTTCGGCATTGTCGGTTGCGCTGTCGACAAGTCCGCGTACGGTGCAGCGTGCGCTCGACGCGCTTGCGGTTGCAGGCATGGTGCAAAGCGTCGGTAACGGACGGGCCTGTCGCTGGATGATGCCGCCCGTCGTCGGCTTCCCGACAACATTGTTACTCCCCGGACCGCTGCCGAGCGACTAGACTTCTTATTATCGATACTCAACCGCTCCCGACCGGAGGATGGAAGCATGAAAAAGTCCCAAGCGGAGATCATCCGCGAATATGGCCCTTTTGACAATGCGCCGCGCGTAAACGGTGTCACCTTCGACGGCCGGCATGTCTGGTTCGCCTCCGGCGAGAAACTGCACGCCCTCAACCCCGAAAGCGGCGAGCAAGTGCGCACGATCGACGTTGCCTCGCACGCCGGCACCGCCTTTGACGGCCGTTACCTTTATCAGATCGCCGAAGACCAGATTCACAAAGTCGACCCGGAAACCGGCAAGATAGTCTCCACGATACCGGCGCCCGGCCAAGGCGGCGATTCAGGCCTAGCCTGGAGTGAGGGCAGCTTGTGGGTCGGGCAGCATCGCGGCCGCAAGATCTATGAAATCGATCCAGAAACGGGCGCTATCCGACGCACTATCGAATCCAACCGCATCGTCACGGGCGTGACATGGGTGGATGGCGAGTTATGGCACGGCACCTGGGAGGGCGACGAAAGCGATGTCCGCCGCGTCGATCCGGTGACCGGCGAGGTGTTGGAGCGGTTGGAAATGCCCGAGGGCGCCGGCGTTTCCGGTCTGGAATCCGATGGCAAGGACCGCTTCTATGCCGGTGGCGGCGGCAGCGGCAAACTGCGAGCGATCCGCCGTCCGCGTTGAGCGGCTTGCCGTGAAGATGTCTTACGTCCGGGGCCAGCCGACTGGCTCCGGACTTTTGGCTTTGGAAAGAGCAGGCTTACGCCTCTGGCTCAAACGATTGCATCCGGACCACGACTGGATGGCGCGACTTTAAAACTTGTCGACCACGGACGAAGCTTCCGGCTGGGGCCTGCGAGCGCTGACGTCCCATCTCATATATGGTGAACCAACTGGAGTGCCATGCGTTTCCAACATGGAAGCCATGCCTTGCTGCTTCGAGCGCTCATCGCCATATTTCACTTACCAATCGCATTTCAATCAATTCCAAATTGTAAGCCGCGCCGATACCGGCCAATGTTGGCAGCAGTCGTGCGCGCCGAGGAGAAGCTATGAATGAGATCTCGAAAAGTCTTGGTGAAATGAACCTGCAGGAGCGTGCCGATCTCATGGCCGCCGTCGCGGATATGCTGCAGGCCACTGCCGAAGAGGCGGAGGAGGACGGCGATACGTTTGCTGTCACCAACTCGCTGTTTCTGGCTTGCAATCTTCGCGGCTGTTCGTCCGATCTCGGCCCGAACGATCTCAAAGCCGCGGAACTGCTGCTGGAGCAGGGAATCACCTTCATCCACCTGCTGAATGGGCGCAAGAAAGGCCGTGGGCTGGTGCACTGACGGCTGCAATCTGCGAAGCAGTCAGAAAATGCCGTGGACTGCTAAAGCCTCAGGCGGAACATCATGGATGTCCCGCCTTTCTTGTTTGGTTGAGCTTGTGTCGGCAGAAACCTTTCTGCCGCCGTCTTCTCAATCTTCCTGGATGGCGCTGTCTCGGGCCGTATCCCGCATGAAGAGATAGACGATGAGCGAAATGCCGATCATCGCGGTTACATACCAATAGAAGCCCTGTTCCCAACCACTGCTTTTGAATTTCAACGCCACGAATTCGGCTGTGCCGCCAAAGAGCGTATTAGCTAGAGCATAAGGCAATGCCACGCCGAGGGCGCGGATATGGGCGGGAAACAGCTCCGCCTTCACCACCGCATTGATCGATGTGTAGCCGGTGACGATGACCAATGCGCCCATGACAAGCAGGCCAGCGATGATTGGATCCCTCGTGTTTTCGAGCGCCGAGAAGATCGGATAGGTAAACAGCATACCGCAAAGGCCGAAGCCGATCATCAGCGGCTTGCGGCCGATCTTGTCGGAAAGCCCGCCTGCGATCGGCTGCAGCAGCATGAAGATGAACAACGTGATTGCGTTGATTTCGCTCGACGTTTCCCGGCTGAACCCGGAGGTATTGACCAGGAATTTCTGCATGTAGATCGAATAGGCATAGAAGGCGAGCGTGCCGCCGGCCGTCAGCAGCATGACGAGCGCTGTTTCCTTGGGATGCCGGGTGATGAGCATCCAGAAGCCGGATTTCTGCGTATCGCTCGCGCGCACATTCTTGAAGCTCTCGGTTTCGGCAAGGCCACGCCGCAGCCAGAAGACCACGACTGCAAGCGCCGCTCCCATGAAGAAGGGAATGCGCCATCCCCAGGCGTTCAGTGCTTCCGTTGTCATCGCGGCCTGCAGCAGGATCAACAGTGCGATGGCGAGGAGCTGGCCCGAGATCAGCGTCACGTACTGAAAGGATGAGAAGAAGCCGCGGCGCTGGCGGCCGGCCATTTCGGAAAGATAGGTCGCCGAGGCGCCGTACTCGCCACCGACGGACAGGCCCTGCATCAGGCGGGCGAGGACCAGAAGTGCCGGTGCCACAACGCCAATGGTTTCATATCCCGGCGTCAGCGCAATGATCAGCGACCCCGCGCACATCAGCGTCACGGAAAGGGCGAGGCCGGCTTTCCGGCCCTTGCGGTCGGCATAGAGCCCCATGATCCAGGCGCCGATCGGCCGCATGACAAAACCCACGGCAAAAACTGCCGCCGAATTCAACAGCTGGGCCGTCTGGTCGCCGGCGGGGAAGAAATGCGGTGCGAAATAGAGCGCGAAAGCCGCATAGACATACCAGTCGAACCATTCGACCAGATTGCCGGTGGAACCGCCGATGATCGATTTCAGGCGTTGACGCCGCGCGGCTGCTTCCGTCGCTGCCGTCGTCGTGATGGAATCTTCTAGTGTATTGAGCATTGTTCCTCTCCTCCCGTTCTTGCTTCGGATCGTCGTGCGCAACGATGGCGCTGCAAACGACGGGTTTGTCAGGAGAGCCGTGCGCATTCGGGTGCCTGGCGGCCGGTATCCAGCGCGGTTATCGGCAATGCTATTGCCTGGCCAACAGGCGCCCGTCTTGCGTATTGAAGGTCACTCTCCCAGTGACGCTATTGATACGTGGGGAAAACGCGGGGCACGAGATTTAAGGATCGCTCAGGATATTCCGTTGATATATCTCATTTTTCCCAAGCTGAGATCCTCGGTCTTCATGCGTCGTGCGCAAGATTTTGCATGGCCATTTCGAAGCTTGTGCAATATTCTGCACAAATGAAGGGGCCAAGTCTGAAGAAAATTGTGCTGCTAGTGGTAACTGGTTTGGCCGCTGCCGCCGCCATTTGGTATGCGGCGCTTTCGTTTTCGCGTCAGGACGCTCTCAGGCGGCTGAATGCGGAGGCGAGCGGCCTTGCGGTCCAGCATATCCGCCTGCTCGACAGTGAGCTGGCGCGGTTCCGGCTTCTTCCAATCGTGCTCGGCGAATATCGCGATCTTGGTGAGGCGCTCGCGAGCCCCACAACGGATGCCGCCCGCCGCCTTGACGAAAAACTTCGTTTCCTGGCGCGGGAAACCGGCGCCTATATCATCTATCTCGTCGATCAGAAGGGGCTTGTCATTTCCGCATCAAATGCAGGGACTGAAGACAGCTTCGTCGGCAAGAACTTCAGCTTCCGTCCCTATTTTTCCGAGGCGCTGAAAGACGGCACGGCGGAATATTACGGCGCTGGAGCGATCAGCGGCCGGCCGGGTCTGTTTTTGGCCCGCAGGGTCGGTGATGCCGCCGCTCCGGTGGGAGTTGTCGTCGTCAAATTCGAGTTCGATGCGGTATCGCGGATCTGGGCGAACGATCCCGGAAAAACATTTGTTGTCGACGAACATCAGATCATCCTTGCCGCATCCGAGCCGTCACAGGTGCTGACGACGCTTGCACCTCTTTCACCCGACGTCAGGGCCGGCATCGCCGCCAGCGGCCAATATCGCGACGCCGCCCTCGGGCAGGGCAACTATCATGCCGAGGATGCCGGTCGCATACGCGGCCCGCGCGGTCGGATCCTGATCGCTGCGGAGCAGCCGGTGGCCGGGACGCATTTGCGTCTGCTGCACCTTCTCGACAGCCGCGCGGCGTTACAGGAGGCGCAGGCGCAGGCCTGGTTGTTGGCTTTGCCTGTCATCGTCGGTTTGGCCGTCATCGCGGCTGCAATCTGGTGGCGGATCACCCGAGCGGCCAGGGCAGCGGAGGATCGGCGTGCGCTTGAGGAGGCCGTCGCCGCACGCACGGCCGAGTTGCACGACGAGATGGCTGAACGTGCGCGCGCCGAGGATCGATATCGCGATGCCCGTGAGGAACTTGCCCAGGCGAACCGGCTTGCTTCCGTCGGTTCGATCACGGCGGGGTTGATGCATGAGATCAATCAGCCTGTCGCTACCATCCGCACCCTCGCGGAGAATGCGCGCCACCATCTTGCGGCCAATCGCCTCGATCGCGTCGTCGCCAATCTGGATGCCGCGGTCGAAGTGACTGCGCGCATCGGGACGATCACGCAGGAGATGCGGCGTTTTTCACGCCGGGGGCGGCGCGCGGCCGGAGCGGAACCGCTCGATGTGATCATCGCCGGCGCCTTGCTGCTGGTGGGGAATCGGTTTCGCAAAGCCGGCGTGCGGCTGGAGCTGCCGGCGGAGGGCCAGCCCCATGTGCTTGCCGAGCGGGTGCGGCTGGAGCAAGTCATCGTCAATCTGCTGCAGAACGCTATCGATGCGGTTGCCGGTGTCGAGGATCCGCATGTTGCGCTGCTCGTCGACGCCGCCGGAAAGGACATGGTGAAACTGACCATCGCCGATAATGGTCCCGGCGTCGATCCGGCACTGGCCAAGGAGATATTCCGTCCGTTTATTACCGGCAAGCCCGATGGACTTGGTCTCGGGTTAGGGATTGCGCAGGACATCATGAATGATCTCGGCGGGTCGTTGACCATCGGCCCTTCTCCGCTCGGTGGCGCGGCTTTCATAATGACGATGAGGCGGGCATGACCTTGGAAGCGTCGCAAAAAGTTCTTCTGGTCGAAGATGACGGCCCCTTCAATGCCGCGCTCGCCGATTCCTTCGCCATAGCGGGCTTCGACGTGGAGACGCATGGTGATGGGCAATCGGCGTTGGCAAGCCTTGCAACCGCACTGCCCGGTGTGATCGTCAGCGATATCCGCCTGCCGCGCGTCGATGGGCACGATCTGCTCGAAGCCGTGCTGGCGCGCGATCCGGACTTGCCCGTTATCTTAATGACCGGCCACGGCGATATCGCCATGGCTGTCCGAGCGCTGAAGCAGGGCGCCTATGATTTCGTTGCCAAGCCCTTTGCCACCGATCACCTGATTGCGTCCGTGCGCCGGGCGCTGGAAACGCGCCGCCTGGTGCTGGAAAACCGGCGTTTACGGCAGGCCGCCGCCGAGGCGGAGGATGCATCGCCGCTTCTCGGCCAGACGGCGGTCATGGCACGGCTGCGGGAAACGATCCGCCAGGTCGCAAATGCCGACGTGGATGTTCTGATCGAAGGCGAAACGGGGACCGGCAAGGAGCTCGTGGCCCGGCTCATCCACCGCTGGAGCAGACGGCGTGCGCGCAGCTTTATCGCGGTCGATTGCGCTGCTCTGCCGGATGTGATCGCCGATGAAGCCCTGTTCGGAAACCGCGTTCGGCGCGGACGCATTGCCGAAGCGGATCGCGGCACGCTGTTTCTCGACGAGATCGACAGCATGTCGCCCATGCTGCAGGGGCGGCTTCTGCGTGTCGCCGAGGAACGCGAGCTGCCTTCTGCAAGCGGCGAGCCGACCTCCGTCGATCTCCGTATCGTCGCTGCAACCAAAAGCGATCTGCATGCTGCCGTCGCTGATGGCCGTTTTCGCGCCGATCTGCTCTATCGGCTGGAAACCGTACGAATCCGCATTCCGCCCTTGCGGGAACGCCGCGCCGATATCGGCCTGTTGTTCAGCGCTTTCCTCGACGAGGCCGCCCGCCTGCATGGCGTGCCGCGCCCGCCCATCGATGCCGCGATGGAGGCACGGTTTCTGACGCACGATTGGCCAGGCAATGTCCGGGAGCTTCGCAACTATGCGACCCAAGCGGCGCTAGGTCTTTCCTCCGCTCTTAGTCAGCCTGCGCCGGGGCTTGGCCTCTCGGAGCAGATAGATCACTTCGAGGCAAACATTCTGCGGGCCACGCTGGAACGCTTCGAAGGGGATATCGCCGAGGTCGCGCAGGCGCTCAGACTGCCCCGCCGCAGTCTCTATGCGCGCCTGCAGCGTCACGGCATCAATCCATCCGCTTATCGCAAGTAAGTCGACTGGCAATCAGGCGTTTGCCGCCAGTGTCCGGGCCGTTCAGGGCGCTATGGTGAAACTGTAGCTCCCGTTGGTCTTGTGGCCATCCGTTGAGAGTACTTGCCATTCGACCGTGTACTTTCCCGGTGCAAGCTTGTCGGTTACCGGCACCATGAGCGTGGTGCCGCTATTCATCAGCATGGCCTCGCCGGTCTTGACGATTGCCTTGTTGGGACCGGTTATCTCAATGCCGCTGAATTTCACATTGAGAGCTTCCGAGAAGGTCAGGTCGAGTTTTGACGGAGTGGTCTTGACCGTGCCGTCGGCCGCCGGAACGGCGGATTTCAGATGGGCATGCGCCATAGCCTGGCCGGCAAGGGCGATACTGATTGCAAGGGCAGCGGGGAGCAGTTTCTTGATAGGGGGCATTTGATTTCCTCATTATGTTGGTGATCCGCGGAAAGCCCGCGGATTCGTGTGATGGCGATCGGTCGGTCATCAATATCCGTTGCCGCGAGGGCAAAGATGTGTTTCTGCATGATCGTTATCCTTGATCCGGCGGGAGCAGGCGGGCGAAACCACTGGCTCCGCCTCACCTCGTCAGGAGAAGAAGCGCCGGAGAGGCGGCACGAAGCGAAGCAGGAGCTGATCGAGGAGCAGCATCGCGACGATGGCAACGCCCGTCAGCGGGAAAGCGATTCCGAAGACGATGGCAATGAGCCACAGACCGATATACACGGACTTCTGCGGCGGCATCGGCGGCACGCCGAGACGACCCGATGGCCGTCGCTTCCACCACATGGTCGCGGCCGTCACGCAGCAAAGGATGATGGCGAGACACGCGGCCAGCATTAGAAGCTGGTTGAAGAGACCCCATTCCTGTCCCTGATGGACATTGATGCTCCATTCGATCGCCTTGCCGAGTGCCGGATACTGGTCATAGGAAATATCGACCAGCGGCTTGCCGGAATATTGGTCGATATGGACGGTGCGTTCCTTGCCGAGGTCTCCGAAATAATGGCTTGCCGTATAGACGCCGGTCTCATCCGCAGGGATTGCAAGATCCGCGCCGGCGACCATGCCCAGCCCATGCATGATCTCGACGGCCTTGTCGAGACCGATCGGCTCGGCCGATTGCGCCGCCGCGATGTCGGAGAGCGGAACGGGTGCGTTTTCGACCACCCAGCCGGCGCGGCTGACGATATCCTGCGTGACCTTCGTCGATTTCGGCACATCGTCCCACACGGCTGCCGGCGTGCCGAGATTGTTTGCGGTCAGCCAGGCGTTGACATTGGCGCCCCAATAGCCGGACCACGGCATGCCACTGAAGGCAAGAAAAAAGATCAGAATGCCGGCGAGCGCTCCCGTTACGGCATGCAGGTCACGCCAGAAGACGCGCCGCGACGGGGTGCCTCGAACCGTAAGAACGCCGCCGCTCTGTTGGCGCGGCCACCACAGATAGATGCCGGTTACCACGAGGACGAGGGCGAAGCCCGCGACGATCTCGATGATGCGATTGGCCCACTTCCCGAAATAATCGAGACTGTGAATGCGCTTGACGACCCAGCCGAATTCCTGTTTCGACCCCACCGATCCCAGGATGCCGCCGTCGTAAGGATTGACGTAGACGATGGTCGATTGTCCATCCTTGGACAGCGTTATCCAGGCCGAGCGGTTCGGCGCCGACGCTTCGTGATAGGAGATTGCGCGCGCGCCCGGAAAGGCCGAAAGCGCCGCATCGGCGATCTGCTGCGGCCGCAGCATGGCGCCGGCCTCGGTGACAAGATAGCGGTGCGAATAGAAGGTATCGGCGATCTGGTCCTTGAAGAGGTAGAGCGAGCCGGTGATCGCCAGATTGAGCATGAAAGGGATGACGAGCAGGCCGGCGAAAAAATGCCAGCGCCAGATCGCGCGATAGAGCGACATATTATGAGATGCTGCGGCTGCAGGCTCTACAGTGGTAATGGCAGACATGAAATCCTCCGAAGATCGGCAAGGCTGCCGCAAGCAGTCGATCTGAGGATGGTGCGGCGAGATGGTTCGCCATTTGGCGCGAGCTTTCCCTGAACGACGGGCCAATCGGCCTGCTTTGTTCGGCAGGATGCAGCTGGGAACACCAATCCTCAGATGTCGCGACGTAATGGTCGCGCAAGCGGCAGGGTTGACGGCGGGCATCGCGACGAAAGCCGCAATGCCGGTTCAGCCAACGATGTCGAGGAGGGGAGGGGCTCTCGGACCTGTATTCGGCGGATAAAGCTGGCGGTGGAACGCCTCCGATCTAGCGACGACCGTCTCTCCAAACGGAGAAGCGAGGCGTTCGCAAATGTCGGTCGGAGGCGCAGGCAGCATCGCGGCAGACGCAATCCGGCATGCCTCGCATCCGGGCGCATAGGCTTTCCCATGCACCTTGCCATCGGCATCCTTATAGGTGATGCAGAGGACGGGCAGCGATCCGTCCGGAAGCCGGTATTGGGCAAGCTCGATCGGGGATATTTCGTCGGCGGTTGCTACGATCGGTTGATGGGCGAAGCCGACGAACAACAGCGCAACGGCGCAAAGAATGCGCGCGCTCCACTGAAATGTTCGCGAAATCGTCTTCCGCATGCTTGTCCCCACCACCGCATTCGCGGATAAGGTCTCAGTCATAGGGCAGGCCTATCGCAAGCGCAATGCGTCAATTCGTGCCGTGATGCCGCTGCACTGCCGATCGATGAGAGGCATATAAACTATTTTTAGAGATCGCATGGTATCTCGTAAGGACTTCGACCATGCCGCCGCAGCTCATCCATTGCGGCGCGTTGCGAAGACTGGGAATCGCCATGGAAGTCGAAACACATCTGATCTCTCTAATACGTGTCCTCGGCCAGGTGGCAATTATTGTCTATGCCTATTCCTGGGTCATCCGTACCGTCGAGCGTGGCGCTTTGAAATCCGTGGCCGTCGGGCTGCTGTTCGGGCTGGTCGGCATTCTTTCCATGGGCGATCCCATCCAATGGATGCCAGGCGTGATTCAGGATGGCCGCTCGATCCTCCTTGTCCTAACGCCGATCTATGGCGGCCTTTTGGCAACCGTTGTCGCTGCGGCGATGATGGGCCTGTTTCGGTACATGGTGGGCGGCATGGGTGCCGCAATCGGCGTTGCCGGCATCGTAATCGTCGCGATCGTGGGCTATGTACTCAGTCTGCTGCCGCGGCAATGGACCGGCACGGGCTGGCGGCGATCGGCTCTGTTCGGCTTAGCGACCTGCTCATCCATTGTGGTTGTCTTCCTTTTGCCGTGGGCGGTTGCGCGCGCCCTTCTGATCTCGGCCACACTTCCGGTGACGATCGTCAATATCCTCGGTGTCATGCTGTTGTCGGATCTCTTGCAGCGGGAGCAATATCGCATCGGCATCCAGCGTGCGTTGGAGAATGAAGCGAGCCTCGATCCGCTCACAAGGCTTCCCAACCGCCGGGTGCTGCAGCGCGAAGGCGATCGTTGCAGCAAGGAAGCGGGCACGCGGCGTATCCCCTTTTCGATCATCATGCTTGATATCGACCACTTCAAGAAGATCAACGACAGCTGGGGCCATTCCTTCGGTGATACCGTTCTGGCGCGATTGGCCGATGTCATCAGGCGAACCGTGCGCAAGACCGACATTGCCGCCCGCTACGGCGGCGAGGAGATTGTCGTGCTGCTGCCCAACACCGATACGCGGGCTGCGGCTGCCATCGCGGAGAAAATTCGCAAGGATATCGAGGGTACAACCTTGATGTTCGAGCAGGAGGCCGTCCATGTCACGGTCAGCATCGGAATCGCCTGCTCCCTCGAACCGACGACGGATTTCAAGCATGTGCTTGAGGCCGCCGACAAGGCGCTTTATCGCGCGAAGGCAGGCGGGAGAAATCGCGTGGAACTGGCGGAGGCGGCTTAGGCTCGCCGCCTTTCAATGGTCGCGACGTGCTCTTTCTCATTTCTCGTCCTTGACGGAAAGGGGCAGTCCGGAATAACTGGGCGTGACGGTTCCCCAAGGAAGACTCCGCGGGGATTAATAGGGAACACGGTGAGGACGACCCAAGCGGGACCTAGACCGTGGCTGCCCCCGCAACTGTAAGCGGATTGCCGATCATCCGGGAGTGACCAGCCTGTTGGTTCCTTCCTGAGGCTTTGAGCCGTGCCACTGCAAGCATGCTTGCGGGAAGGCCGATGATCGTCAGAGATCCGCAAGCCAGGAGACCTGCCGTCGATCACGATCCAATCAGCCGGGCGGGGATGCCCGGAAAGGACAGAGAATGATTGACCTGCGCCTTCGACATTATCCGAAATCTATCGGCCTTGATTGGGATCTCCGCAGCCGGCGACCGTCTTTCTCTGCGCGATCGCGCTGAAGACGCTTCGTTTCCTTAATCCCATCGGGATCTTTCATGCACCATTTTTTGACGACCATTGCATTTGCACTTGGGCTGACCGGTTTGGCCGGCTCCGGTTTTGCCGCCACCCAATATCCGCTCACCATCAACAATTGCGGTCAAAAGGTTACCTTTGAAAAGGTTCCGACGAAGATCGTTTCGATCGGCCAGGGCATGACCGAAATCCTCTTTTCGCTCGGCCTTGCCGACAAGATCGCCGGAACGGCGGTCTGGGTCGGTCCGGTTCTGCCGCGATATGCCGAGGCCGACAGCAAAATCCCGCGGCTTGCCGATAACGATCCAAGCTTCGAATCCGTTGTCGGCAAGGAGCCAGATCTAGTCGCTGCCGAATTCGAATGGCATGTCGGCGCGCAGGGTTCCGTCGGCAAGCGCGAGCAATTTTCCGAGCTTGGTATCAATACCTATCTTGCGCCGACCGATTGTGTCGCCAAGGTCAATACCGATGGCGGCGACGGCGTGCGCAAAGAGCTTTTCACGATGGATCTGGTCTATCAGGAAATCGCCGAGCTTTCTGAGATCTTCGACGTCAGGGATCGCGGCGATGCTCTGATCGCGGACTTGAAGAAGCGCGAGGCGGATGCGGTCGCTTCGATCGCCGGTGCCAAGGCCAAGGGCCTTCCGATCGTGTTCTGGTTCTCCAGCAAGGAGGTCAATGGCGACGCTTATATCGCCGGCAAGAACAGCGCTCCCGCCTATATTCTGGAGACGCTCGGCGCCAGAAACGTGGTGACGACGGAAGAGGAATGGCCGCAGGTCGGGTGGGAGACCATTGCGCAGGCCAACCCGGCCGTGATCGTCATCGCCACCATGGATCGCCGCCGCTATGCGGCCGACGATCCGAAGGTCAAGGTCGATTTCCTCGAAAAAGATCCCGTCACGAGCCAGCTCGATGCTGTCAAGAACAAGCGTTTCGTCATGATGGATGCGCAATCGATGAACCCGACCATCCGCACCATCGACGGCATTGAAGTCCTGGCCAAGGGCATCAAGTCCTTTGGCCTGGCGCAGTAAGATATGAGCCCCGCCGCAAAACGCAGGACGTGGTGGGTGCTCTTGGCACTCGCGATGGCTGCTGTCGTCCTTCTTGCTTTCATGATCAGTCTTGCCGTATCCATCGGCGAGATTTCCATCCCGCTGTCGACAACAGTAAAGGCCGTCTCGAACCGGTTATTCGGAACGAGCTTCGAACTCAGCCGGATCCATCAGGGCATCGTCTGGGACTATCGTCTCAGTCGCGCGATCGTTGCTGCGAGTACCGGCGCGTCGCTTGCCTTGAGCGGGGTGGTCTTGCAGGCGTTGCTGCGCAATCCGCTCGCCGAACCCTTCGTGCTGGGCATTTCCGCCGGCGCCTCCACCGGCGCGGTCTGCATCATGATCCTCGGCCTTGGCTACGGCATTCTGGGCCTTTCCGGCGGCGCCTTCCTCGGCGCGGTCGTCGCCTTCCTGTTCGTCGGCCTGCTTGCCGCCGGCGTCGGCGGCACGAGTGAGCGCATCATTCTATGCGGCGTCGCTGGATCGCAGCTCTTCAACGCGCTCACTTCCTATATCGTCACCACCTCAGCCAACGCCGAGCAGGCGAGAGGCGTCATGTTCTGGCTGCTCGGCTCCATGAGCGGCGTGCGCTGGCCGGATGTCTATCTTTCGGCGCCGGTTGCCATCATCGGCTTTGCCATCTGCATGGCGCATGTCCGCGTGCTCGATGCCTTCATTTTCGGCACGGATGCGGCCGCATCGCTTGGTATTGCGGTCAAGCGCGCGCAGATCGTTCTGCTTGGCGTGACTGCCTTCATGACGGCGGCGGTCGTCAGCATCGTCGGCTCGATTGGCTTCGTCGGGCTCGTCATTCCGCATGCGGCCCGCTTCGTTGTCGGGCCAAGCCATAATCGGCTGCTGCCGGCAGCGGCTCTGGCCGGCGCAATCTTCATGGCTGCGGCCGATATCATCTCGCGGGTCATCATTCCCCAGCAGATTCTGCCGATCGGCGTCGTCACGGCCTTGTTCGGAGCGCCGGCCTTCGCCCTCATTCTCTATCGCGCCCGGAGGACAGCATGAGCATCGCTGTGGACACGGTAACCTTTGCAGCCGGCAATAGTCTGATCGTCAACGGCGTCAGCCTCACGGTGGAAAAAGGCAAGGTACTCGGGCTTCTTGGGCCGAACGGCTCGGGTAAATCGAGCCTGCTCAGGCTGATCTGCCGCTTGCGGAAGGTCAAAAGCGGCGTCATCCGGCTCGGCGGCAGCGATATTGCCTCCATCTCCCGCGGCGATATCGCCCGCCGCATCGCGCTCGTCGAGCAGCAGGCGACAACCGATACGCAGGTCACCGTGATGGACGTCGTGCGTCTCGGCCGCACTCCCCATCGCGGTCCTCTGTCGGCCTGGAGCGCTTATGACGATGCGGCGGTTTCCGATGCGCTTGCCCGTGTCGGTATGCAAGGCCGTGCTAGTCAGCCGTGGCAAACCTTGTCGGGCGGTGAACGACAGCGCGTCCATATTGCGAGGGCGCTTGCCCAGACTCCAAGCGAGCTACTGCTGGACGAGCCGACGAACCATCTCGATATCCAACATCAGCTCGATATTCTCGGCCTAGTCTCCAAGCTCGATGTCACCTCCATCGTGGCATTGCACGATCTCAATCTTGCGGCCATGTTTTGCGACAGCCTTGCCGTTTTACAAAATGGCGAGGTCGTTGCGGCCGGGCCGCCCGAAGAGGTGCTGACGCAGGAACTGATCGCACGGGTTTTCGGCGTGCGCGCGCATGTCCAGAAATCTTTGGTTCACGGCCGATGCAACATTCAATACATGGCAGGTTGATTGCATCTGTTGAGATAGCGGAACAAAGTGGCTTGCCCCGCTCCGATCATGTCCGACCGGAGCGAATCGTATTGCCGGATCGTGCGAGTTCGCCTCAACCTTCGAAGCCGAACCGCTCGACATCGAAATCGTCACCGTCATAGCTGATAGCTCCGGCTTGAGCCTCCGCCATGTCGTCATGCATCGGAATGGGCGCGCTGACGAGGCCTGGAAGTGTCATGTCGATGGCCATGCCCGGCGGACGCAAGGCCCAGGCGACGATCGCCTTCGTCGACATGTCTCCTATACCGGCCGAGACATCCCGTGTCGCCGCTGAGGGAAGGGCGGCGATCGGCTGCATCTTTGCCATGGCGCTCTCGGCCGTATTCTCCGCATTGTCAGACACGACGAGCTTTCCGGCGTCGCTGCGTCCCACGACTAGGCTGGCGAGCGCGGGAGTTGGTCTTTCCGGTGCGGTCGCAGGGATGACGACGATGCTGCTGCTCGGCCGCCACGCCGGTAGCGGAACGGCATAGGCCGCGAGGTCGGCGAAGGGCTCGCTCTTGTTTGCTTCAGCCACCCGCTTGCCAAGCTGAGCCTCCAGTCCATCCACGGCTCGGCTTCTGGGGGTTGGCAGCATGCTGGTCAAAAGGCTGCGGTCGGGTTCAACGTTGCGAGACGCTGTGAGGGATCCTGCATCGTCACTATCGTCATCCATGACAGCGATCTTACTCGCCATCTGGGAAGGGCGCTTTTTTGATTGCGCGACTGCTACGTCATAACCCGGCAGCGGTCTGCCATCCGCCGGCACGTGAAGCGTTTGCCCATTTGGGAAAAGCCGCGCAAGCTCCTGACGCGACATTCTCGGCCAGGCCCGCACCCTGCCGACATCCAGATGCACGAAGGGCGAGCCGGAATTGGGATAGAAGCCCACGCCGCCAATCTGCATCTGCATGGCGATTGCGCGCAGGCTCGAAAGCTTCACGCCGGGAATGTAAAAATCCATTGCCTTGCCGAGGGTGTGCTGGCTGTGCTTGGCGACGCCGGAGCTGCGCGAGCGGTTGCGCAGCATGCTGTTGGTCGAGGGAGAGCGGTAGGCCGAAACCACGTGAATGGCCTCCTTGGCGCCGCTGCGGCGGTAGACTTCCCAGACGAGATCGAGCAGCTCCGGATCGATCCTGGTCGGCTCGTTCTTTCGCCAGTCGCGCAAGAAGCGGTTGATCTGAGCAAGGCCGCGCGGGTCATAATTGCCGTTGCGCTTGAAGACGATGGTCGACCTTTCCCCCGTATGCGTGAAGAAGAGCTTGAGAGCCCGGTCCTCGGCCGCCGCCGAGCCTGCAAAGGCGCCGAGCATCAGCACCGCGATCAGCGCCACTCGGAAAGCGATGAACGAGAAAGTCGTGGCGAAGAATGCCGCCGGAATGGAAAAGATCACGTGATGCACGGATACGACTTTCGCCCTTGCTAAGAGAAACAGAAACCAGAGGCGCCGCGCCTGCGGCATCGCTATACCCTCCAATTATGGTCAACAAATCCCTAACGGACCGTTTATGGCAGGAAACAGGGAATTTTCTTCGCCAGCGCCCGTTCATCAGCTCCATCTTCGGTCGCATCGAGCCCTTTCCTGCAATTTCAAGGTCTTCGTTGCAATGTCGCGAGATATCAACCACTGCCTGTGGGGTGACATCTTCCAGATGATGAAGAAAAACAGGCCCTGCAAACGTTTTCGCGTGGGTTGCAAACTATCTGCCAAGACATCATCATCCCGCCCCATGAGTGGACAGAATCGATTTGCTCCCCCTTCAAGCGGGCAGCAAACAATCAAACGTAGCGACCTGTTGCGGCAGCTCCGGCGAGCCGGGCTGCGCCGTTTGACGACCATTGTCGCACCCGCCGGCTACGGAAAGACGTCGCTTGCCGTTCAATGGTACGAGTTGTTGAAGGCGGATGGTGTCAAGCTCTGCTGGGTGTCGCTCGATGCTGAACACACGAACCAGGAAGCCTTTCTGCTTGCATTGATCGATGCCTTGCAGGCGCTGCTTCATGAGGATGGGGGGGATGCCGGCAACCTGCCCGCGGCAGCATTGCTTTCGGTGCTAGCGACCCGCCTTCGCAAGATCGAAGGCCCCCTTGTCGTCTTTCTCGACGACTATCATTTCGCCCAGACGGATGCGACCGAGGCGCTTATGGCGAAGATCCTCGCCGATCTTTCACTCGAGCACGTCAAGCTGGTGCTGGTCAGCCGCAGCCCGCCACGCTTTCCACTCTCGGCATTGCGGTTGCGTGGTGAATTCAAGCAGTTCGGCGTTGCCGAGCTGGGCTTCAGCGATGCCGAAGCCGGGGAGCTCTTTGCCGGCAAGGGCACATATCTGACCGAGGAGCAGATCGGTTCTTTCAATCGGCGAACCGAAGGCTGGGCGGTCGCACTGCAGATGGTGAGCTTGCTCGTATCGGAATCGGATGAAAGTGACAGCATCCTTGCCTCTTTCGATGGCGGCGATACGGATATGGGCTCCTATCTGTCGGAGCAGGTGTTCGAGCATCTCCCTGAGGAGATACGCCAGTTTCTCATCGATACGGCTGCTCTTCCGGCTTTCAATCATTCGCTTCTCGAAGCGGTGCTGGAAAGCAGAGAGCGTGCCGACCTCTGCGAAAGTCTGGCCGAATATGCACTTCCGGTCACCTTGCTTGCCGGTCCCGGCAATTGGATGCGGTTTCATCCTGTCTTCAACGAATTCCTCAAGAAAACCGCCAGTCGCAGGGGTGTCGATGCCAATCGCGCTCTTACTCGTGCGGCACACTGGTTCGAAGCCCGGGGCGACATAGACCGGGCCGTGCATCACGCACTTTCGGCAAGCGATTCCAATCTTGCGGCGCGCATTGTCGAAACTGCTGGCGGCTGGCGGCGCGTCTATGCCACCACCCGCGGCGGCGCAACACTGTTTCAGGCCCTGAGCGGGCACGCCTCGGAAATCGATCTGGCCCGCTTTCCGCTTGCGACCCTTGGTCTTTCGATCTTCAATGCCAAGGCGGCGCAGCTTGCCGCGGCCAACCATTATCTCGTCATCGCCGATCGGGCGGCCGCCGGCGATCCGATCTTGGCGAAGGATGTGCGCGTGGTGCGCATTCTGTTGGCGCTTTATACTGATCATTGGGCCAGTGCGTCCGATCTTTCCGCTCTCGAGGATGACCTGCGACAGCCGGATGGAATGGAACTCATCCATCGAGCACTGGCGCTCAATATGCTCTCCTACAATTTTCTGATCCGTAGCGAGCTTGACCGGGCCCTACACTACGGACACCTGGCCATTCGCGCCTTTCGCGACGGCGGAGCCGATTTCGGCGCGATGCATCTTTATACTCATGTCGGTCAGGCATTCTTTCTATCCGGCGATTGTGCGAGCGCCTTGTCGGCCTACGAGGAACTGATCTGCGAAGCGCAGACCAATATTGGCCCGGGCAGTGATCTCGATGCCGTCGGCCAGGTGTTGAAGGCCGAGGTTCTGTCGATGCGCGGTGAGACGGAAATTGCGGCGGAGATGCTCGGATGGGCGCTGCCGCATCTTGAGCTCCACGATACCTGGTTCGATCTTCTGGCGGCCGGCTTCATGGCTGAACAGCAGATTCTGCGCATGCGTGGGGATCTGCTTGCCGCCCATGCAGCCATGGACCGCATTCGCGCCACTGCGAGACGGCGTAGTTTCGATCGGCTCACTCGGCTGATCGATGGCGAGCGCGCCATGCTGCTCATGGCCTCTGGCGATCTCGATCATGCAATCCGCCATGCTGAGGCCAACGGCTTCGGCTTGCAGGCAATCGCTTCGGATCGCGCCAACACGCTGGCTATTCATTTGCGTGGAACCACGCCGGCGATCTTCTGGACACGCTCCCATCTGGTCCTTGGTGACAAGGCCAAGGCGCGCGAGATCTTCGATCAGTTCATGATGCGCCAGACGCAGCGCCCGCATGTTCCGCGTGCGATCGAGCTTGCTCTCATCGAAATCGAAATTCTCCTGGCGGAAGGCCGCGGCGAAGCTGCCGCCGCCCGCCTATCCGATCTCGTGTTGACGACTCCGCTTGCCGATTATCGCAGCCTGTTTCGTTTGGGTCACCCGGCCGCGCTTTCAGAGCTTCGTGCGCTTGTCAAACATCCGACTGTCGCAGCCATCACTCGCCAGCGCCTTCAGTCGCTATTTTCGGATGCGGACCTATCGGAAGAGCCGACCATCGGCGGTGAAGACGGTTCTGTCTTCACCGGCCGGGAGCGCATGGTGCTGGAATTGCTGAGCTCGGGGCTTTCCAACAAGGAAATCGGCCGAATGCTCGTCTTGTCCGACAACACCATCAAGTTTCACCTGCGCAATATCTTTGCGAAGCTCAACGTCTCAACGCGGACCGCGGCTGTTACGGCGGCACGTCAAAAAGGCGTGCTTGATCGATAACCTACCCATTCGGGTGGGTTTTGACGTCTCCGCCCACCCATCGGAGAGGCTATCGATGGATGAAAAAACCCCTAATCTGCACTCGTGCGAATATAATGATGAGAGGTAGATTCGTGATCGTCGTCGATCCGGTGACGCAGGAGATTATCGAGGGCAAGCTGGCAGCCACTGTCGACGAGATGGGCGTAGTCATGGCCAGGACCTCGATGAGTCCTGTGATCTATGAAGTGCTTGATTTTGCCTGCGGTCTCCTCACCCGTGACGGTGAGCTGGTGGCGCAGATGAACGGCATCACCCTCTTTACCGGCACCTTCGGCACACAGGTCAAGTCGCTGATCGCACTCTATGGCGACGATCTGGAAGACGGCGACATTCTGCTTACCAATGATCCTTATTCCGGCGGCACGCATGCCTGCGATTTTGCTATCGTCAAGCCGATCTTCTTGGATGGCCGAATCCTTGCCTATGCCATCAATGTTGCCCATTATCTCGATGTCGGCGGTTCGGTTCCGGGCTCGCTTGCGCCCAATGCCACCTCTGTCTTTCAGGAGGGCTTGAGGCTGCCGGGCGTGAAAGTCGTGCGCAGTGATCGCTTTTCGGGCGAGGTTCTGCGCATCATCCGCGAGAATGTCCGTCTGCCCGAAGTCGCAATAGGCGATCTCACGGCGCAGGTTGCGACCGTCCGCGTTGCCGCCAGACGCATGGCCGAGCTTGCGCGCAAATATGGCACCGATGTCGTCGAGGCCGCATTCGATCGCCTTCTGTCGGTGAGCGAGAAGCAGGCGCGCGCGGCCATCGCCGCACTGCCCGATGGCACCTATGAGGCGGAAGATATCATCGACGGGGATGGCGTCACCACCGATCCTATTTCGGTCAAGGTGGCCGTCACGATTTTCGGAGATCGCCTGACGGCGGATTTTACCGGTTGCCCGCCAGCGGTCGCAGGCCCGATCAATTGCGCGGCCGGTGCTCTGCAATCGGCAGTGCGCACCATCTTTAAGGCGCTGGTTGCGCCCCAGGCGCCCTCCAATGAGGGGTGGTTTCGTCCACTTTCCGTCATCGCGCCGCAAGGCTCTGTTTTCACTGCCGAGAAGCCATCGCCAACAGGCTGGTACTATGAGGGCTCGGTGCATGCTTCAGAACTGGTCTGGAAGTCCCTTGCCAAGCTGATGCCTGAGCGGTTCTCCGCCGGATCCTATACGAGCCTCTGCGTCGTCTATGTTTCCGGCAAGGACCACGCAGGGCAGCCATTCATCCATATCGAGCCGCAGCATGGCGGTTGGGGAGCGAGCAGGGACAGTGACGGCGCTAGCGCGCTGATCGCACTCACCGATGGCGATACCTATAATTACTCCGTGGAGGTCATCGAAGCGCGCTTTCCTTTGCTCGTGCGCCGCTATGGGCTCAATGTCGAGGGTGGATCGGGGGCCGGACGCCGTCGCGGCGGGTTCGGCGTCATTCGCGATTATGAAATCCTCGGGGACGGCGCTTCCGCCTATTGCAGCTTCGGGCGAACGGATACGCCACCCTGGGGAGCAGAGGGCGGCAAGCCCGGCAGCGTCAATCTTCTGCAGGTGGAGGAGAACGGCGGGAAAGTCCACAATTTCGGCCGCGAGCCGCATATCGAACTGAAGCGCGGGGATCTCGTGCGGATCATCACCGGCGGCGGCGGCGGCTGGGGCGATCCGCGCGCTCGCGAGCCGGAGCAGGTCCGCCGTGATGTCGAAGATGGCTACATCAGTCGAGAGGTGGCGCGCAACCTTTATGGATATGAAGAAAGTATGGCGTCATGATCAGACTGGCGACGGATGTAGGCGGTACCTTTACCGACCTCGTTGGTTATGATGAGCGCACGGGCGAAATCTTCACCGCCAAGAGCCTGACGACCGTTCACGACCAATCCGAGGGCGTTCTTGCAGCGATCGAGCTTGCCGAAAAGAAGGACGGGCTTTCGACCCGCGATGTGATCTTTTTCGCCCATGGCGGAACGACCGTCATCAACGCGATTACAGAGCGCAAGGGTGTCAAGACGGCACTGGTGACCACCGCAGGATTTCGTGACGTGCTGGAAATCGGCCGCGGCAATCGTCCCGATCTCTACAATCTGCAGTTCAAGAGCCCGGAAGCCTTCGTGCCGCGCAGCCTGCGCTTCGAGGTGCGCGAGCGCATGGACGCCAAGGGCCGCGTGCTGACGCCCATCGAGCTTGGAGATATCGAACCGATCGTTCGCGAATGCCGCGCTCGCGATGTGGAGGCAGTTGCCATCATCTTCCTTCACAGCTATGCCAATCCTGAGCATGAGATCGCCTGCGCCAATGCGCTCGCTGAGGCGTTGCCGGATGTTACGGTTTGCGCTAGTCACCAGGTTTCCCGCCAATGGCGCGAATATGAGCGGTCGAACACGACCGTACTCAACGCCTATGTGCAGCCGATCATCAAGCATTATTTTGCGCGGCTCGAGAGCGCGCTGACGGAGCGCGACCTCACCTGCCCCTATTATGCCATGCAGTCGAATGGCGGTATCTCCACCTTCGATCAGGCGCAGATGAGCCCTCTGACACTGGTCGAATCCGGCCCGGCCGGTGGCGTTGCCGGTGCCGCGCGCATCGGGACGGTGCTTGGCGAATCCGAAGTCTTGTCGCTCGATGTCGGCGGCACGACGGCAAAATGCTCGTTGATCCATGACAGCCGCCCGACGCTCGACAGCGAATACAAGCTCGAGCACACCCGCATCGCGCCCGGCTATCCGGTTCAGGTGCCGGTGGTCGATATCGTCGAGATCGGTGCCGGCGGCGGCTCGATTGCCCGCATCGACGAGCGCGGCGCGCTCTGCGTCGGCCCACAAAGCGCCGGATCGACACCGGGCCCTGCCTGTTATGGCCGGGGCGGCGAGAAGCCTACGTTGTCCGATGCCTTGCTGACGCTCGGCATTTTCGATCCGGCAAGCTTTGCCGGCGGGCAGATGCAGCTCGACAAGTCCAAGGCTGCGGCCGCGATTGCGACGATTGCCAGGCCAATGGGGCTGTCAGTCGAAGATGCGGCGCTCGCCATCGTCGAGATTGCGCATGCATCGATGATCAATGCGTTGAAGCTGGTGACCGTCCAGCGTGGCCACGATCCGCGCGATGCCGCTTTCGTCATCTCCGGAGGAGCCGGCCCTGCGCTTGCTGCGCGTCTGGGGCGCGATCTTGGCGTGAAGATGACGGTCGTGCCGCCGCATCCCGGCATATTTTCGGCCTGGGGAATGCTGGCAGCCGAGCCGCGGGCCGATTTCCGCAGCACGTGGTTCGCTCCCCTTGGTCCGGAAGCCGTCAGCAATCTGAAGCGCCGGTTCGACGAGCTGAAGCGCGAGGCGGTCAAATATTTCGCCAAGGGCGATGCAGCAGAAATACGCTATGCCTGCCGCGTCGAAGCCCGCTATCGCGGCCAGGAACACGGCGTTTTCGCTCTCTTCGAAATGGAGGATGATGCCGAAAGCTTTGCCGAACGCTTCCATGCGGCTCATGAGCGCGCCTACACCTTCTCCCTGTCTAGTTCGCCGGTCGAGATCACGATGATCCATCTGGAGGCTGTGCTCCATGGCCCGGTTATCGCCATCCCGAAACTGGATCGTGCCGGCCGATCGCTGGATGCGGCCTTGAAGGGGCGCCGCGAAGTCTATTTCGGCGGGACGACCGGGTGGGTGTCCTGCCCCGTCTACGAGCGCACCCGGCTGCCGTCTTTCGCGAGAATTGCCGGCCCTCTGGTCATTGAGGAAGCGACTGCGACGTCGCTCGTGGTGGCCGGGCAGGAACTGGAAGTGAGCGAGGAAGGCTTGCTGCTCATCCGCGAACGCGATGGGGGAAGCGTCTAGTATGGCGATAGCGATCGATCTCGACCATATCGTTAGAAATTATGGGCCGACACGCGCCGTCGACGACGTGACGCTCGACATCAGAGCAGGGGAGTTCTTTACGCTGCTCGGTTCGTCCGGTTGCGGCAAGAGCTCTCTGCTGAAGCTGATCGGCGGTTTCGACAAGCCGACCTCGGGACGTGTGCTTTTTGACGGAAAGGACATGGCTGACGTTCCGGCCAACCGCCGGCCGGTAAATACCGTCTTCCAGTCGCTCGGGCTCTTTCCGCATATGAATGTCGCCCAGAATGTCGGGTACGGCCTGAAGTTGCGCGGGCTGTCCGGTGCTGCTTTGAAGACGAAAGTCGATGGCGCATTGGACCTGGTAGAGCTAACCGGCTTTGCGGATCGCGATGTCAATCTTCTCTCAGGCGGCCAGCGCCAGCGCGTCGCGCTGGCTCGCGCGCTCGTCATGGAACCGGGCATCCTGCTGCTCGATGAACCTCTGACCGGGCTTGACGAACGGCTGCGCCAGCAGATGCGCGACGAGTTCGGCCGTCTTCACAAGCGTACCGGTGCGACCTTCATCCTGGTCACACACAATCAGGATGAGGCGCTCAGCCTTTCGGATCGCATGGCCGTCATGCACAAGGGACGGATCGAACAGACCGACGCGCCTACGCGCTTCTTCGAGGCGCCGGCCAATGCCTTCGTGGCCCGCTTTGTCGGCATCGATACGCTCCTCAAGCCTGAAAGCATCTCGATTTCAGGTGGCAGGGCTATCGTTACGATTGCCGGGCAGCACATCAGTGCGAGTTTCCCCGGAGTGGTGCCGCCATCCGATGCCCTCGTCGCAATCCGCCCAGACCGGGTTGAACTTATCCCGGCGGGCGAAGATGCAGCAGAAATAATTGAACTTAAGGTTGTCGAAAGCATCTATCGCGGACTGAGCCATGACGTTACGCTCGCTTTCGCCGACAGCCAGCGTGTGGTGTTAACGACCAGCGCGGACGCAATTCCGCCCTCGCCGGGCGAAAGCGTGCGCGTCTGTTTGAAGCCGGGTGCTGCGCTCCTGATCGATCATTCCGGAAGACCGGCCTTGGCTGGAGGCGATGAGTAGAACCCGAAGAGCTGAACCAAGCAAAAAATGAGGGAAGGGAATGACACGATGAACAAAAGCAATGATTTCGCCTCCTCCGCCTTGAGGAGTAATATGCAGCGCCGTGATATGCTCAAGCTAATGGGTGCAGGTGCGGCTGCGCTATCCTTTGGTGGATTGGCTGCTAACCAGGCCATGGCCGATGATGCAACGGTGGCATTCTGGGCTACCGCCACGCTCGATATTGGCGACAAGTGGCAGGAATTTACCCGCCAGAGTGGCGTTTCGCCAGAGTTCACCGACAACGGCAACGATGTCGGTCCCGTTGTCGCCCGTCTTGCCGCGGGCAATGCCAATGATCTCTTCGATGTCGGCGGCTTTCAGGGCGGCGCCGAACGGGAGCTTGCCAAGCAAGGCCTGATTGTCCCCTGGGACGTCTCCAAGATATCGAATTTCGCCGGCATCTGGCAATGGGCCAAGGATATCCCGACCTTGACCTATGAGGGCAAGCAGTACGGCATCCCGACGGTCGTCAACGCCGACTCCATCATCTACCGCCCCGACAAGCTCGGCAAGGTCGACAGCTATGGCGTAATCTTCGATCCAAAGCTCAAGGGGCGTGTCGCGATGGAGGATGCCTGGATCAACAGCGCCATCTTTACTGCCATCTATCTCAAGGAAGCAGAAAACAAGCCGATCAAGGAGCCTGGCAATTTGACGGAATCCGAGCTTGGCCTCGTCATGGAATTCCTGATCAAGCACAAGAAGGATGGGCAGTTCCGCACCTTCTGGAACGGTTGGGAGCAGGGCGTGCAGCTAGTGGCGAACGAGGAAGTCGACGCCATGACCGGTTGGGAGCCGATCGTCTATGAAGGCCGCAAGCGCGGGCTTCAGGTGGAATATGCCGCACCCGTCGAGGGCTATGAAGGCTGGGGCAACAACACGGTGCTGCTCAAGGGCGCTGCACAGCGCGGCAAGGCCGACCTCGCCCACAAGTTCGTCGATGGCCTGCTTGCGGGCCTCTATGGTTGCGAGCTCGGCAAGGCGCGCGGCTATCTCGTCCCGACCGACAACAACCTCGCCTACGCCAAGGCCCATCCGGATGAATACAAGGCCGACGACGTCGCCAAGCTCGCCGACCATGTGAAGGCCAAGTTCTCCGGCAAGGTCTACTGGCAAAATTGCCGCCCGGACAATTTCCAACTCTACGAGGAGTGGTGGCAGAAGCTGCGCAACGCCTGATTTGAAGTGATGGGCCGGGGCTGGCGCATTTGTCGAAGGACAGGCCGGCCCCGAGCCGATGGGATCAACGCCGAGAGAAGGAGGTTTAGACGATGAAAACACCAGTTCTATTGCTTGCTGCTCCGCTTGCGGTGATCCTCGTGCTTGGCCTTGCGCCGCTCGTTCTTGTCGTGGTCTGGAGCTTCTGCGCCTGGGATTCCGCCACCTACTGGATCAAGCCGGAATTCAGCCTCGCCGCTTACGGCGCCATTCTGGAGGCTGGGCGCTGGAGCGTGTTCTTGTCCACCCTTGGCAAGGCGTTACTGACGTCAGCTATCTGCCTAGTCATCGCTTATCCAACCGCCTATGCGATGTATTTCCTGGCTGGCCGCACCCTGTCTATCGTGCTTGCGGCCTTGCTTACGATCCCGTTTTTCACGTCCTATCTCATTCGCTCCTTCTCCTGGCGGCTGCTGCTCGGCCGCACCGGTGTCATCAACACACTTCTGCAGCAGGCCGGCATTATCGATGCGCCGCTCGACTGGTTGCTGTTCAGCGACTTCGCCGTCATCGTCGGACTGATCGCCTCCTACCTCCCGTTCGCAACCTTCCCCATCCTGCTTTCCATGCGCCGTGTCGATCCTATCGCGCTGGCGGCCTCGCGCGATCTCGGCGCCGGGTTCTGGACGATGGTGCGCACGGTATTGCTACCGCTGACCTATTCCGGCGTCTTCGCCGGTTTCCTCTTCGTCTTCGTCATGGTTGCGGGCTCCTCGACGGAGGTGCAGATGCTCGGCGGTGCCGGCGCTTCAATCGTCTCGGTGATGATTAACGACGTCATGCGCGTTGCCAATTTTCCGCTCGCCTTTGCGATTTCGACGCTGATGCTCGTCATCGTCTTTGGGCTGGTGCTGATCGGGGATGCCCTGTTCGGCCTCTCCTCGCTGTTCGAGGAGCGAGGCCAATGATCGTCAGGGAAGGAGCGACCCCGCGCATCGTCATCTGGACGCTGACCATCTTCGGCCTCATCGTGATCTATGCGCCGCCGCTTTATCTGCTCGGAGTTTCGTTCAATCCGGCGCTGCAGCCGGGACTGCCACACTCGTCAGACATCACACTGAAATGGTATCTCGCGCTCGAGGCGGAAAATACCCTCGTCGCAGCGCTTGGTCAGTCGATCCTTATTGCGCTTGCGACGGCTGCCGTTGCGACGCTGTTGTCGCTCGGCGCGGTGCTGGCGCATCGCGAACTTCATCGCGGTCGCTGCCTGTGGTTCCTGACCATGCTGCTGCCGATGTTCATACCAGGCGTTATCCAGGGGCTGGCGCTATCGACTGTGATCAGCCGCGCCGGTGTGAAGGCATCAGCTTTGACTGTCATTGCCGGGCATCTGCTATGGGCGATGCCTTTCGCCTTCATCGTCATTCTGACGAGCTTTGGCGCGGTCAAGCGGTCCTATTTGATGGCGGCCGATGATCTCGGCGCCGGCCGCTTCCGGCAGTTCCGGGATATTATCCTGCCATTGATCAGGCCCGGTCTCGTCAGTGCCTTCATCTTTTCGTTCCTGCTATCACTCAACGAGTTCACCCGGGCCTTCTATCTGGCCGGCCGACAGAACACGTTGCCGGTCGTGCTGTTCGGCAAGATGAATTCCGGCGCTTCTCCGACGATCTATGCGATGTCGGGCGCAATCTTTCTTGTTTCCAGCGTTTGCGTGGTGGCGGTTGCCCTGCGTTCGCTGCTCATGCAACGCCGAATGGGGTGATCAACATGCAAATAGGACTGACCAGTCGCAAATTCCGCCCACCCTTAGATCTCCACCAATGGGAGTACAGAGGATGAAACACGAGTCGAAGCTGATGGCACTGATCCGCGCGGGAAAGAGGCAGGAGGCGCTTGATATGGTCGAGCGGCTGAAGGTGGCGGCGCAATCGCTGCCGACATCGATCAAGGTGGATCGGAAAGGCGCTGTCACTTATTACAAGGGAAGCTGCCGTTTCGTGAGAAACATCCAGGGCGGCTGGGATCTGGTGCCCAAGAAAAAATAGATGCTTGCTGCGGATTCGTGCACCGAACAGGCTAACGCTGCCGAATGTGCGGCGCGGGCAAAAGCAACGTTTGAAAGCCAGAGTTTGCCTTCGCTCTTATCGTGGGGTGTGAAAGCTCGTTTTGACGTGCGGGCAATACTTGATGTTTGTCACCGCAAACATTTGTCTATGCGCGGTAATTCGCTCGAATATTCAATATCCTTTAAGATGTAATAATATTAGAAGATATCTTATTTAGAAATATAAAATTAACGTCCGAAGCCTAAGCTCTCCTCGACCGTCATCGCAAGGTGATAGTTATCAAAGGAGACAGGACCATGTATCGTGTTTCTCGCTTCAACAGGGAGAAAGAGGGAGCCGCAGCGGTCGAATTCGCGCTCGTCGCGCCGCTTTTTTTCCTTCTGCTTCTCACGCTGATTGCCTTTGCCATCTATCTCACTGCCGCTCATTCGCTGCAGCAATTGACTGCCGACGCCGCTCGCACGGCAATCGCCGGGCTGTCGGCAACCGAGCGAAGCCAACTGGTTCAGAGCTTCGTCACCAATTCGACGATCAACGATGCCTTCATCGACAAGACCAAGTTGACGGTGACTGTCGCCACAGATCCGACCAATGCCAACCAGTTTACGGTCAGCGCCAGCTACGACGCGTCGGCCCTTCCGATCTGGAACCTCTATACCTTCGCGATGCCGGATCCCACCATCCGTCGCTATTCGACCATTCGGTTGGGAGGTCTGTGATGAAACCGTTTCTCGACGGGCTTGCGGCGCTTCGAGACAGGAGAGGAAATGTCGCGATCACGACTGCGCTTGTTTCGCCTTTGATCCTCTATTGCCTTGGCCTCGGCGTCGACTATGGCATGATGACGTTGCAGCAACGGCGCCTACAGCAGTTGAGCGACATTGGCGCGATATCGGCCGCTTCCAATATCACAAATGCCCAGACTGCGCTCTTCAACAATCTCCAAAGCAACGGCACCACTGCGGCGGTCGCCTCCGGCAGCAACTATATGACCAGCGACGGGCTAGTCAGCGCGGCCGCGGCCAACTCCGGCCAATATGAGACCGTCGCCAATTTCGCGCTCGGCACCTATTCGGCGGACACATCGGTCCCGGTTGCAAACCGCTTCTCCTCAACGGGAGCTGCGCCATATGATTCCGTAAAGGTGACACTGACCCAAAAGGCGGTCATGCCTTTCGCGTCCGCCTTTGCCACGCCGCCGACCTTGAGCGCGACGGGCATAGCGTCAAGCGAGCGTCTAGCCGCCTTTTCGGTTGGATCGCGGCTCGCGAGCCTCAATGGCGGTATTCTCAACCAGCTGCTTGGCGCACTGCTCGGAACGCAAGTCTCTCTGAAGGTCGTCGACTATCAGTCGCTCATCAGTGCGAACGTCAATCTTCTGAGCTTTCTCAATCTGCTGGCAACGGATCTCAAGCTTACCGGTGTCAGCTATAACGAGCTTCTGGCAACCGATGTCACCTACGACAAGATTCTCGGCGCACTCGGCAAATCGACGAATCTTTCGGCCGGTGTCGTCACCCTCATCAACAATCTGGGTAAGACGCTCGGCACCACGAAACTGACCGTAAAGCTGCAAGATATTGTCAATCTAGGTCCGCTGGGGCGCAATATTGTCGGCACGTCCCCCAATATGACCGCCAATATCAATGTGCTGGATCTCATTTCCACCACTGCAATGGCCGCCAATCAGCAAAGGCAGATTGCGCTTGATCTCGGAGCTGCCCTGCCCGGAGTCGCCACGGCAAAATTGACGTTGGCGATCGGTGAGATGTCGCAGCAGACGCCAGCCCTGGCGGTGGGTGCACCGGGCACGATCGTTCGAACGCCGCAGGTCCGTGCTGCGCTCGAAGTCGCCGTCACCGGCCTGTCGCTGATTGCCGGGCTGAAGCTCAGGGTTCCCCTTTATATCGAGCTTGCCCCCGCTGAGGCCAAGCTTGCTTCGATCACCTGTGTTGGCGGCTCCATGCCAAATGCCGTCGTCGGAATAGATGCCGTCCCCGGTGTTGCCGAGGTGGATCTGGGCGACGTCAACACATCCGCCTTCGTAAATTTCGGTTCCGAACCGCGAGTCACGCCGGCTGCGATCATCGATTCACTTCTTCTGAAAGTGATCGCGAGCGCGCAGGTCGATATCGCCAACATGAGCCCGACGCGACTGACCTTTCAGCCTCCGGAGATTTCGGCCGGCACGATCAAGACGGTTTCTACCAACAGCGTCTTGACATCCACGGTCTCGTCGCTCTTGAAAAACGCCACCATCACCATCCAATTGCTCTTTCTGACGCTCGGAACACCGAAGGACGTGCTCTCGGCGATTGCTGACACGCTGTCGGTTGTGACCGCGCCGCTCGATCAGGTTCTATACGGCACGCTCGGTCTCCTCGGCATCGGTATCGGCCAGGCGGATGTAAGCGTCACGGACGCGAGATGTACGCAGCCCGTGCTGGTACAATAATGGCATCTCAGAGCGCTTGCGTGGAGCGATGCGCCTTCTACGGCGCACGCCGGCTCACAGGAGGTTGGCGTTGTCCCAGAGCGGTCGTAAGTCGGCGGCCGCAATTAAGAGACTTGCTGAGAATACTATCAGCTATATGAATTCGACGTGTCGCGAAGCGATGCCTGGCTTAGCAAAGAAATTTTATCGGCAGCGCGCCAATTGCATT
>NZ_BAAJNQ010000019.1:0-62856 GCF_054558365.1 Rhizobium sp. No.120
TCTATCTTATGGAACTTCTGGCCGCAGTCGTTTACTTGATCTCCATGCTCTGAAATGCAAATGATGAGCCAAGAGCGCGAAAAGCATTTTGATGCCAATAGTACCGGCTTTTCGTCATGAACGCAGCGAATCGAAGTGCTGCATCATACGTTCTGCATTCGGGCGCATGTCCGTAAACAGTTCGAAAGCCTTTACAGCCTGAAATACCGCCATTCCACCGCCGTCGAGAACGCGGCAGCCTGCCTGCTTGGCGCGCTTCACCAATTCGGTTTCTATTGGGAAGTAAACGATTTCGGCAACCCAAAGGCGCTCCGTTAAAAGCTGTCCGTCGAGCGGCAAACCCGGATGCGCAGCCATGCCGGTCGGGGTTGCATGAACCAAGCCGTCCGCGGCATCAAGCGCGGCGACAAGATCATGACCGATCGAGAAACGGCAGGTGCCGTGTGCCGGCTGAAGTTGCTCCACGAGAGCCTGTGCACGCTTCGGATCCAGATCGAATATCTCAATGGAACGTGCACCCATCTCGGCAGTTGCATGGGCGACGGCAACACCTGCGCCACCCGCTCCTAACTGCACGACGCGACCAAGCGAAACGCCGGACAGCCCGCGGCGAAAGCTTTCAGCAAAGCCCCACCAATCTGTGTTATGGCCGATCCTGCGCTTCCCTTGAAAAACGACCGTGTTGATGGATCTCAACGTCTGCGCATCAGGCGATAACTCATCCACGAGCGCAACCGCCGCCTGCTTGCAAGGGTGTGTGATGTTAAGACCTGCAAAGCCCTGCGCCTCGGCTTCATCAACAAGAGCCGGCAGGTCCGATACGGTGAGGCTGCGTGCGTCGAGATCGATAAGATCGTACCGATAGGATAGCCCGAAATGCTCGCCCTCGCGCATATGCATCGCCGGCGTTAGCGACCGGCCGATCCCTGCTCCGATCAATCCCACACGAAGCTGACGCGGAACAATAGCTGCTTGCGTGTTCAATTTTCCCTCCCGAGCAGCAAGATAAAGCTACGCCAAAAAATGGCTTGATGAGAAAATGTACGAACTAGTACGTAAAGTCAACATGAAGCGCAGTTTTGCATCCCGGCTGGAGCTACTGGCGGAACTCAAACGGCTCGGCGTGAATTCAGATCTATGCGAGCGATGGACTTCTCAGAAAGGCAAGAATGGCGTCGATTATCAGAGACTTGTGCCGTTTTTTCAATTCCACTGATGAAAGGTCGCGCTCGAAGATCGCTCCAAAAGTATGCCGATTGGAAACGCGAAAAAAGCACTGGGCGCTAATCATCATGTGCAGATCGACCGGATCCACTCTGCGCAGGAAGCTGCCATCGGCATAGCCCCTTTTGAGAATGTCCGAGATGATGTCGATGATTGCGATGTTCATTTGCGACAGGATGACCGAACGCTTCATATGCTCGGCACGATGAATGTTTTCGATGCTGACGAGGCGCACGAAATCGGGATTCTGATCATCATGATCGAAGGTGCTTGCGATCAAGTGTGCCATCGCCTGAACGGGCGGCATATTTTCGAGATCGAGTTCGCTCTCCAGCGTACGAATCTTCGTATAGGCCTGTTCGAGAACGGCGAGATAGAGCCCTTCCTTGCTGCCGAAATAATAGTAGATCATGCGCTTGGACGTCTTAGTGCGCTCTGCAATCTCATCGACGCGCGCCCCAGAAAAACCGGCTGCAACGAATTCCTCGGTGGCGATTTTCAGGATATTTTCTTTGGTCGCATCTGGATCGTTCTTTCGCGCTATACGCTCGATCTTCGCCGCTTGCGATTTCGTCATTGCCCTTGCCCGTCTTCCTGGGTGTTTCCACCCATCATTGAAGATCAAAGCTTTAACACAGGCTTCACGCTGATGGGGAGAGCCTAAAGTTTCGGCACGCCAATTGGCCGCAGATGCCGCCGGAGCGCGGCTATGCGAAAGATGGCATTCGCCGCACCGTAGCCGCGATAGCCGCTGCGCTGAACAATTTCGAAGAAGAAGCCCTCGCCATAGGTCGGGCTATAGAGCTGGAAATACTCGCCGTGATCGTCGCGATCATAGAGAATATTATGCGCCTTCAGCCGATCCGTGAAAGCCGGCTCCAGGCCGAATCTCGCCTCGAGATCGTCGTAATAGTTGGGCGAGATCATCAAGGTGGCAAAGCCGTTCTTCGATAAGGCTGCAGCCGTCGAGAAAATATCGTCGGTGGCAAAAGCGAGATGCTGAATCCCGGAGCCGAAAGTCTCGGCAATGAAATGGCCAGCCAGGGTATTGCGGTTTTCTGCGCCGTTCAAAGTAATACGCAGAGTGCCAGGCCCGTTTTCGATAACCTGGCTGCGGACGACCCCGGCGGGATCGATAATGTCGACCATCGGTGTCTTATGCGCATTCAAGATCGCGGTATAAAAGAGTAGCCAGGTCAGCAACTCCTCGTATTTCATCGTTTGCGCAACGTGATCGATCCCCGTCAATCCGACAGGCCGCAGATCGGTATCGTCGTCGACCGGATCGAATTCGGTGTCCCATATGCGAGCGAGCGCGCTCCGCCGATCCAGGAAATAAAGGATGCCACCGCCGACGCCCCTTATGGCCGGCATCTTTATCTCGCCGGGCTTCAGCGGCTGCTCGAAACGTTCGGCGCCGAGCGCGATAGCCCGCGTGACCGCAGCTTCGGCATCGTCAACCCACAACCCCATCGCATAGGCCGACTGCCCGTGCAAAGCATAGGAGGCGCCGGCAAATCCATCCGGATCGGTATTGATGACAAGGCTGATGGCGCCTTGACGGAAGACATCGACGCGCTTGGTTTTATGCCGCCCGAGATGACGGAAGCCCAACAAGCGCAGTCTATCGGCAAGAACGGATGCCTCCGTCTCATCGACGGTAAATTCGATAAAGGCGACGCCTTCCACCTCGGCCCGCGCAGGCATGGGTGCCAATGTCAGGCTACTGCTTTCGGCGCGGCGCACTTGGTCGCCGAGATAGATGAGCGAACGACGGCCATCGACGGCAATGGCCGTCGGCGAGCCGCCGCGAAACTGGTCGTTGAAAATTTCGAGAGAGAGATAGCCGTCATAGCCTGTCGCCGCGACGGCTTTCATGAAGTCCAGTACGGGAAGGTCGCCCTCTCCCGGCATGTTGCGGAAATGACGGCTCCAGTAGAGCAGATCCATATCGATCAATGGCGCATCGGCAAGCTGGATGATGAAGATCTTTTCCTTCGGGATCGACCGGATCGAATTGACATCGATCTTTCGCGAAAGCGTATGGAAGCTGTCGAGAATGAGGCCGATATTCGGATGATTGGCTCGGCGGACGATTTCCCAGGCGTCGCGATGATCATGAATGTGCCGGCCCCAGGCAAGTGCCTCATAGCCAACGCGCAAGCCGCGCTTAGCTGCCCTCTCCCCGAGTTCGAAAAAGTCGGCAGCTGCACGATCAATGCCACCCATCGCCACCGACGACACGTTCGAGCAGACAAGCACGAGATCCGTGCCCATTTCCTGCATCAGATCGAACTTGCGTTCCGCGCGGTCGAAGGTGCGAGTGCGCAAAGGTTCCGGCATGCCTTCGAAATCTCGGAAAGGTTGAAAGAGCGTGATCTCCAGCCCGTGGTCGCGGACCATTTGACCGACCTGGCGTGGCGACTCATCGAAAGCGAGGAAATCATTCTCGAAGATCTCGACACCATCGAAACCAGCCCTGGCGATGGCTTGAAGCTTTTCTTTAAGGTCTCCGCTGATCGAAACGGTCGCAATCGAGGTTTTCATTGTTTCATCCCATTCCCGTGGTGGTTTTCAACAAGCTTCTCCGCGATCGCGACGCGTTATCGTCGAGACCAGATTCTGATGGCTACACCGTCCGATCGGCGTGACCCATCGAGCCCTCGAAGCGCCGCGCATCCTTGCCGAGTTGATCGATCGGCGTCTTGTAGGTCTCCGTCGCAGTTGCGGCAGAAACGGCGGCAATCACGGCTGTGATCGAGGTAAACAAGGCAACCGGCACCCAGCCCATGGGGCCGCTGCCCATAAGAGCGGCACTGATCGTCGGGGCAAAGCCGCCGAGCGCAAAACCGATCTGGGTGCCGACGGCCATGCCGGACAGACGCACGCGGGTGTCGAACATTTCCGCATAGAGTGCTGGCCAGATGCCGTTGGATGCGCTGTAAACAACACCCGAAAGCAGGATGCCGAGGATGAAGACAAGCGTGAGATTATTCTGGCTGATTGCCCAGATATAGGGCCAAATTAAAAGCGCACAGCCGATGGCACCGAAGATGAAGACCGGTTTGCGGCCGATTCGATCCGCCAGAATGGCCCAAGCCGGAATGGCGCCAAGCGCAACGATGTTGGCGAGCACTAGAACGGTCAGCATCGTCGAGCGATCGATATGCATGGTGTTGACGGCATAGGAGAGCGTGAAGACGCTGAAAATCGTGCTGACGACGGAAATCAAGGCGGCAAAGACGATGCGCAGGACATCGGCCCAATAATTGGCAAACAGCGATACCAGCGGCAGCCTGACAGCGTCGCCCTTCTTCGTTTCCTCGAGGAAAGCGGGCGTTTCCGCGAGCGTCCGACGAACCCAGAAGCCGACGACAACGACAACGAAACTCAGGAAAAATGGGATGCGCCAGCCCCATGAGAGCAAAGTGGCTTCGTCCAACGTCCCCAACGGAATGAAGACGAGGGTCGCAAGGATCAGGCCGGCTTGTGTCCCGCTCAGCGTAAAGCTCGTAAAGAAGGCCCGGCGGTTCTCGGGAGCATGCTCGAGCGTCATCGAGCTTGCTCCGGCCTGCTCGCCAGCAGCCGAAATGCCCTGCAGCAGTCGCGCAAAGACCAGGAGGATCGGCGCCAGGATGCCGGCCTGGCCATAGGTCGGCAGACAACCGATAATGAATGTCGAAAATCCCATGAGAAGCAGCGTGAAGGTCAGCACTTTTTTACGACCGAACTTGTCGCCGACGTGTCCGAGGATCACCGCACCCAGTGGCCGCATGATGTAGGCAACGCCAAAGGTTGCAAAAGAAGCGATTGCCGCTGTTTGTGGGTCTTCCGCTGAAAAGAATATTTTCGGAAAGATCAGCGCCGCGGCCGTCCCATAGACAAAGAAATCATAATATTCGACGGCACTTCCCAGCCAGCTGGCAAAAGCGGCGCGCTTGGGCGTCTTATGATCAGTTGATATCGTCATCGTTGTTCCTCCCCAGACAATTCCAATTTCAAGGAAATGCAGCGCACGCAGCGCCGAATCCACCTTCCGCGCCCCTTCGCATAGCATTCAAGTCGATCTTGGCAGTCACCGTACCGCTTTGCGCGGCAGGTACTCCTCCTCTGAGAAAATAATGTACGAACTAGTTCGTTTTGTAAAGAGACATGCTTGGATGATCATTGGCGTGTCATGCGCCTCAATCCAGCTGTCAAAGACTACTATCCCTGCCGCTGCTTTCCGAACTCACCATCAGCTTGTCGATCCTGCGTCCGTCGAGATCCACGACCTCGAAGCGCCAGCCGTTTTTCGTGAAGCTTTCGCCAACGTCCGGAAGGTGACGCAACTCCTGCAACACAAATCCCGCAACCGTTTGATAGTCGCGGTCCTCTTGGATCTGGAGGTTCATGAAATCGGCGAACTCGTCTATAGGCATCCAGCCAGATACGAGATAGCTGCCGTCGTGGCGACGAACGATCGCCTGTTCGCTGCCGGTGTCGGCTTCTTCCTGAATGGCTCCCAAGATAGCCTCAAGGATGTCACCCGACGTGATGACGCCTTCGAAGTGCCCGTATTCGTCATAGACGAGCACCATATGCGAAGAGGAGCGACGCAGGGCCTTGACCACGTCAAGCGCGCTTGAGAGATCTGAAACGATCGGCACCTGCTTGGCGAGCTTCAGAATGTCAGGCGACCCCCCGGAAGCCAGCGCATCGAAGAAATCCCGGGTTGTCAGGACGCCGACGATTTCGTCAGAACTGTCCTTGCGCAGCGGCAACCGCGCCTGTTCGGTACGGCGAATCCGTTCGCGTATCTCGTCGAAGCTATCTTCGATATCGATAACCTCCACGTCGCGTCGCGGGGTCATCAGGGCTCTTGCTGTTCGATCGGCCAGTCGCATGACACCCGAGATCATCGCCTGCTCCTCCGTCGCGATGACGCCGGCGCTCTGTGCCTCCGCCAGAACAGTCTTGATTTCCTCGTCACTGACCCCATCGGCAGCCTTGCCGGATTGACCAAGCGCACGCAGAACCAGCCGTCCCGAGATGTCGAGCAACCAGACGAGAGGGGCAGCAGCCCGGGAAAGGGACACCATGGCCGGCGCGACTTTGCTGGCGACCAATTCCGGCGCGCGGAGAGCGACCTGCTTTGGCACGAGTTCGCCGATAATCAAAGATAGATAGGTGATGGCCACCACGACGGAACCGACGCCGATGGCCTCGGCGGCTGCGACCGAAAGGCCCTGTGCCGAAAGCCAGCCAGACAGGCGAGCGCCGAGGGTGGCGCCGGAAAATGCGCCAGAGAGGACGCCGACGAGCGTGATGCCGATCTGTACGGTTGAAAGGAAGCGGCCTGGTTCTTCGGCCAGCCTCATCGCCATGCTCGCACCTCTGCTGCCTTGATCCGAAAGTACCTTCAGGCGGGCGGGACGCGATGAGACGATCGCCAATTCCGACATGGCAAGCACACCGTTCAAGAGGGTGAGGACAATGACAATAGAAATTTCGAGAAGCAAAATCAGCCCTTTTTGGTTGTAGCGGAAAGATAGGTGGCAAAGGCTGCAAAAGCCAGGGTTCCGCGAATATGATTTCCGCGGCGCTGTCATCGAGGACAATTCAAGAAGCTACCGTATGGCCGGCAGAACATCCGCGGCGATCTCCTCCATGACGTCGCCGAGCGGTCTACCTAGGGCGGCGAGATTGAAGGCGACATGATGGATGCCCGCTTCACGCATTGCCGACAAAGCGTCGATCAGGCCCCGCCTGCCCGTTCTGCCGCCAAGATTGATTTCCTCATAGGAGGCTTGCGGGTTATCGAGCAATTCCAGCACCATGGACTGGCCAAAGCCGCGAAAATCCGTGGTGACCTTGCCCTGGGCATTACGCCAAAGCGCCAACCGATCTTTCTGGACGGACAGCGGCCGATAATAGGTCATCCAGGCCGCTGCGTGACGGGCAATCCATTCGAGCGATTGCGACGACGAACCCACTGCCACCATGGGAATGGGTGATTGTTGCAGCGAAGGCCTTATAGCGAATTCGTTCCGTATGTGGCCGCTTTTATCCAAGACCTGTTGATCCCTCTGAAGAGCCGCAGCAAGGCGCTGCCAATGCGATTGAAAGAGCGTCTTGCGGTCCTCGATATCTTCTCCGAACATTTCATATTCGGTTGGCCGATCTCCCGAACCGAGACCGAGGACAAATCGCCCCTTCGACAGGGAGGCAATGGACAGGGAAGCCTTGGCGATATGGAGCGGATGCCGCAAAGGCAGGACGATTGCGCCGGTCGCTAGATGGATATTGGAGGTGACAGCCGCCAAAGCTCCGAGGAAAACCCATGGATCGGCATGTCCGATCGGGTCGGGATAGCTGTCGCTATTGAGGGGAACATCCCTCACCCACAGCGCATCGAAACCCAATTTGTCGGCATGGGCTGCGAGGTCGAGCTGAGCATCGAACTCTATGTCGGCGGCAGTTCTCATTTGCGCCGGCAGAACTATGCCGAATGAAAGCCTGTCTGGATGGAAAAGCACGCCGCACCCTGAAATTGATATCCTTGCCAAGGAGATAAGGAGGCTTGCGCTTGAGAAAAAGGGGGGCGTGATGCGCGAGGCAAGTAGTCCGCCCCGTAGAGCGGACTGTCATTGCGTAACCGTTCCAGTGCGGATCCGCGATCGCGGGCCGATGCTCAGCTCGCGGCGATGCACTGCTTGACGTAATCGTGCAATGCTTTCTTTTCCAGACCTTTGGCGGTACCTTCGTCATGACAGGTCTTGCGCTTTGCCAGGACTGGATACTTTTGCTGCAGGCAGCTTTTGACTGCGTCCTTGCGTGCCTGACCCTTGAGGCCCTGCCCCGTTGCATCCTGCCGGCAGGCTTGCCGCGCCGTCTTGATCTCATCCTTCGACGGCATAGTGGACGGTGTCGCCGATGTAGAAGGGGTCGTGGTAGGAGTTGGCGTCACGGTCGTCGCAGGTGCCGCCGTTTGCGCGAAGACGATGGTTGCGGAAGATAGGGTGAAGAGAGCTGCAGCGGTCACACCTAGCAACTTGCTGGTCATGGGGCATATCCTTTTGCCTGAAGGCCATTCATGTTCAAGCCGCCGACCTCGTCACAAGGCCGGCGTTCTTATTGAACGATGGCGATCGGTTTATCCGTCGCTCGGACCGCCAAAATCTTCCGACGAGGACGCCTGTGCCGTCAGTAAATGACGACGCCTCTGACGCTCTTTCCCGAATGCATGAGCTCGAAGCCCTTGTTGATGTCGTCGAGCGGCATGGTGTGGGTGATCATCGGATCGATCTCGATCTTGCCCTCCATGTACCAGTCGACGATCTTCGGAACATCGGTGCGGCCGCGCGCTCCGCCGAAGGCCGTGCCCATCCAGGAGCGACCCGTCACCAGCTGGAACGGACGCGTCGAGATCTCCTGGCCGGCGCCGGCCACGCCGATGACCACGGACTTGCCCCAGCCGCGATGGCTGGCTTCGAGAGCCTGGCGCATCACCTTGGTATTGCCGGTGCAGTCGAAGGTATAGTCGGCCCCACCGATCTGATCGGCCCCGCGCTTCGTCATGTTGACGAGATAAGGCACGATGTCGTCGCCGACCTCCTTCGGATTGACGAAATGCGTCATGCCGAAGCGCTCGCCCCAGGCCTTCTTGTCATTGTTGAGATCGACGCCGATGATCATGTCGGCGCCGGCAAGCCGCAAGCCCTGGATGACATTGAGGCCGATGCCGCCGAGACCGAAGACGATGGCGGTTGCGCCCATCTCCACCTTGGCGGTGTTGATGACCGCGCCGATGCCTGTCGTCACACCGCAGCCGATATAGCAGATCTTGTCGAAGGGAGCGTCGGGATTGACCTTGGCGACGGCAATCTCCGGCAGCACGGTATAATTGGCGAAGGTCGAGCAGCCCATGTAATGATGGATCTTGTCCTTGCCGATCGAGAAGCGCGATGTGCCGTCGGGCATCAGACCCTGGCCCTGGGTCGAGCGGATCGCCGTGCAGAGGTTGGTCTTGCGCGACAGGCAGGACGGGCATTCGCGGCATTCGGGCGTATAGAGCGGAATGACGTGGTCGCCCTTTCTGACAGAAGTCACTCCCGGACCGACATCGACGACGATGCCGGCACCCTCATGGCCGAGGATGGCGGGGAACAGGCCTTCCGGATCGGCACCGGACAGCGTGAAATCATCGGTATGGCAGATGCCGGTCGCCTTGACCTCGATCAGCACTTCGCCGGCCTTCGGCCCCTCAAGCTGAACCGTCATCACCTCAAGCGGCTTGCCTGCCGCAACCGCGACCGCTGCTCTTACGTCCATCGGAATTCCTCCAAAATCAATAATCTAAGATCGATATTTAATTCGACTTATCAGCCCAAGTTTGCCCATAAATCGAGTATTTCTTGCCGCATAAGCAGCGATTCTTCCCAGCGGTCGGTGGTATCTTCGCCATCCCTGCCGGTGATCGCATAGGGTTTAGGTCCCAGCTCGCAGGTGAAGGCAAGCGTTGCGTCCTTATCGGCGCGCTTCTTCCAGCTTTTGAAACCATATTCCCACCAGCCGAGAAAAAGATCGACCCAGGGCCTGTGATGCGGGAAAGAAATCTCGATCTGGACCTGTTCGCGCGAGGCGACGCGGCCATGGAAAGCCCAGGAGTTATCCAGTATCCGATGGATGAGCGCATGGTTCTCGTCGGATACCGGCCAGGCGAACTCTCGCCCGACGAGGAAATGGGAGACATCCCCCAACAGCCGCAGATCCGGCAGTCGATCGAGAAGATCGAGCGTGAAGAAGAGATCCGTCGTCATACGGTCACGATGGGTCTCGATCCAGACGTCGATGCCGGCTTCTTCCGCCAGCCGTTGCCAGCCCTCCAGCAGCGGAATGCAGTCCTCCAGCCGACGCAGCCGCACGTCCGGCTGCAGACAGATATGATGAACGTTGAATTCGGCCGCGATCTCCAGCACCGGCTTTAGATCATCGACAGTCTTGGGGAAACATTGGCCCTCCGCCTGCAGCCCATGCTGCTTGAGCAGGCCCGCGACGCGAGAAACGACCTTGCGGTCGTACCAATGGGTGCTGATGCCATCGAAGCCCGCAGACGCAATTTTTTCTATGTTTTTTTCCAGAGAAAGCTCCGGATATCTCGCGCTGCGTCGCTCCATGGACCAGAGCGACTGGAATATGAGCAAGTTCTGCATGGTTCCTCCCGTGCCAGTGCACTGCTCAGATCATGAATCCGAAATCTTCGCCAGCCGGCGCGATGATGGCTTTTGATCATCGGCGCGTTTCATTGCAAAGCGGATGTATTCGCGAGCGGAGTGCCGGTAGCGTGAGAGTTTTTCCCTCAATAAGCTCTGATGCCAAATCGCCACCTTCTCCTCCCCCGATTTCGGCTCAGCAGCATTCCCGTCGCCGTGAGCAAATTTCATCAAATCAATGCTGTCGTTTCCAGCCGAGGTCCCTGACACTGACAGTATATTTCATCCACCGGGAGGCACATTATGGACGACACGCTCTACGGCACCCGCGACAAACGCGGCGACTGGAAGCCCAACAAACTTCTGCAATATCCGCCCGTCTTCATCTGGCCGGCCAAACCGATTGCCTTCCTGAAATGGTTCTTCGGATACCCCGGCTATCTGATGCCCTGGAATGCCGTCTATGCCGCCGTCGCAACGTTGCTGTGGCTTTACGTGACACCTTCTATGGAAACGATGAAGACACTGGCGCCGGGCTGGATCGCCTATCTTCTCCTGCGCAATGCCACGCTGGTCTTCCTGTTCTTCGGCGCCTTTCATCTGCGGCTCTATATGCAGAAGAAGCAGGGCACGAGCTTCAAATATAACAGCAAGTGGCCGTCGAAGGATAACTCAGCCTTTCTTTTCAGCAACCAGACCGTCGACAACGTGATCTGGACCTTTGCAAGCGCTGTGCCTTTATGGACGGCATTCGAAGTTCTGACGCTCTGGGCCTTCGCCAATGGCATCATTGCCTATGTCGACTTTGCTGAGCACCCCATCTATTGCACCATCATCATGCTGCTGATCCCGGCGTTCCGTGATCTGCATTTCTATCTTGTCCATCGTCTGATCCACTGGCCGCCGCTCTATCATGCGGTCCACAAGCTGCATCACAATAACGTCAATCCCGGTCCCTGGTCCGGCCTTGCCATGCACCCGGTCGAACATCTTCTCTATTTTTCCGGCGTCCTCATCCATTGGGTTGTGCCCTCCAATCCGATCCATGCCCTGTTTCATCTGACGCATGCCGCTCTTGCGCCGGCGCCAGGCCATGCCGGCTTCGATAAGATCGTAATCGGCGAGGAAGCCGGGATCGATACTCACGCCTATGACCATTACCTCCATCACAAATTCTTTGAATGCAATTATGCCGATGGCGTCATCCCGCTCGACCAATGGTTCGGCACTTTCCATGACGGCTCGAAAGAGGCCGAGGACCGCATGAACAAGCGCTTCATGGAGCGCGCCAAGAAATATGCGGAGAAGCAGGCGCGGCGCTCCGGCACACCGAGCTAAAGCGGATCGAAGGCCCGGCGGACCTGCCCTTTCCACGAAGCTCCCATGATGAAAAATGATCATGATCGACGTGGAATGGGAGGGGTGATTTCGCGCATGCTGGGAACCACTCGGGAGGAAAAAACGATGCACGCTCAAAGCGTAATGTCGACCTGCCCCAGGACTCGATAACGCCTTTTACGCCTTGGCGATTGCAATGAGGAGGAAGAAATGACGAACTGGGTTGATGCCTGCGCTGCCGACGAAATCGATCAGGAAGACGTTGTTCGTTTCGATCACGCCGGGCGAACCTTTGCGATCTATCGCAGTCCCGACGATCAATACTTTGCTACAGATGGCCTATGCACCCATGAAAAAATCCATCTGGCGGACGGGCTCGTCATGGACGACACCATCGAATGTCCAAAGCACAATGGCCGCTTCAGCTACAAGACGGGAGAAGCGCGGGGTGCGCCCGTCTGCATCAATCTGAAGACCTATCCGGTCAAAGTGGAAGGCAATCGTGTCATGATCGGGATCGGCGCATGAGCGGCGATGCGGGCATCATCATCGTCGGTGCCGGCGAATGCGGCGCACGCGCCGCATTGAGCCTGCGGGAAAACGGCTATCGGCACGCGATCACGCTCATCGGCGATGAGGTTCATCTTCCTTACGAGCGGCCGCCTCTTTCCAAACAGGTCCTGCTCGATCAGGCAGAGCCTCGATTGCCTGCCGTTCTCAATGATCTCGCGCTGGCTGAAAAGACTATCCGGCATATCGGCGGCATATCGGCTGACGCCATCGACGCAGCGGGAAAACGGCTCATCCTCTCGGATGGTCGGGCGCTGCCTTACGACAAGTTGCTGCTGACGACGGGGGCCGCACCCCGGCAATTGGCGAACACGCCCGCCAGTTCCCGGATCCTCTATCTGCGGACGATCGACGATGCGATTGCGCTTCGCTCCCATATCCGGGCAAATATGCATGTAGCCGTGCTTGGCGGTGGCTTCATCGGGCTAGAGGTTGCCGCATCGGCGCGCAGCCGCGGCGCGAAGGTAACCGTCATCGAGTCCCAGGAACGCATTCTCAAGCGCGGCGTACCCGAGCCGATCGCGGAAACGATCACAGCCCTGCACCAGAGCAACGGCGTCACCGTAAAATGCGGCGTGGCGGTTCTCGGGATCGAAGCGGATGAACGACATGTCGGTCTTTACCTTTCCGACGGAAAGGTGATTGCTGCCGATGTGCTTGTTGTCGGGATCGGCGCGCAGCCGCGTACCGAACTTGCTGCACAGGCGGGTATTGCGCTCGACAATGGCATTGCCGTCAGCGAGCGCCTGGAAACCTCGATTGCCGACATCTTTGCCGCCGGCGATTGCTGTTCGTTTCCGCATCCGCTCTACGGCGGACGTCGGCTGCGCCTGGAAGCCTGGCGCAATGCGCAGGATCAGGGCATTCTCGCGGCGGCCAATTTGATGGGTGCGGCTCGTTGCTATCTGGCCGTACCTTATTTCTGGTCCGACCAGTTCGATCACACGCTGCAGATTGCCGGCCTCGCCGATGAGGGGTGCACGATCGTCAGACGCGATCTCGATGACGGCGCCTTCATCCTGTTCCACCTCAACACAGAACAAAGGCTGGTCGCAGCGAGCGGTGTTGGGCCGGGCAATAAGATCGCCAAGGATATCAAGCTAAGCGAGATGCTGATTGCCAGGCGCACTATGCCGCCCATCGAAGCCTTGATGGATGGCGTGAACCTAAAATCGCTCTTGCCAAAGGCAGCGTAAGAAATTGCTGCCTTATCAACGCATGAGCAGACGAGCCGCTCGACATCAGGATCGATCCTCGGCTTTCTGATTGGACGACAGGCGGTCGAGAATGGCCTGGGCCGTATTGGCGTCCGTGACCAAAGCATTGATCATTCCCGATCGTGCCGCTCCGATGATGCCGCTCGCCTTGCCTGGAGTGGCGGCAACCGCGATGCAGAGTGGCACCTTTCGCAATTGCTCGGGAGAAGCGGCAATCATCCCCTCCTCTCCATCCCAGTGCAGGATCTCACCCTCCTCGGTGACGTAGTGGCGCAGCACGTCGCCGGCTGCCTGGCTTAGCGCCTTTTCGCCCGGCAGGGCCGTTTCCGAAGGATTGGTCGCATGTGTCAGCCCGACGCCGACAATTGCCGCGTCCAGCCTGTCCCAAAGGGACGTCACTTGTTGCACGGTGGGATCACCCAGAAATGCGTCGCGGAGCTCGGTCGACGAAATATAAGGCGCATGCAGGAAATGCGGCACGCCGCCCATCTGGACTGCCGCCTGACGCACGAATTCATTGATCTGAAAGTGGGGCGCTGGATGTTGAATGCCACCATTCAGTGCGACCGTGACGATACCGGGCAATTGCGGCAGGCCGGCCAATGTCACCTCGCGCACCGCCCGCCCCCAACCAATGCCGAGCGTCGAACCCGAACGCAGGCCGGCCTGCTGCAGAAGCGAGCCGACGGGCGCGGCAAGCGCGCTCAACACGTTCGACGACGGCGTATCGATCACGGCTGCCGTGCGCAACTTCAACCCGTCTATCAGTGCAGCGCTCAAATCCTCGGCAGGTGAAAGATCGATCACCTCGATCCGGACTATCCCTATCGCCCGCGCTCGCTGCAGCAATCGCGAAACCGTCGCCGTCGACAGGCCAAGCTTTCTGGCTATATCCACCTGCGCCATGTCGGATTGGTAGTGCAATTTGGCGACCGTATGCAGCAATGCGCGATTTGCCGCAGCCTCCTGCGATTGAGACGAATTCAGATTGAAATTCCTTTCTGCAATGTGTTACATATACGGCACTTGAGGGAGTTATCGCTCAAAATAGCCGGTTTCGCAATGTTTATGCCGCGCGTTGGAGCCCTCAATTTCAGGAGCATGCCTCTCTTCGAGGAGTGGTGAAGGCGTGCTCGGACGGGTGCCGTTGTTGCAACGGTCGGAGGAAGGATCAAATGACGAAATTGACGACGGCGGAGATGCGTGGCTACCAACAAATTTGTGGTAGCGACGGTGCGATGATGGTAATTGCCTGCGACCAGCGCGGCGGCATGCGCAGCCTTCTGGCCAAGGATCCCGCCGAGCAGGCGGCAATCTCCGACAAGGTTTTGGGTGACACGAAGGCCGATATTGCCCGCTTCCTGGCAAGCAAGGCGTCCTGTGTTCTCGTCGATCCGATCTGTGCTGTGCCGGCGCTGGTCGATGAGCATGTCCTTCGGCGCGATACCGCACTGCTGATCGGCCTCGATGCTTCCGGCTGGGATACATCGCCGGAGGGCTATCGTCTGTCGAAGCTGGTTCCCGGCATCTCCGCGCGCCGCGTGCGCCAGTTGGGAGCAACGGGCGGCAAGATCATGGTCTATCTGCGCTCGGATCGGGATGCGGCCAATGTGCACAACGTCCAGATCCTGAAGCAGTGCATCGAAGATTTTGCGCGTGAGGATCTTCTGCTTGTCGTCGAATTCCTGAGCTACAAATTCGATGACGAAGAGGAGGTCGACTACAAGGCGAAGCTGCCCTCTCTGATCGTCGGCGGCAGCAAGATCTGCCTCGATCTCGGCGCGAAGGTCTTGAAAATCCCCTATCCGGGCTCGTCGGAAGCCTGTGCCGAAGTCACATGCCTTGCAGGCGACGTGCCTTGGGCGGTGCTCTCGGCCGGCGTCGACCATGCAACCTTCGTCACTCAGGTCGAGGATGCCATGCGCAACGGCGCTTCTGGCGTGATCGCAGGCCGATCGCTCTGGAAGGACTGTATCTCGCTCGACCGCTCGGTAACGAAGGATCGATTGGAGACGATCGCAGTGCCAAGGCTTCGTGAAATCCAGGCCGTCATAGCGAGACACTTCAAAGGCACAGGCTCGCACGGAGCTTATCAAAGGCAACGCGCCAATGGCTGATACCGCCATCGGCGTCGATATTGGCGGCACGAATATTCGCGCTGCCCTCGTCTCTGCCCAGGGCGAAATTCTTGCCAAGCTGTCGGAACGAACCCCGACCGATCCCATGCTTGCATTGGAGCGCGTCATAGCGATGGCGCGTGCGCTCGATGCTCCCGGAGTCCTGGGGATCGGTGTCGGCATACCCGGACGGGTCGATATCGCCAGCCGTGAAATCCTCTCCGGCGGCATTCTTAATCTCTCTGGCTTAGACTTCGTGCACCGGATTGAGGCGGCTCTCGGAAAGCCTGTCGTCATCGAGAATGATTGCAGCATGGCGCTGATCGCCGAAATGCGTATCGGCGGGGCCAAAGGCTATCAAAACGTCGCCATGCTAACGATCGGGACAGGCATCGGCGGCGCTGTCGCCCATGCCGGGCGCATCTATCACGGACACAAGGCCGCCGGACAACTCGGCCATATTTGTGTATCGCAGGATGGCCCGCCCTGCCCCTGCGGGAGACGCGGCTGTGTCGAAACCTTCAGTTCGGGAACTGCGCTACGCCGCCACATCGCGGAAGCGGGATTGTCTGTCGTGACGATCGGGGAAGTCTTCAGCATGGCAGCGGAGGGAAATGAAGCGGCAATGCGCATCTTGCGTGAATGGGCAGTCCCGTTACGTGCGGCGCTCGACAATATCGCGGCGACGATGGATCCTGAAGTCATACTGCTTGGCGGAGGGCTTGGCTGCGACGCCGCACGTGCACTTGCAGACCTGCCAGCGGCAGCGCCATGGTTCTGCCCCGCAATATTGCCGGCCAAACTTGCTGACGATGCCGGCGTAATTGGTGCGGGTCTGGCGATTTTGGTGGCAGAGCCTCCGCCGCAAGGAAAGCGGGTCGTCCTGGTCAATGGCGTGCCGGCCTCCGGCAAAAGCCGCCTTGCCAAGGCTTTGTCTAAGCGAACCGGTTGGCCGATCCTGTCTCTCGACGACATCAAAAATCCGTTTCTGCAGCATATCGGCCCTGTCGACCGCAACTTCAACCGGACTTTGGGAAAGGCGAGCTATCAGGCGATCTGGTCGATCATTGCCGAAGCACCAGCCAATTCGACCTTTATCATCGATGCCTGGTTCGGCTTCCAGCCGAAGCCGCAGCTCGAAAACTATATCGATACTGCGAAGGTCGCGCATATCGCGGAGCTATGGTGCAAGGTGCCGGGATCGGTCGCAGGCGAGCGCTATACCACCCGGCTGAAGGAGCGACTGCCGGGGCATCCGGGCGCCGAATATGTGGCGGAACTGATAGCGCTGGCGGATCGGGCCGAGCCTATGGGCTGCGGCGCGGTCATGTCTGTCGATCAGACCAAAGAACCGGATATGGACGCGATCCTGGCTTGGATCTGGCGGGTATTCGGCCGCGAATAATGTCCGTCGCCGTCTGGATGGCCACGATATATTCCGAATAATGTCGAACGTCGTGCGACGCAATGTCTGTGGACGGATAATCACGTTGCGGTTGCGGTCTAATTTCTGAATTATATCAATTGGATATAAGAAATTCTTTGCAGAAAAAAATTACTTGACGTGCTGCCGTAACCCACTGATTATCGCGTTGCCGGACAGGGGAGGTTCGGCTTCAAGAGGAGGAAAATCATGGAGCGCCGCTCATTTCTGAAGGCTTCGGCCGTGGCATCGCTCGCGACCGGTGTTGCGGCTGTAGCCGGCACCACCAAAGCTGCAGATAAGAAATTTACGATTGCCCTTATTCCGGGTCTGACGACCGATGCATTCTACATCACCATGCGCAAGGGCGCCGAGGCCGCAGCCAAGGCCGTCGGTGCCACGCTGGTGTTCCAGGGCGGCCCCGATTTCAACCCGGTGACGCAGGTTCCGGTTCTTGATGCGGTGATCGCCAAGAAGCCAGACGCAATTCTCATCGCCCCGACCGATAAGGATCAGCTGATTCAGCCGCTGAAAAAGGCCAATGATGCAGGCATCCCGGTCATTACAGTCGATACCTTCATCGGCACCGGTGTCTATCAGACCGGCAAGGGGGATGCCGATTTTCCTCTGTCCTACATCGCTTCCGACAACCTGCTAGGCGGTGCGATTGCCGCACGCGCACTGGCAAAAGCCGTTGGCGAAAAGGGCAAGGTCTATGTTTCTAACGTCAAGCCCGGCATCTCGACCACCGATCAGCGCGAGCAGGGCTTCAAGGAGGAAATGAAGAAATATCCGAACATCACTGTTCTGGAGACGCAGTATAACGACGACGACGCCAACAAGGCAGCATCACAGCTGCAGGCGGTCTTTGCCCGCAACTCCGATCTCGACGGCGTCTTCGGAGCCAATCTGTTCTCCGCCCTCGGTGCCGCCAACGGCGTGCAGCAGGCCGGCCAGACAGGCAAGATCCGCGTGGTCGCATTCGATGCGCCGACGTCTATCGTCGACAACATCAACTCCGGCCTGGTCGATCTGGCAATCGCGCAGCATCCGGCCGAAATCGGCTATTTTGGTGTGATGGCAGCCTACGCGCACCTGACCGGTAATTCGATCCCGACAGCGATTGGCACCGGCTTCACGGTCATCGACAAATCGAACGTGACGGACAAGAACGTCGCGAAGTTCATCTACTCCGATTGATCCGGAGCTGATCTGTGCCTCGCCGATCGGCGAGGCACATCATCCAACGATGATAGAGCGAACGGCGCCGTGATCTTCGCGCCTTCAACGCTTCAGTTTGGACCAGTCCATGACAATCGACAATGCAGAGGTCCGCAAGGCGGATCATCACGTGGCACCGCAGGCAGACCATGGCGATCAGGCAAAAACCATTCTAAACCGCATCGCGCAATTGCGTGCATGGCTCTTTCTTGCCGCTCTTATCGTGACCTTCGAAATATGGGCGCGGATCGATTTCGGCGGCACGTTCGTCGGTTCGAGCTTCAACTGGCAATCCGTCGCGATCTTCGCCGTGGCGCCGCTGCTGCTGGCGATCGGACAGACCTTCGTCATCATTTCCGGCGGCATCGATCTGTCGACCGGTTTCATCATGGGACTTGCCGCCGTCGTCGCGGCGCATGTCGCCAATATTGCCGGGCTCTACATGCCGCTGCCGATAGCGATGGTATTCGGCATTCTCGTTGCCATGCTGGCCGCCGCGGTCCCCGGCTTCATCAACGGTCTCCTGATCTCGCGTCTCAAGGTTCCGCCATTCATCGGCACGCTTGGCATGTTCGGCGTTGCGCGCGGCACGGCCTTTCTGATTGCCGGCGGCACCACCGTGCCCGTCAAGAATTCCTATTTCGCCGAGCTCGGCAACGGGCGGTTCTACGGTGTACCTTATCTCGTCATCGTCACGCTGGTCTTCGTGGTGATCATGCATTACCTGCTGAGCCAGACCCGATTCGGCCAGCATAATTATGCCATAGGCGCCAATGCCCAGGCCGCGCGCCGCGCCGGCATCGACATCAAGTCTCATCTCCTGCGGCTCTATATTCTCTCGGCCGTCTGCGCAGGTTTGGGCGGTGCGCTCTACGCAGCCCGCTTTACCGCAGGCGCCGCCCAAGCGGGCGAACCCCTGCTGCTCGACAGCGTGGCTGCCGTCGTCATCGGTGGTGCGAGCCTGTTCGGCGGTTCCGGCACGATCATCGGCACCGTTGCCGGCGCTCTCGTCATCGCCGTCATCCAATACGGTCTCGTCTTCATGAACGTGGAACCGTTCTGGCAGTTCATCGCCGTCGGCATCGTCATCATCATTTCGGTGCTCATCGACCAGGCACAGCGCCGATTCAGCGGAGCAAAACAGGATGAATAGCGCAACTCCCGTCCTCGAGGTCCGCAATCTCTCGCGTTATTTCGGCGCGGTGCGTGCGCTTGACAATTGCTCCATGGTTGTTCGGCCCGGGGAAGTCGTGGCGCTTGCGGGCGATAATGGTGCGGGCAAGACGACGATGATCAAAGCGATCTCCGGCGTCTATCCGCCGACGGCGGGCGAAATCCTGATCGAAGGTAAGCCTGTCACCTTCTCCTCGCCGCAGGATGCGCGCGAGAAAGGCATCGAGACAATCTATCAGGATCTGGCTCTGGCCGACAATCTGACGATCGGCGCCAATATCTTTCTCGGCCGCGAGCCAATGAAAAAGCTCTTTGGTTTCCTGCCGGTGCTTGACCGGAAGGCAATGGCGGAAGCGGCGCGCAAGACGATGGCGGAGCTGGACTTTCATGTGAAGCGGCTCGACGCACCCGTCAGCAATTTCTCCGGCGGCCAGCGCCAGGCGGTTGCGATCGGACGCGCTGTTTACTGGAATGCCCGCATCCTTGTCATGGATGAGCCGACCGCGGCGCTCGGCGTGCCCGAACAGCGCAAGGTCGTGGCCCTCATCAAGTCGCTGAAGGCGCAAGGGCGCGGCGTCATCTTCATTTCGCACAATCTGCAGGACATTTTTGCGGTCTCCGACCGCATCGTCGTTCTGCGTCGCGGCATCGTGGCAGGCGAGCGCAATATCGCCGAGACCAACCACGAAGAGATCGTGCGGCTTATGATCGGCGGCTGACCGGTCACCGGGCCACAGCCTTTTAAGACAAGGAGAATAGCGATGGTGCCGCCGCTATCTCCTTGTTTGCGTCAAGCTCTTGGATGGCCGCCGGAACTTTACCAATTATTGCCGCACAATGAGATAGCGGTGTTCTTCAATCGATATGACTATCGCCGGCCGTATCTCGTGCTATGGGTGATATCTACCTATTCTGACGACCGATATCGACCGGAAGACGTTCTGACGACGGTTGCGGGAAACCGAGCGCGCGTCTTGGAGGCAAGCGGGAATGAGCAAGACGGATAATATCGTATCTTTCACCGGGACGCCCCCAACGGTGAGCGATATTACCGCAATCGCGCGGCGCGATGCCAGGATCGAGATTTCGCAGGGTGTCGAAGACAAAATCAATGCTGCACGTGCCGTGGTCGAACGCTATTTGGCGGCGGACCAGCCTGTTTATGGTTTGACGACGGCGCTCGGCGCCGGGGTTGATACACGCCTAGCCACGGACGATCTCATCGCCTTCCAATTGCGAGTGCCACAGGCTCGTGCCGTAGGGATCGGACCAGCGCTTCCCCGCGCAGCCGTGAGAGCGATGATGGCCGCCCGCGTCGCCGGAATGGCGGCCGGCGGCTCCGGCGTATCGCTCCCGGTTTTCACCGGCCTCGTTGCCGCGCTGAATTCCGGCTTTCATCCAATGGTGCCGTCGCTCGGCTCGATCGGCGCAGCCGATCTTGCGCCTCTGGCGCATATGGCACGGGCCTTGTTGGGCGACGGCGAGGCGGAACTCGATGGCAAGGTTATGCCCGCGCTGGATGCCTTATCGAAGGCGGGCCTGACACCTTTGCCGATCGCACCGAAGGATGGCCACGTCCTCGTGGTCGCCAACAGCCTGTCGGTTGGCAAGGCATGCCTGTGCATCGAGGATATCGAACGCTTGTTCGATTGGTCGCTTGCAGCCGCCGCGTTGAACTTCGAGGCATTCCGCGCCAACGTCTCGGCTTTTGATGACCGGGCGCTAGCGGCAAGACCGGCGTTCGGCCAGCTTGAAACGGCGGCAAGGCTTCGCGAGCTGCTTTCCGGAAGTTCTCTTCTGACGGGCGGTGCGGCACGGCGCCTCCAAGATCCGTTGAGCTATCGCTGTGCCCCGCAGGTCTGGGGTGCCCTGTTTCACGCGATCGGCGAAGCGCGCGCCGCAACCGAGATCGAGCTTGCCAGTTCCGGTGACAATCCCGTCGTGCTGACCGAGGAAGGACTTATTCTTTCGCATGGCAATTTCGACATGACGGCCTTCGTTCTCGCATGGGAGCGGCTCGGCCAGGCAATCGCCCATTGCGCAGCAGCGATTGCCTATAGAACGATGAAAATCATGTCTCCGGGCATGTCGGAGCTGCCGCGGTTCCTGACACCGCTTGGGCAGAGCAGAACGGGTTTTGCCACCGTGCAGAAAACGGTTTCGGCGCTCGAAGCCGAGATACGCCATCTGGCCAATCCGGTGTCGCTCGCGCCGATCCCGGTCGCGGATGGTGTCGAGGATCAGGCGTCGATGGCGCCGAGTGTCCTCACGAAGATCGAGGCGATGATCGAGCGCATGCGTTATCTCGTGGCAATCGAGCTTGTCGCGTCCGCCCAGGCCGTTGAGCTGCGCGGTGTGGCGGGCGAGCTCGGCGACGGAACGCAGCACGCCTATCGCAAGGTGCGCGAACTGGTTCCGCCACTGGAGGAAGATCGTGCGCAGGGACCAGATTTTCAGAGGCTGTCGGAGTTCATTGAGAACGCCGACATGATGGACATGGCTTCCTGATCGATATGGCGGCAAGGTGGTCCACGCCCGTTGCCTCACTTTTCGCGGGCCGGCCATCCGGCCTTCATCATTCGATAGACCGGCACGGCCGGTGACATGCCTGGAGAACGGTAATGCAGGAAATCTGGATCGACTATCTGAATGCCATCGACGCCAAGGCGCTGGCCCTTTCCAACGACGAAATACTCGACGCCGTGACCAAGGCGCTCGATGCGCAGGGGCGCGGCGAGACGGTCATCGAGCCTCGTGTTCATCTCATACCCGAGAGTTCCGATAAGGGGCATTTCAACGTGCTGCGCGGCTATGTGAAGCCGCTCGACTATGCCGGCGTCAAGGTCGTCGGCGATTTCGTCGATAACTACAAACAGGGCCTGCCCTCGGAGCTGGCAGTTCTCAATCTGTTCGATCCGCGCACCGGCGTACCGAAGGCCATTATCGACGCGACTGCTATTACCGACATGCGCACCGGTGCGGTCACCGCTATCGGCGCGAGGTATCTCGCCCGCAAGGACAGCAAGATCCTAGGCCATATCGGCGCGCGCGGCACTTCATACTGGAATGTGCGATTGCTCGACCACCTCTTCGATTTTGACGAAATCCGCGTACATTCGCGCCGTCCGGAAAGCCGCGACGCCTTTGCCGCCCGACTGGAGAAAGATCTCGGCAAGAAGATCATCGTGACGGACAATTGGGAAGATTGCCTGAAAGGCGCCGATGTTATGATCGAGGCGAGCCGGCTGCCGGAGCCGACGCCGCTTTTCAAGACCGCCTGGGTCAAGAAAGGCGCCTTCGTCGTACCCTACGGCACGATGAGCGCGCTCGAATTCGACCTGACCGACATCATGGACAAGGTCGTCGTCGATGATTGGGGACAATGCGGACCAGGGCGCCCCTTCGGTGCCCTTCGCCGGCATGTCGACGAAGGCAAGGTGACGGCGGAGACGCTGCATGCCGAAATCGGCCAGATCGTCTCCGGCGCCAAGCCGGGCCGTGAAAGCGATGACGAGACCATCCTCTTCTGGCATCGCGGCCTCAGCACCACCGACGTCGCACTCGGCGCGGCGATGGTTGAAAAGGCGAAAAGCATGAATATTGGCCAGCGACTTCGGTTTGCGTGACGTGCCATGACGACTTCCAGTGCTATCGCTTGCTCGCGAATGTATAATCTCAGCCCAGGAATATCTGCTCTCTGGGATCAGCTCTTTCATTGGCTTGCCGACCGATCGGGCGTCGAACTGGAAGTCATTGCCCATGCCGCCCCGGCACCTTTGTCCGAACTTTGGGCGCGTCCGGATATGGGCGCCGTCTTCATGTGCGGCTTTCCGTTCTCTCAGCTATCGCCAATGGAGCGTCCGCAGCCGTTGGCCGCGCCGGTTTCTCTGGCGGACTGGGCAAACGGCCAGCCAGTCTATGCGAGCCATATCGTCGCCGCGCGCGATAAACAGCTTACAGAAGCTGATCTTGCAGGCGCGCGCTGGGGCTGGACGGTGTGGGACTCGCAGTCCGGCTATAATGCTCCGCGTGAATTCTTTGCCATGCTTCCGAACAGGCCTTCAGCAGCTCAAACCGTCGGCTCGCTCCTCAATCCGCGCGGCGTGATCGACGCCATTCGTTCGGGCGCTGTCGATGTGGGTGCCATTGACGCTTATGCCTATCAGCTTCTGGCATTGCACGAGCCGGACATGATCGCGCCATTGCGTATCATCGCCACCACGAAACCCGCCCCCTTCCCTTTGCTGGTGGCTTCGCGTCAGCAATCGCCTAATGTTGTCAATGCGCTACGCACCAATCTTCTCGCGGCACATCGAGATCCGGAAGGGAGCAATATCCTCGCATCGCTCGGCCTCAGCGCCTTTGCCGAACCGGATATTGCAGCGTATGACCAGCTTCCCATACGAGCGCGGGCGATCGATGCAGCGCTCGGAACATGGTGAAGCTCGAGCGCGCATCGATAGCTGAACCTATTATGCGCTGGCAGTCTGTTTCAGCAATTGCTCTGCCGCCAGGCTCAGGCATTCCTCGAAGGCTGTCAGATCGAGAAAGAGCTGCTCCGGCGCGACCTGGCGCGTGACAATGACACCGCCGCGTGCCGCAATGCCGCCGTCGAGCATCAGATTGTCGGCCATGTCGAAGTTTTCCAGCGCCATGCCATCGGGACCGCGGTGGCGCCCATCCTCACCGAGATGAACGTCGCCCCCATAGAGCTTGCTCACGCGCTCGAAATGGTTATCGGTGCAGTTGGAAAAGGCAAAAGCCGGGCAGCCGCGGGCGCACATGAAGCCGAGTTCGAAGGCGGTACCGATATCGGCCGCTATGCCACGAAACGGCGTCAGATTGGCGATGATGAGATCGGCGCTTGTCATCAGTTTTTCATTGATGGCGCTGATAGCAAGGCCACGCTGGCGGCGTGTCTCGGTTTCCGGCACGACCAAGTCTCCTGGAGAAACGGGCGTGAAGCCGTAGCTGCGTGCCATCGCGATCTTGCGATCGAGGATTTCCCTTGCGTTTGGAAGGAAAACTTCCGGACCTGCCAGATATGCTCTCAATGCCTTACCTCTTTGACCGAATATTGCACTGCGGAAGTTGCGGAACCATATGAAGCCTATGGCCGATTCAGGGCTCTTCTGCCATACCCGGCGCATAATTTACGAAGTCGCGAATTAAAAGTGATTGCCGTTCCCGGTCACTGGCGAGACGCGTATAGTTCTATTCGGATCGAATAGCGCTCACGATCCAGGACGGATGACGGAACCTGTGGGGTATAGAACATGCAATCTTCCATTGAGGCCGTTGCCGCCTCCACCCAGGACGACCAGGGCAACTGGCCGACAAAACAAAGCAAAATCCTCGATTGGCTTATGAATGATGTCCGCGACCAGCGGTTCATCGATAATATTCTCGTGGAACTTTGCGAAAAAATGCGGGCAATCGGAGTTCCGATCGCAAGAGCGACGATGCACTTTCGAACGCTGCATCCACAATGGCTGGGCGCGAGAATTCTTTGGCGCACCGGTATGAAGGAGGCCGATATCGCCACCTTCAGTTATGGGGTCGAGAATACGCCGCAATTTCTGGCAAGCCCGATCAACGAGATCTTCAACGGCGCGACCGAAGTGCGGAAAAATCTCGAGATCTGCGAGAAGGCGGAACTGAACTATCCGCTCTATAAGGAAATGTATGCGGAAGGGCTGACCGACTATATCGCCTGGCCTATCTATCACACGCTCGGCAAGCGTCACATCGTAACCTTTGCCTCGGACGCGCCCGGCGGCTTCACCGACGAGCACATCACCTTTCTGAAAGACCTGCTGCCCGCTCTGACGATGGTGACCGAAATCCGGTTGAAGAACATCATGGCCCGCACGCTGCTGCGGACCTATGTCGGGCCGCATGCCAGCGAAAAGATACTGGCCGGCGCCACGACGCGCGGCAGCGGCACCACAGTTGGGGCCGCGATCCTCATCTGCGATCTGCGCGACTTCACCACCATCTCGGACATGTGGCCGCGCGACGATGTCATCGAATTGCTGAACGGTTATTTCGACGCGATGGTCGAACCCATCGAGAAGCATGGCGGCGAGATCCTCAAATTCATGGGTGACGGACTGTTGGCCATTTTCCCGTTGAGCGATCCGAACGCCTGCCACAATCTTCTCGTTGCCATCACCGAGGCGCAGGCGGCCATTGCCGCTCTGAATGAGGAAAACCACGCGCAGGGGCGCGAAGTGCTGCGCTACGGCGTCGGGGTGCATGTCGGCGACGTGATGTATGGCAATATCGGCTCGCGCACCCGCCTTGACTTCACGGTCATCGGTCCCGCCGTCAATATCGCCTCACGGCTTGAATCGCTGACAAAACAGGTGAAGCGCCCGGTGCTGCTTTCCAAAGCCTTCGTCGATATGGCCGGCTGCCGACGCGATATGGAAAGCCTGGGGTCCTTTCCTCTGAAAGGTCTCGGCGAACCCGTTGACGTCTTCGCGTTCGCGGCAAAAGACAAACTGCCACAGGACGCGGAGACGCAGGCGGGATGAACTTTTGGTCCGAGAGACCATCGATTCGGTACGGCGCGATTCAGTCGGTAGCAAAACGTGAAATGGCAGAGGGGTGTCCCAGTATATAGATCTCCCTATATTGTGAGGTGGATCATGACGGTAGCCGCCTTAATTTTGGGATCGTTCTGGGCGTACGAACGTTAAATGAGGGTTGATTCTATTGGCCCGACTACGAGGGTGCCTGCCACCCATAATACTCTGACAAGGAGAAAACAGATGAGAAAAATTCTGACCATGGCGTTTTCAGCAGCATCGTTGATCGTTGCGGGCACCGCCTTAGCGCGCGCAGCCGATATGCCGGCGACCTATAGCGAGGAGCCGGATGACCGCAACGGCGTGAAAATCGGCTATCTCGAATGCGATATCGGCGGCGGCGTCGGCTATGTCCTTGGCTCCGCCAAGGAAATGGATTGCACCTTCCATTCGACAGTCGGGCATTCGCGTCGTGTCGATCATTATACCGGCGCGATCCGGAAGATGGGCGTCGATCTCGGCTTTACGACCCGCAGCCGGCTCATTTGGCTCGTCTTCGCGCCAACAGCCGGCTACCATCGCGGTTCTCTGAGCGGCCTTTACCAGGGCGCTACCGTTGAAGCCACTGTCGGTGCCGGCGTGGGCACGAACATCCTTGTCGGTGGCACCGCCGGCTCCATCCATCTTCAAACCGTGAGCGTTACGGGTCAGCTCGGCTTGAACGTTGCGGCTACCGGCACGTCGGTCACGCTGACGTCGGTCGATTGAGTATTTCGTTTAAAGTCTTGACCATTGAATATGGCCGCTCCTGCCTGGCGCTGGAGCGGCCTTTTCTATCGCGGCGCGAGCGCAGCCCGCTTCGAATATCAACGCCTTCAGCGCGAAATCGGTTTATCCATGCACTCGCGTAGCGCTATAGCTATGTAAAACCCTGAGATTCTTCGGAGCCAGATTCATGACCGATACCGTCACCGATCGTTTTCTTCGTTATGTTGTCGTCGATACGCAATCGGACCCGTCTTCGGTCACGCAGCCTTCCACGGCGAAGCAGAAGAATCTCGGCCGCATTCTGGTTGACGAATTGCTGGCGATCGGCCTTACCGATGCCCATCTGGACGAGCATGGCTATGTCTATGCCACCATTCCATCGAATGTGGACAAGCCGGTTCCCGTCATCTGCTTCTGCTCTCATATGGATACGGCGCCTGATTTCACCGGCACGAATGTCAAGCCGCAAATCCTTCGGAACTACGCCGGCGGAGATATCCGCCTCAGCGGCGATCCTCAGCAGGTCATTCGCGTTGACGAGCACCCTGCCCTGCAAGATCAGATCGGCCACGACATCATCACCTCGGATGGCACAACACTTCTTGGCGCCGACGATAAGGCCGGTCTCGCTGAAATTGTCGCCGCCGCCCAATATCTCGTCGACAATCCCGATATCCGCCATGGCACCATCAAGCTGTTGTTCACGACTGACGAAGAGATCGGGCGCGGTGTCGACAAGGTCGATCTGAAGAGGTTGGGAGCACAATTCGCCTATACGGTCGATGGCGAAACGGCGGGTCACATAGAGGACGAGACTTTTTCCGCCGATAGCGTCGAGATCGTCATCCAGGGAGTCGCCATTCATCCGGGCTTCGCTAAAAGCAAAATGGAAAATGCCATCAAGATTGCCGGCGCGATCATCGACAGGCTTCCGAAGGATCTCGCGCCCGAAACGACGGATGGGCGCGACGGTTTTATCCATCCGACGGGGATCAGCGGCTCGATGGAGAAGGCTTCGCTCGGCTTCATCATCCGCGATTTCGAGGAAGCCGGCCTGCGCGACAAGGAGGCTATGCTGGAGACGATCGTCAAGGAGGTCATGGCCGCCTATCCCGGCTCCTCGCATAAGTTCACGGTCAGACATCAGTACCGCAACATGAAGGTGATCCTCGATCGCCATCCGGAAATCGTCGAAAACGCTGTCGAAGCAATCCGTCGTGCAGGCATGACGCCGGTGCGAGGCAGCATTCGGGGTGGGACGGATGGTTCCAGGCTCTCCTTCATGGGCCTGCCTTGCGCCAATATCTTTGCCGGCGGTCATGCCTTTCATTCACCACTGGAGTGGGTGAGCCGGCAGGACATGGAAAAAGCCGTCAAGACGCTCGTTGAGTTGACCAAGGTCTGGGAAGAACGTTCCTGAATTCTTGCCAGAATAGGCCTCGCTTCCTCTATAGAAACTAGCAACTTTGTCGTGAAATAGCGCACTTGCGGCTGCCCGAGATTAATTTCGTTTAGCATTATGCAAGTCATCCGCGAATTTTTATATTGAAGCATTACTAAATTAGATTATTCTGTAATGTAGTCTTGGGAGGAAAGGAGAATAAGCAAGCCCCTTCATTCCAACTCTACGGTGCGCGCGCTCCGGCAATCAGAAACAGACTGTCACAAAGTCTAAGCTGAAACGGAGTTTAGTCATGAGAATACAATCTTCACGGATGGCAATTGCCGCATCCGCACTTCTTTTATTGGCCTCAACGAGCTATGCAGAACCGGGTGGCGGAACGGATCATGGCGGCAGCCAGTCCGGAAGCGGTGGACTGGGTGCCGGCGTCGGCGTATCGGTCGGCGGCATCAACGCCGGCTTGGGTGCCGGGCTGGGTTCGAATGGGCTCGGTGCCGGCCTCGGCGCGTCGATTGGCGGGAAGAATGGTGTCAATGCCGGAGCGGGCACTTCTGTATCCGGAACGAGCGGCGTGAACGCCGGCCTCGGAGCCTCGGTAGGCGGTAGTAACGGCATCAATGCCGGAGCGGGTGCCTCGGTATCTGGAACCAGCGGCGTGAATGCAGGCGCTGGTGCCTCCATTGGCGGTTCAAATGGCGTCAATGCTGGCCTCGGAGCATCGGCTAACGGTTCTGGGGTGAATGCTGGCCTTGGCGCTTCGGTTGGTGGCTCTGGCGGCGTTAACGCCGGTGCCGGCGTTTCCCTCGGAGGGTCCGGAGTGGGTGTTGGCGTCGGCGTCGGCATTGGCGGCTCGGGCGGCAGCACTGGGGGAGGATCTGGGGGCACAGGTTCCGGCGGCAATGGCACCGGCAGCGGGACCGGAGGCAAGGGCTCGGGCGGCATTGGAACGTCAATCGGCGGGCTGGGCGGTACGGGACTTGGGTCGGGACGTTCCGGCACCGGATCGAGCACCCGCACACTTGCGGCTTTCCGCACAATGTCGAGTGCCGAGCAGAAGCGTATGCTTATTGCCTGCCGTCAGGTGACGGCATCCGGCAATTTCGATGCCGGCCTTGTCAGCCTTTGCCGGCTGCTGCGCAGCACGGCGAGTGCTGGTGGCCTATAGGTGGTGCGCGACGAGGCGGCTTGATGCCTCATTCGCTTTGGTCAAAGGTCCGCGCCCTTGCCTCGATATCGGCAATGGGCGCGGACGCCTGTCCAAACTACCAATCTGCGCGAGCCACATTATCGATCACCTGCCGGCTTCGGCGCAGCACCATGCCCGGCGCGTCCACTGCTTTGCCCAAAAGGTTTCGCGCGTCCGCAAGCGGATGAAATCCGGCCCTTTCTTCCAAGACGGGAGATGGAGCATCGTCTGCAACAGGCAGAGCAGCCTCCGTATAATCCGGATGGCTTGTTATCAGCGGGTCCCGCGTCTCGCACTGCGGCAGGCAGTGGTCGAAATGCTTCACGTCGGCGGATGAGGCGACCTTCGTCTTCTCCGCATCGGTGCGAACAACGCGCTTTGCCGGCGCGCTGCTTTTGACCATGGCTGCAAGCGGCGAAGGCTGCGGAACTGGCACCGATAGCAGAGGTTTCGCAGGGCTCGTATCAACCACTGACTGCAGTCTGTTCATGGCAAGTTGTTGTGCAGATGCCGTGCCATTGATCGCGATACGTCCGCCCTCGTCGATGAACCCTACCGTGCGGTCGGCCGGGCCGGTTTGGACGATTATATAGAGGGCGCCGACCACGGTGCCGCAAACCGCAAGTGCGGAACTCAACCTGCGGGTCGTTTCGCTTTGACCATTCCACCATCTCACGGGCTGCGCATCCATCGACCGCTCCTTTGGGAAAATCTCGGATGGTCATTCTCATGAGAACTGTGGCACCGCGTTTACCGAAACGTGGCCAATTGCAGGCATTTTGCAAAGAAATGTTGATGAATGCGCTTTGCACATCCGGTGTGCCTAATATGGTCGATCGGATCAAAGCCGTCGTGCAGAGAACGCAATCGCTTCTCGGTCTTGCGAAGCGCATTTCCGCCCGCGTCTTTCACATCGGCTCGCGATCCAAGCCGTCCACTTGTCCTGGCGAAGTTCAATCCCGAAAAACACTATTAACCATGTTTTTCAAAAAATCCGATTATCTACGGGTATTCTCTAAATAAATTGAAATTCTACTTCGCGGGTATTCTTTGGAGACTGGCGCAGCCGCTAAAGCAGGTGCGACCCGCATTGCCAGCGAATCATATATGTGCTTATTTTATTATATTCTGATATTTTTAGGGCTTATGGGAGGGGAATGTGAATGCTGAGAATGCTCCGCGGCGCCGCCCTTATTAGTATCGCAATGGCCGCAGCAGCGCCTTCCGCCGAGGCCGCCACCACAAGCGCCAACATGACCGTTACCATTACTATTCAGGCGCAATGCACGATCCAAAGTGCCAATAATCTCAACTTCGGCACCAACGGTGTCATCACCAGCAATATCGACCAGGCAACCACCATCGGCGTGCAATGCACATCGGGCCAGACCTACAATGTCGGCCTCAGTGCCGGCGCTGGAGCAGGTGCGACAACGGCTGTTCGCCTCATGACAGGCCCAGCGAGTGCGACGATCAATTATGCGATTTATACCGACTCCAATCGAACGCAGACCTGGGGCACAACCATAGGCACGGACACCGTCTCGGGGACAGGCAATGGCGCGGTCCAGAACATAAACGTCTATGGCCGGGTGCCTCCGCAAACCACACCGACGGCGGGCGTCTATACCGATACGGTAGCGGTTACCGTCACCTACTGAAAACTCACAGATCCGGGAGGCCGTCATGCAACGCATGTTGCCATGCATTGCCGCGACTATGCTTTTGCTTTTCAGTGCCTATGAGATAAACGCAGCATCTTTACGAGTAGCGCCCACAAGTCTGGAGCTTGTAGCACCGTCTGCTGCCACGGTCTTGAATCTGGCTAATGACGGAGACCATCCGATCAATGTCCAGATCCGTGTCTTCAAGTGGAGTCAGGTGGGCGGGATAGAGACTTTGGAGCCGACCAGGGATGTCGTTGCCAGTCCTCCGGCGACCCGAATGAACCCGAATGTTCAGTATGTGGTCAGAGTGGTTCGCACGAGTAAGGCTCCCATCAAGGCGGAGGAGACCTATCGCGTCATCGTCGATGAACTTCCCGACCTTGCCCGCGCGCGCGCCGGCACGGTCACACTTATCATGCGTCAATCCATTCCCGTCTTTTTCAAGCGACCAGACGTAAAGCCCACCGATATTGTCTGGAGCCTCAAGCAGCAGGGCAACAACCTTGCTCTGATTGGCAAGAACAATGGTGGCAGCCGTTTCCGCCTGTCGAATGTTACCCTAGCGCAGGGTGCGACGAAAGTCGGAAGCCGGAACGGACTGGTCGGATATGTGCTTGCCGGCGCGACGATGGAGTGGCCGATGGGCACAGCAAAATCCCTCTCCGCTGGCGCCGTAACACTCCATGGCCAGAGTGATCTTGGGCCTTTCGATGCCAAAGTCGCCGTTAATCAACGGTAGTGCCGGCGCCGTTTTTATATGCATGCTTTCCTCAGTCCCGGTACTGCGCGCCCAGGAAGTGCCCGATCCGCCGGCGAATACGGCCACGGCAGAGCAACCCGCTGCCCAGATGGACGTCTATCTCGAAGTATTCATCAACAACGTGTCGATGAAGATGATCGGCAATTTCAAACAGCGTCCGAATGGCTCGCTCGCTGCAACCGCGCAAGAGTTGCGCGAAGTGGGCATCAAGCCGCCAGCGGGTGCTGCTGAGGACACGCTGATCGAACTCGGCACCTTGCCTGGCCTGTCATATCAGGTCGACGCTGAGACTCAGCGTCTCTATGTGCAGACGACCGACGAGGGGCGTGCGCCTCGCGTGATAAACGTCAGGCAGCAGCAGGAAAATGCAATCCCCGCAGCTCAGTCCGGCTATGGCGCCGTTCTCAACTATTCCCTCTACGCAAGTTCCAACGGTCTGTTCCAGGGCAACTCGAACATGTTCCAAGGAATATCCGGCTCTTTCGATGCTCGCCTCTTCAGCCCCTACGGCACGCTCAGCCAGTCCTTTCTCGCCGGATACTCCGAAGGCAGCCTTGACGGCGTAACCCGCCTCAACACGACCTGGAGCTATTCCGATCCGAACAACCTTGTTACCTATCGCGCGGGCGATCTGACTACCGGCGGCCTATCATGGACACGGCCAGTCTATTTTGGCGGCATTCAGTTTCAGCGCAATTTTGCGCTGCGCTCGGACCTGGTGACCGAACCGCTGCCCTCATTTGCCGGGACGGCTGCCGTCCCTTCGACACTCGATATCTATACGCAGAACGTTCGCACCTATTCCAGCGATGTGCCTGCCGGGCCTTTCGAAGTGACCAACCTGCCGGTCTTTTCCGGAGGCGGGCAAGCGACCGTCGTGCTGCGTGACAGCCTCGGGCGGGAAACTACGCAGACCTTGCCCTTCTACTCCTCCAATTGGCTCCTGCGCCAGGGCCTATTGGACTTCTCGGCGGAACTCGGCACTCCGCGCCTGAATTTCGGAACGGATTCCAATGACTATGACGGTCGTATCATGGGCTCCGCTACCGCGAGGTACGGCTTGACCGATTGGTTGACACTGGAAAGCCACTTCGAAGGCGGCGCCGATCTTTTGAATGGCGGTGCGGGAGCCGCCTTTCCGGTCGGCTCATTCGGCGTAGCTTCCTTAGCGGGCGCAGCAAGTAAAAGCGGCTCACGCTCTGGCGCGTTGATGAATGCCGCATTCGAGCTCAGCTATGACCGATGGGCCCTCTATGCCCGTATGCAGCGGACCTTCGGCGATTACGACGACATCGCCTCGGTTTCCGCACGGCCCACAACCAGCATTGCCGGAGACGTAAGCATTCTCAGCGCCGGAGTGCCGCGCGCCATCGATCAGGTTACGCTCAGCGTACCGACGCCGCTCGATCTTTCCAGTCTCAACCTGTCTTACACGAACCTCGAAAGCGCGGATGGCATCAAGAGCAAGATCGCCGGTCTTTCCTACAGTCAGACCTTCAAACGTGCGACAGTCTATGCGAGCGCCTTCACCGACCTAGGCAATCGAAGCAATTTCGGATTCTTTGCCGGCCTTTCCATTCCCTTCGGTGACAATATTACGGCCAATACCGGCGTAGAGGGCGGCTCCAACGGCCTCGGCATTGTTGCCGACGTTTCCAAGTCGATGCAGCAGGAGGATGGCAGTTTCGGTTGGCGACTGCGCACCTCCGAAGGCGAAGATACCAATCGCGAGGCGGCAGTCAGCTATCGGGCGCCCTTTGCCCAGGTCGAAGCGGGTCTCCGGCAGCAGGATCATCAGACCAGCGCCACTGCCAGGATCGATGGCGCCATTGCTATTGCAGGCGGCGGTGTATTTGCCACAAATCGAATCGATGACGCATTTGCGGTCGTCGATGTCGGCGCTCCCGGTGTCGAGGTTCAGCAGCAGAACCGGCCGGCTGGTAAAACCAATTCGAGCGGGCGCATCCTGGTGCCCAATCTCAACGCCTATGAACTGAATACCGTATCCATCGACCCTAAAAACCTGCCCGTCGATGCCGATGTGCCGGCGACGAAGGAAATCGTCGTTCCGGCAGACCGTAGCGGCGTCGTCGTCAGGTTCGGTGTGTCCCAGGCGCCGCAGGCTGCCCTCATTACGATCAAGGACAAGAACGGTGTGCCGCTGCATGCCGGGCTCAGCGGTACCCTGCAGGGGGCAAACGAAGACTTTGTCGTCGGCTATGACGGTCAGGCTTATATTCGCGGATTGCATGCGAGGAATGGGATCGATGTCTCACTGGAGGATGGAACGAAGTGCCACGCCGAGTTTGCCTATAAGCCGCAGCGGGGTGAGCAGGTTGTGATCGATGACGTCAGATGCTTTTGAGGCGAGGTAAAAGGATGCTGCGTTCGATCACTCTATTGTTCGCATTGCTGCTGCCTTCGCTGTGCCTGGCGCAAAGCTGCAGCTTCAGTGCCACTAATATGAACTTCGGGGCAGTTGATATCTTGTCGGCTACTCCGGTCAATTCGACATCGACGATAAGTGTAAATTGTGCCGGGGGAATCCTGGACCTGGGCAAGCGGCTTCTGATTTGCCCTGATATCGGCGCTGGCAGCGGTGGCGCATCTTCCGCCGCTGCACGTCAGATGTTGAACGGAGCCAGTTTCTTGAACTATCAGCTCTATTCCGATAGCGGCCGAAGCCTTGTGTGGGGATCGAGCAGCTGGTCCTATCCGCCGCGGGCCCCAGCCTATGCGCTGACAATGTCCTTGCTGAATGGTTCGCTGGTGGGAGCAACCGGCAGCCTGACGATCTATGGCACGGCGTTTGGAACGCCGTCGACGGCGCTGCCCGGGCCGTATACGTCCAGTTTCGCATCGAGCACCTCATTCTATTACAGCTACAGTAGCGCAACGAATTGTAATGCGCCCACCGGAACGACAGGAACCGCCCCGTTTACCGTCAACGCGAGCGTTGCCGCTAATTGCCTGGTGAGTGTCCAGAACATCAATTTTGGCACGCAGGGCGTTCTGAGCACGAATGTCGATGCCACGGGTTCGGTGACGGCAACCTGTACATCAGGTACGACCTACACGATCTCGTTAAATGGCGGCACGACAAACGCGGCACCTACGGCGCGAAAGATGACAAAAGGATCAGAGACCGTGACCTACGGTCTCTATAAGGATAGCAACCGATCGCAGCCGTGGGGCGATGCCAACACACCAGGCAGCACCGTTGCCGGAACCGGAACCGGTACGGCGCAGCTTCTGACGGTCTACGGTCGCGTCCCGCCGCAGACGACGCCGTCTGCCGGCAATTACGCGGATACGGTCGTCGTAACGCTCACCTATTGAGTTTGGGTTTTGAGGCGCCCGCACTGCTCTCGGCAGACGGCGCGTCAGGCTGCTTTTGCGTCGCTCGAATTGTCTCTGAATGCGGGGCCTGCCGCCTGGCCAGATGGATTATCCGACGAGCAAACCAAATTGCGTCCGTTGCGCTTGGCCCTGTAGAGCCGATTATCTGCGACAACGGCCAGCTTTTCCCAATTTTCGTATACGCACTGTGCCTGCCAATCGATACCAAAGCTCGCTGTTACCTTCAGGCCGTGCTCATTGCTGACGACGGCTTGTGCCAGAGTTTCTCGCAATCGCTCCGCCGTGGAGCGCGCAAACGCTTCGGTGACGTCTGCCATGACGATAATGAACTCTTCTCCGCCATAGCGGGCAAATAGATCAGTGGTACGCAAACACATTCCAAGGATCTGTGCCACTTGTTGCAGTACCTTGTCGCCGACGGCGTGACCATATCGATCGTTGATTGATTTGAAATGATCTATATCGAGCATGACGACGGCGATCCCTCGGGAGACGTTTGTCGAGGCCGCAAACAGTTCTTTCATTGCTTTTTCCAGCGCACGCCGATTGAGGAGGCCGGTAAGTGCATCCGTCTGGGAAAGACGCCTTAGCTCCTCCGTCAATGATTTGCGCTCCATTTCCAGATGATGCTTGAAACGCTGCTGCTCCCGCAGAAAGTCAAGACGCTGGAATAGTTCGCGCATTTCGCGCCCGGCGTGAGGTATAGGCGTCGGCGTCGTAAGATTGCCAACGGCAATCTCGTCGAGCTGCCGCTTGACGGCAAGCATCGGCCGGAAGAGCGAACGCCTGAGGAGATAGGCTAATCCAATCATGACGGATATTGCCATGCCGGCAAGCAACGCCGAGATTAGCATGGCTCTCAGGGACTTCCGCTGAACTTCGTCAAAAGAGTTCAATGCCGCGGTTTCGATGAGTTCCCGCAGATCTTCGGTCGACTTCATCCCGGGCACGTATTTCACTGTAAAATCGCCGGGTGTCAGTCCGTCACTCGCATTCAAATCAAAGACGACGCGCTGAGCGTAAGGCAGCGCTCCCGCAAAATAGTTTGCAGTCACCTCATCCAATAGGCTTGCCAGGGCTTGGGATTGCAATGTGACAGGTGCGTAGGTTTTCAGCAGAGCATTCACCTCGAAAAGCCGATTCAACTCGCTGTCGAACGCAGTCTTATAATGGGAGCGGGCCTGTCCCTGCGAGGTCAGCATCATGACGACATAGGAACCGAGCCTGCCGGCGCGCTCTCTAAGTGTTCCTGCCATCGAGGTCAGCATGACTTCGGCGCCCGTCTCGGGCGCCAGAGCAATGATTGATCTGCCGGCTATATCCCGGTAGTCCTGCGCGCGATCCGCTGCCCGGAACATCGCCTGTATGGCGCCCGCTATCTTTATGCCGCTCCGCTCACCGCGCGGCAGAGCCGCTACGGTGTCAACTGCCTGCCTACCGCTCTCCAATTGCGCTCGAAGCGCCATAAATGCGCTACGCATTTCCGCGGATTGGTCTATTTCCGTTTTAAAGAGAGTTTCGAGCTTGGCGATATCCTTGTCGGTTGCTTCGCGGCTCACTTTCAGAGTCGCAGAATATTGTGCTCGCTCGCTCGCCGCAGCTCCCATGAGACTGTTTGCAGGACCGCGTTCTCTCGATATCATGGCCGCAGCGTGCAGTGCCGTGTGAAAGCGGCCGAATTCCATTATGCCGCGCTTGTAGTTGATGTAATCAGACAGGCTGAAAGCAATCGTCGAGCCAGCCATCATCAAGCAAACCATGATAACGGCTATCACGCCGATCCGCTGCAGCTGTTGAATTTCAAGTCGCGACAATAAGTACTCTCCAAAATAACCGTCTTTGCACACAAAAACAGACTTTATCGAATCTTCACTTAACGATTAGTCTTAAATCTTTCTGACATTTACTAAGCAGGCGCAGGGAAGTGATTGGCCTGAAGCCTTGTCTATTCGAGCCCGGAATATGCGGAATGTGTTCTTAAGATTTAGGGCCTGCGGGAAGCGCGCCCTGCTCAAACCGACCTTGTCGGCGGACATCTAGTTTTGAACGAAAAATGTGGGCATCAGATTGGCGCGGGCCGAATAATGCGGTTGACTGACGACATGGAATATTATCAGTGCATAGACAAGGATGGCGCCGACTGCGATGGCGATACCGCTGATGGGAAGCGCTATTTTTGACGTGGAGCCGTTTGATGTATTCTGCTGATCTGCGTGAATTTCCTTTTGGGCCGGTTGATCCGCCGTTGCAAAGGGAAGCTGGAGCTCCCTTTCCATGTGAGCCTGCGCTTCAAGACCTTTGCCATATCTCGTTGCGGGCCGAAACTGAATGACATCGCCCATTTCACGCGGTCCTTTTACCGCTTCGGATTATTGGCCGTTTTCGGCATCGTTGTAATCCACGCGAACCACGATCTTTTCCGGCCTTTGTTCGCCATTAGGAACGATCACGGTCACGATACAGCAACTGGCGCGTGGCTTGACGGATAGGAGACGCCCCATGTCTTGGACAAGACCTGATCCACCGCGCTCGAGCAATCCTGAGCCTTATAGACGCTTTGCGCAGTTTGACTTTGCCCTGCAATTGCAGAGCCTGCAAACGAAGTTCCGGCAAGTATCGCTAGGACCCTGATCATGCCTTCACTATATCCCAACGACCGCAAGGAAGCGACAGTCGCTCGCAACAAATGCAGTCCATTCGCCTCACCTTTTCGACCGTATGGCAAAAATCAGGGAGGATGAGTATTCGCCGCCACAATGGACTTTCATGACAAATTCACTGATGGAGATGAGGCATAGGTCGCGAACGTCTGAACGATTTTATGTGTCATTACGCCATAGCGGTCACTCATTCGTATCAAGGATTACGATGCTTACTCTGGAAACTTCCCGGCTCATTCTCAGGCCTTGGCGGGATGACGACCGTGCTCGGTTTGCCGCCGTAAACGCGGATGCGCGGGTTCGGCAATATTACCATCCGAGCCTGCTCACGGCAGCAGAGACGGATGAACTTATCGATGAAGCCAACCGGCAGTTGCCCAAGGAAGGTTTCGGCTTTCTGGCCGTCGAGCGCAAAGCTGACGGCGCGCTGATTGGTGGTGCTGGCCTTTCGCGACCCGGACCGGAAGTTCCAGGCAATTTCCGGCTGGAGATCGGCTGGATTCTGGCGGCTTCCTATTGGCGGCAGGGCTACGCGGCGGAAATCAGCTGGCGTTGTTTGGAGTTCGCTTGGCAGGAACTTCAGGCTGACTGCGTGATCGGCTATACTTCGGCAATCAATACCCCTTCCCGCCGCGCGCTGGAGAAGATTGGTATGTTCCGTGTCGAGGGCGGCGATTTCGATGACATCACCGTGCCGCCAGGCCATATTTTGCGGCCACACGTGCTCTATCGCATCGATCGTCCCATGCAAGAAATCCTTAAGTGATAGGGAACGAACTGCGATGAAAGCCTGCAGTCGGCAATCCCGGTTCTTGCGTTCCCCGTGCTTTCACGCGAAAAACCTGTCATGAGCATAGCGACATCCCATCCCTTCGACTTCGATCCCACCTATGGCATGCAGCTTGCGCAGTTGCAGGCGATAGCGGCACCAGAAGCCCCGGCAGGCTTCGACGATTTCTGGCAGCAGCGCTACAGGACGGTCGTGGCCATCGATCCGCAGCCGCGGCTTCGCCACAGCAAGCTGCGCCACGACAATTGGCATGTCTTCGATATCAGCTACCTGTCGACAGGGTCATTTCAGATCAATGGCTGGCTACTCATTCCTCGCAGGGGACAGGTGCGGCGTGGCATGGTTGTCGGCCATGGATATGGCGGAAGAGACCAGCCGGAATTCGATTGGCCGGTAGAAGAGACGGCGATCCTATTTCCCTGCTGCCGCGGACTCTCCCTCAGTGCTAGCCCAAAAATCCCTTCAGACGCATCGGGTCATGTTCTTTGCGGCATCGAAAGCCGGGACACCTATGTCATCGGCGGCTGCGTCGAAGACATCTGGCTCGCCGTGTCGACTTTGGAGACCCTCTATCCCTGGCTTGCCGGCCATATCGGCTATAGCGGCATCAGTTTCGGCGGTGGCATCGGCGCGCTGGCCATTCCTTTTGATGCGCGGATCAGGCGCGGCCACCTCATTGTCCCGACTTTCGGCCACCGGCAGCTATGGCTGACATTGCCGACCGTCGGCAGTGCCCAATCGGTACAGGCCTATCAGGAAAAGCACGGCAGCGTTCTCGAGACGCTGCGGTTCTTCGATGCTGCGATCGCGGCAAGTCGCATCAGCATTCCGATGCTTGTCGCGCCCGCGCTTTTCGATCCCGCCGTTGCGCCACCCTGCCAGTTCTCTGTCGCAAATGCGCTGCGGAAATTTAACGAAATCTTCATTCTGGATGCCGGTCACTTCGATTATGCTGGCAACGAACAGCAGAACGCAATTCTGCGAGACAAGGTCGGGCAATTCTTCAAGGTACTATGAACCGCGAATACCTATGCTGGTACAGCCCTCGGCTGCATCGAGACATGGAATTGCTGGTGTTCGGCCATGCCGGCGCCAAGGTATTGGTGTTTCCCACGCGCGACGGCCGTTTTTGGGAATACGAGCAGATCGGCCTCGTCGCCTCTCTCTCGGAAAAGCTGAATGCTGGGCAGCTTCAGCTCTATTGTATCGAAGGTCTGGCGGCAGAAACCTTCTACGGCTTTCATCGCCACCCATCCGAACGCATTCGCAGGCATAACGCTTTCGAGGAATATATCCTCAACGAGGTCCTGCCTCTGATGGCGCAAAAGAATGGCCACGAATGCACTATTGTCCACGGCTGCAGCCTCGGCGCCTTCCAGGCTGCAAGCCTAGTCTTTCGCCACCCTCATCTTTTCCGCAAGCTGGTCGCCTTTTCCGGTCGCTACGATCTGACGATGAAGGTCGAATCCTTCACCGATCTGTTCGACGGCTATTACGATGACGATATATATTTTCACACACCGACGCATTTTCTGCCGGGGCTTGCCTGCGAGCGGCATTTGGGGAGCCTGCGCCAGGTCGACATCGTCATGGCGATTGGAGACGCCGATCCGTTCCTCGACAATAATCGTCACCTGAGCCAGCTGCTCGCTGACAAAGGGATCGATCATCGACTGCATGTGTGGGATGGGCGCGCCCATCAAGCAGGCGCATGGCGGCGAATGGCGCCACTCTACATCTGACGAAAGCAGTAAGTTTTCGAGCCGTCAAGCCAGTCCCACTGGTATGGGCCGGAGCGCCTTGTGCGTGCCATAGTCCCGCTCGTGAGATTTGCGATGCTGCCGCTCTGAGCTTGCGGAAAACTCGACCAGAATACGCTCCATCATGCCATCCGGATAAGTGCCGGTGTCGTCGGTTTCTACTTCCGATTGGGCAGTCACGATCTTCATATTCATTTTCAGTCCTCCGGCTCTGCTCGGAAACCCTTGATTTCAATATCTGTTCCATTAGTATCTCAGTAATTGTTAAAAAATTAACTACGTTCGTTAATCAAGTCAGCAAACCTGGCCTCGAGCTTGAACGGTTGACCGGATTGGAACATTCTCGCAATCGTGACGTTCAGCCTCTGATTTGATTAGGGGGATTGATGTACCGACCCAAATCGCCCTGGGCATGGCCCTTCTCGTTATCAGCGAAGCGACAGACACCGATTTCGATATAACCAGGTGTCGAGGTCCGAGGGGATCTCGCGCGAATTTGCCTGCCTTCAAGCAATCACCGTTCAATCGACGGCTAGACCGGAGCAGATCATGGCCCTCGCAATCACATCGATCATTCTCGCGCTTATCGGCCTTGCACTCGGCGGGGGTGGGCTTTGGCTTACACTGCTCGGCGGAAGCCTTTTTTATCTTCTGGCCGGTCTCGCCTTTCTGGTGACCGCTATCCTGCTTTATATGCGCAAGGCTGCAGCGCTCTGGCTCTACGCCATTTTCGTGCTGGCAGCGCTTGGATGGGCGATATGGGAAGTAGGCTTCGATTGGTGGCAGCTCGGTCCGCGTGGCGGGTTGATCATTCTGATCGGTCTTTGGCTGCTAACACCCTGGATCCGGCGGCCGCTGGGCTTTCGCAGCCTCGATGGCGTTTACTATGGAGCTAATCCCTGGCCGCTCACCATACCCCTGAGTATTGCCATTCTCGTTGCCGTCTATTCGATGACGACAGACCCGCACGATCTTTCCGGCGATCTGCCGACGACAACAGCCGCAAATGCCGCGATGGGCGGGGATGTGCCCGATGGTGAATGGCATCACTATGGTCGAACCTCGTTTGGCCAACGTTATTCGCCCCTTGATCAGATCAATACTCAGAACGTTGCGAACCTGAAGGAAGTCTGGCGGTATCGGACAGGTGATGTGAAACGGCCCGATGACATCGGCGAGACGACCTACCAGGTTACACCGCTGAAGATCGGCGATACGCTTTATATCTGTACACCCCATAGCCTGGCGATCGCGATCGGTGCGACCGACGGCAAGGAGAAATGGCGTTACGATGCCAATGCCGGCATGAATCCTAATCGGCAGCATCAGACCTGCCGCGGTGTCTCCTATTATCACGACACGACCGCTGCCGCCGGTGCACCATGTGCCGATCGCGTCTATCTGCCGACCTCGGATGCTAGACTGATCGCGCTCGATGCCGCCAACGGCAAGGCTTGCCCGAGCTTTGCCAACCAAGGCGTGCTGCATCTTGAAACCGGCATGAAATACAATCCGGCGGGCTACTATTATTCGACATCGCCGCCCGTCATCGTCTCTGACAAGATCATCATCGGCGGCGCAGTGAACGACAATTACTCCACCCAGGAACAGTCCGGCGTCATCCGCGCCTTCGATGCCCGGACCGGCGCATTGCTCTGGAACTGGGATTCGGGCAATCCGGATCAGACGGCACCGCTGCCTGCCGGGCAGACCTACACGACCAACTCACCGAACAGCTGGTCGGTTTCCAGCGCCGACGAAAAACTCGGCATGGTTTATGTTCCCCTTGGCAACCAGACGCCGGACCAGCTTGGCATGGGTCGCAGCGCCAATGTCGAACGCTTCTCCTCCTCTGTGGTCGCGCTCGACATCAATACCGGTCAGCTCAAATGGGTGCAGCAATTCGTCCATCACGATCTCTGGGATATGGACGTGCCCGCCCAGCCCGTGCTCGTCGATCTGACGAAGGCAGACGGCAGTACGGTTCCTGCGCTGGTTGCCTCGACCAAACAGGGTGATATCTATGTGCTCGATCGCCGTACGGGCGCACCGATTATTCCCTTCAAGGAAATCCCCGCTCCCGGCGGCACCATTCCCGAAGATCATTCCTCGCCAACACAGCCGATCTCCGATCTGACCTTCTCGCCCCCGCCCTTGCAGGAAAAGGACATGTGGGGCGTCTCGCTGTTCGATCAACTCGCCTGCCGTATCGCCTTCCACCAGCATCAATATGAAGGCCGCTACACGCCGCCTTCGTTGCGCGGCTCCATCATCTTCCCCGGCAATTTCGGCACTTTCAACTGGGGCAGCGTTGCCGTCGACCCCGAACGGCAGATCATGTTCGGCATGCCGACTTATCTCGCCTTCACCTCGCGACTGGTGCCGCGCGCCGAGATCCCGCCGAAGGGAGCTGGCGATAAAGGCAGCGAACAAGGCCTGAACCGAAACGAAGGCTCGCCCTATGGCGTCTACATGGGTCCGTTCGTCAGCCCGCTCGGCATCCCCTGCCAGGCACCGCCTTGGGGCTATGTCGCCGGTGTCGATCTGAAGACCGGCAAGATCGCCTACAAGCATAAGAACGGTACCGTCTACGATATGACGCCCCTGCCTCTTCCCTTCAAGGTCGGCGTTCCGGGCATCGGCGGGCCGATCATCACCAAGGGCGGAGTAGCGTTCCTTGGGGCGGCGGTGGACGATTATCTCAGGGCATATGACGTAACGACCGGAAAACAGCTCTGGCAGGCGCGCCTGCCGGCGGGCGGTCAGGCAACGCCGATGACCTATACCGCCAGCGACAACAAGCAATATATCGTTATGGTGGCCGGTGGTCACGGTTCGGTTGGAACGAAACCGGGTGATTATGTGATCGGCTATACCCTGCCATGAAGCGGTGACAGAACGGCAGGCAAGCCGTTCCCTTCCGTCGAGGCCCTGGCTTAGCTCTTCGAAGAGCGTAGGCCGCCCTCGACACCCTCATTTCCCGCGTCCACGGGAGGTTCCCAGCCGAAGACGCTGCGGCCGCCATAGGAGAAGGATTTGTTGAATTCGCCGGCCACGATCTCCTTGAGATCGGGGCCTGTCACGTAGCGCTCCAGCATTCTCGATTGGTCATCCAGGCGCTTCAGCGCCGATAATTCCTCATCGCGACCGAGACGCCCTTTCCTGACCGCTGATTTCATCACGTTGATGGTCTCGTCATAGACCTTCAGCGGCACCGGAAAGGGATGCCGGTCCTTGCCGCCATGGGCGAGCGAGAAGCGCGCGGGATCGGAGAAGCGGCAAGGTGCGCCATGAACGATTTCGGCGACCATCGCCAAAGCCTTAACCGTGCGCGCACCGACGCCCGGCGTCAAAAGCAAATCCTCGAAATCCACTGGACCTCGATCCGCAGCCGCGGCGAGATTTCCGTGCAGGCGCCGCATGTTCACGTCTTCCTGACGCACATCGTGATGTGGCGGCATGATAAGATAGGGCAGCGTTGGTTGCGCTTCTTGCTTGCTGACTTCTGGAACTTTTCCCTCCAGGATATTGAATTCGCGGATGATTTTATCTGGCCCCAAGGAGGTAAGCAAATCCAGCTGACCGTTGCGGGAGCGGCCGGCGCGCCGATCGGCGAGATTGATGATCTCGCCCTGCTCGTGCCCTTCAATGGCTGCGTGCGGCGAATCCAGGAAGTTCGTCAAGCCCTCCGATAGCCAGTGATACCGCCGCGCTTGCCGCCGTTCGTCGCTCATGCCCTGCTGGATGACGACCCACTTGCCGTCATCGGCGACGATGAAGCCATGCAGATAGAGGTCGAAGCCATCCTGCACGGCGGCACTGTCCACCTTCGCGATCAGTCGGCTTTTCATGGCAAGGGATGCGCCGTCGATGCCGACGCGATCGCCAATATCAAGCAATTCGCCGGGCGTCTTGCGCGATTGCGCACCACGGCCGCCGCAGACATGGATGCCGAGTTCGCCGGAAAGCGGTGTCAGGCCACGCTTCAAGGCGCCGAGAACGCTTGTCGTGATTCCCGAGGAATGCCAATCCATGCCCATGACGGCACCGAAGGATTGGAACCAGAAGGGATTGGCGAGACGGCGAAACAGCTCGTCACGCCCATAATGCTGCACGATCGCTTCGGTGATGACAGCGCCCAGGCGCGTCATGCGGTCTCCAAGCCACCGCGGTACGCGGCCGCCATGCAGGGGAAGATCAGCTTTGCCGGCTCTCTGTGCCAAATCCACGACTCTCGTTCTTTACCGAGACATTGTAGTCCCGGCAGCGAAGATATGCCAATCGCAACGCTTAGCGATCAGTGGAGGTCGTACTGTTGGATTGTGATGAGATTAGGCCAATACCGGTGCCGGCGCAAAATCCTGCATTGCCCCGGAAAAAGGCTTGGGCAATGGGGAGGCGTAGGAACTGCGCTTGCTGGTGGATAGGCCCAGGGATACCAAAGCTTCGGCCTGCTTGACCGCTGCGGCGACACCATCCACGACCGGGACGCCGTAGATCGACTGCAGTTCTCTTGCGAGATCGGTCATCCCGGCGCAGCCGAGGACGATGGCTTCTGCTCCGTCTTCGGCAAGCGCGCGTTCGATTTCAGCCCTCAGCTTTCCGATTGCACTCGAAGACGAATCTTCAAGCTCGAGGACAGGGATATCGGAGGCGCGCACCTTTGCACGCGCGCCCATGCCATAGCGCTGGATGAGATTGTCGATGAGGATGCGCGAGCGTTCGAGCGTCGTCACCACGCTGAAGCGCTGTGCCAGGAAACCCGCGGTCGCGACAGCGGATTCACAAAGCCCGACGACCGGAACATCGCAAAACATGCGTGCGGCCTCTAGGCCGGTGTCGTCGAAACAGCAGATAATAGCGGCGTCATAGCCTTCGGACTGTCGCTCTTTCAGTTCGCGTAGCATGCCGGGCACGGCGATAGCGCCGTCGTAGTAGCCCTCGATCGAAGCCGGCCCCATCTTCGAGGTAGCGGCGATGATCTCCGTGCCGGGGCCTGCTACCGCACGCGCGGCGATTGCCGCCTTCTCCGTCATGGAAACGGTGGTATTCGGATTGATGAGCAGCAGGCGCATGATCTCAACTTTTCTTGGCTTGGCGACGGCCGAGCATGGTCATGACCGCAAGCGCCAGCAGGATAATGGTGAAGGAAAAGAGCGTCGTCACCGTTCCGAGCGCATAGAGTACCGGCGTCGTGACATTCGTCGTCATGCCGTAGATCTCCAGCGGCAGGGTATTGTAGGTGCCTGACGTCATCAGGGTGCGGGCGAACTCGTCGTAAGACAGCGTGAAGCCGAAGAGGCCGACGCCGATCAGGCTCGGTGCGATCATCGGCAGCACGACATGACGGAAGGTTTGCCAGGAACTGGCGCCGAGATCGCGGGCTGCCTCCTCATAGGCTGGCGAAAACCGATTAAAGACGGCGAACATGATCAGCACACCGAAAGGCAAGGTCCAGGTCAGATGCGCGCCGAATGCAGAGGAATACCATGCCGGCGCGATGCCGCCCTGCTGGAAGACGACGCCGATCCCGAGCGAGATGATGATCGACGGCACGACGAGGCTTGCGACTGTCGCATAGAACAGGAATGTCGATCCACGAAAGCGGCGACGGAAGGCAAGGCCCGCCAGCAGCGACACGACGACGGTCACGATCATGACCATCACGCCGAGCATGAGCGACCGCTGGAATGAGGCGCCGAAATCGCCCACCGCCTGCTTTTCGAAGAGATTGGCGAACCAATGCAGCGAGACGCCATTCAAGGGGAAGGTCAGGCCACCGTCCGGCCCCTGGAAAGACAGGATGATGACCGCCGACAGCGGACCGTAGAGAAACAGCACGAAAATCGTGAAGAAGATCGCCAGAACATAAAACTCCAGGCTGCGCTTTTCGCGGTTCATTCTAGAGCTCCTTGCGGATGTCGACGATGCGCAGAATGGCAGCGACCATCAGAAGCACGACGATCAGAAGCACGACCGCATTGGCGGCGGCGGCCGGATATTGCAGCAGCGACATCTGGTTCTTCATCATCAGCGCGATGGACGCGCTTTGGCCGCCCGACATGACCTGCACGGTGGAGAAATCTGCCATGACGAGCGTGACGACGAAGATACTGCCGATCGCCATTCCGGGCTTGGCAAGCGGGATCACCACATTCCACAGCACCTGCCATCCGGTGGCGCCGGCATCGCGAGCGGCTTCGAACAGAGAACGGTCGATACGCATCAGCGTATTGAAGATCGGAGTGACCATGAACAGCGTGTAGAGATGCACCATGGCCAGCACGACGGCGAAATCGGAATAAAGCAACCATTCGATCGGCTGCGGGATGAGGCCCATCTCGATCAGGGTCGAATTGACCAGCCCGTTGCGCCCGAGCACCGGTATCCACGAGATCATGCGGATGATGTTGGACGTCATGAAGGGCACTGTGCAGACCAGGAAAAGGATCATCTGCGTCGAGGTCCGGCGAATATGAAAAGCCAGAAAGTAAGCGACCCAGAAGCCGATAAAGAGCGTCAGCGCCCAGACAATGGCTGTAAATTTCAACGTGTTGAGGTAGGTTTTCCATGTAACCCACGAACCGAGCGTATCGGTATAATTCGTGGTCAGGAACGCCGGATAAAGGCCAGCGAAATCATAATCCCAGAAACTGACGATGCCGATCATCGCAATCGGCAACAGGAAGAAGAAGCCGAGAATGAGAAAGAGCGGCGTTGCCTGCAGATAGGAGACGGCCCAGCCGGGTACGGCAAATCCGCGTCCGGGCTTCTGAGTTTCCTGCTCCGCGTCCGAGGAAGCGATTGTCGCCATGGTCCGGCTTCTCCATTGATAGGATCCTCCCCCCGGTATCGGACGGGGAGAGGAAATGATCGATCGCAGCTTAGGCAGCGATGAATTCGTTCCAGCGACGAACCATGTAGCGGTCCTCGTCCATGACCGAGTTCCAGCAGGCGACTGCGCCCATGCGGGTTTCGAAGGAGCCGCCATCGCGAACGGCGCCGGCCTTCTCCATGACTTTGCCTTCCGGAGACAGGATATCGCCTTGCGCCGGCTTGCCTTCGATCCAGTAGCCCCATTCATCGGCCGACATGAAGTTTTTGGCCGTTTCCATGCAGGCGGAATAGTAGCCTTGGCGGTTGAGGTAACCGCCGACCCAGCCGGAGGTGTACCAGTTGATATACTCGTAAGCTGCGTCGAGCTGTGCGCCCTTGAGATGCGAAGCAAGGCCGAGACCACCGCCCCAGGCACGATAACCTTCCTTGAGTGGCTGGAAGGTGCAGGCAATGCCCTTGGAGCGGACGGCAGCGACCGCAGGCGACCACATGGACTGTATGACCACTTCGCCTGATGCCATAAGGTTGACGCTTTCGTCGAAGGACTTCCAGAAGGCGCGGAACTGGCCGTCGCCCTTGGTCTTGATCAGGAATTCGATCGTCTTGTCGATTTCCGCCTTCGTCATGTTGCCCTTGTCGGCATATTTGATCTTGCCGGCGGCTTCCATGATCATCGCGGCATCCATGATGCCGATCGACGGGATGTTGAGGATCGCGGTCTTGCCCTTGAAGGCAGGATCGAGAATGTCAGCCCAGCTGTTGATCGGACGGCCGGTGAGATCGGGACGAATGCCCAGCGTGTCGGCATTGTAAATGGTCGGAACCATCGTCATCCACTGCGTCGGCTCCTTGGCGAATTTCTTGGAGCCCTGCCCTTCGACGAAGCCGACGGTATGCGGCGCTGTGCCCTGCGCAATGACGCTGTCCGGCTTCAGCTTGCCGGTGATGAAGAGCGGCACGATCTTATCGTAATATTTCAGCTTCTTGACGTCCATCGGCTGCAAGACGCCGGTCGGGAAGACCTTCTTGGCGATCCAGTATTCGATGTCAGCGATGTCATAGCTGTTCGGCTGCGTCACCGCACGCTGGGCGGCGGCATCGGAATCGGTGGCAGTCATCTCAAGCGTAATGCCGAGATCGGCCTTGCACTTTTCAGCAATGGCATTGATGTTCGAAACGCCGGTACCGAACTGGCGCAGCGTGATATTCGATTGGGCCCAGATGGTCGGAAAGCCGGTGATCACGCCGGAGCCGGCCATGGTGCCGAGAGCGGCAGCGCCGGTCTTCAGCAACGAGCGGCGGGAAATGCCTTTCGTCGTCTTGGTAGTCTTAGTTTCAATCGTCATGTCAGTTCCCCTTTTTTAATGCTTCGGATTTTCATGCGGAGATACGGCCGAGAAGGATTGCATCCTCCTGAGCCCAACTCAGTGATACGGCATCGCCGACGGCGATTGACCTAGCAGCAGCATCGTCATTGCTTGCGATGACGGTGAAATCGTCGCTGCCGGCACCGATCACGGTGATCTTCAGTGTTGCGCCGCGATATTCGACATTGGAGACCACGCCGTTGAAGCCCAGTCCTTTGCCCGATGGCTGCGAAAGCCGAACGCGGTCGGTGCGGACCGCGATGTCAACGGCTTCGCCGACAGCGCGACCTGACCCTTTTACGGAGAAGCCCTGCCCTTCCGGCGCGGTCATGGTAATCAAGCCATCTTCGCTCGCCGTTATCCGCCCGGACAAGACGTTATGATCGCCCATGAAGCGGGCAACGAAGGCCGTTGCGGGGTGCTCGAAAACCTCGCGCGGCGAGCCCGCCTGCTCGATCCGGCCGTCATTCATGATGACCATGATATCGGCAAGGGCCATCGCCTCTTCCTGGCTGTGCGTGACATGGACGAAAGTGATGCCGAGTGACTTCTGCAGCTTCTTCAGTTCTGCGCGCATGCGGATCTTCAGAAAGGGATCGAGTGCCGATAGGGGCTCGTCGAGCAGCAACGCCTCCGGATCGGTGATGAGGGCGCGGGCGAGCGCGACACGCTGTTGCTGGCCGCCAGAAAGCTGGGCCGGACGGCGGGTGGCGTAGGCTTCCATCTGCATCAGCTTTAGCATTTCGAGCGCCTTTGTGCGGCGCTCTTCCCTGGCAACGCCCTTCATCTTCAGGCTGAAGGCGACATTGTCGATGAGGTCCAGATGGGGAAACAGCGCGTAGGATTGGAACATCATCGCCGTGCCGCGTCTGGCGGGCGGGAAATCAGTAACGACGGTATTGCCTAGCCTGATATCGCCAGAGGAAATCCCCTCGTGACCAGCAATCATGCGCAAGGTCGATGTCTTGCCGCAGCCGGAGGGGCCAAGGAAACAGCAATAGGAGCCCGCCGGTATCTTCAGGCTGATCGCATGGACAGCCGTGGTCGTACCGTAGACCTTCGAAACGGACACTATATCGATCTCTGCCGCTTTCGACATCATCTTCCCCTTTGGTTTGAGAAAGACACTGCATCAAACGTGCCAGTTTTGCTGCCGCCAACTAACAGACTGAAATTCCTAAGCTTTATCTGAGTGGTGAATTTTGCCTCTGTATAGGCAATTATGAATCTGCACAGGAAATAGGCTATTGTGCGCGATTTATGCAAAACATTGTATACATTTTCGATCCTTATTCGCATCAGATTTCGTTTAACTTCCGCGGGAAACCTGTCTATCATTGCAGCCAGTTACTCAGGCTACCGATCATGAATTCTTCAGCAGATGCGCTTTTGACGCCCGGCGACGCCAACGATAGCGGCGCGCAACAGATCCGCGAGGCCATTCGCGACGCGATCGTCGAGCGCCGGCTTGCACCGGGCACAAAACTGTCCGAGAGTGATGTTGGCGCTCTCTTCAATGTCAGCCGGACTCTGGCGCGTGCCGCCCTGCAGGCTCTTTCCTATGAGGGGCTCGTCAGCGTCGAGAAAAACCGGGGCGCTTTCGTCGCCTATCCATCGCCCGAGGAAGCCCGGCAGATATTCGCTGCGCGTCGTCTGGTCGAGCCCGGCATTGTGCGATCGGCAGCCGAACATATCACCGCGGCTCAGCTCGCACAGCTCCGGCAGCTCTTGGTGGAAGAAGGCCGTTTGATGGGAGAGCGCGGTCAATCCGCGCGCCGGGCCGAGATCAAGGCCTCGGGCGACTTCCATCTCCTGCTGGCATCGATATCAGGCAACCTCATCATGCAGCGCTTCATGGAGGAGCTCGTCGCCCGCTCCTCGCTGGTGATCGCACTCTACGGACAATCAAGCGCCTCCAGTTGCGGCCATTCAGAGCATGGCGACATCATCACCGCGTTGGAACGCAAGGACGTCGACACGGCCTGTCACCTGATGCTGCATCATATCGCGCATATCGAAAGCGATCTCGATCTACGTGAGCGCAAAAGCCTCGGCCTGAAAGAGGCCTTCGAGCGGTAAGACATCGGCCAGCCGGACGGTGCCCACAGAGCCGATGCTATCGATCTAAGGAGAGAAAATTGAGCACGATCGAAACCCTCTTTACCCGAGCCAGGCTTGCCGACGGCTCCCTCAAGGATATCGGCGTCGCGGAGGGGCAGATCGTGGCAATCACGGAGAGTGGAGCGCCGATCTCTGCTGCCGAGCTCATCGACCTTGAAAGCGCCCTCGTGGTGCCGGGCTTCGTCGAAGGGCACATTCATCTCGACACCAGCTTCTATGGCGATGCCTGGATACCCCACAAGCCTTGCACCAACGGCTTCGACGTCCATGAGCGTGTTGCCTTCCAGGCGCAAAACATGGCGCAAGCCGCACCGATGGACCAGAGAGCCAGAAACCAGCTTGACCTCTGCATTGCCAATGGCAGCACGCATATGCGCAGTCATGTCATGGTGGACGGCTCCGTTGGATTGAAATCGCTCGAGACCGTACTTGCCGTGCGTGAAGAATACCGCGGATTGATCGACATTCAGCTCGTTGCCTTTCCGCAAAGCGGCATTCTGAAAAGCCCCGGGACGCCTGAGCTTCTGGATCAGGCAATCGCCATGGGTGCCGATCTCGTCGGCGGGCTCGATCCTGCGAGCTTCGATCGCGATGTCGAAAGTCATCTCGATGTGGTTTTCGGCGTCGCCGAAAAGCATGGCGTCGATGTTGACATCCATCTTCACGACGGCGGCACACTCGGTCTTTTCACCGTCGAGCAGATCTGCGCTCGCGCCCGCGCACTCTCCATGGGTGGACATGTCGCGATCAGCCATGCCTACGGGCTTGGTGATCTATCGATGGAAGCGGCTAAGCGCGCTGCCGCGCTCATTGCAGAGAGCGGTGTCTCCATCATGACCAACGCACCCGGTGCCCATACCTTCCCGCCCGTCGCCCTGCTTCGGGCTGCCGGTGTCACCGTTTTCAGCGGTAGCGACAATATCCGTGATTCCTGGTGGCCCTATGGTGATGGCGACATGCTGGGCCGCGCCATGATGATCGGCTATCGGTCCGGCTTTTATACCGACGACGAGTTGAAGACCGCCTTCGATGTCGTGACAGAAGGCGGCGCCAAGGCCCTGCGCTTGGAAGGCTACGGCTTGAAAATCGGCGCCAAAGCCGATTTCGTTACCCTGAAGGCAGAGCACATTCCCGAGGCCGTCGTTGCAGTGCCGAAAGGACGGGCAGTCTATAAGGCAGGCAAGCTCGTGGCCAGAGATGGGATCGTGCTGCGGCGCTGATCAAGGACCAGGACTCCGAATCGGCAAGCCTGCTAGTGCTTCAACTCTTGCTCGAATTTTTCGATCTGCTGCAGGACCCAGGGATCATCGCCGGAATGTTGGAGCATTTCCTGTTCCGGCTGCTGCTTGCGACAAATCCAATCGATGAAGGCACGAAGCAGGCGCATATGGATATCCGAGGTTCTAAATGTCTGCAAGGCCCGGCAACCTCGCTCGGAAGCGGTGGAAACCGGGCCTCGACGACCGCAAGGCGTTGCGGTGGTTGCCTTTTTGCCCGCACGAAAATGAATGCTAGCTGAATAGATTGCACGGCACGATGGTTTTCTCCGATCTTTGCAGCCAGTGGGAGAGCGCCTGCAAATCAATCTCGTTTCACGAATGAAGAGCTTTTTTACTTAAGCGTACCGCTATCGGCAAAACTGGCCTAGTCGGGAGAGAAGGCGACCGTTAGACAAACGGCGTCGCTTCCGATTTCCCCGGAGCGGCACAAGCTTAGCCTCGCCTGTGCGGGGCTTTTTTCTTTTCTGGATATGCTTATTTAGCGCCGTGGTTCGCCGCCCGGTGCATAAACCGTATCCTGCTCGAAGGGAAACACCGAGCCGCAGCGGCAGCGGATCATGTGCTTGCGAGGATCGGGCGACGGCCGCTCGGTGGAAAAGCCGCGCGGCATCTGGTCTATATTGAAATCGCGGTTTGCGGCACGGCGCTCATCCGTTTCGGAAACCTCGGCAAAGCCGGTGTGCTCGCATTTCGCACATTCCAGCTTCCGTGAATATCGATCTCTTGCCGCCATTCTTTTCCTGCTCGGGGACTCACAACAGGCTTCTTCTATCAGCGCCGGCAATGGTCTTGAAGGCCGCAAACAATTTTCATGGCCGCTCTCCAAGCCCCTTAAAAATTTAAGGCCACAAAAATGACCATGCCAAGAAAAAGAGATTGACCTGATGCCAGATGTCAGACCAATTTACTGTCCATGACGAAACCCATGCTTACTCCTCTTCCATCCATCGATCGGACGCAGCAAGTCATCGAGGCGCTGTCGACCTTCATCGAATCATCGAAGTTACAGGCCGGCGATCGGCTTCCGACCGAGCGCGAGCTGATGGCTGCGCTTTCGGTGGGACGCTCCACTATTCGCGAGGTAATCACCTACTTCCAGGCGCTCGGGGTCATGGAGACGCGCAAAGGCAGCGGCACCTACCTGCTGAAGCCGGTTTCGAAAGCGACGATCCATATGCCGCTTTCCTTCAACCCGTCACACCTGCGCGATGCGCTGTTGCAGACGCTCGAGGTCCGTCGCGGCATCGAATGTGAAGCCGGCATGGTGGCTGCGAGAAAGCGAACCGACGAAGATCTCGTCATCATCGAAGAGAAGCTCAACGCGATGGAGCGCGAGCATATGGCCAAGGGCACATCCGGACCCGAAGACCTTGCCTTCCATCTTGCCGTCTATGACGCCACGCATAACCCATTGTTCCGGCAGCTTCTCGAACAGATGCGAGAAACCTTCGAACGCTTCTGGGAGCATCCCTTCGACCGGCAGGATTTTGCCCGCCGGTCCTTCCCATATCATCGCACGCTGTTCAACGCGATCGCCGACCGGGATCCCGAGGCTGCGCGCGCCGAAACATTGAAAATTCTCGACGTGGTCGAGGAAGACATCAAGGAAATGTCCAAATGACTGACGGGTTAGAGCCGTTCGAACTTGCCTCCCTGATCACCGCCCATGATGACGGCAACTTCGCCGATGCCGTAGTGCCGCCGATCTTCCAGACCTCGCTTTTCACCTTCTCCAGCTACGACGAGATGATCGCCTCCTATCGCGGCGAAAAGGTACGCCCGACCTATACGCGCGGCCTCAACCCTACCGTACGCCTGTTCGAGGAAATGGTGGCGAAACTCGAGGGCGCGGAGGATGCACTCGGTTTTGCCAGTGGCATGGCGGCGATCTCGTCGGCCGTTTTAAGCTTTGTCGAGCCGGGCGACCGTATCGTTGCAGTTAAGCACGTCTATCCGGATGCCTTCCGCCTTTTCGGCACGGTCCTGAAACGCATGAAGGTCGAGGTGACTTATGTCGACGGCCGCGACGAGGAAGCCGTCGCCAAGGCGCTTCCCGGCGCAAAGGTCTTCTACATGGAAAGCCCGACGAGCTGGGTCATGGAAGCGCATGACGTGGGTGCGCTTGCCGCACTTGCAAGGCAGCATGGCGTCGTGTCGATGATCGACAATAGTTGGGCCACCCCCTATTTCCAGCAGCCGTTGAAGCTTGGTGTCGATCTCGTCATCCATTCCGCCTCGAAATATCTCGGTGGGCACAGCGACGTGGTCGCCGGCGTCGTCGCGGGCTCAAAGGAGATGATCGCGCGACTGAAGGCCGAAGCCTATCCCTATCTCGGCGGCAAGCTCTCGCCCTTCGACGCATGGCTCTTGATCCGCGGCCTTCGCACGTTGCCGATCCGCATGAAGGCACACGAGGCGGCAGCCTTGACGATTGCCAAGCGGCTGCAGGAGCTCGATGTCGTTGAACAGGTCTGTCATCCGGGGCTTGCGAACCGACTGCCTGCCGGCTTGAACGGGACTTCAGGCCTGTTCTCTTTCATCTTCCGCGAGGGCGTCGACGTGCGTGCATTCGCGGATCGCCTCAGGCTCTTCAAGCTGGGTGTGAGCTGGGGCGGCCATGAGAGCCTGATTGTGCCGGGCGAAGTCGTGCTGCAGCAGAAGGCGCAGCCGAATTCGGCGCATAGCTTCGGCATTAATCCGCGCTCGGTACGTCTCCATATCGGCCTCGAAGGAACCGAGGCCCTATGGAAGGAACTCGAGGAGGCGATCGCCGCCGCCTCGTGAAGTCGTCAATCTGAGAGGAAAACCTAAAAGGGGGAACCAACATGAAAAGACTGATATCAGCAGCACTCTTTACCGCCTTGATGGGCGGTACCGCTTTTGCCGATACGACGCTTAAGCTCGTGGAAGTCATCACGAGCCCGGAGCGCACCGAGACGCTCAAGTCGATCGTCGCCAAGTTCGAAGCCGTCAACCCGGGCACCAAGGTCGACATCATTTCCCTGCCCTGGAACGAAGCCTTCCAGAAGTTTGCCACCATGGTTTCGGCCGGCGACACGCCCGACGTGATGGAAATGCCTGATACCTGGCTGTCGCTCTATGGTAATAACGGCATGCTCGAAAGCCTCGAGCCTTACCTCGCCAAATGGGAGCATACGAGCGAACTGACGCCCCGTGCGCTTCAGCTTGGCCGGGATGTCAAGAACACCGCCTATATGCTGCCCTACGGCTTCTATCTGCGCGCCATGTTCTACAACAAGAAAATCCTGAAGGACGCGGGCATCGCAGAGCCGCCGAAGACGATGGATGAATTCGTCAAGGCATCCGAGGCCATCTCCAAGCTGCCGGGCAAATACGGCTACTGCATGCGCGGCGGCCCGGGCGGTCTCAACGGCTGGATGATCTTCGCCGCCTCCATGGCCGGCGACAACAAATATTTCAAGGATGACGGCACATCGACGATGAACAGCCCCGGCTGGGCCAAGGGCATCGAATGGATGGTCGATCTCTACAAGAAAGGCTATGCGCCGAAGGATAGCGTCAACTGGGGCTTCAACGAAGTCGTCGCCGGCTTCTATTCCGGCACCTGTGCCTTCCTCGATCAGGATCCGGATGCGCTGATCGCCGTTGCCGAACGCATGAAGAAGGACGATTTCGGTGTCGCGCCGCTGCCGAAGGGTCCCGATGGCAAATCCTTCCCGACCATTGGTTATGCCGGCTGGTCGATGTTCTCGACCAGCCAGAACAAGGATCTGTCCTGGAAGCTGATCGCGACTCTCGAGGGTAAGGAAGGCAATCTCGAGTGGAACAAGAAGATCGGCGCCTTGCCGGCCTATACGGCCGCGGAAAAGGACCCCTTCTACGCCGGCGATCAGTTCAAGGGCTGGTTCCAGGAACTGGCCGACAAGGACACCGTTCCCACTGTCATGCCGACCTATCTCGAGGAATTCGCGTTCTTCAAGGATTCACTCGCCATCAAGACCTCGCAGCAGGCGCTGCTCGGCGATATCTCGGCGAAGGACCTCGCCGACCAGTGGGCCGATTACCTGACCAAGGCCCAGCAGAAATTCCTGGCCAAGAAATAGAACGCACATGCGGCGGCGGAGCGATCCGCCGCCATCTCTGCCCAATTGAAACAGACGGCGTTCGAACGCCGCGAATGGGAACTCTTGCAGATGACTTCGATCACCGACACGCTCGACAGGCGTCACGACCGCAGGCCGTGGCTGAAGCGCCTCGCCGACGCCTCGGAGCCCTATCTCTACAGCGCCCCTGCCCTGATCCTCATCATCGCCGTGATGCTGGTGCCGCTGGCAATCGGCATTTCCTATGCCTTTCGCGATATTCAATTGCTCAATCCGTTTTCCGGCGGCTTCATCGGCCTGGAACACTTTCGCGATCTCTCCAAGGATAAGGCCTTCTACTGGGCACTGAAGAATACACTTTGGTGGACGGGCGCTTCCGTGGTGCTGCAGTTCATCTTTGGGCTGATCCTGGCACTTCTGTTGGACAAACCGTTTTTCGGCAGATCGATCGTCCAGGCGCTGGTATTCCTGCCCTGGGCCGTTCCGTCTTTCCTCGCCGGCCTCAACTGGTCCTGGCTGTTCAATCCGGTCATCGGCCCCATCCCCCATTGGCTCTATGCCATGGGTCTGATGAGTGAGCCGGGCAATATCCAGTCCGATCCGAAATATGCGATGTGGGGGCCGATCATCGCCAATGTCTGGTGGGGCATTCCCTTCTTTGCCATCACCCTTCTGGCTGCTCTACAGGCGATCCCGCGCGATCTTTATGAGGCGGCTTCGATCGATGGCGCTGGCTGGTTCGAGCGCTTTCGCTCGATCACGCTTCCCTTCCTGGCGCCGACCATCGCCATCACGGTCCTCCTGCGAACGGTCTGGATCTCCAATTTCGCCGATCTGATCGTCGTGATGACCGGCGGCGGTCCGGCCGACCGCACACAGATCGTCGCCAGCTACATCTTCACCCAGGCCTTCAAGCGGCTGGATTTCGGATATGCCTCGGCCATCGCCCTGGTGCTGCTCGTCCTTCTCCTCACCTATTCCATGCTGATCATCCTGCTGCGGCAGACCCTGCTGAACAAGGATTGAGCCATGAGACGATCCATCATCCCCACCATCGCGCATCGCCTGGCCATTCTTTGCTACGTCGTCTTCGCGCTCTTCCCGCTCTTCTGGCTGTTGAAGGTTTCGGTGACGCCGAACGATTTGCTATATACCGAAGGCGTACGCATGTGGCCGTCGCGCACCACTTGGGAGCACTATGCTTTCGTGCTGCAACACAGCGACTTCCCAACCTTCTTCAAGAACAGCCTGATCGTCTCCGCCTCGACGGCGATCGCGGTGACCATCTGCGCGTCGCTCTCCGGCTATGCTCTCTCGCGCTTCAATTTCCGTGCCAAATACTGGATCGTGGCGCTGATGCTGCTGACGCAGATGTTTCCGCTCGTCATGCTGGTCGCGCCGATCTTCAAGATCCTGACGCCGCTGCATCTGACCAACAGCCTGACCGGCCTCGTTATCGTCTACACGGCTTTCAACGTACCCTTCGCGACCTTCCTGATGCAGTCCTTCTTCGACGGCATTCCGAAGGATCTGGAGGAGGCAGCCATGATCGACGGCGCGACGCAGTTTACCGCCTTCCGGCAGATCATCCTGCCGCTGACCCTGCCCGGCATTGCCGCAACGCTCGGCTTCGTCTTCACGGCGGCATGGAGCGAGCTGCTCTTTGCGCTGATGCTGATCAATGGCAACCAGGCTGCGACCTTCCCGGTCGGGCTTCTCACCTTCGTCTCGAAATTCTCCGTGGATTTCGGGCAGATGATGGCGGCCGGCGTCATGGCGCTCATTCCAGCTGCGCTCTTCTTCCTGCTCATCCAACGCTATCTCGTGCAGGGTCTCACGGCCGGCGCGGTCAAGGGTTAGTCATATGGCATCGATCGATATTCAGAACGTCAAGAAAGCCTACGGCCATGTGCAGGTGCTGCATGATATCGACCTCAGGATCAAGGATGGCGAGTTTGTCGTTCTTGTCGGCCCTTCCGGATGCGGCAAGTCCACCTTGCTTCGGATGATTGCCGGCCTCGAGGATATTAGCGGCGGCGAAATCCGCATTGCCGATAATCGTGTCAACGAGCTGCATCCGAAGGACCGCGACATCGCCATGGTCTTCCAGTCCTATGCGCTCTATCCGCATATGAATGTTGCCGGCAACATGAGTTACAGCCTGCGGCTGCGGAAGGTGGCCAAGGATGGCATTGCCAAGGCTGTCGCGGCTGCGGCATCCAAGCTCGGCCTCGATCCGCTGCTGGAGCGCCGGCCGAAGGCGCTTTCCGGTGGCCAACGCCAGCGCGTCGCCATGGGCCGGGCGATCGTGCGCCAGCCGAAAGCCTTCCTCTTCGACGAGCCGCTGTCGAATCTCGACGCCCGCTTACGAGAACAGATGCGCGCGGAAATCAAGAAGTTGCATGGCGATCTTAAAGCGACCTCGATCTATGTGACTCACGACCAGATCGAAGCCATGACACTGGCAGACCGCATCGTTGCGATGCATGGCGGTGTCGTGCAGCAAGTGGGAAGCCCGCTTGAACTCTATGACCGCCCCGCCAATCTCTTCGTCGCGGGCTTTATTGGTTCACCCGGCATGAACTTCCTTGATGCGACTTACGAGGGCAATGCCGTCAAGCTCAAGGATGGCACGCTCGTTTCGCTTCCGGAGCCGCTCGAATTGGCAACCGCTGCGAAAATCACGCTCGGTATTCGGCCTGAGCATGTCGTGTTGTCGTCCAATCCGTCCGACATGACGGCCAACGTCGAACTCATCGAACCCACCGGCTTCGGCATCATCCTGCATCTTTCGCTGCACGGGCTCCCGTTCAAGGTATTCACCCTGGATCGCACTGCCCTGAGCACGGGAACGCAAGTAAACGTCTCCTTCCCGGCGCAGCATCTGCATGTCTTCGATAAGGATGGAAGAAGGGCGGCTTGACGGCCGCCCAGTCTGAAAACTCTCAGTTCGCAAACGGCTTCGTTGGTCCGCTGGATGGTTGCGTAAACCAGTGCGGACCGTCCGTCGTCATGTAGATGTGGTCCTCGAGCCGAACGCCAAATTTCCGCGGAAAGACGATCATCGGTTCGTTTGAGAAGCACATGCCGGGCGCGAGTTCCGTCGTGTTGCCGCGAACAATGTAAGGCTCCTCGTGAATTTCCAGACCAAGGCCGTGACCGGCGCGGTGCGGCAGTCCCGGCAGCTTGTAGTCGGGACCAAGCGAGTGTCTGGCGAGTACAGCACGGGCCGCATCATCCAGGCTGGAGCAGGCAGCGCCCAGCTTCGCCGCGTCGAAAACGGCCTGCTGCGCCTCGCGTTCGATCGCCCATGCATCCTCGAAGGCGCTATCCCCGCTCTTCAGCTTGTAGGTCCGCGTCAGGTCGGAATGATAGCCGTCGATGCGGGCACCCGTATCCACAAGGATGACGTCGTCTTCGCCAAGCGTCTGATCACCGTCTGCGCCGTGCGGCAGGGACGTGGCTTCACCGAAGGACACGATGCAGAACGTCGAGCCGCCATCGGTACCCGCCTCGCGATGCCGCCGGTCGATGAATTCGACGACTTCCGACGCGCTAATTCCCGGCTTGAGCAAGGCATGAGCCTGCCTGTGTACGTCCAGCGTCAGGTTCATGGCATATTGAATGAGCGCGATTTCGGCCGGAGACTTGATGCGGCGCAGACCGTTGATGATCGGCCCGCCATTCGCCAGTCTTTCAGCTCCAAGCTCGGCGGCAAGCGCGTTGTAGAAGTAAAGCGGCATCTTGTCGTCGAGCGCCAAAGCGCCCTTATCTCCCAACAAGCGGGCGATAAGTGCCGCGCTGCTTTCTTCTTCCTGCCATTCGAGAATTTCGGCCGGCAGATGCGGCAGGGTTTCTACCCTGCTGCGCTCGAAGCCCGGCACGATGTAGTAGAGCTCTGTCGGCGTCACCAGCGCCCCGAGAAACCGCTCGCTGGCGTGCCAGACGAGTCCGGTGACGTAGCGGAGGCTTTCGGTCGGCCCGAGCAGCATGCCGGCCAATCCCCTTGCATCAAGCAGCTTTCGAAGCTTTGAAAGGCGCTGTTGTCTTTCCTCCGCAGTGATCCGGGGTACTGGGTGTTGCCACGACATTCCTACTCTCCTCAATAATCGGCCCCCTGCCGTCTATCGTCACGGTATGCGGGGCGGTGCCCACACTATCGCTCCCGCAAGCAATATGTCGACAACGAAAATACAAATACATCGCTCCCAAAAAGTCGCGACCACGTTCGATAGCTAAATTATTTGACAGCGCGAATACGGCTCCGATGGTTCACTGCTCCCATCGAAGCAACCGATGGAGTATCGCCATGCAAGCCACCAGCATCATCACTTCTTCCGCACAGGCCCGCGCCTTCCGCAAGGCTCGACGCTCGTCTTTCTCTCCCCTCCTGGACCTTGTACGTATGCTCGCACGAAAGATGGCCGAGCGCAGGAACCGAAATGCGCTTCTGGAACTGTCGGACGATCAATTGAAGGACATTGGCCTTTCCCGCGGCCAGAATGGCAGCGATGTCCATATTTATAGCCGCTACTAAAAAGATGGCGCAGAATGTGCTAAGCTTTGCTGATGCGGCGGTCGTTAACGCCGGGATGGGGAAGTCCGGCATGTCAGAAATTACGACCGCCTTACTGCTGAAGACGAAAACCGTCCTCATCCGCGATATCGTCTGCAACGGCGAATGCCGGCATAAGAGTAGTGAGGAATGCGCCCACAAGACGAGCCTCGTCTATCCCTATCGTGGCGTCTTCAAGCGCCACGTCGGCCAGAATGATGCCGTTGCGGAAGCAAACCAGGTGCTGTTCTTCAATAAGGGACAGGGATATCGGATCAGTCATCCTGTTGACGGCGGCGATTCCTGTCTCGATTTCAGTATAGACGAAAGCGTCCTTCACGAGCTCGCGCCGAAAGAACAGGTTCAGTCCGGCGGAAGCGTCATCTTCCATCGGCAGCGCCGACGCATAGATCCACGCGCGCAGGCGCTCGTGGCGATGCTTCGCCATGGGCTCAGCCGCAATATAGCTGAGGACCTTGAGGGCGAAACGCTGGCATTGACCCTGGTGCGTCGCTCTCTCGGCGAGCGGACGTCACATGCGGCCGGCGCAAGTTCCGGCCGGCAGAAGCTCGTCGATCGGGCAAAGCTCGTTCTGTCCTCCGATCTTGCACGACGCTGGACGCTTGCGGAGATCGCCAGGGACGTCGGCGTTTCGCCCGTTTATCTGACGCAAGTCTTCCAGCAGGTAGAAGCCATTCCGCTTTATCGCTATCAGCTGCGGTTGCGGCTGGCGCGAGCGCTCGATCTCCTCGGCGCCTATGACGACCTGACCATGCTCGGGCTCGATCTCGGCTTTTCCAGCCACAGCCATTTCAGTGCCGCATTCAAACAGACCTACGGGCAGACGCCGGCGGAATTTCAGCGTTCGGCGCAATTGAAGCCCAAGCGTTATGCGGTTCGCTAAAGATTCTGACAGCGCCTATCTGGCGATCGATGCTTTCATGATCCTGCCCCAGCAAGGGGAGCAATCGGGAAAGGATCACGACATGAAGAAAACAACATGTGCTGCTTGTGACTGTGAACTCGGCGCAGAGACCATCAAGGTCAACCTTGGCGGCAAATCGGTCGAAGTATGCTGTGAGGAATGTGCGACTGCCTTGAAAGAAGCCAGGCAATCGATGTCAGCAACTTCCGGAGCCACGGAATAGCGGACACCATGGGAGAGCTCTCATCAAACAGAAGCTCTCCCATCTGCAAGCTGCAAACGGCCGCTCCTATTTGTATGACATCGGTGCGTGAAATTAAGGCGATAATAGAGGAAATTGTAATAAAGTATTGCCGCTGGCCCATCAGCAAAATTCATTCGCAACATTCCCCTCGCGGGAAAAACTCAGAAATATAGCGACGTATTGCATTCATACGCGCATTCTAGCCTTCAGCAGTTGTCATAGCGAAGGCATTGATCATGAGAAAACGACTTATCGCTGCTGCATTGGTTGCAACGGCAATTAGCGGTGCAGCCGCTTCGGCTTATGCTGCAGGTCCGGATGTCGCACCCGACCCACAAAAGCCTTTAGAAGCCCAGATTACGCAGCCAGATCCAGCTGGTCCGCCGCCTGACGGTTGGGTTTTCCGGGGCCATCATCCCGAAGAGCCAATAATGGGCTTCGGCGGCGGCATGCCAATACCGCCCGGTTTTCCGCGCGGGCCGAATCCCACCATGATGATTGCCGGCAAGTTATCAGCGCTCGAAACGCTCATCGGCGTCCGCGGCAATCAGCTCGACGCATGGAGGGATTATACCGGCGCTCTGATCGATCTTCTCACCCCTCCGAGGCATGAGTCGCCCGAGCAGCCAGCTGCCGACGGGGTTGCAGCTCCCCCGCCCCCCGTCGCCGAAGGCCAAGTTCTGCTTTTCGGAGAGCACCTGGCCGATCACATGCTGGATCGCGCTGCCAAAGCCAAGGTTCTGAAGGATAAGGCTGCTGCCCTGCGCAACGTGCTGAGTGCCGATCAGCTTGCCAAGCTGGAAGATGCTGAGCGATCGCTCGTTGCAGGCCCGCGCCCATTCCATTGATCAATGACGAGAAGGGCTTTCGTACCGAAAAGCCCCTCCACCTTGTCATGACAGACCATTTCCTCTCCGCCTCCAACCAATTGAGATCCCCCCGGACGCCCCAGCTGGTTGGAAGGAGCGGCCCATAAGTGGGCCGGATGGTCCGGGAGCGCCCCGCCCGGCGCTCCCGGACCAATGGCGTGTGAGCACAGTGGTCGTTATTCAAGAAAAACGATGGCTTCGATAGATCCC
>NZ_BAAJNQ010000020.1:0-60575 GCF_054558365.1 Rhizobium sp. No.120
AGTTCTCAGTGGCAATCAACAGTCGTGATGCCAGCTTGCTCTTCGTCGATCGACTTCTATGCCAACCTCGCTGAGGTCTAGGGTAATTTCTCCAGCGTCAATATTGGTGCCACAGCAAATCGCCATCACCTCCCGGTAATTACCTTGCATACCAGATCGTTGTCTGCCCACCAGGAAGCGCCAGATCTGCTGAAGGTGCGGGAGGCGCGACGATCCATTTCTCCAGTGAAACACGCGGTGAAATGGTTCCTGTGACAATAGTGAAACGGGGGCAATCACGGGAGCGGGCGCTTGCGTCGCGCCAGCACGATCACCACAACGCCGACAATGGCGACCAGAGCTCCCCGATAAATCCAGGGCGTCCGATCGATCATGAAGCTCTCCGCCGGATACGGAAAATACCCGCTGCCCTGACCCATCCAGACGAGACCGATCAGGAGGAGCAGTCCTCCTAAGACATATGCAAGCTTCACCATAGCAATCTCCTTGTTCCAGACTGGCGAGCAGAAAAAGTAGCGACAATTTCAATGAATGCGACGGTTGGGGATTCCGCCCGCAGCAGCACCCCCCTCCTCGCCTGCAAGGGTCGGGACAGCCGAAGCCAAATGGCCTGGTGCCTTAACCCGGGACGCCCACTTCCTCGCAAACTACATCCCCAACCCCAGCCCCTTGTTCAGGGTCCGCTTCAACTCATATTGACGCGATAGCTCTGCCCTCTGTGCCCGATCCGTTATACGCGCAATAGCCTCGATACGATCGAGTTTGCCCGTGACTTCTGGCCCCAGCCGCAAGTTCTCCTTCTTCAACGCGCGCGGATCGGAACTGCCGAACCGTTGCTCGAGCGCCTGGACGATCTTTCTCGCCTCATCGAGAGCCTGCTTTCCTTCCGGCGTGCCCGATAAATGTTCGAGGAATTTAGACTTCTCTGCCTGGGGCAATCCATCGAGCTGCTTCAAGAGGGCTTCGCTGCCTGAGGTAAGCCCGGGAATCTCGATGACATCGCGCTTTTCGCGGCTCCAGATCTCGGACTGGCGCTCCGCCTCCAACCGCCGTTCCCAGACCTGACCTGCCGATGCTACATGATTGCCGAGCGCTCTGGCATAGTGACGTGCAGCGTTACGCGCCTTGTTGTCACCAAGAAGCCCGGACTTGCCAAGCAGTTCCCCGAACTGCTGGGGCCGCTCGGCGACCGATTTCGCCAGCGCCTGAGCGTCCATGCCCTTATCGACGATGGCCGCGCTGAACCGCGCGGCAACACCGTCCGGATCCACATAGACATTCCGACCAACGGAGCGCACCGCGTCCATGGCACGCTCGAAGTCAGGCCGCGCTTTCTCGCGAGCTATGTCCTCGACACTGCGGGAATGGTTCGTCAGCGCCGGCACAAGCGGTTCGACCGTCTCGACTGGCCTGTCGATCCGTTGTTCATCCCGATCATGCAAGGGGCTGACGGCAATCTCGCTGCGAACGCCAAACTCTTCGGCCAGGCCCCGCCGCTCGGCAAAGGCACCGATATAATCGAGCGTCGTTTCCTTCGCGCCAGATCGGCTCAAGCTGGCGCTGAGCACCTTCATATCCTTGAGCTCATCGCGTCCGGCATAAAGCTGGACACTGTCGCGATGGCGCGTCATCGCCACGTAGGTCAAATGCCGATCCATGGTGACCGACGCCATTACAAAAGCTCGATCGACGGTCGCACCCTGCGACTTATGAATCGTCGTTGCATAGCCATGGTCAAAAGCTTGGTAACTATTGACAGGTATGGAGATGGTCCGGGCACCGTTCCGCCCGTCGCCAGAGCCGTCGAGACGTATTTGTAGTGCGTCCGCCTCGACGGCTTGCACTGTTCCCAACATGCCGTTCTTCACACCGAGATCGCGGTTGTTTTCCAGCAACACGATCCGATCGCCTGGCGCGAACGATCGCTTGCCTTGATTGGTCTGATAGACAAATTCGCGGCCAAGCTCGCCCTGAACATCCTCTCCTTTCGCCAACCGGCCACGCTCCTGAAGCGACACGCGGATATCCGCATTGATCGCTCGAACATCGACCCGGCGATGCGCCAGTGCGATCCGCGATCCCGGACGCTGTTCCAGATCGGAGAGATAATCGCGCACCAGTTCTGCCCGCGCCGCCTCTCGCGTTTCGCCAAAGTTCACGGCACCGCGATCGGCATAGGCAGCAAGCCCCTCGCCCGTTCGATGTGTCGCAAACGCAATCGACGCCTCCCGCTGCCAGCCCTCGCTCTGTCTGCGGATTTCCGAAAGCTCGACCGCTCCCACACGCTCGGCAATCGCCCGGAACGGAGATCCCGCTCCGATCGCTTGCAACTGCTCGTGATCGCCAACAAGGACCAGCTTTGCACCCCGGGATTCGGCCTCACTGACGAAGCGTGCGAGCTGCCGGCTTCCGACCATTCCAGCTTCATCGATGACGAGAACATCGCCCTTGCCAAGCTGCCCCCTGCCCGACTGCCAGCCATACTCCCAGGATGCCAATGTGCGCGATGCGATACCGGAGGATTCCTCCAACCCCTCGGCCGCCTTACCGGCAAGGGCCGCACCATGAACCTGATACCCCTGTCTCTCCCAGGCATCGCGTGCAGCCGCCAGCATGGTGGACTTGCCAGCACCGGCAAAGCCGATCACCACTGCAATCTGTCCAAGGCCGGTAATGTGCTGAACTGCAGCGCGTTGCTCCTGGCTCAATCCGGAACGCTCGACCACCCGCTCCCGATCGGCCAGCAACATGTCTCCGCGCTCGACCTTCCCCGAGAGCGACGCCGCAGTCCTCGCCCTGATGGCATCGTCCTGCCGACCCAACGCTCGCTCGACATGATGTCCGTTAACACCATGACTGAATGAGCCCTGCATCCGCTCGGCACTCTCGACCATGGCCTGCTCGATCTCCAGCATCTCCCGCGTCGAATATCGCGCCAACTCGCCATTCTGCTCCGGCCGCAACTCGACCAATGCCGACGATGCCATGACGGAAGCAAAGGCATTCTGGAAACCTTTGATATCATCGATATAGCGATGCAGCGCCCGCGCCACGTCGTGTCGATCGAACACACTCTTCTCAGCCGTAATGATCGCCAGAACCTGCTCGGGCTTCTCCCGGATCAGTTCGGCATTTCGTCGGGCCGCCTTCTCATCGAGCCGCGCCCGTGACACCTCCAAACCACGCCGATCCATCTGCGATGCATAGACGCCCATATGCTCGGTCGGTTCGATCTCAAGCCCACGCTCCTGGTGCGATCGATGATCGATCCGCACATCAAGTCCGGCCCGCACCAGATGACGATTGGCATGGGTCTCCCAAGCCTGACGGATATCCCGAAGCTGCATATGAGAGGTCGGCTGATCATGGTTCAGCAGCCACTTGTTCTCTCGCTCGATCATCGTCTTTTCGCCGAGCCCATCCGGCCCGACCGTCCGCGTCGTCATCAGTACGTGGGCGTGGAAGTTGCGGATATCACTCTCCCCCTGAGGCTGATGAATGGCAAAGTCCACCGCAGCGCCATAACGGTTTGCAAGCTCGCGGGCAAAGTCTCGCGTCAACGACAGCCGCTCATCTGAACTCAGCTCATGCGGAAGTGCTATTTCGAACTCCCGCGCCACCCGCGCATCGCTGCGTTTCTCCGCATATTCGACCGCATTCCATAACGCCGACCGATCAAGAGCCCAGTCCGCCTGCGCACCATCAGGCAAAACGATCTCGCTATGCTCCACACCGCGCTTGCGGGTAAAATCATGCGTCAGCCCGTCACGCTCATTGGTCAGCTTTACCGCGGCACGATAGGCGGCGGATGCCACGGCGCTACGACCGCCACTGCGGGCTATCGGCTTTGCGCTTAAGTGATAGATTGCCAAATGAGAGTTTTCCGAATTGAAACGGCCAATCGATGATATCAAGCATTGAGTTGTGCAACAACTCGTAAGTGCGCCCTTAGAATTCTGTTCGCTTCGCTCACGCCACTCCGGGATCAGGCAAGACGCACCTCCCCCCATATATTCAGGCCCCCATATATTCAGGGTTGTTGCAGACGCAACGCTGTGTAGTCTCGTGAGCATGCCGGAAAGCAACGCATCGCTGCAACGGCAATTCCCGTTCTTCCTTGCAACAGTGTGACAGACACCGGACATGAAGGAATAACAATGGCACGCAAGACCCTCGAACAACGCATCGCCGAACTGGAGGTTCGCAAGAAGACGCTGCAGGCGCGCCTTGGCAAACGGGAGCGCGCGGAAGACACGCGGCGTAAGGTACTGCTCGGGGCGCTCGTGCTCCATCGGCTGGAGAATTCCAACGATGCCGACTTCACGCGACGACTGGGCGATTGGTTGCGCAGGGAGCTGCCCGGTTTCCTGACCCGTGATGGTGACAAAGCCCTGTTCGACGACATCCTCAAGCCGGCCTCCCCGCCGGAGACAATTGGCAACGAGAAATGACATTTACCCGCCTGCTGAAACTAAGCGTCAAGGCGCCGGTCATGGCCGTCGCAGGTGCGATCATCGGCATTCTGTTTGCCGGACTGCTCGTGCTTGCCAACGGTCTCATCCATCTGGTTGCCGGGATTGAGCATGGGGCGACCAGTCAGCTCTTCGTTGCCATCGCCAAGTATCTGCCGCTTCTATTTGGTGTCGGCGGTTTCCTCTCGGCCTTCTTGACCAACGCTCCGATCCCTGCCGTGTTCGGTACTGCCCGTTGGGCAACCACGAAAGAGTTGCAGACGCTCTCAGCCCCCGATAATGGCCTGCTGATCGGCCGGGACCCGGTGACGAACAGGCTGCTGCGCTATGGCGGGCCTGCGCATCTGCTGACCATGGCACCGACACGAACCGGCAAAGGCGCCGGCACCATCATTCCCAATCTGCTGACCGCCGAGCGTTCGGTGATCTGCATTGATCCGAAGGGTGAAAATACCAAAGTCACCGGTCGCGCTCGCGCGCAATTCGGGCCGGTGCACATCCTCGATCCATTCGGCGTGACGGGACAACGATCCGCTGCCTTCAATCCCCTCGATACGCTCGATCCGAATGGTCTCGACGTCGCCGAAGACGCAAGCATGCTTGCCGATGCCCTCGTTTTCGATGAACCCGGCATGGCGGGGGAAGCGCATTGGAACGAGGAGGCCAAGGCGCTCATTGCCGGGTTGATCCTCGCGATCGCCGTTGCGGAATCTCCGGAGCGCCGACACCTCGGAACGCTGCGCGAATATCTGACGTTTCCGCCAGAACGGTTTGCCACGCTGCTCGCCGTCATGCAGGAGATGGAAGAGGCGAGCGGTCTGATTGCCCGCGCCGCCAATCGGCATCTCGGCAAGTCCGATCGGGAGGCGGCCGGCGTGCTCTCGGCTGCCCAACGTCACACTCATTTCCTCGACAGTCCGAGCATGATGGTCGCGCTCGGCCGATCGGATTTCCGCTTCGCTGATCTTAAGCGCGACAACGCGACGGTGTTCCTGGTCTTGCCGCCGGATCGGCTTTCCACCTATTCGCGTTGGCTGCGGTTGCTGGTCACGCAAAGTCTCACCGATATGGCGCGTGATCCGGCCTCCCCTACCCGACCTGTCCTCAACCTGCTCGACGAATTCGCAGCTCTCGGGTATCTCGCTCCTGTTGAACGCGCCATGGGTCTGATGGCCGGCTATGGCGTTCAGCTCTGGCCGATCCTGCAGGACATCCATCAGCTGCGCGCCACCTATGGCAAGCGCGCCGGCACCTTCCTGTCGAACGCCGCTGTCCTCCAGGTGTTCGGGGTCAACGATATCGAAACCGCCGAGCTGATCACCCGCTCTATTGGCAAAACGGACGCCCAATACCGCACCCGGTCATGGAGCGAGGGCAAGAAGTCCACATCGGAACACATCTCGGCGCGTGATCTCATCAACGCCGATGAGATCATGCGCCTACCCGCCGACAAGATGATCGTGCTGCGACAGGGGCAGCGGCCGGCCTGGACCAAGAAGTTGCGATACTACGCCGATGTGGAATTTGAGGGGACTTTCGATCCGGCATGAACGGTCTCCGGCAGGTCGACAGCCCGTAACGGGCAGGTTCGCAAGAGCTCCTACAAGCCACCTTTATGATGCAAGTCGCTGGTCCTAGTCTTCGCGCTGAGCAGCAACCGGCCTTATGGGGAACATGTCTTCCCCATAATGGTGAAGGCGCGTGTGATGGCGTCGGCAGAGCCAACGAACTTGCAATGGGTCTTCGTACTGGTCGTGATGGGCATCGACCGCCTCGATGCCGCAGACCTCGCAGACGCCCTTTTCCAGTTGCCCGGTCTTCAAAGCCCTCTGGACCTTCAGATGCGCGTCGTATTTTGCTGGATTTGCCCGGCGCCAATCGGCTTGTCGTGTCTCGCTCTCGATCATGATGTTGGCCCAGTCATGTTGTTTCGAGCATAAATTGCCGAAGGCAATGCCCGCGGCGGTTTACGCAGCACCCGAAGCACTTGCGATCGACCATTTCCAATTACGCCTCTTTGAAACTCTCGCCGTGCTGTTCGTAGTTGTCGTTAACCGCTTGCTGGTCCACCAAATAGCGTGTCGCGAACGCGATGTGACGCGGGATCGGCTTATCCTTGCGGTAGTCGGCGACTAATCTTCGAGAGATATCCAGGGCCAAGGCCGCCTCGTGATTATCATTGTGATTTTGGCCTAGAGAACCGAACGCCAACGCCACCACCGTTTTCGGGGATAAATTCGATACCTGCGTTCTCGAAGGCGACTCGGATAGCTTCAACGGTTGAAGCCCGAAGCTGTTCACCTCGTTCCAACCTGGCGATTGTGTCGGGAGATACACGCGCGAATTTGGCCAAATCGCGAGTTCCCCACCCCAGCGCCACGCGCGCCATTTTGCACTGAATCGGAATCATTTCGTAACACCGATACGATTTTGTATTGAAGTCTGCTGCATTGGCGGATATCGTATCCATGTTACGATTTCATCGTTCCACCGCTCCTGGTTGGCCCACCACGAGCGGCACGACCAAAATCCATAAGTGAGGCTCGGATCATGACTGATTCTGAGAATAGCAGAACTTTGCCTGCAATTACGCCTAGAAAAAAGCACTCAGTGAGCGGCGCCACCGAAATCTTACCGCGCGTGATCGACCGCCGGAACCTACTTCCCCTCGCAGCACGCCTGCTGAGCGCAATGATCACAGAAACACAGCAGCGAAGGGAGAGTGGTCCTACGCCCGTCAGAGAGATGTGGCCCCGCTGGTATGCGTGCCACCAGGAGCACATGAGGGTCATCCGTCTTAGAGAAAAGCTGCAGGCGGAATTGCTCAACGAGGCTGGCGGTCGTCCGGTCGTTATGCTTCCCAATGTCGAAAAGGATGGCGCCGTCGAGGTTCGCTCTTTTGCCGACATCAATCGAATAGCCCATCAGATAGATTCCGAACACCTGTCTCAGGCGCGATCCGAGCTTCGTCGGCGCCGGAAACGATGGAAAGAAGCGGATCGACGCTTGGGATACAGCGCGATCGTCGCCCGAGAACAAGAACTCGCGGAACGGGCTGGTATATCCGGACGTGTCATGTGGATCACACGGCCCTCCTCGCTGATCGAAGTCACCGCGAAGCTCCACTGCCTGATCGTCATGCATGATCCCAGCTTGAAGTTTAACGATGCACCGTGGCCCGCGCTGCGGACGATGCTGAAGGATCTCCTTCTCCTTACGGAAAAGGGTCGGCCGAAACCAGGCATTGGACCTGCATATCTCGGCAAGGCAGCGGACGTACGAGGGATTCTAGATTTGGCAGCCCAATACCGAGACGCCGCCAACACGCTTGGCGAGGGTATGTCGAAGCCCAACCACCTTTCGCAACGCCTTCTGGCTCTCCATGCGATTAAGCTCTATCTGGATGCTCTTCTGCTTGCTAACGGCCTTGATCGCGAGACAATCCGCGGCTTTGAGGGCGATTTTAACGAGCGGACCCGCGTAGCAATTGATATCGGCCTGGTTTTGCGCAAGCGTACAGCGGCGCATTTGGCAACTCTCTCATCAAACAGAGAGTATCTCGCCATCAGTTATGGACCAGAGACGAGGGCTACGCTCTCGCAGATGAATCGAGTTATGGCAACTCTGGATGAAGTCTCGCTAAAGGTACGAAGAATGTTGAGAGGCTCCACGGTAACTAAACATCGCGCTGCTAATGCGCGAACTCTTTAGAACCTGCTCTTTCCCGATCCGGCACGCGCCGCTTCGCAATAGGCATATCCGGCCAACCGCGATTACCCAGCGACCTTAGCTGCGGCAGGACAGAACAACATCTGCTCCCGCAGACACGCTAAGGTCGAACAAAAACATAAACGTGTGTCGATTTCCCCTTAGGGTGCACACTCGAAGACGATTCTCCGACGACGGTAACCGCGCGCCATCAGCGGAGAAGTATCCGTGACCGTTCTTACGGACGACGAATCTCGAAGTAAGTTCGACGGTGGATGGTCCCGCTCTTTTGCGTTATAGACGGACGACACTCCAAGATAGAACGTGAAACGACGCAGTCCAAGTTTGCCTGATATTGGGGGCAAACAGAACTGCTGGGCCGATGGTGCTCAGATTGGCAATAGCGGCAGTTGATGGAACGGAATAGGCAGGGATGAAGAACTCGCCGTCGCGAGAGAACGACCAGATGAAATTGCTGCCATCATAGGTCAGTCGTTGCCAGATCGGTTGAGCTGGCTGCGGGAAGCCGCCATCCTGGCTCATGATATCATTGACGCGCCCATCAAGGCCGATGCCTCCTGAGGTAATGAAATAGTCAAAGCGATAGTCAGTAAGTCCATAGGCCGTGATGCCGAATTCAACTGCCTTGTTGTTGACGGCATCCCGTACGGCAATGGACGGCATGGAGTAATCGGACAATCCGCCCGTGTAGACCCCAAGCATCGTGGCTTGCCAATGCCCAGTGGGTGCGTTCATTTCCGCCATCATCGCAGCTCCATTGACTGCTGCGGATGTTGACAGGACCATGCCTCGGCTAGAACCGGCAATCGCGGCTCCAGTCGGCGGAGTGGTGGAGGTTCGCAGGGTAAAACTTGAGGCAACCGGTTTGACAACGGCGGTGCCATTCAGCCAGTCCGCGCCGCCGCCGCCAAGCACGCCAGTGGTCGCAATCGAAATACCACCTGGTGAGTTCGTAATGGCTATGCCCGCCCCAGCCGACAGAGTCGTTGCGCTCGGCGGCGAACCAGTGGCTCCGATCAGCAGTTGCCCATCGGACAATGGCCCAACAGCTGCAAACCCGCCGCTACCATTGTCGAGCTGGACACTGTTTTGCGTACCGGAGGGTGCTGTATTGCCGAGACAGGTCGCGACGGCGTTGAAATTGCCCATGACCGGCGCGCTGTCGACGACACCTCCATTGACGATTTGATTGGGCACAGTGCAGGCTGCGAACGCATTGCCGACCATAGCCGAGAGGAAAGCGGCGGATATCAGATAACGTGTCTTGCCCATGACAAAACTCCAACATTCTTAGGAATTAAAGCGAGGCGAGATTCCAGGACAGGATGTGATAGCCACTGTTCCAGTTGGAATGAGCTGGCTGGTAGAAGAGAATTGCGGGGCCGATCGTGCTCAGCGAGGTAAGCCAGTCAGTCGCTGATATCGAATACGCATTGGTAAAATTCTCGCCGTCTCGCGAAAACGACCAGACGAGCGTTGTTCCATTATAGGTCAATCTCGACCAGATCGGCTCGCTTGGGGTCGAAAATCCAACATCCTGAAACGACGTGTCGCCCGAGTTGGTGTCTAGGCCGATACCGCCGGATGTCTTTACATAGTCGAACCTATAGGAATTTCCGCCTCCATTCGCGCCCTGTGAAAAGGAAACAGCCCGATTTGTCGTACTGTCGCGAACAGTCAGCGATGGCTGAATATAGGCGTTTAGGGAGCCAGTATAGACCGCAAGCATCGTTGCCTGCCAGTTCCCTGGGGGCAGCGGCACATCCGCCATGATGGCTTGATTGTTGACGCTCGCTGCCACAGATAACAACAGCCCGCGTGTCGTCGCTGCTACTGCCGCGCCAACCGGTGGAGTCGAGCTCGTCCGCATGGTGAACGAGGCAGCATTTGGCTTGGCTACGGCCGCCTTGTTCAGCCAGTCAACTGCTACCCCTGTGCCGCTGCCGGTCGCCGAAATCGTGACGGATGCGGGGCCACCGGTAATTGCGATGCCTGAGCCAGCCGAGAGCATTGCGGGCTGGGGAGGATTGCCGGTTGATCCTATAAGAAGCTGACCGTCGGTGAGTGGGGGGACGCCCGCGAGCGTGCCGTTTCCGCCATTGTAGATCACCGAATTCGCGTCAGCACTCGGCGTCTGGGCATCGGCACAGTTTGCGAGGGCGGTGAAGTCTGCGGCTACTTTCGCTGCGTCGGCCAGGTCCCCGGTTTGAAGCTGGTTCGGGAGAGCACATTGTGCGAGGGCAGTGCCTGCGGCGGTTGTCAAGAAAATCACGGAAAGGATCGGAGCGAGGAACGGGACTCTGGGCATGAGAAACCTCGATGCTGGGGAACGGTTTACATGCTGGCAAGGCGCCAGGACAGAATGTGGTAGGCGGATGGCCAGCTTGGGTTTATCGGCTGCTGGAACAATGCGGCGGGGCCGACTCGATCCACATTGGACAGATTGTCGGCCGCGAGGACGGTAAAGACGGTAGAGAATACCTCGCCGTCGCGGGAAACCGCCCATGATAGATTTGTGCCGTCATAGGTCACTCGTGACCAGAGAGGCTGCGAAGGTGGTGGCAGGCCCACGTCGACCGTCGTTGTCTGGCCGAGCACCGTATCGAGCCCCGGGCCTCCAACCGTTCGAGTGTAAGCTGCCTGATACGAGGTCGTGCCGGATCCGCCGATACCAAATTCGACAGCGCGGTGGCTGATGGAGTCACGTACGGCAATTGCCGGAAAGCTGGCCTTCGCAAGTGGCCCAGAATAGATCGCCAACATGGTTGCCTGCCATGGGCCCGACGGAGTCGCGGTCTCGGCCATGACGCTGGTACCATCCGCAACGGCTGTCGTTGTCAATGCCATGCCGCGCACAGTCGGCACCAAGGAAGCGCCTGCCGGCGCAGTCGTCGATGTCACGACGGAAAAGTTGGCGGCCACAGGCCTGATGACGGCGGCTTCGTTCAACCAGTCGACCGCATTTGCGGAGCCGCTGCCTGTTGCCGAGATCGAAATTCCACCGGGGGTGTTCATGATGGCGACGCCGGGACCAGCCGTGAGCGTTTTGGACTGCGGCGCGCCTCCGGTGGTTCCAACGATTACTTGTCCATCGGACAAGGCGACGCCGCCCAGATTCCCGCTCGATGTTTCGAACTGAACCGTATTCTGGCCCCCTGATGGGGCGGTCGCGTTGGCGCAGCCCGCTACGGCCGAAAAATTCTGCATGACCTGCGTCGCGTCGGCCGTCTGACCGTTAGACAAGACATTTGGCACCATGCACGCGGCCATCGCTGGAGAGGAGACCATTGCCAGGAGTGCAGATACCAGAAAATTCAGTGCAAGGTTGCTTTCAGATCGCATCGGGCGTCCTCTTGGAAACTGGTGAAAGCAATGCGTAAGCAAATTGAGACGCGATCTAATTGCATGACGAAAGCAATTTCGTCAATTGATAAAATATATCTGCGTAAATCTAATGATATTGCAATATAACTGCAAATATAACAAAAACTTCTTCCGAAAAGATGCCTCTTTTCAGATTTAAAACTGAAGACAATGCTTCGATTCCCGGTTTTTACGGGATTGTATTTCTGATTATTGTATGAGAATGCTATTTCAAACGCTGAGGGCTTCGCTGGATGCCATCGCAGCCGGCTTCGGATGAGTCCGAGGAGTGCTGCAATTGCTGCGAAAGTTATCGATCAAAACATAAACTCACAAGATGCAAATTGTGCGACAATAAACAAATTTCTCACAAGGAAAGAGCGATGTTTTCGAAGCTCGGCTTCCACATAGTTGTTTCGATTGCGCTTTTGGCGAGTGCTATCCCCGTGTTTGCAGATTCGAAATCAAGCGACTTTGGTTACGACGCTAACGGGCGGCTGACCACGGGCTTCTATGAGAACTCGAAATGCATCGTTTACGGTTATGACCCGAACGGCAATCGCACGTCCCAGCAGAGCGCGACCAAGGATGCCTCTCCACCGATCTGGGGGCAGGTCGCCTGGGGCGGCGTCAATTGGACGAGCGGTATCGCTGACGCGATCTGGGGTTCAGGGTCCTGGGGGTGCATCCTGTGGACTCAGCCGTGAGCACGATTGACTGACGATCTTCCCCGCCTTTCCAAAAATATGACGAGAGATCTCGATGATGTCTGCATTCAAATCCGGAACAGCAGCAGTATTTCTTCTCGCATTGATCTCCGCCGGTACAGCTATGGCCGCACCGCCTGCGGCAGCGACGTTTTCCGCGCCCGGCGCGGTCGGCTTTGCCGAGCCTTTGGTGAAAACAAAGGTCACCTTGCCGAACGAGGACGAGGATCTTTCTGCTGCTCTCGATGCGTTTCAGCATCGGCAGGATCCCTCCGATCTCTCCAGTTTGATGGGGTTTCTACAGCGGTATCCCCATGGCGGCTGGTCAACAGCGTTGTGGACCAATATCGGCCTCTCCTATCTGCATGACGGCTATTTCTCGCGCGCTATTGATGCTTGGCAAAAGGCCTGGATCGAAGGGAGGGAAGCATCTGCTCCGGAAGCACGTGCACTCACCGACCGTGCTGTCGGCGAGCTGGCCAGCCTGAACGCCAGCATGGGACGGAGCGATGATCTGGCGCTGCTGTTTAGCCAACTGGACGGGCGTAAGGTCTCCGGGCCGGCAACTGAAACAATCCAATCCGCCCGCGACATGCTGACACTGGTCAAGACGGATCCGCGGCACCTGTTCAACTGCGGTCCGCTTGCGCTACGAGCTCTTTTGTTGACCCAGGGGATGAGCGCAGACAAACTCAATTTCCTGCAGTTTTACAATGCCGGACCGGAAGGCACGACGCTTGCCGAACTCGGTGGACTGGCAAGCAAGGTAAAGCTCGACTATCGCCTGATTCGCCGTTCTGCGGACGAAGCTGTCCCCATGCCATCGGTCGTCCACTGGAAGGTGGGGCATTTTGCGGCGATCGTCGGCAAGGCGAACGGCCGCTATCATGTTCAGGACGCAGTCTTTCCGAATGCTGATATGTGGGTCACGCTCGATGCACTGAATGCGGAGGCGAGCGGATATTTCCTTGTGCCCGCAAGCGAGATCACCAGTGAAGCCTGGCAGTCGGTCTCAATGTCACAAGCAGTCTCCATTCGCGGCAAGGGATCGACGAACAGTACGCGCCAGGGCGATGCCGGCGACACGAATGCCAACGGACCGGGACCGACACCTCCTGATCCCAACAGTCCATCTCTTGGCGGCCCAGGAGGACTAGGCGGCAATGGAAACCAGTCGCCTTGGCCGCAGGGCGCAAACAACCAAAATAACGGTGACAATAATAACCAATGCCCTCTCTGCGTGGTTAACATCAAGGAATCCAGCGTTAGCGTAGCACTTTCGGACGTACCCGTCGGCTACGTTCCGCCGATCGGTCCCTCGATGAAGATCGGCCTCAGCTACAACCAGCGTGAAGATAGTCAGCCTGCCAATTTCGACTACTTCAATATCGGCCAAAAATGGTCGCTAAGCTGGTCAAGCTATATCATCGACGATCCGACCAATCCCGGCGCAAATGTCTCGCGTATCATGGGTGAGGGCGGCGCCTTCTATTATCTCGGCTATGACACTGTCCGTAGAACCTTCGCCGCGCAGGACACTGACGGTTCGATCCTTTCCCTCGTCTCACAATCGCCGGCCAGCTATCGCCGGCAGTTGCGCAATGGTGGAATAGAAATCTATGAGCAGTCCGATGGAAGTGCCGCCTATCCGCGCAAAATCTTCCTGAGCAAAGTGATTGATCCCCAGGGCGACGCCGCAACGTTGCACTACGATAACAACAAGCGGCTAACCTCAATCACCGATGCTGTCGGGCGTGATATGATCTTCAGCTATGACGTTCCCAACCGCCCGTTGCTCGTCAGCAAGATCACCGATCCGTTCGGACGCAGCGCCGTGCTAGCTTACGACGGCCAAGGGCGGCTGGCGTCGATCACCGATATCATCGGTCTGACGTCGAGTTTCAGCTATGACGCCAATTCGCTCATCAACGCGCTGACGACGCCTTATGGTACAACCCGGTTCAGCTATACGGCGCCTGGAACCTCGGGTCCGCCGCGCTTTGTTCAGATCACTGATCCGCTCGGCAATAAGGAGCGCGAGGAATGGCTCGAGCCCGCCCCGATTCCATTCAGCGATCCGACCGCTACTGTACCTGTTGGCATGCCACTTCCGCTCTCCAACACTTATCTGCCCTACCGCAATAGTTTTCATTGGGACAAGAGCGCTTACGTCACCGCCGGCTGCACAGATACCGGTGGGTGCGATTACACTAAAGCCAGGATCCGGCATTTCGTTCACATGCCAGCCTCTTCTATCAAGGGCACGGCAATCGAAAGCGAGAAAAAGCCGCTGGAGAACCGCGTCTGGTACACCTATCCCGGGCAGACCGGATCGACGGGTACCCTTTACGGCGGAACTTATAACAAGCCGACGGCGATTGGCCGAGTGCTCGATGACGGTACATCGCAGATCAGCTTATATGCTTATGACAGCAGCGGAAATCTGGCCCAGGCGACGGATCCGGCTGGGCGGATCACCAGTTATTCTTATTCGAATGGCATTGATCTTGTTGCCGTTAGTCAGGCCGATCAATTCGGCGCGCAGTCCACGCTCGCTCAATATATTTACAACAAGCAGCATCGGCCGATCTTTTATTCGGACGCGGCCGGGCAGACGAGCACGATCGGTTACAATGCCGCCGGTCAGTTGACCTCATTCACCGATGCCCTTGGTGAGAAGACGACCTATCAATACGACGCCAATGCAAATCTGGTGACGGTCACGAATGCCAACAACGCCACTGCGGCTACCTATACCTATGACGGTTTTGCTCGCGTGCGTACCTATACCGATTCCGAAGGCTGGACGGTCACTTACGACTACGATGCGGCCGACCGCATTACGAAAATCACTTACCCCGACGGTACATCGCAGCGCTACACCTATCAGCGGCTCGATCTCGTTTCCTCCCAGGATCGTGAGGGGCGGGTTTGGCGATATCAATATGACGCCAATCGCCGCCTGATTGGTGTTGTCGACCCCATGCGGCAGACGACAAAGCTCGGCTACGATCCAGCCGGAAATCTCGTATCTCTGACCGATCCGAAAGGGAACACGACATCCTGGGCCTACGATATTCAGCGCAGGCAAACCTCCAAAACCTATGCCGACAGCAGTCATGTTACCTACACTTATGAGAACACGACCAGCCGCCTGAAGAGCGTTCTCGACGCATTGGGACAGACAAAACAATATAGTTATGCGATCGACAACAATCTGACTGGTCTGACCTATCTCAATGCGGTCAATCCGACGCCGAACGTGTCGTTTACCTACGATCCATATTTCGATCGCGCTACCTCGATGACTGACGGGGTGGGAACGACGACTTACAGTTACAACCCCTCTTATGTCGACGGCGCCCAACAGCTGGCCCAGGAATGTTTTACCGCAGTCGGCTCTGCGAGCTGTTCCCACACGATCGCCTATGGATACGATGCTCTCGGTCGAACGGCGAGCCGGCAGGTTTCCGGGAGCGGAGCCGAATCTTTCCAGTACGATGCTATCGGCCGTGTGATCAATCATTCCAGCGATCTGGGCGCTTTCCAGATTTCCTATCTCGGGCAAACGCCCCAGATCACGGTTCGACAGTTGCTGCCAGCAACGTCAACTCTCAAGACCACCTGGAGCTACCTCGACAACGCTCACGACCGGCGTTTGTCTGGTATCGCGAATACCGGCCTCACCTCCGGTCAATATACCAATTTCATCTTTCAAAGCTCGCCCGAGAACTTCATCACAGGAATTACACAAGAAAGCGAGGCAAGCGTCGCAGAACCCAATCCCGGCCCGCAGACTGTTTCCTTCAATAATCTCAACGAGATCACGCAGGCTTCTGGTCAGGTCTATAGCTATGATGCCAACGGCAACCTGCTGTCCGATGGCGCGAAAAACTATTCCTGGGATACCGAAAATCGTTTGGTCGGTATCAGCTATCCATCGCAGCCAGGTAAGCAGACCCAGTTCGTCTATGATGGACTGGGCCGGCGCATTGAGATCGACGATACGCCTCCCGGTGGCGGTACCACGGTTACCTCGAAATATATCTGGTGCGGCGACAAAATTTGCCAGGCACGCGATCCCACCTACATCGCCTCTCGCGCCTATTTCGACGAAGGCGAATACAAGGTCGGAGCTGCTGATCCATTGTTGTTCTACGGCATCGATCAAATTGGATCCGTCAGACGCGTCTTTGAAAGCACAACGAATGCGACCGCGAATGATTACGACCCTTGGGGCGTGCCGCTACAGGTTGCGCCTATGCTTACTGATTTCGGGTTCGCCCAGATGTTCGCCAAGGCCAATCTTGGATTGACCTGGTATCGAGGGTATGATCCAGCGACCTCCCGGTGGTTATCGAGGGATCCTCTGGAAGGTGCTATACCACAGCTATCGATTGAGGTTTTGTCAGCTTATGTCTACGCGTCCGACGACCCAGTTCGCAGAATCGATCCGCTTGGTCTAGTTGATGTGGTCGGCATTAGCCCACACGCTATGAGCAGAATGCAAGAACGGAGGATAACTCCTAGCGCACTTCAAGATGCTTGCTCAAATCCTATTCGGACGCAAGTGCAACCAAATGGAAATACGGTATGTTATGGTGCAAGTTGTACTGCGGTAGTAAGTCCGAAAGGTTGGGTAGTTACAGTTTGGTGAGATCATGACAGTTCTGCAGGATATCAATGAAATTCTCTTTACAAGGTGGGATCCTATCGGCGTACGGCACGTCGCGCCAAGCGACGAATATATGAATATCGCAACTGAGATTATCGAACTATGCGGCGAACAAGCCGATGCTCGTCGGATTGCTCAAATTTTAGCGGTGAAACGAACTCAAGATATGATGATGGAGGCCGACAATTTGGCGGATACCCAAATAGCTGAAGAAGTGGCGGCGGTGATTAGGGCGCAAAGAGTTCGATAGCGATAGCTGGTACCTCCGGAGGCATTTGGTAACCTCTCTTCCTACGTCTTGAATTTGCCCCTCATGGGCGCTGATGCAAGTGGTCTTAACCTGGCTGACGCCATATGGATGGGTGCATACATAGTCGGCATTTTCTACCTACCGGTGCTCGCAGTCGTTATTTTGTTCGCTCTTGTAGCTAAGGTGGCTCGCTCGAATGCGAAATAGGCTTTGATGACATAAACTCTGTCACCAATCCCGGTCCTACAGGTTCGTTCTCGCCAAGATTTACGCCATTTGAGCAAACGACGCCGACCCTGGACACCAACAGTCCGTTGCAATCGACCCGGTCGCCGCCTCTACGAAGCCTTAGGTCCTGCGACGCACCCGCAGATGCAAAGCTCATTTGAACCGCAGTCTATCCACTATTTGTGCCCACCGCCTTCGCAGGAAATTTGGCTCAGCTTCAGACGGGGTTGCCAGCATGAAATCGGGCAACAGTACGTTTGGCATGTTGTCGTACGCTTTAAGGATGGTCTCCAGCGGCGTCAAAGTCTGGTCGCGGTCCCAATAGACGATCTTCAACCATGTGGCCGCGCGTGCATACTGGCCGGCTCCCAACCAGGTTTCTTCGAGATTGGCCTGCAACATTCGCCGCCCGGCCTCCAACAGTTCATCTTCGCCAAATCGCGCTCGTCCCAACTTTTTTAGGCAAAGCGCATAGGCAAAAGCTCGTGGTTTTAACGTCGTTTTGAGTGATGGGTTCTTCGGCTTTAAGTGTCGCTCATATTCCTCGACTGCGGTGTCGTACTGGCCGGCCTGGAGGCTGAACGCCATGAAATCATCGAGAGTTCCGTCGATCAGCAGCCTCCGTGAACTATACGGCAGTCCCTTGATTTCCTGAGGAACGAAACGTTGGAGCTTGTAATCGAATTTGTCGACACCGAGTACCTTGGTAAAGCCGGTTCGCATGTATTCAATTTCTGCATCTTGTGCGGTCTTCCACGATGCTTCGTCGTTTCCTTTACCGTGCATCCACTGGCCAAGAGCCTTGGCCCAGTGCAAAGTCTTGCGGTGGGCGCAGGGCAAGGAACCAAACCTTTCCTCTTCTTTTCCCTCGATGGCCTTGTCCAGCCAATCGAGCGCCCGTGGAAGAACGGGTGCTATTTGCTTGTCATGACGCACCAGCCACGCACAGATAACTTCACGAATGTCATGCACCGCAAAATTGCCCATCGGCCTTGCGGGATCGTATTCTGTACGAAGTGCATAGGCGATAGTTCCACCGATCACCTCACTCATTCGAATGGGATTGAATCTCTTCAAAACCGTCTCCGCTTCTTCGGATTGAAATTCGAAATCTTTGCTATCACCGACTCTTGGTACGCGGTGCTCCCGCTCATATGCTGACGAGGTGTCTTGTTCGATATCGAAGAGCCGCGACAAAGACGTCAGTTTTTGCCATGCGCATGAAGCCAACAGACCTCGACCAGTAAAAATCGCTCAACTGCTACCTCAAACGGTACTTGCGACATCCATACACGCTGGTCGTTCTAAGCAGGTTAAGACGATGGATCAAATGTCGGAAGCAGCCGACAATGTGCTGGATGGAAGCAAGCAGTACGCCAAGACGACTAAGAAGCCCTTCGAGACGGCGCTCCGTTCAAACGCATCAACGCCATCAACATAGGCCCCATTGAAAACTCTCCCGCTTCGGTCCGCCGTGTTAGATCTCGAAGATAGCCACCGGCAGAATTGATGTGCCCTCCCCTCTCCAGAATGCAGGCCATCACGGTCGCAGCATTCTCCGGACCCATTGCTAGGCAAGCGTCCTGATATGCCGACGGGCTGACTCCGAGCATGGTTCGAACGACAACGGCGGCACTCATCAGGTCTCGCCAGCTTTCGATCCGCCCTCCTGGGCCATAGTCGGCAATCTGCGGGCAAGCCTGCAGCACCATCCCAAGCGGAAACGATTTCAGGTCGCTCTCGCCAGTCGGCCGATTTGGCTTCCAGCCCCCTGCCTCTACTCCAGGATACTTCACTCCCCCGTTTGAGGTCGCGGCTCGATCCACCGAATTTGCCCCCTGCTTCATTTCGGAAGCTGGTTCAAAGTCAGAAATGGATTCGGGGTTTGAATTCTGTATGTGGCGCTCAATTTGAGACTCATTGGCGTCCATTTTTGATGTTTTCGTCTGCGTTTCCAATCGATTGACGATCTCTTCGCGAAGCAGCGACATTTCATCGAGCGCTGACGACAGATGTTCGATCCCTGCAGCACGAGGAATGCGAGCGACGATTTCACGGAACATTGCCGCGATCATCTCCCAATCGCCAGCAGCGCCCTCCTCTGCGGCCATGCTGATCAGCTTGGCAATATCGCGGCGGCAAATGGTCAGTCGTTCTCTGGTGGCCCTCAGAAGCTCGCGATCCGCAATCGCTTGAGCTGCCAGTGCCTCGATCTCCCCCGCTCTCGCCAGCAGGGGTGCCAGCGAGAAGCCAAATGCCTCGGACACGTCCCCTGCTCCGTCACGACGGGCATAACGCTTGCCGTTGGCGCTGTCCTTCCGAATAATCAATCCGGCCTCCACCAAGCCCGCCAAGTGCCGCCGGAGCGTCGCTGCGGTCATGCCCCGGGCGCGGATAGAAAGCTGAGCATTAGAGGGAAACACGATCAGACCGCGTTCCACTGAAATCTCGTCGGCCGGATAGAACGTCAAGAGCGCATCAAGAACGGTCAAAGCCCGGTCGGTAACTCCGAGCGTCGGTCGCGCTTCGCAAATTGCTCGAAAGAGCTTCCATTTGTTCCGTATGACCCCCGGTTCAATCGTCTCTGCGATCTGTTGGCTTGCCAACATGGCAAGCGTCATCGGGCGCCGCCCGAACGGCGTCGATACACTTCCACTCTCCATTTTCCTTCACCTTTCAAAAGGCAAAAGAAATCCGCTCACCAAAACGGTGCCAAAGACTCTTGACTGGGATTCGGGGAAATGCGATTCTCGATCTGTCACGAATACGAGAGAGGCTTCCACGACTTGGTCGTTTGGGGGCCTTTTTCTTTTGCTATCTAATCTCCTTGTTGTTCCTTCCGGCTCCGATATGTCTGGTACAGCTCGGCCAAGTTCTGAGCGATGAAATCGCCAAAGCCGGATGCATCCTTCGCCTTCAGAGCAAGCGTATAGGTCTTACCGTCGTTCTTCAGCTCGGCGGAAACCGACTTGTCGTCTGATAGCCACTTCTGGGCCTTCACGGCTTTCGGCCGAGTTTGTCGTCCTAGTGATTTCACGTAGGCCAGCAACGAACTGAACCGCTCATCACCCACCTTTACCTTGAACTCATCGGATCCAATGAAGGCGATGGCCTTCTCTAGAGTCGATGGACGTTCCAGCAGGTTCTTCAGCTCGTACCAACGATCGCGCCCGATACCTTTCGCAGCGCCGACGGCGGTCAGGATTTCTTTTGGCATCGCCGTGACCGCGAGCATCTTCGAGAGTGTTGCCCGGTCAATGGAAAGCGCAGAGAGAGCGATCGAGCTGTCGCCATCGAGCTGACGTCGGGAGATCTCACCAGCAAACATTGCCTTCTCGAAGAAGGATAGGTTCGCGCGCGCTGAGTTCTCCTGCCCTTGAGCGATCAGGTGATCGCTGTCTTTCAGATCCCTAACGACCGCCCGCACCTTTCTTTCGAGCATCCCGGCCGCTCGAAGACGGCGGTGTCCAAACACCACCATGTACCGACCACTAGCAGTCGGATGCGGCCTGACGAGAATCGGACTGTTCTGTCCGCGATCACGAATTGCCGTCAGGAGTTCAGCGAAGTCTTCTTCGTCGTCCTCGAGGCGGTCCTTGACGAATGAAGCGTCGATGATGTCCGGATCGAGCTCGACGACCGCCTCCCCCTCGAGAAGCCGATCCGCTCTAGCGGCCACTTCGTCGATGGAATTCATCATCGACTTGCCGGCACCCTTGAGCGTGTAATCAAGGATTGGCTTTACGTTCTCCAGCGCTTCATCGTTCATGACATTCATGAACGGGTTCTTTCGAGCCATATCGCTATCTCCGAAACGTTAGAAAGTTGATTTCACTAGCATCTCGGTCACTTTTGACGGCCGTCAACAAGTTCATAGCCTACCCCATGCTCGATGGATCAAGCCCTGAATTTCGAAGTTCACCGCATCCATGCAGTCGATTGCGCGATCGTACGTCTCCCGCGTGAAATTCGAGCGATCCAGTTCATAGAGGGTTCGCTTAGTAAGGCCTGCGTCGGAGATCGCGGTTGTCTTCACCATCGGCGTTTGCAGGATTTCCTCGGCGAGCATCGACTGCATGAAGCCGAGCATCTGGACCTGTGGGACATCCGTGGGCTCGAAGCGCGTGATCAGGTAGCGGAGCCAATCCATCTGGACGTCTGCGCCAGCTTTCTTGATCGTTTTCGTGATGTTGCCGAGCATAAGGAGAAACTGCGACATCGACATGAGGTCCAGCATCTGGGGATGCACAGTGATCAAGACTGACGTCGAAGCAGTCAGCGCTGTGAGAGTGAGATAGCCGAGCTGGGGAGGGCAGTCGATTACGACGACGTCATATCTGCTGTCCACATCCAACAGAGCCTTCCCCAGGCGGGTGAAGAACCGCTTTCCTTCGGTCCCAGCCTGCATGGCCAATGGGGTATCGTACTCGTACTCCTGTAGCTCTAGGTTCGCCGGGATAATATCGAGGCCGGGAAAGTTAGTCGGCAAAATGACATCCGCGATCGGGGTCCGGTCATCTTCGTACCGGATGGCATCATACAGCGAAGGGTTTTTGTCGAGTTCGGGCTGGAAGCCGTGGAGGGCCGAGAGCGAGGCCTGTGGATCGAGATCAATCGCCAGAACTCGATGACCTGTCAGTGCCAAATGCTGTGCCAGATGAGCGGTCGTCGTGGTCTTACCGGAGCCACCCTTGAAGTTCACGACAGCAATGACCTGAAGCTTGTCACCGGGCTTTCTTTGGGGGACGTATTTCTTGGCCTCACTCTTTCCAGTCTCGGAAAGGTAGTGTCTAAGCTCCCACATCTGTTCGGCGGTGTAATATTTCCGGTTTCCCGATTTGGTGATGGGTACCGGTCCCTTGCCGTCGAGGTAAAGGCGCTTGAGATTGCTTGGCGTAACTCCAAGATAGTGGGCAACCTCTGCGACGGAAAATTCGCGAAGTGTCTTACGTGCATTCGGTGGGAAGTTCTCCAAGCGCAACTGATTAAGCCTGCGCGAGATCTCCGCACCCTGCATCAAGATTTTGTCGTCGAATTCAAACGACGGTAAGGAACTGAACGCGTTCATTGAGCCTCAGGGCATTATGCCGATATAATCATCGAAATCTGCGAAATGCCGTCATTATCGCCGATTCTCGATTCCTAGCAAGGAAAATTGGGTTAACGAATGGTTAACGCCGCTGGCCATCTAAAGGACGCCGATTCTCATTTTAGGGAAATAGCGGCGGACAGATTATTCACCGCAATTGTTGACGGACGTCAAAACTTAAAATTCACCAATAACTTCAGTTTGTTGACGGAAAAACCCAGCGCGCGACTCTCGCCGTGCTCGGATCATTGCTTAGCCACGTGTCTCCATTGATCCAGATCAATCCCTCCCGCAGACGATACGGCTATATTGGTGCATGAGCACGACGCTGAATGGTTTCCTTTTTGAACAGATATTGATTTGCAAGGTTCTCATCGAAGAGATTGAGAGGCGTCGGCCTAATTTATCGCTCAAAAACGATACCGCGACTTCAGAAGATGACCGTGACCTCCAGGAACTACGGAGCTTGCGTTCTTCGCTGCAGAGCCTCCTTCAAGTCGCCTCTCAAATATCGAAGTCGGGATCTGTTGGGTCATCCAATTGACGCCCTACGGCAACAGCCATGTCACGGATGAGTGGGAAAATGGCGAAACAACAGCGCCGAGGTTTCGGTTCACGGTCTAAGGCCACTCACCGCCAGTGCCAACATGCCGGAACCGGCAGTATCCCGAAGAAGGGGCATCGTGGCTTTTTGAGAAGCTGCCACTCGATACCGCGCCCGGCCCGAGGCTCCACCGAACTTAATGCTTCCCGAGGGATGTCCTGGTCCTGTCTGTCGTACTCCGGTTGAAATCGGACCAGACTGGCCGGAAAGGCGGAGGCGTCGTCCTGCCGTCGAAAGCACCCAAACCTGCGGGCGGGTAGGGGTGCACGAGGGGAAGGGCCGAAGGGGGTTCCGCCCCAATGATGATCAGCAGCTGGTCGCAGATCGAAATTCGCGTGGATCACCTCGTAGGGAATATGAATTTTCCCATCGTCGGTCTGTTCGATGATACCCCAATTAGACAACGTCGATACATCGTCATGCACCCGCTTGATGTCCCGTTCGAGAGAGCGGCCAAGGCCGCGAATGCTCGACGGGCCGATCTTCTGAAGATGTTCGATCAATTCCCATCGTTTGGGTGTGATCACCGAAAGGAGTTGGGCGGGTGAGGAAAAAGTGAAGACGGCGACGGGATCGGAGGGCTTTCCCGACCGCGTCGCGCTAGCCGCCCGGTCGAAGGCTTCATCAAGAGCTGCTTCGCTATCAGCTCGGATTTGGATCAAGGCTTCTTTCATGGCTCTGCCTCCTCTTGATGATCTCCTTCCGAAAATCAGACAGGAGGGCATCGGTCGTCGTGAACTGGTAAGGCTGCTCGTCACCGTCAAAATGGCAATGATCACCCTTACCCGCTCATTGTCGAAACCGACGATGCGGCGACCATCCTTGCCGTAGAACAGTCGATACTTGAACAGATGAAGGCTGGCGTTACTCAGCTGCCTCGGGGAACTCTACGATGTCGGCGTCATCAGTCATACCCGTTGCGTCGTCGTCGCTGTCCTCATCTGCCTCGGCCGCCAGCAAACCACCGTTGCCATCGTCCGCCTTCGGAACGGCAGGACTGATAGGTGAGGGGAGCCATGCGGTCCCGTTGGCCTGTGTCTCGGCATAGGCGGCGGCTTCGGCCTTCTTCATGCGAGCAATGCCGTTTGCGAACTCTTTGCCCTTGATTTCTGTCAATGCGGCTTCGATGCCGTCGCGGGTGTGGACTTCGGGAAGCCCCGGCGCTTGGCATCCACATTGGACGATATATCGGACTGCGCCAGAAACGCCGAGATCACGACAGCTCTACCAGGGTGTCAAGAAAGGCGCGAACAGCAGGGTTGGACCGGCGGCTCTCGGGCCACAGCGCCGTGATGTTGTGCCGGTCGACGGCGTAATCTTCCAGAACAGGAACAAGCGCTCCGCGCCCCACCCAGGCGCTGGCCATGAAGCTGGTTGCCATTCCTATACCCCCGCCGGCGGCAATTGTTGTAAGCACAGCCTCACTTGCATCGACGACGATGCCGGAGGACGGTATGATCTCCACCTCACGGTTCCCGATACGGAAGGGCCAGCGGAACAACTGGCCACTGCTTTGATAGCGCAGATTGACTGTCTCGTGCTCTTCCAACTTGCTCGGATGAGTGGGCAGGGGGCGACGAGCAAGATAATCCGGTGAGGCGTAGCAGCAAAGTCGATGGGACGAGAGGCGCCGTGAGAGCAGGCGAGAGTCAGAAAGATCGCCGATCCGCACCGCCAGATCGAAGCCGCCTTCGATGAGATCCACCATATGATCGCTCAAACGAAGATCTATGTTTACCTTTGAATAGCGTCTGCGGAACTTGGGAAGCGCTGGCGTGATCACGTGCAGCCCGACCGGAAACGATGCTGCAACGCGCAATGTGCCCGTAGGCTCTGCGTGTGCCGCTTTCGCCGCCTGTTCGATTTCCTCGGCGTCGCGCAGCAGCCGAAGCGCGCGCTCATGCAGGTCACGCCCCTCGGCTGTCAGGGTCAAAGAACGCGTCGTCCGCGCAAAGAGCGAAACACCCAACTGTCGTTCGAGGCGCTGGATGCTTTTGCTGACCGCCGACGGTGAGATGGACAGTGAGCGGGCGGCAGCGGTGTAACTCCCAAGGGAGCCAGCGCGCGCGAACGCGAGCAGCCCCGTCAGTCTGTCAATTCCTATTTGTTCCTTCATGGCATTACTAAAGCGAATTATGCCACAATTATCAATCGTAGCTCGCGCGCATATCTTCAGTCATCGAAGCCAACATCCAAGCGAGGTAATGATGACCAAGACAATGAAAGCTGTGCGGTTGCATGAATTCGGTGGGCCTGATGTTCTGCTCTATGAGGACGCGCCCCGACCAGAAATAACCGCTCACGACGTGCTTGTCCGAGTGCATGCCGCGAGCATCAATCCTCCGGATCTCTATTTACGCGACGGCTATCGGGCATTGCCGCCGGAATGGCAACCTAGCCCAACCTTTCCGCTGATTCTTGGCACCGATGTTTCCGGCACGGTGGCCGCGGTGGGCAAAGACGTGGGCGGATTTCGTGTCGGGGACGAAGTTTTTGCGATGGTCCGCTTTCCGGAAGACCTCATGAAGGGCAGCAACGCCTATGCGGAATACGTGAGCGTCCCCGCATCGGAGCTGGCGCTGAAGCCTGCCGGGATCGACCATATTCAAGCGGCCGGCGCGCCGATGTCGCTGCTGACCGCCTGGCAGTTTCTGGTGGATCTGGGGCATGATGCCCCGAATCCATTCCAAGCCTTCTCGCACGCACCGATTCCGCTGGATGGCAAGACCGTGCTGGTGAATGGCGCTGGAGGCGGTGTCGGCCATCTCGCAGTTCAAATCGCAAGATTGAAAGGGGCAAAGGTGATTGCCGTTGCTTCCGGCAAGCACGAGGCGCTTCTCCGCGATCTCGGAGCGGATACTTTCATCGACTACACCAAGGTGGCGGCGGAAACAGTGGCGAAGGATGTGGATCTGGTGCTCGACGCTGTAGGCGGCGCGAATATGGAGCGCTTTCTCCCCATCATCAAACAGAATGGTGTCTTGTTTCTGGTCAATCCCTTGGGTTTTTCCGGCCATGGGCAAGCTGCCGAGCGGAAGATCATCGTATCATCGACGCAGGTGCGTTCGAACGGTGCGCAACTGGCAGAGGTCGGCCGCCTCCTTGATGACGGCACCGTTCGCGTGGTGATCGACAGCAGCTATCCGCTAGCCGACGCGTCCATAGCTCACCGTCGCGCGTCCGAAGGGAGCATCCAAGGCAAGATCGTCCTGATCACTGCCTGATCGTTACAAGTCAACTGAGACCCCAGGCGGCTAAGGGCCGACAGTGCGGGGATGCTGGAGTATGCCTCATGCTTATCGTAACAGGTTACATGGACGTCGATCCTGCCGATCTGGCGCAATTCACGACAGAACTCAAAGCGCTTGCAGTCAATACGCGGAAGCGTCCTGGCGCCATCGCTTATGATGCTGCCGTGGACGATCCACAATCGGGGCGATTGCTGATATCGGAACGTTGGGCCGATCAGCCTGCGCTCAGTGCTCATCTTCGGGCGGAGGATACGATCGCGTTTATCAGCCGCTGGGGTGGCAAAATGCGAGGCGAAATCCGTAAATACGACGCCACAAACGAACGTGACATCATGGATTTCTGATGCATGTCCACAGCTCTAGGTCTCCGTCCGCTTGACGCCACCCTGCCATCAGAGAAGTCGAGCCGCGGCGCCTGCTCGCATTATTGTAATAGCTCGAGGCTTGTTGAACGCAGCGATGCCGCGACTGCTCCATCGCCTCCGTAAGAAGGATGCCGCGGTTAGCGGCCTCGGTCAGATATCCTGACCCTAGTCCTGTCTGTCGTGCTCCGGGTGCGATCGGACCGGTCCGGCCTGAAAGCCGGCGACATCGCCCTGCCTTTGGCCTTGCCTTTCATTGCGGGCGGGCAGGGGAGCGCGAGGGGAAGGGCCGAATGGGATTCCCCTCGCGCCGAATTGGCTTTGTCGGACTTGGTAAGTCGTCAGGCCGACTTCAAAGCTCTTTCGACGGCTTCCGGCTCCTTGTCGATGACAGTGAGCAGGATACGGGATGGGGCGTCCATATTCGACCTGTTCTGCTCCCAATCGCGCACACGACCGATGGAGAAGCCATAACGGGATGCGAACGCCTGCTGCGAAAGGCCAAGTCTGTGCCGTATGTCCTTGACGTTCACTTCCGAGGGAATGTGAAGTTCGTATTGGGTCTCGTCCGCTTCGCCGTTCGCGAAGGCAAGAGCTTCACGGGCACCCTGCAAAATACGTGATCCTGCTTTGCTCATTTCCGACTCCTGATGTTCTTTGCTCGTTTGCTTGCGTGTTCTCGCCATTGCTGAGGCAAGGCAGTCAGAATCTCTCGCAACTCATTTCGCTCCGCCTGTGAGAGATTGGCCTGAGAATCCTTGCTGTAGATATCCAGAAGGAAAACAGGAATTTCCCGATCGGCATAAAATGTTATGATCCGGTAGCCGCCGCTTTTTCCCTTTCCGCGACCGGCAAACCGAAGCTTTCTCGCGCCCCCGGTTCCCGGCATGATGTCTCCGGCCTCCGGATTGGTAGCGATGTATGAAACAATCGCTTCCCGTTCGGCGATGGTCAGGCCTTCATCCTTGGCCGAAGCTAGATAGGCGGGCGTTTCAATCACTGTCTGCATGATCTTTATATACGGAATTTCCGCACTTCCGTCAATAGAAAGGTACGGATCTTCCGCACAATGGAAACGCGCTGGCCGCCTTCCTTACCGCTGGGGACATCGGCGTCGCTGCAGCACAGTCCAAAACTCCAGATCAGGACCGACTGGGAAGATCGGCGATGATGCCCGATGGAATGGAGCACGCAGATATGATGGATCGAAGTGCTGCGCCCTGCGGCATGGCCGATGGAATGTCCATGGGCAAAATGCGCGGACACATGATGAGGATCATGTTCGCCATCGCGGATACCAACGGTGACGGCGCACTTTCCTTTGATGAAGTAACGACAATTCACAAGCGGATCTTCGACATGATCGACGCCAACAAGGATGGCAAAGTCACGCCGGAAGAGATCCAGGCCTTCATGCAAGGTCAATAGTCTCCAGGCTTTATGTTATCAGCTATCAGTGAGGTCTCGTCGCCAGAGTTAGACTTTCACTTGCCATCGCGCAGTAACTGATTACAAAGCTAGCCGCGCGGCGCCCCCGTTCTTGCGCTCCGCATTGTTATAGTAGCTCGCCGCCTGCGCCACGGACTTGTGCAGGGATTGCTGCATGGCCTCTTGCAGGGGAATGCCGCGATTTGCGGCCTCGGTCAGATACCCCGAGCGCAGCCCGTGCGCCGAGAATGCCTCCGGATCGAGCCCGGCCTGCTTGCACCGCGTCTTCAGGATCAGATTGACCGACTGCGGCGTCAGTGCTCGCCGGTCGATATTGCCCCATTGGTCTATACGCCGGAACACCGGTCCGGTGTCGATCCTGGCTTGTTCAATCCATTGCTTGAGTGCTTCGACCGGCCGACCAATCAAAACGACGTGCGTGCGGTCGTCGGCCGTTGTCGTCTTGGTGCGGCCGAGAGTGATGGTGAGACACGGCAAGAGAGGGGAGACGGGGTTTCTGGGATCGGCATGCACCGGTTCTTCGTCGACCAGATCCTCGACGCGCAGGTCGGCAACTTCGGAGCGCCGGCGGCCGCCGGAAGCAAAGGCGGTTAGCAGCAGGGCGCGGTCGCGGACATCGGTCAGCCGATCGCCGGCACAAGTGGCCAGCAGCTTTGCCAGGACGTCGCCGGTGACCGCTCGTCTGCTCTTGCGGCGGCGTTGTCGCGGTGTGGCACGCACGGCGAGGCGCAATGCGGTTTTCAGGGACGGCGCGGTAAATGATCCCGTCAGCCCACGCCAGCGCGTCAGGATCGACCGGGAGGTCAGGCGCCGGCGCACGGTGTCTGGCGCATGCGGACCATCGACGCGCAGCAGGCCCTTGGAGCGCAATCCGATTTCGACGTCATTAGGCATGCCGTGGCCAGGGTCTTCGGCGCGCTCGGCGGGATCCCAGAGATGATGGGCGACGAATTTGAGAAGCAGGCTTTCCGGAGCCGGCCAGGGGAGGGGAGCGCCGGTGGCAAGCTCGCACCAGGCTTCGAGATAGCCGAGATCGGAGGAAAGGGCGCGAAGGGTATTGGCGCCCATGCCTTCCTTGGCGAGATGCTTGAGGGTGGCGACGTCCTCGTCCGTCAGCAGCGTCGCCAGCTGATCGCGGCGGGCGAAGGGCAGGATGGCATCGAGCGCATCAAGTTCCTCGGCGCGGAGCAGCACCGGATCGGCGGGGGAGGGGAGGGCTTTCGGCTTCATCATGAGGCGGCTCCAGCGCTGTGATTTGCTCCACCTTTATCGGCTTTTCGTCGCTAAAAATCGATATATCTCTTCTTAACAGAGGCGCAGGCGCCGAGCCTTACACTTAATATGCAGTCAAAATCCCTGTTAAGGCTTTTGTTTCAATCCGGATCACGGCGGGCCTCAAGCAAGCCTGGAATCGAAACATGCGTTAATTATTACATAGAAATTCTATAATATACAAATTGGTCGGGTTTGGTGGGGGAGTACATCTTTGCTCGATGGTCCGGAGAAACTGCTGCGCTCCGCAGCGATACTGCATGCCATGGCAAACGCGAAGCGGCTCGAGATCTTGCTATTGCTCTGTCAGGACGAATGGGGCGTCGGAGAGCTTGCCAAAAGAGTTGGGCTCAGCAATTCGGCGCTATCGCAGCATCTTGCCAAGCTCCGCGCCACGCAATTGGTGTCAAAGCGGAAACTGCATCATTCCGCCTTCTATTGTTGCATGTCCCACGATGTGCGAGGCATCCTCTCGGCTCTGGGCGAACACACCGTCATGGCGCGGCACGCAACTCAGCGCTCCAGACTCGCGCGGCAAAAACAATCGGTTTTCACGCCGGCTGCCAAGCGCGAGGCGCAGTAGCATGTCAACTTGATCGATCAAAACCAGACGGCTAGGGTATTCTTGCCGCTAATCGTAAAATGGGGGATCCCATGCCGACGGGCAAGGTTAAGTTTTTCAACGCGGACAAAGGATTTGGCTTCATCACGCCGGATGCTGGGGGAGATGACGTCTTCGTCCACGTCAGCGCCCTGCAATATGGTGATCTGCTGAAGGAGGGCCAATCCGTTTCCTACGATTTGGGCCAGGACAGAAGGACCGGCAGATCCAGGGCGGAAAACGTCAGGCCCCTCTGACAACTGCCTACAACAGACTCCGCGCTGCGGCTGCGATCCGATCGCTTGGCACACCCCGATCTGCGTCACCTCACGCGCGTCGCCGCTGTCCTCGCCTGGATGGAAGCAGTATTTATGCGCCTGGTGACCGCGTCTGCATAACAATGGAGAGTTCGGCAGGGGAGGGCGGTCCAAGTGGCCGGTGGAACAGAGATGTCCGCCGAACTTCGCCGAATCTCGAGTCATTTGCGGGAGGGGGCGATAGACTACCTTAACGGCGGCCATCGAAATTCTTCGTTGAGCGTTATATGCTCCCATCCGAGCGGTGACACGTGAGGCACGGGCCCGAGATCGATCGGCTCGCCGCTGTCAATTTTGTTCCGCAACAATTTCAGCAAGCTTCTAATGTGTTCCGGTAGAGCCTTGTCGTGGAAAGGGAGTGAGATGAGAGACGAAGATTTTGAGCTGTTTATCGAGAATTTTGGTGAAGCGACGAGCCGCGTCAAGGTCCCTCAAGCCAGCTTCGAAAAATTCGAGAAGACGCTGCCCGCTCAACTCTTGAAATATTGGTCCGAAGAAGGATGGGCAAGCTACTTGGACGGACTGTTCTCGATCGTGAATCCCGACGAATACCAAGACGTTTTAGATATGTGGCTTGAGGACACGATCTTCGAACAGGTCGATAGCTACCACGTCATCGCCAGGACGGGTTTCGGGAAGTTGTATGTATGGGGTGAGAAAACGGGGCCCAGCTTGACGGTTTCGTGCCCGACGCATTCTCTTATTGCTCTGGAAAAAGATTTTAAGGGGCCGCTCAAGAATCCGGACTTTCGGGTGCAGACGTTCTTCGGTGCCAAGACGCCAAGCGAATGTGACTTTAAGGATGCGGCGAAGCAGCCGCTATTCAAACGCGCTGCCGGCAAGCTAGGACCGCTTGAGCGGGATGAATTGTATGGCTTTGAGCCTGCCCTGATTGCCGGTGGTCAAATGAATCTCGACCATCTGAAAAAGGTCAAACTGGACGTTCACTTGACGCTCCTGCGGCAACTTGCGCCGCCGAAGATTCCGTTCCTTGGTACTTCAATTGGTGCTGTCGCAAATCATACATTCGCAAAACTATGACGTTCCATCGTGTCGCTTAACCGGCCGTTTTCGCTCATCCAGGTGGCCAATATAGCGTGTCCGTCTTTTTGAACAAGCGCAACGCATGTCGTTGTCGCGTAACAATAGTCGCTCATTCTAATGGAGTGAAGTTGAGTAGGTTCGGTGAAATTTTAGCCTGATTTGCAGCTCGCCATAAGGGTTGATGTCGATGGGCCGAAAACCAGACAAGTTTTCCGTCGACGACGCGATCTGGCTGCGGGCGGTGTCACGCGAGAAGGTTCTTCGTCCCTTGGCTTTGCTGCCCCGCCTTTCGGCCGCGCATGTCGGTAGAGCCTGCCGAGAGCTGAAGTTGGGCCAAACCCGTTTCTATAAGCTGCTGCAGCAATATCGCGCGTCGCCGGTCACGAGTTCGCTGCTGGACGCCATACCGGGTCCCGCCAAGGGCAGAGCGCTATTGCCACCAGAGATTGAAGACATAATTCAAGCGGCAATTCAAGATACCTATCGCAAACGTGAGCGGCCGACGATCACCGCTCTGCACGATCGGGTACGGCAAGTTTGCCATGAACGCGGAGTTCACGCGCCATCGTGGACGGCTGTCCGGGCGCGGGTCGACAGTATCGATCCCAAGATCCGCTTGCGCTGGCGAGAAGGCGCAAAGGCGGCAGCCGAACAGTTCGGCGTTTTCGTACATGAATATGGCGCCGACCACGCCCTCCAGATTGTTCAGATCGATCATACGCTGGTGGATGTGTTCATCGTCGATGCCGTTAGCCGCAAGCCGCTGCAGCGCCCCTGGCTGACGCTGGCGATCGATATCGCCAGCCGCATGGTGGCCGGCTTCTATCTCAGCCTGGAAAGCCCGTCGGCGACATCCGTGGCCCTGGCGATCCAACACATGGTGATGCCGAAAGGGCCTTGGTTGCAGGCGAAGGGCATTGATGCCGAGTGGCCGGTTTTTGGAATGTCTGACGTCATTCACCTCGACAACGGAGCGGAATTCCATGGCAAGGCCCTTGTCAGGGGAGCCGCCGAGCACGGGATCGAACTGATGTACCGGCCTGTCGCGCGACCGCATTACGGCGGACATATCGAGCGTTTGATCGGGACGATGATGGGTGCGGTGCATTTGCTGCCGGGATCCACGTCGAGCAATATCGCCAAGCGAGGCTCCTACGATCCGCAGAAGCATGCCGCGATGACGCTCGACGAATTGGAGAAATGGTTGGCCCTGCAGATTGTCGGCCGCTATCACGCTGAGGTTCACAGCGCTTTGCTGCATCCGCCGCGGACAGCCTGGGACGATGCGGCGGCGGCCCGTTCCCATCCGTTGCGCGTGCCGCATGATCCAGAACAGTTTCTGCTCGACTTTCTGCCCTATGAGGAACGCAACATTCGCAGGGATGGGCTGCATCTGTTCGGCATTCGTTATTGGGATGATATTCTCAGCCCTTTGGCTGGCCGATCGTCGCGTCAGGTGCGGGTCAAGTACGATCCGCGCGATCTCTCTTGCGTTTATGTGGAGCAGCCAGACGGATCGATATGGCCAGTGCGCTTTGCGGCCCTGGACCGGCCGCCGATCACGCTTGGGGAACATCGCATGGCGCGTGCTGCGTTGAAGGCCCGTGGAGTTCGAGCCGTCGACGAGCATCTGATTTTTGAAACCATCGCCGAGCAACGGCGGCTCATGGAGAATGCCGTTCAGCAGACCCGGGCCATGCGCCGCCATCTCGAGCGGAAAGAGCGTGCGTTGGCAGCGCGTGATCGGACTGTTGATTTACCGGATTCGGAGGACGAAGACGATGCCTGCATCGACGTGGCACCGTTAGAAGTGGAGGAGTGGTCATGAGCGACTATGCCCATCTTCTGCCGGCCTACCGAAGCCATGCCGAATTGAGCGATAGTGAGCGTATCGCGTGGATCCGGGCGGGTCGTTGGCTCGAAACGGCTCAGGCGAATGCGGCCCTCATGCGGCTCGAGGATCTGCTTTCCTATCCTCCGCGGGACCGTATGCCTTGCCTGCTATTGTATGGCGACACCGGCATGGGAAAAACAAAGATCATCCGCAAGTTTCTGCGCGATCATCCCGCGACTTTCGACAGGGGATCTGGCGTGACCTTCATGCCGGTCGTGGCGATGCAAATGCCCGCGGAGCCATTGGAGCGGGATGTCTATGGCGAGCTCTTGAATGCCCTCGGGGCGCCCGGGCCGAGCAGCGATGCGGCATTCCGCCTCAAAACCGTCTGCCGGAGTCTGATGCGCAGGATGGGCGTGCGAATGCTTGTGATCGACGAGATCCACGCCATGCTGACCGGCACGTTTCGCCAGCAGCGGATTTTTCTCAATGTGATCCGCTTTCTTGCCAATGACCTCAAGGTGCCGTTGATCTGTGCAGGCACCGATCTTGCCCGACAGGCGCTTCTGACGGATCCGCAGCTTGCCGAACGGTTCGAAGCGTTTCAGCTGGAGCGCTGGTCGAACGATCAGCGCCTGACCCAGCTTCTTTCGAGCCTGGCATCCATCTTTCCGCTACGGCGGCCATCGGCGGTCACATCTCCGGCAGTCCGCAGACGTGTTCTTGAGCTCACCGACGGCGTGACCGTGCGTATATTCCGGCTGATGGAGACCGTTGCGGCCGACGCCATTCACAACGGCAGTGAATGTATCGTCACCGACAGCTTCAGCCGAGAAGGCCTTGTGTTGCCGCTCGTTGCCATGGTTCGACAATCAGAGCGCGCTCTGCAGCGGCGATCAGCGCGGTGAGGCAGATCCCCCTGCTGCCGATCGCCCCGCGGCCATACCCGGATGAACTGATCTCATCGTGGCAGGGCAGAGTGGCTTGTCGCTACGGATGCACGCCGGCCGACATCGAGCATTGGCTGGGACATGGGGATCGGCCGCCGGTTTTCGGCAGTTTCGAATTGCAGGAATATCGCCCGGATCCGCTGACCCTCAGATCATGGGCGCGCGCAGCCAGATTAAAGATCGCGGACGTTGAAGCAATGATCCTCAGCCGGTTGGTAAGGCCGATTGACTGGTTTGTTGCCGACCGCCGGGAGCGCGGGATCTGCCCCGATTGCCTCGATGAGGACGTATCGGTGGGTCGGGATCATTATTTTCGTCGAGAATGGTCCCACATTGAAGCCGCGGCCTGCCGCAAGCATCGTCGGATGCTGCAAGATTGGTGTGGCCGCTGTTTCGCGCGGGGCCAATTTCGCTTCGACTGTATCGAGGAAGAGGCAAGACTCATCTGCGGTCACTGCTCGACTGCGGTATCGGGCGGACCAACGAAGGTCGAAGGGGCGGTCACGGTGGATTTCCTGCTCGAGCTGACGGCCGCATTGGGCGCGGCTATTGAGGGGAGGGAGGGCAGTGTCGCACCGGACGAGATAAACGCTGCGATCGAAACCTTGTGGTCGCCATCGCAGGCGAACGGCAAACCGTTCATCGCCTGGCTTGACTTGAAGCTTCCTTTTGGACGCCTTCCTGGCTTTGCGTCACGCCGCAACCCGCTTGTCAGCCTGTCGCTACCATGGCGCATCGCGACATTCGTGGCCGCAGCGCAGTTGCTTGATCTGGCGCAGGCAAGGCGAGGGTTCGGACTGCCACCATCTTATCTCGAGCGAGAATTTGCCGACCGCAAACGCAATCCACCGCCGCAGCCCGGCGGAACGCCCGATACGGGCATAACTCTGGGAACCGCGGCGAAGCACAGGCTCCGATCGGACGTCGAGTATCAGCGTTTGGCCGAACAGATCCTGGCAAGCTCCGATGGGAAGGCGATCTTGGCGATGAGGGGAAGGGGGCGAGATAGAAAACTCGGGCGCCTTATGAACCGCGCACTCAAGAGCGAACGAGACAGTAGCAATGAACCTCGTCTCATCTGATCCCGCTCACCTGGCGTGAAGTTCGAACAACAAGCGTTAACGATCGATCTTTGGGCCCTGGAGGCTGGCCGTCACGCACGTGTGAGGGTTGAGCGCAACGCTGTTTCCGTGGGCCTATTGCCTAATTGATCATATTGAGACGACCGTTCGCGATCTTGTCCTCGACCCAAGCGCGCTCCTGATGCCAGGGATGACGTTTCCATCCCTCCCAGGTGAAACCGCACAGCTTGATATCCCACTCCGACGGGGCGAACCGGTCGAGAACATAGCCAATCCCCAAGAAGCCGGTGCTCGGAAAAAGCTCGCGCATTTTTTGTTGCGGAATTTGAAGTGCGGCGCAACCATCGAGATAGAACTGCGGCGGCATGACGCGAACTTCCTTGCCGGCGCTCTGCAGGATTTCGATGGCTCGATCTGTCCAGTCCGCCCGTCTGCCCTTCAATCGCTGCAGGATATTCGGCCTTGGATGGTACTTGCGGATGATCGCCGGATGATAGGCAAGCATGACCTCTTTTGCCGCTTTGACAGCCGCGTTCTCCAGGAATAGCGGTTCCGCCATCCGCTTCTGGAATTGCTTGCTCGACACACTCAGGACGAGGATGTCCGTGCGGGTGCCGCTCCATCCGTCGGCAAGGTTCGGCTCATTGAAACGCATGACGAAATCGGCACTGTCCACGGTCACCGAAACGTCTCGCTCCAGAGGTCCATTTCCTACGATAATTGCAAGTTTGCGGCTCATGGCTTCCGTTCGACATGGTTTGTTGCGCGAGAGATGTCGGCAAAGCAAGGGCCGCTCAGCATCGGCATTCACGCACATCCCTATATCTGTAGCAGTTGACATGCAACGGTCGTTACATTACGGCAAGAACCATGAGTGACAAATCATGGCTGCTGCTGACCTATAAGGTTCCGTCGGATCCCGCGACGAAGCGGGTGGCCCTTTGGCGCAAGATCAAAGGCATGGGCGCCGTCTATATCCAGAATGGCGTCTGCCTGTTGCCGAAGACGGATGAGCATCTTCGACGCTTCAAGATGCTTGAAAACGATATCGTCGAGATGGGTGGTGAGGCCGTCATCCTGGAAACTGTTGCGGCCGATGCCGGTCAGCAGGAAAAGGTGACCGCCCGCTTTAAGGCCGATCGTGATGAGCATTATCACGAGTTTCTGGAACGCTGCGGCGACTTCGAAAACGAGATCGCCAAGGAAACGGCCGCCGGGAAATTCTCCTATGCGGAGCTGGAAGAGAACGACGCTGATCTGAAGAAGCTGCAAGATTGGTTCGAAAAGATCACGAAGCTCGATTTCTACGGCGCCCCTCTGGCAGCCGAAGCGCAGGAGCGGCTGAAGACCTGTGAGGCATTACTCGACAGCTTCGCCAAACAGGTGTTCGAGGCCCATGAAGAGACACGTAGCGACGTCTCCAAACCCACGAACGAGAAAGAGTGATCATGACCATGTTGATGGGCGAAGGTCTAAAGCGTGTGGTGAGGCAGGTTGCTCTCCTGAACCTCGGCTATTTTGGGATCGAGTTTCTGGTGGCGCTGTCGATCGGCTCTGTCTCGCTGTTTGCCGATAGCGTCGACTTCCTCGAGGACGCCTCCATCAATCTGCTGATCGCCGTCGCGCTCGGCTGGAGCGTCCGCAATCGCGCCCGCGTCGGCATGGCGCTGGCCGGCATATTGCTGGTTCCGGGTCTCGCGACCATTTGGACCGCCTGGCAGAAGTTCATGACGCCGGTTGCCCCTGATCCGCTGCCATTGACGTTGGCAGGTCTCGGCGCGCTCGTCGTCAACCTGTCCTGCGCGGTGATGCTCACCCGCTATCGTCACCATAGCGGCAGCCTGACGCGCGCCGCGTTCCTGTCGGCCCGCAACGATGCCCTCGCGAACATCGCCATCATCGCCGCCGGTCTTGTCACCGCCTTTGTCTGGCGTTCCGCCTGGCCGGACCTGATCGTTGGCCTGGCGATCGCGGCGATGAACGCGGATGCCGCCCGCGAGGTGTGGACCGCCGCCCGCGATGAGCACCGAACGGCCCAGCCATAAGACAGCGCAAGACGGGTGAACTCATGAAAACAGAAACCTCAAAGAGCTGGTGCATCTCATCCGGGGACATTCCGATGCTACGGACCCTTGCAACCCTTCTCAAAAAGAGCTGGCCATTTCTGTTGTCTGCCGTGCTCACCGTTGTGGTGATCGTTGCCTACAACATGGGCGAGGTGCTGGAAAAGCATCATCACAAGCTGATGGAGAACGTCCACTATGGGATCGCAGCGTTCATCCTGTTCGTTTCGTTCTATTGCATCGCTCTGCTGATCCGTACGATTTGGACCACCGTGGATGACGACAATGATCAGTGAGCTGCGGTAACGGCAGCCAGCGAATTGCGAACCTCGGACAGCACCGGCACGTAGAGCGGGCTTAGGGTCGTGGCGAACGTCGCCGTGAGGTGGTCGGCATCCTTGTACAGCGGCAGGCCGTCTCGGAGTGTATCGCAGCGGCGATTGCTGCAGATCGACGGAAGCGGATCGATGATCGGCACGCCGTATTTTGCCGCCACACGGCTCAGGATCCGACGCGAGAGCGCCTGCCGCGCTTCGATATAGCCGAATGGCGGCGCAATCTCCGTCGACGTGCCGCGCATCATAGCCTTGGCAATGGCTTCCGGCATATAGCGGCCCATCTCGGGAACATCGGAAACCAGCACGACCCTGATTCCCTGCCTCGTCAAATCAGCCAGCAGGCTATCCAGCGATTGGTCGACCGAGGCGGATCGATCCTCCAATGGAGGCGGCACCGACGGGTCGAAGTACGGTCCCTCGTTCGGCATTTCAGCGTCATGGACGTACTTAGGCCAGTAAGCGACCAGGAAGACCAGCGGAATGTGCTGCGATGTGATCAGGTCTCGCACGGCGCCGTTGAAGGCGCCGCAGCGTTCGGTATCGCCGCGTGGCGTCAGTTGAACTCCCGGCAAGGGCGGACAGGAGGAATGCCCGGCAAAGGGCCCCTGCAGGCCAATCTGCTTCGCGGCGGCGTCGATGGCTGGCGCCATCGCGCCTGAATGGGAATCTCCCCATACGACAAAGGAGGGTTTGCTCGAGCTTTCGGCGCCGAGCGGACAAAGCTTGCCGGCACGGATGTCTGCCGCCGAGGGTCCTGTCTTTGTGGAGTCGGCAAAGCATGGCGGCACGCCGAAGCGGCTCTCATCGTATGTCGCGGCATAGACCTTTTGCACCTCCGCCGGCAGGCGGCTGGGGAGACCAGAATGGTGGGCAACGTAGTCGCCTATTCCGAGTGCCGTGACCATGAGCGTTGCAGCGCCGGCAAACGATGGTCCTCGCTTCACACCTGTGCCATGCCCTCGAAAGGGCCGCTCGACAAACCGCCAGGAGAGAGTAGCCATGACGAGCGAGGCTAAAACGATCAGTCCGCCCTGAAACAGGGAAAGCTCCCGTCCAGTTATCTCGCGGCTGAAGACGATGATCGGCCAATGCCACAGATAAAGGGAATAGGAGATTAACCCCACACCCACCATTGCCTTCGAGCGGAGGATCCGGCTGGCCGGACCACTATCATCGCGGGCATGGATGATCAGCCCGGCTCCCAGGCAAGGGAGCAAGGCGGCCGGACCTGGAAACAGCGTTTGGTCGCTGAAACCAAGGGTCGCCACGCCGATCAAAAGGATGCCGCCGAACGCCATGCCTGCCCGCACAACCGATTGCCGCGGCACAGGGATGGCCTTGAAGGCCAGCAACGCGCCGAGCAGGAGCTCCCATGCGCGAAACTGCAGCAGGTAGAACGCGTCGACCGGCGATCGAAACAGCACCCATGTGCTCGCCGCGAACGAAATGGCTAAAAGGCTCGCCAGCAGGAGGATCACATGCCGCCGCGCAAATCGGTTGACCACCATCAAGAGCAGCGGAAACAAAATGTAGAACTGCTCTTCGACCGCTAGGGACCAGGTGTGCAGCAGCGGCTTCATCTGGGCGCCGATATCGAAATACCCGCTTTCCTTCTCGAACTGGATATTCGAGGTGAACAGGGCCGCGGCCTTCAGGCTGCGGGCAAAATATCCGAACTCGGCCGGCATCAGCAGGAACCATGCCGCGGCGAAAGACGCGATCATGACCGCAAACAGCGCGGGGAAAATCCGGCGGACGCGCCGCTCGTAAAAGCGGATGAGGCTGAATTCCCCGGCTGCGATTTCGCCTGATATCAGCGACGCCATCAGAAAACCAGAGATGACAAAAAACACGTCGACGCCGACAAAGCCGCCACTGAACCCCGGAATACCGGCGTGATAGAGAACGACTGGAATGATCGCCACGGCACGCAACCCATCGATATCCCGGCGATAGGCAAATCCCGCACCTTGCGCCGGAGCGCCCATCGGGGTCGAATGTGCCGGGCGCGCAATTGCAAGATTCAAATTCTCAACTCCAGTTCAATCCTAGGCCCTGCCGCCGGAACGTGTCGTATTTGCGGCCGATAAGCCGATGAACTGACGATAAGCTGAACCGGCGCGGCTCGGATCGGTTGCTTTCTGAGGCTCGAAGTTTTTCGAAAGACGGTGTAGTCCATCAAGTGCGGATGAGCCCGAAGCGATGTGCTTCGTCCAATAATGCCCTAACGGAAGATGCTTGCCATTTCCGGCCACCCCGTGCCGGTCGTTCGCCCATTTGATCGAGTTGCGCGGCGATCTCGCGTAACGACAGATTGGGATCGGCGATGGCGATCGCGGCGACGAGCTTCATCAAGTGATCTTCGGGAGGGCGGCGAGGAGAGCGAGCCAGCAGCACTGCTTCCGCCAGTTTCTCCCGAACCATGCGATGAACGGCGCGTCGCAGCCGCTCGACCGTCCAGTTATGGCCGCGGCGATTGAGAACGCGCACGACGTTGTCCCAGCTATGCTGCGGCCGAAGTTGCCTCACGGTCGGAAGCCACGTCTGCGCCGACGAAATGAGTTCATCGAGGTAGAGTTTCTCTCGTGCTTTCGACACCGCCTTGATCGCTTCCGGCCGGCGCTCGCGAAGCCCGGGATTGCCGGCGAGCCGGCCGCGCGCCTTGGCGGCCCTCATGCCGGACTTGGTACGTTCCGCGATGAGGGCACGTTCGAGCTGGGCCACGGCGCCGAGCACCTGCAAGGAAAACATCCCCTGCGGCGTGGATGTGTCGATCGGGTCGCGGAGCGAACGGAAATGCACGCCGCGTTGTTCAAGGTCCTCGATGACATCCAGCAGGTGGCTGACGGATCGGGCCAGGCGGTCGAGGCGAACGACGACAAGCACGTCGCCGGCAGTGAGATCCTTCAGCAGCTTGGTGAGAACCGGCCTTGCGCGGGACGCACCCGATCCGTGCTCCTGGTGAATTCGGTGGCAGCCGGCGGCGCGCAATTCGTCGACCTGGGCGTCATTGATCTGATCGTCCGTCGAAACACGGGCATAGCCAATCAGTTTTTGGGCGAGGGGAGGGGTACTGACCTTCGCTGCTTTCGCCATCGATTCTTTGACCTGTCTTTAGCGGCGTTTGTACAGATAAGGAATGCGTGAGAAAAGGAGGGTTTGCAAGCGTGTTTTAAGACTAAAATACGAGGCCATGTAGCGCGTTTTCCGATCCGAGATAGGCAACGACCCATCTAGGCCACGGCGCACCCGTCAGCGGCCCTCCTCGGCCGAAATGCCCCGAACTGGCTGTTTTGCGAGGGGTCGAGCGCTGCGCTGCCATATTGTGCAGACTTTGGCGAGATGTGCTCGGGGGAGGGGCGCTCGGCCGAACGGTTCGGCGCGCCTTTTTCCACTCAATGAAGCGGAAAATTCCACCGATCTAAAATGAAAAGGCGCGGAAAAGCCTGCATTTGCGGCTTTTCCGCCGATCCTCAAGAACTGACATAACGGCTTTGCGCCCTGAAATCCATCACTATCGATACTTGATACTTATCGATGGTTATCACCTCAGAAAACCATGGTCTAAGCAACGGAAGCAACAGTCATTTTCGCTACCCTATCGCAAAAGAACAGCGTTAATTCATATGGTTAATGGGTTACTTTTTTATCGAAAAGACCCAGAGAATGAGGAGAAGCCGCCCGGTACGGTGGATGACATGGTAAGAGCTTTGAAAGGTGGAGAGTGGATTATTGTCTTACGACAATTTTTTGAGGCGCTCCGCTCGGCCTGGCCAAAACCAAAAAACGACAATCGCTAGCTTCGAGAAGTATCTTCAGCATTCTGATGCGCATCTTTCGGCGACACGCGCCACCGAATGTGCCCCACTTACTGATGCGGCCGGCTTTTGATGCCGGTGTCGCGCTGACGCCGCTCGACGAGCTCATCGCCTGTTCGCCGGTCGGATCCGGCTGGATCGAACGCCAAAATTTCGCCGATGCCTGCGCCTCGTTGTGGATCGACGGCGAGCTCGTCCATCTCGAAGACCTCGTCCTCCACGATGCCACCCGCGATATCCGCACGCCGAGAGCATTCTTCGAACTTTGAGATGATGCTGCTTGCTACATTCCCCGCCCCAGCGATTGCACGTGCGAGGCAATCCATCGGGGAAATCGGACCGCATCGTCACAAGGTGCTCACCGATGCCCGCCTGAAAAGACGCTTTGCAGATGATGCTGCGGCAATGGCGGTCGAACGGATCATGTCTGCTACCTTGGAAAGTGCCGGAGCGTTGATCGCGGTCGCCAACCTTAAGGAGAAAGACGCGGTCACCTTCCTCCACTCGATTGCCGTCAGTGCTCTGATGATCGCGTTCGGGCGCGTTCTCGGACATCGCGAGGAAAGGGTGCGGCTGCTCGGGCTTGAAGGGTTGGTGCATAATCTTGGGAAAGTCGCTCTTCCCGAGGCAATCTTGTCAAAGTTCAGCAAACTGACCGCCGAGGAGATGATGATCGTTCGGGAGCATCCGCAAGGAGCTACGACATTGTTTCCTAGGCTGGCGGGGTTCCACAATAGGTGCTCGACATCTGTCGCCATCATCGCGAGAGATACGATGGCACCGGCTATCCTGACGGGGGAGAGGAAATCCATCCCGTATGTGGCGCGGATCGCCGCAATCTGTGACGTTTACGAGGCGCTGACGACGATCAGCGCCCTACAAGCGTGCGTTTTCTCAAGCCGAGGCGAACAACATCATGATGACCTCTCATGGTCATTTCGACAGCTCGCTTCATTCTGCCTTCATATCTAAAATGTCGTCAGCGGCACGCTTCACTGAGATCTGGGAGAGGTCAATCCCGAAAGCCTCGGTCGTGAGCTTGGCGAATACTCGCTCTCAAAGTGAGCCTTTCAACCCACGAGGGTGTTTTTTGAAAGTCATCTTGCCCCAATGAATTCTTAAAGTATAGTTGGACAACGATTTCGTTGAGGGGAACGACATGGACACGATTCTCGATGCCGCTAAGTATCTTAATAGTGCGATCACGCTTCTTCCCCGAAATTCTGAAATACCAGACAGGTTCAACAAGGCGAGCCAAACGAGCTTTGGTGATTTTGTTGATCTCTGGAACGGGTTTAATTCTTTCATAAGTCCAATTGCAGAACAGCATGCGAGAATAGGCGATCGCATGCAATATACGGTACTGCATAATTTCTATGTGTTTTTTCAGATGTACGGGAACCGGTTCCAGACAACGCTTGATTCCGTCAACCGCGAACTTGCACTGAGCGGAAATGCAATCGAATACGAAGAGTTCAAGGAAGAGGCGCTGAAGATCCTGCGCCTTGTTGCGGAAACGAACAGGACTTACGTTCTCGGCGGAGTGGCCCTTAGAAACTTGCTTCTGGCCGTTGAAAAAGACAACGGCGACGTTGCCGCTTTTCTCAACCAGCCGATCGAAACCAAGATTTTCGTTGCCCCGGAAGCCGATCTTCAGGCGACGCTCAAGTTCCGGCAGGAGCGCCGGGCGGATGCCGCTCCCACCTACACAGTCCTTGGCGCTGGAACGGCGATGGCAAAATTCCAAGGACGGTCCCTGATTAGGGTGCCGTTCTCATCCGAGCTTTTCGACGCCAAGCCGTTGATGGATCTTCCCGGGTTTCTCGACGGAGCAGAGTTGAGTTCTGAGCGCGGCGGTATCGATATCCCGATCGGTGAGGATTGGGGGATCAATATCGACGGAGGATTTTCAGATCCGCATATCAATATCTCCATTTATTACGACGGCGACTGGGATTCAGACTTAGAGGCGGTCGTCGAGGCCATCGGTGGGGCCATCAGCGACGCATTCGGCTGCGGCTACTGATATGCCCCTTAAATTGTCGGCGTTCTTGCTGGGGTTGGGCTTGTCGCTACCAGGGTCGGGCTTGGCCCAACCCGTTCCAGAGAGGGTGGTTGTTTTTACCAAGCCAAAATGCCAGGCGACCTCGGCGAAACCTGCAGATGTCTTCTGCAAGTCGATCGATGATTGGAGGGCAACATTTCAGTCCAATCTCCCGCTCGCGCAAAAACTGGAGGGATTGCTAACAGATCCGAAGACTAGCACGCTCAACGTGATCTCGTTCTATCTCCGAGAGCCGTTCGGAACCGTGCTTGCCAATGCCTATAAGATTGCACACCCACAAATGCTGATCGTTAGCGATGTCGATAGCCTGAAGGTCGTTCAGGAGACGCTGCAGAAGCAGGTTTCGATCGACGACATGAGGGCGGACATGCGTTTCATCCCGACGGAGCAGGCTGGAACGGAAGACGAGGATCTCTCGGTCCATGCGAAGATTGCCATGATCGGACAGGCCGGGTCGCCTTGGTATTCGATCATCTTCACAAGTGACAATTTCAATATATCGACCGCATTCGCCTCGACGGTGGCGAAAAACGCAAACAGTGCAAATTTCGAAAACTATAATTTCATCACCGACTTGGCGACCTCTGCGATCGTCAAGGCGCATCAATGCATGTTCGACGCCATCGGCAATCTGAACACCTCCAAGCCATTTAGCCTGCAGGACGTCGGAGTGGCCTATGAGTTTTGCGTTTTTCATCGCAAGGCTAGAGCCGAGCTGTCCGACCCCGCCCGCTTCTATCTTTTGCCGTACGACGTCGATCGGGCGCTGACGGACATCGCTTATCAGGCCGGCAAGTCGGAGGAGATCGATGTCGCAGGCTACAATGCCGGCAATCCCTGTCTGGCGAGCCTCTTGAAGGGCGCGCTTGCTGAGGGAAAGAAGGTTCGGCTGGTTACCGACGACGACGTCTGCCAACAATTGCCGCCCAAGGATGGGCAGTGGTATTCCGACCTTGAACAGGCCGGTGCGGAGCTCAGGTTCATGCAGACGAATGGCGACGGCTTTAGCCCGCTTTCGAACAGGTTTCACCACAAGTTCATGGTCTTCAAGCAAGGAGATCGGGCTTCGGTTCTCTCAGGGTCCGCCAACTTTACATGCGCAGCCTTCTCGAAGAACCTCGAAGCATCCTACGTCCTGTCGGACAAGAACATGACACGTGTCTATTCTGCGGCATTCGATGATTACTGGCAGAAGCAGGCGCGCCTAAGGGATGAGGTTCAGCCGTGTCGGTGAAATCCGCATTCACACTTGTTGCAGCATCTCTGGCCGCGTTGGTACTTACATCCGTTGCCGTTGCGCTGCAGCTCAACAATACCGCTGGCTGCTCGTTGGAGCTGGTCCAGAACGACGGGATGGAGCCTCAGCCGGGTGCACATTCCAACGAGATGGTCAGCCGCATTGTCGCGCTCATAGACTCCGCGCGGTCGACCTTGGTCGTCGCGGCTCACGAGATCGACCATCCGGTAATCATCGACGCTTTGAAAAAAGCGGCAGCACGCGGGGTTTCTGTCAGGGTCTATACCGATGCAAAGGATGTGCTCCAAAAGGTTGAACTGGACCCCGATAACGGCCAGTTGGGGCGATCCGTGGGCCAACGGATCAATCTCGAGCGCCTGATGCGCGGAACCGACGGCATCAATGGAACCTCAGACGATATTCTCATTCAGGCGGAGTCGCCCATAGAGGCAGTTGTACGCGAAACCGGGGCCAGGATCCGCGCCGGTCTGCCGATCGCGCCGGAAGGCCTTGCCAGGACCTCATACAAGGTCGCTGCGTTTACCCTTGTCGAGACGCCGATCATTGCTCCGGGTATCGTTCGCCGGGCAACCCCGACGGGGCAGCTACCGACGTTCCGGGCCCCCGCGACGACACGGATGCACCACAAGTTCATCATTGCTGACGATGAAAATGGGGTGACCGGCTCATTCAATTTCACGGTGTCCGGAGCAGAAGGGTCTCAGTTTGACGCTCTGGCAGGTGCGGAATTGGGGCACCGCCAGCAGATGATTTTCTTTGACAACCCGCTCATGGCGAAGGGTTACGTCAGGTATTTCGACGCGCTTTGGGGCGGCTCAAGCGGGCCGCCATCCATCGACGCTGGCTTGACCGAGCCCGCTCCAGGCTCGCTGGATTTCGAGGTGACGAACTGCGGATTTCCGGTGCGGGTGATGTTTTTTCCGAACAGGAAGGCTGCCGCTTCGCTGATCGAGGAGATCAAAAAGTCGTCCTCCAGCGTTCAATTCGAATTTTTCGCATTCGAAGACGAAAAATTCATTCGCGCGATCTACGAGCAGGCTGTCGACAAGAAGATCGAAGTCCGAGGCATCATTGACGAACGCTTCTATTCGGCCTTTGCCGACGTTGTCCGGTCGAAGCTCGGTCCGGAGGCGGACGAATTTTTCCTCAGCGCTCTCAATGGCGAGCCCCGCGTTGAAAAGTCCAGGCTGTTTCGTCTGCTCCACTCAAAGACGATGATCATCGACGGTGCCGGTGGTGCGAACCCGATGGTGATCACCGGAAGTGCAAACTTTTCAATCAACGCTTTCGAGCATAATCGGGAGAATATCGTGCTTCTTAAGAGCCTCCCGATTTCAAGTCAGTTCGTTCGTCAGCTTCGACTCTTTGCAAATGCAAGCCGGGTAAACCGTGCCGGCTATTGTTCGGCCCTGCAAAGGCCGGAGGATCCGGATCCCCCGAGTGAGCCCACATCGCTGATTGAAGATGATTAGATCCGAGCATGATCAGCTCATCTGGCGGACAGGCCGAGGGCCGTTCGTCGAGGAAATAACTCTTCACTTCTGGCCGGAATTTTGGCGTGAAAGACTGGTGGCTGTGCTTGATCGGAGCCGAGGCGCCGTTCGTCAACCATTCAGATTGAGCCGAACGGGCGACCGGGATTGACCTTGCTTCTCTCGCCATTGCGGGACCGATATCAAGAGGCGGACATGCCAAGGATCAATGACGCAACAGGAAGCATTATACAGAACGCTTGCAGCAACACCGCAACAAAACCGTTGCGATTCAAGCGATATTGTCCTCAATGATACTATCATGGGATGCGGTGAGGGGTGCTCATGAACTATAAAACAATCCCGCTTAACAAGCTTCTGGTGAATCGTGCGAACGATCGACATGGCGAACTCGACAATGAAGCGACAGCCATCGGCTGGCTCTTTTCGCATCATCTCGCACAGATGCGAAAGCTGGCTCAAGACATAGTCTCCACCGGCGGGATATACGAGCCGCCCTTGGTCTACGATGAGGGAGACAACTTTATTGTCTTTGACGGCAACAGACGGACAACCTGTCTCAAGCTCTTGGCTTCGCCCAAACGCGCGCCGAGCATAGAGCTTCAGGACTTCTTCAAAGAGCTTCGCTCTCGATGGCAAGGCGCATTTCCGGCAAGCGTAATGTGCCGGGTCGAATCCGACAGAGACCGGATCGACGAGATTCTTTTCAGGCGTCATACCGGAAGCCAAGGCGGCGTCGGCCAAAGCAATTGGGATGACCGTATGAAGGCCACCTTTATCAACCGGACGGGCAAGGGCGGCAAGCTCAACGTCGCAGACGAAGTCGAGGACAGGCTCAGGTCGGCGGGCCTTCTACCGAAACATGGCCGCATTCCAAGGAGCAATCTCAATCGGCTGCTTTCCGCTGAAGCTTTCCGGAATCGCGTTGGGATTTCAACGGCCAAAGGTCGCTTCGAATTCACGCGCACGGAGGGTGTGGCTCTCAATGCGTTGGCGCGTATTGCTGACGATTTGGCTCACCGCCGCAAGACACTCGACGACGTTTGGGACGTTGACCGGAAGTCTGAATACCTCGACGAGTTGGAGAACGAAGGTATTCTGCCAACGGCTGCTGACGCATTGATAGCAACGGCCACGCGCACGGCGGCGACCGCCCCTACGAACAGTGCGCCAAATCTGAACAGGGCGGCGACGATCTCGTCTGCCCCAACCGACTTGAAGCCGCAACGGCGCACCACACTCATACCGCATGTGGATTATGGCGTGGCATGGGCTGGTCGGCTTCAGCGCCCAAGAGCGATATGGGAGGAACTTCAGTACAAATTGAAGTTGGATGAGCACCCAAACGCGATTGCTGTCTTATGCCGGGTGCTTCTGGAACTCTCAGTAGACAATTACATCGACAAATCCGGGCTCGTCACGGCGGCGGAAAACGATCCGCTCGTCAAAAAATTGGTTGCGGCGGCAGAAAACTTGCTCGCCCAGGGAAAGATCGCCAAACGCTACGTCGAGGTCGTACGCAAGGCGCGGAATATGGATGCCATCGTCTCGGTCGATACGCTCAACAAATATGTGCATTCGTCGAATCTTGCGCCGACCGCCGATCACTTGACAGCTCTTTGGGACACGTTTTCGGACCTCGTGGTGCATTGCCTGAATGAGTAGCGGTCCAGATCAAGCAATGCCCGCTCCCTTGCCAACGCGCAGGCGAACCCGGTTTCTCAAGAGGCATGTTGTCGCTTCTGATCATCATGGATTCATTGGACGGATCTTTGATCTTGGGATCGTGTCGCTAAACTTCGATACCTATGAGGAACTCGCCCGCTTTCCCGATTGCAAATACGCGGTCGATACAGGTGAATGGGTCAGGAACCTGTGCGACCGTATGGAATCTCTGAACCTCGTCGGGGACATGCTTTGGCTCGACCCTGTGCCCAAGTCGTTCAAGCAAATGCCGATCACCCGCTATGAGTGGCTGACCATCTCGACAGATGTCTTCCTGGTTCGCTATGTGTCTGTCATCGATTGTGCGCTTCTTCTCGTCAATCAGGTCTGTCAGGCGGGGCTGACACGCAGAGCCTGCACTATCGACAAGATTGCAAAAGCTGGAATCACCCCTGCTATCGTTGAACAGCTCAAGATCATGATGGATGAACAAGAGCAAATCCGCATTGAGAGAAATGCGCGAATTCATCATGGTATCGAGAGGCGCTTCACAGACGACGACCAGACATTCAAGACTGCCTCTCTCTTCGCCGACAGATACCACGGAATAAGGGGCAAGGACATGTTCGATCGAAAGATCGATGTCGACTTGTCATTTCGCGAAGGCCTTGTCGGAATGCAGCGCGATTTCAACTTGCATGTCCGCAAGCTCGAGCATCAGCTCGATAACCTCTATCATTTGCTTTGGGATGAATTCGAGGACCGATTTGGCCCGCTCATTGCTGCGGCGACGCATGGTCTAAATGCAGGAGCTAGGAAGTGAAGATGCGACGCCGTCAACGCGCATTCTCAAAAGGGGTTCGCCCCGCTTGAGTGACGAATCTCCCATCAGACCTGGACAGCTTCGTCAGCTAGTCAACGAAGAGAGCGACGCAAACGTCGCTCGGATCCACTACTGCTATCAACTCGGGTCGACGTTCACCAATCTCGCCTTGATGGAAAGTATGTCGCTTTGCTCTTAAAGGCGAGATGAGAGCTTCAACGAAATTAAAGGCGTTTCTTTGTCTCTAAATCTGATATTTTGCCTTTAAATTTGAGATTTTGCCCCTAAACTTGAGATGGGGTTCACAGGGGACCGGCGGCTGGCTGCTATGGATAGGGAAGGGGAGCACACCGGGATAATCGGTGCTGAAACCGCGCGCAGAGCGGCGGTCTTACGGCCACTTGTTCAGGATTATCTTTCTGGCAAGGGCAGTTTGGAGAGTGGCATCCATGATGCAGTTTGGGAGTTGGGCGTAAGCAGGGCAACGGTTTGGCGTTGGATACGGCGCCTTGCCGAGGACGGCGGGCGGACCAGTGCGTTGGTGCCGAAGAAGCGTGGCCGCCGTACAGGCGCAACGGTCATATCTAGCGAGATCGAGACGCTCATTGAAGAATATCTTCGTCGCTACTACTTGCGACGGGAACGAGCGAGCCTGTCGCGGGTGGTGTCGGAGATCAGGATGGCCTGTGGTGAACTCGGGCTACAAGCGCCAACGCGGCGAACAATTCAGCGACGTCTTGATGCGATGGATGAGCGTGAGGTCATGAAGGCAAGAGAGGGCGCAAAGGTAGCACGTCAAAGGTTTGCGCCGGTAACAGGTAAAAACAGGGCCGAACTACCTCTGGATGTCGTTCAGATCGACCATACGCTTGCGGATATCGTCCTTGTCGACAGTTTTGAACGCGCACCAATCGGGCGTCCCTGGGTGACTCTTGCGATCGATATCGCAACGCGGATCGTCAACGGCTACTACGTCAGCTTCGATGCGCCCTCGCGTCTTTCGGTGGCACTTTGCCTTACCCGGGCGGTGACGCCGAAGGCAGAATTACTCTCCGACATCGGCTGCAATGCCCCTTGGCCAGCACAGGGTAAACCGCGCAGCATCCATGTAGACAACGGCCGTGATTTCCGATCCAAGGCGTTTCAGGCCGCCTGTTTGGAGTGGGGAATTGAGCTTGCCTACAGGCCTCAAGGGAGTCCCCACTTCGGCGGGCACATCGAGCGGCTGATTGGCACGATGATGGGAGCTGTCCATCTATTGCCAGGAACCACGCAATCGTCCGTTGCCGCCAAGGGCAGCTATAAAGCCGAAGTCAACGCGGCAATGACCCTGAGCGAATTCGATAGCTGGTTCGCCCTGGAAATCTGCCGCTACAACAACGGCATTCACTCGAGCCTCGGTTGCACGCCCGTCGCCAAATGGGAGGCTTTGGCCGCGCAGATGTCGAGCGATATTCCCTTCGACATGGATGCGTTTAAGGTGAGCTTCCTGCCAAGCGAACAGCGCCAGGTTAGGCGAGACGGTATCCATCTGTTCGGTATACGCTATTGGTCGGATGTCTTGGCAGGGCACATTGGTCGTAAAGATGGGAAAGTTATCGTGCGGTATGATCCCCGCGATCTTTCGTCGATCTGGGTCGAACTTGAAGGAGGACGTTGTATCGAAGCGCGGTACCGCAACCTGGAGATCCCGCCGGTGTCGCTGCGGGAATATCGCGAGGCCATGCAGAAGGGCCGTGCTTTGGGCAGGAAAGTATCAAATGAGGTAGTACTTGCGCAGTTGATTTATCAGCAACGCCAGATCGCGGATGAAAGCCGCGTGCGGACCAAGGCGGAACGCCGGTCCCGCGAAAGCCAAAATCAATTGAAGGGAGCAGAGCAGACTGATGGATCATCCGACGGGCTGCGCCCCGTAGACACGGGTGATACGTCGCGGCCGCTGTTCAAGGTGGAGAGATGGTGAGGTGAGAGCTGAAGCATCAGGCGAAGACGGTCGCATCGCCCTCATTCAATCGGACATCTGGATCGGATTTCCTCGCGCGGAAAGTGTCTTTGACAGATTGCAGTTTCTTCTCGAAGCGCCGAGGCAGACACGCATGCCAGGTCTTCTCGTCCATGGCGCCTCAGGCATCGGCAAGACGATGATCGCCCGGAATCTCTCGCGCAGGTACGCCCCGGAATATGATGCGATCGCAGGCATAACCCATACACCGCTTCTGCTGTTGCAGGCGCCGCCGGCTCCTGACGAGCGGCGATTCTACCTGCACATCCTCGCTGCCGTCGGTGCACCAGCCACGGCGTTGGGCATACGCGCGCAGAGTGTCGCCGCTCTCGAGGTCCGTGTCATTGCTCTGCTGCGCGACCTCGGTTTGCGGATGATTATGGTCGACGAAGTCCACAATCTATTGGCGGGTACACATCGCGAACAACGCCGTTTCCTCAATGTCCTGCGTTACCTCAGCAATGAACTGGAGGCGTCGCTGGTCTGTTTCGGGGTTAGCGAGGCAGTCGATGCAATCCGCGGCGACGTTCAGTTGGCCCGGCGTCTCGATGAGCATCACTTGCCAAACTGGCGTGACGACGCCGAATTCTCGGATATGATCCAGACCCTTATCGCGGCGATGCCACTCGCGAAGAAATCCAATCTAAAAATTAAATCCCTCAAGCAGATATTGGCGCTGTCCGGTGGAGTAACCTCGCGCATCTTCTCTTTGGTCAAGGATCTTTCCATCGATGCCATCTGCTCGGGCGAAGAATGCATCACCGATGGCGCGATCGCCACGTGGTCTCCCGTCTGGTCGCGTCATGCGCCTGCGCAACGGCGGCTGGAGCAGGCAGGCCCCTAAACTGCGCCCTCTGCCAAAAACTGTCATGCCTATCCAAGACGAGTTGCTTTCTGGCTGGCTTAGAAGGCTTGCAACTGCCAACTACTGCGATTTAGTCGACCTTCTGGCGCACGTTGGCCTGGATTATCGGTATGCGGTTTCTCTCGATTTCGGGCTCGAAGCAGGTACAGCCGAAAAGATCGCTTCGGCCGCGAGGGTTACTCCTGAACTTGTCCAATCCCTGACCTTTCCGGCATTGAACGATACCGAGGCTGCGCTGACCGCGCTTTTTCCATTCCAAGCCTGTCCGAACTGTACGATGCGCAGCCTCGCACTCAAGCATTGGCGGCGAGCTTGGGCATTCGACTGTGAAATCTGTGGGGCGATGCTCACGCCGACGCTACCCAAGTTGGGCAAGGCCGTCCTGCCTCAAAAATTGCTTCAGCGCGCGCGGACTGGGTCGGTTCTGCTTGAGCAAGCGGTAATGCAGAACAGCATCCGCCAAATCCGACGGGCAATGCGGAGCGTCACCTTTACGATGGCACTAAAGAATGTCCGCGGAGATCCTGCTTCGGCACTGCGGAGCTTCGATCCGGACATTCGCCTTTTCTGTCTTGCCGCGATTGCAGTGGTCCAGAAGCGCCCGCTACTCAAAGCAGCGTTGTTTGCCACTGGTGTCGATGACGTCGCTACGGTCGCCTTGCTCCGAAGTTATCAAAAGGACGACCGCTTGCTCATAACCGTCGACCAGATCGGTCGCCAGATTGAGAACCGACGTCGCGCCTTTACATCAAATGCTATCGAGCGAAGCTGATTGTCGTCTCGTATTTATGGGCAAAAAGTGGCGTCTGTCGACACGCAACGCGAAAAATCTCGGAATTAAAGGCAAAGCGACATTCGGCGAAGCCATCACCGCCCAACGCGAATCCGGGCTTTCCCTTGATGAAGCCGTAACCGCTATCACAAGTTGGGAAGAACTCATTCAAGCAACAGCGTCGGTGAAAGCGGTCAAAAGACCCCGCGGCGAGGACGACCTGATCACCTACTTGCCTGCTCAATATGTCCGCATCCGGCGTTTTGCCTCCCCGTTTCTGGCGTCATTCATCTTCGAAGGAAGCCGTCGCGACGCTCAATTCATCGAAGCCATTGTGCAGATGGAAGCTGCCTGGAAGAAAGGCTCCAGATCGGCAGAGCAGCCCTGGGTTCGTAAGGCCCTCTTGCTTGCCAACGCGCGATGGCGCAGGGAAATCGTTGGTGCTGATGATGCGATCGACCGGAAGATGCTGGAACTCTTTCTCATCGTTGAGTTGAAGAACAGGATTGCTGCCGGAGACATATGGATCAGGGGTTCCCGCGCGTACCGCGCGCTCGACGAGCACATGATCTCGCAACAAACCTTTGCTGTCATCAAAGCCGAGGCCCGCATTCCGGTTGCGATCCCGGTCGATGTCGAGAGCTATCTCGCCCAGAAGGCCGAAGCCCTGGATCAGAAACTGCGGGAGGCCGCACGTCGCCTGGAAACGAGCCAGGGCGATACTCGCATCGGTGCCAAAGGACTGCGGGTTCCAGCCGTCAGGACCACGGAGACCGAGGCCGCGCTCATATTTGCGAGACGTGTTGCAGCCACCATGCCGCCGATCCGATTGACGGACCTTGTTGCCGATATCGACCGGATGACCGGCTTCAGTTCCTTGTTCGAGCATCTTCAGACCGGGCGGTCACCGTCGGATTTACGGATATTTTATGCGGCGCTGATCGCCGAAGCCACGAACCTCGGCTTCTCGAAAATGGCGCATGCCTGCCCGGGCATAACACGCCGCCAGCTACAGCAGATGGCAATCTGGCATTTCCGGGAGGAGACCTTCACGCTGGCGCTCGCCAAACTGGTTGAGGCGCAACACTCCGTGCCGTTTTCAACCGTATTCGGCTCGCACGCCGTTTCTTCCTCGGATGGACAGCATATCCATCTTGGCGACGGCGGCGAAGTCGCGGGGGGTGTCAACGGCAGGTATGGAAACAACCCGATTATCAAGCTCTATACTGCAATCTCCGGCCGCTACGCACCGTTCCACACCAAAATCATCGCCGCGACGGCCAGTGAAGCCGTTCATGTGCTCGACGCATTGCTGGAAACCGATGCTGGCCTCAATATTGTCCGCCACCATGTCGATGGTGGCGGCGTCAGCGATCTTGTATTCGCCCTCTGCCATGCTCTCGGCTTCGCCTTCGTGCCACGCATTCCGGATCTCGACGGACGATGCCTCTATGGTTTCGGACCGGCCAAACAATATGGAATTCTTCAGAATGTCATGGGGACCGGATCGACGCCGATCTGATCCGCGCGCATTGGGATGATATCTTGCGTCTGATGACCTCGCTGCGCACCCGCACCGTCAGCGCCTCACTCATGCTGAAGCGGCTTTCGGTAACAACGAGGCAGAGCGGCCTCGCCCAGGCGCTGCGCCAGATGGGCCGGATTGAGCGAACCCTCTTCACCCTCGACTGGATCAACGACGAGCAATTACGCAAGACCACGACGGCTGAATTGAACAAAGGCGAAAGCCGGAACAGCCTCGTGCGGGCGGTCAATCTTCATCGTCTCGGCCGTTTCCGCGATCGCAGCCAAGAAAACCTGTCCATCCGGGCATCTGCGCTCAACTTGGTCGTCACCGCTATCATTCACTGGAACACGATCTACACCGGCCGTGTCGTCGATGCCCTCCGCAACGCAGGACAGGCTATCCCGGATCATATGCTATCCAGCCTGTCGCCGCTCACATGGGAGCATGTGAACCTGACCGGTGATTACCTCTGGGAAGAAAAACCGGCCCTCGATGAAAACGGCTTCCGCGCTATCCCGTTCGCCCAATGATCTGTCTGCCGTATATCTGTGCCCCTTTAATGTTCAGGGGCCATATGTGCAACTCGCGTTTTCCCTCGCCGATGGCGACTGGTGCTATTTCGCAGTGATCTGGCTGCTTGCTGCAAAGCAACTGTCCACGAATGTAGCGCTTAAGGATGCTACTGCACGCGCCAGTGCTCGCGTCGCTATTTCCCTTATACTATCTTGATTAAGTCATGCTCGATCAAGCGTTCCGCAATCGTCTCACGACGGAGTCGGCCATTGCAAGGCATCGCGCTCCGTCGAATGGGAACAATTGCGTGAATGCTCCTAGCAGCTGCTTTTCGATGGCAACCCGCATCATTTTGCGAGCGCGATGCAGCCGCGTCTTGGCGGTTCCCGATTTGATGCCGAGATGCGAGGCGGCCTCTTCGGTGCTCATTCCCTCGACGTCCCGCAGCACGAAGATCGCGCGGAATTCATCGGGCAGCCCGTCGATCGCGCGCTCGAGCAGACGGCGGGTCTCGCTGCGGGAAAACTCGGTTTCGGGGTCCGCGACCGCGAGCGAGGTCGGAAATTGCAGTACCTCGCCACGTCCTGATCCTGCCGTCATGTCGGCTTCCTCCAGTCCGACGCTTGGATGGCTGCGTCGAACGCGTCCGAGCGCCTCGTTGAGTGCGATCCGGGTGAGCCAGGTTGAAAGCTGCGCCTCGCCGCGGAACGAAGCGAGATGGATGAAGGCATGCACATAGGTCGCCTGAACCACGTCTTCCGCCTCCGCGTCGTTGCGGACGATGGCGCGGGCTGACCGAAACAGGCGGCGATTATGGCGCTGCACCAGGGCGCGTATGGCCATCTCGTCGCCCGTCTTGGCGTGAGCGACCAGATCGGCATCGGATAGCGACGTCATGTCCGCGATGTGCCGCGACGCCGTGATGGGAATGCCAACCATGATCGCTCCAATATACTTGTGCAGCCGCTTCCCGGCCTATGGCTTGATATCAAGCGTACCCGTCATCATCGGGTGAAAGCGGCAATAGAAATCCACTTTTCCCGCCTGTTTGACCGTGATGCTTCGCTCCGATTTCGGCGGAAGATCGATATCGAAACTCTTGTCCCGCGCGGTCGCGGTATGGCGGAATATATCATCATTGCGCCAGGTGATCACGTCGCCGGCATGCAATGGCGGCACTGCGCCGAATTGCATATTGGCAATGATGATTTCGCGATTGGCAGTCGCCGCGCCCGCGGGACCTTCAATCGCGAACCCGACGAACGCCAGTGCCGCAAGAATGCGGAAGAGAGGGCGCATGGCGGATCTACTTGACCATCGATGCAAGGTGCTCGGCATGCATCTGGTGCTCCTTGAAGAGCGTCAGACCCGTCTGCAGCAGCGATTTCAGTTCGGCATTTTGGGCCGATGGGATCAGCAGCGTCTCCAGCGCACCGTTGACCTGCTTGTGATATGCGACTTCGTTCTCGACATAGGCCTTGTCGAAGGCTGCGCCATGAAGCTTGGAAAGCTTTGCCAGTTCCGCCTTGGCGGAGGATGTCAGCGATTTGCTGGTGTCGTTGTCTTCAGGCTTGACCTTGAGTTTCTTGAGCAGGGCCAGCGCCTGCTGGTTCACGGCGGCGTGGTCGCGCTCCATGGTCTTGGCGAAGTCCCGAACCTCCGCATTCTTGCTCATCTTCAGAGCCTGCTTGGCCGCGGCAATGTCGATCTCGCCGGCCGTATAGGCGATATGGGCGATCTGCGGATCGGTCGGCTTGTCGGCGGCGTATGATGCAGTCGTAAGCGACACCGCCATCGCCGCTGCCGTGAAAAGTCCCTTGAACATGTTGCTCTCCTATCTTCCAGAGAAAATTCCAGACGCCTCTGGCATCCGAAACAGCCATTGGATGCGGTTCCCGTCGAAAGGTTCCCGAAAATCTTTCTCGATCGCCCGACGCCCATCCGCGGCGTTGCCTTAAACGAGGGAGAGACACTTGGAAAAGCCCCTTCACGGTTGGAAACGAGCCCGCGGTTAAGTCGATGATCTATCGGCCCAAAGGATGGGTATTCATTCGGGTCGCGGTTTCACCCAGATTTACATCTCGCCAGCGAGTGAAAATATGGGTCAGAATGTTGGCAAGCATCAGAGGTGCCAGTTCCTCAGGTCAACCGGGACTGAGCACTGACGTTTGCCCACTTTTTGGCGTCGAGGCGTCACTCCAGTCGGTGCGGCCGAACCTTTGTTTGCTCCGAGTAGTTTTCAGGTGCATTGGGGTCAACGCTCCACACACCTGTAATGGGGTCAAACGCCTGATGCTCGGCTATTCTATATCTGGGACAGGAACAAAAGATCTGGGACAAGAATAAGAGCGTGCAATGTCTGCCTTGTTTGCCTCGCGCCGGGTTGTCGGGCCTTGAACCCATTTATTCGTCGAAAGGTTGCTTGATTCTTGCGTTATGTTTTCGCATTCGATAGCCACAGGGAAGCGCATAAGGGCTTACAACAAGGGAACGGCGCATGATATTTGCTTTTAGATCACCGCTGGCAGCGTCCTCACACAGGCTGAATGACAAAGGCCTGCGATAAGTCCGTGGCAAACCGTACGCCTGCTTCCAACAAACTCAATGTGCTTGTCATCGACGAGAATAGCATTCGGGCATCGATTATCGAACTAGGCCTGCGTGAAGCCGGCTACGATAACGTTACGCTCATTCATGACATGAATGGACTCGCGAGGCGTATCATGGAGATCAATCCCGATGTCATTGTCATAGATATTGAAAATCCAAATCGCGACATGCTGGAAAGCTTCTTCCAGATCTCGCGCGCGGTTAAGCGGCCGATCGCAATGTTCGTCGACAAATCGGACGAGGCATCCATAGAAGCCGCCGTAGAGGCGGGGGTTTCCGCCTATGTCGTTGACGGCCTCAAGCAAGAGAGGGTGCGACCGATCCTCAAGATGGCGATCAGCCGTTTCAACGCGTTTTCGCGACTCAATCGCGAACTGGAAGAGGCACGAAGTCAGCTTGAAAGTCGCAAGCTCATCGATCGTGCCAAGCATCTGCTGATGCGTTCGCGCGGGCTGTCGGAAGAAGAGGCATATTCTCGACTACGGCGGACGGCGATGAATGAGAACCGAAAAATCGAGGAAATTGCGCAAAGCCTGGTTATCGCCGCCAGCCTCTTCGATCCTGGAGCCGACGAATGATGAAATATGAAATCACCGCTGGTTTCGTTCCGCTCCTGGACAGCGCACTTCTTATCGTCGCCAAAGAGAAAGGCTTCGCGCAAGAGCAGGCGATTAATCTCAATCTTGTTCGTGAGCGCTCATGGGCAACTATTCGTGATCGGCTGGCGGTCAGTCAATTCGACGTGGCTCACATTCTTGCCCCGTTGCCGATCGCTTGCAATCTTGGGCTCATGGCGCCACGGCTCCAGATGATCGTGCCAATGGCGCTTGGTCTTGGCGGAAACGCCGTCACCGTGTCAAAGAATCTCTGGCGCGAGATGGTTGATCACGGTGCCATCAACGATCTTGACGCACGGGAAAGCGGAATCGCGCTGCGACAAGTGATCCGCCGTCGCAGCGACAAGCTTCGTTTCGCCGTGGTGCATCCCTATTCCGGTCATAACTATGAACTATGCTATTGGCTGTCGGCAAATGGCATCGACCCTGATCGGGATATTGAGATCATGGTCTTACCGCCGCCCGATATGGGCGACGCGCTTTTCTCCGGGATGATAGATGGCTATTGCGCTGGCGAACCATGGAACACATTCGGTGTTCTGGACCGCGGCGGTCGTCTCGTGACGGTCAAGGCGGCGATTTGGAAGTCCAGTCCCGAAAAAGTACTGGGCGTTCATGCGCGCTGGGCTGAGGCAAACCCTGAAGCCCTGGCCGCCCTGCTCAAGGCCCTCCACGGTGCGTCGCTCTGGTGCTCCCGCCCCGAAAATCACGGCGAGCTGTCGCGGCTCCTTTCAAAGCCCACCTATGTCGACCGCCCGGTTGAGCTTTTAATGCCGGCGCTGAGCGGTATCCTACCCATCGGTGATGGCGAAACGCGAGCCGTACGGGACTTCTTCGTGCCGCATGCCAAGGCGGCGACCTTCCCCTGGAAAAGCCATGCCCTCTGGTTTTACACGCAGATGGTTCGATGGAAGCATATCGAACATAGTGATCGCCATCAGCAGATCGCCGGCAGCACCTACAGGCCCGATCTCTATCGAAATGCGCTGGCGGCATTGAATGTCGCAATGCCCTCGGCCAGCTCAAAGGTGGAAGGCGCTCTGCTTGCTGAAACGCCCGTCGGCTCGAGCCGCACTTTGACTTTGGGTCCCGATGGCTTTTTCGACGGAAGCCTGTTCGATCCCGATGAGGTGGAAGCCTACATCGCCGCGCAGACGAGGTCATAGCGTGTGCCTATTTTGTGCGCATTGCACAATTATTGACAGGTTTGTTGCGGCCGATCTGGCCATTGCAGCAATCCATTTGCGGGCTCTCTTTTTTATAATCGTTTAAAAACAACGGTATAATCAATCTGGCATGGTGCTTGCTTCGTAATGGGCAGGCCTTGAGCCACGATCTTGGCGTCTAACGACGGGCGCCTCCAGCAAAGCCGCTGATCAGGAATCCTCGCGCTACAACGATGTGCGCGCGCCCTGACCAGCGGCATTTTTGTTTTCAACTCTAGCTATGGATCGGCACGACCTTGTCGGGCCTCGGAGAAGTCATGTCTGTTCACCAGAGAGCGCAATCCATATCCGCAGGCGAGCCAGCCAAAGCATTGTGGATCTCCACAATTGCTTTCACCCTCTGTTTCGCGGTCTGGACGATTTTTGCGATCATTGGCATTCGCATCAAGCAGGATCTCGGCCTTACCGAAGCCGAGTTCGGATTGCTAGTCGGTACGCCGGTTCTCACCGGATCGATTGTGCGCATCGTGCTCGGCATTTGGACGGGCCGTTACGGTGGCCGTCTTGTCTATACAGTCACGATGCTGGCCGCGGCAGCGGCAACTTTTCTTTTATCCTATGCGACGACTTACCCGCAGATGTTGATCGCGGGTCTTGGAGTCGGCCTCGCCGGCGGCTCATTCGCGGTTGGCGTTGCCTATGTCTCGCCGTTCTATCCACCTGAGAAGCAGGGGACGGCACTTGGTATCTTTGGAGCCGGCAATGTCGGTGCCGCAGTCACTAAGTTTGCGGCTCCCTTCGTCCTGATTGCATGGGGATGGCAGGCCGTCGCCGAGATCTGGGCGCTGGTGCTCGCTGCAATGGCGATCATTTTTTGGTTCACCACGACAGACGATCCGGCTTTCCGTGCTCGCCACGATCGTAAGCTCCCGTCCAAAAGCCTGCTGCAGGAATTCGCGCCACTGAAGAATGCGCAGGTCTGGCGGTTCTCGCTCTACTACTTCTTCGCCTTTGGCGGCTTCGTTGCCCTGTCGCTTTGGCTTCCTCGCTATTTGGTCGGCGTCTACGGCTTCAACCTCGAGGTCGCCGGCATGGTGGCCGCCGCCTACTCGATCCCCGGCAGCATTTTCCGGGCTTTCGGAGGGATACTTTCCGATAAAAAGGGCGCACGGAGCGTCATGTACGTCATGCTGGCAGTGTCGGCGGTTGCGACGCTGGTCCTTTCGTTGCCGGCTGCGCCTGCATCCGGCTTCGCCTTCGCCTTCGGAGTGACGCCTCCAGTCTTCATCGCGGTCATCTTCGTTCTCGGCTTCTTCATGAGCCTCGGCAAGGCGGCCGTCTATAAGCATATCCCTGCCTATTACCCGGAGAATATCGGCGCTGTCGGCGGCATCGTCGGCATGATGGGCGGTCTTGGAGGCTTCATCCTGCCTTTCGCTTTCGGCTTGCTCGAGGACCTGACTGGACTTTGGTCGAGCTGTTTCCTGCTGTTGTTTGCGATCGTCGCGATTTCGCTCATCTGGATGCACCTCTCTATTCGGCGACTTGAGCGCCGCGGGCTCTCTATGCCCGCCGTGACCGCCGCCTGATCTCAAGGACTTGGAACTATGACCCAGAAACTCGTCATTATCGGCAACGGCATGGCGCCAGGGCGCATGCTGGAACATCTTCTGGAAAAGGCGCCTGATCTTTACCAGGTC
>NZ_BAAJNQ010000021.1:0-56979 GCF_054558365.1 Rhizobium sp. No.120
GGCGTTGGTGCGCGGATCGTTAATCGCGGTGAGTTAGGTGCGGTGGCCAGCTTAATAACCGGTCTCAGCCACTATGCCTTTCAAGCCCAATGCCTCCCGTCGCCATCGTATTGGCAAGATGAAGTTCAAGGTCACGAACTGGGCAGAGTACGAGGCTGGTCTTCGCCGACGTGGCAGCCTGATGCTTTGGATGACGCCGGAGGCGCTGTCGTCCTGGCAGGCGCCGAAGCGGACAACGCGCGGTGGACAGCCGCGTTATTCCGATCTGGCGATTGAAACTGCGCTGACGCTGGGACTGGTGTTCGGCCTGCGGCTGCGCCAGACGGAGGGCTTTTTGACTTCAGTGTTGACCCTGATGGGACTGGATCTCGCCGTCCCCGATCATACGACCCTGAGCCGTCGGGCAAGCAAACGGCGATTGCCGGACAGGCGGCGAAAGCACCAAGCTCCGGGAAAGGGACACGTCCTCATCGACAGCACAGGGTTGGAAATCTACGGCGCGGGCCAGTGGCTGGAGGAGAAGCACGGTGCCAAATCACGTCGGAACTGGCGAAAATTGCGCCTGGCGCTCGATGCCGACAGCGGCGACATCATCGCCCACGTCATGACCGACCAAGATGCCGGCGACGCCTCGCAGGTGGAGCCGCTACTTGACCAGATCGACATGCCGATCGGATAGTTCACGGCCGACGGCGCCTATGACGGCGGTTCAACTTATGACGCCGTCACCAGGCATAGTGCCGGTGCTACGGTGGTCATTCCGCCACGCGCGAACGCGGTGAAACGGCCAGACGCCGATCCCTCGAGCCAACGAGACCGCCACATCGCGGCGATCAACACCGATGGCCGGATGGGCTGGCAGGTCGCGACCGGTTACGGGAGACGATCACTGGTCGAGACCGCAATCGGTCGGTACAAATCGTTCATCGGAGATAGGTTGCGGGCGCGCTCATTCGGACAGCAGCAGACGGAAGTCGCCATCGGCTGTGCCGTCCTCAATCGAATGCTGGCATGCGCCCGCCCGAAATCCGTCCGCTGCAAAACCGCCACCGCGTAGCCAGAGCATCAAAGACAGAAATCCGTTCTTTCAGCGACCGATGCACCAACGCTGATCGCAGTCGTTTATCGAGCGATCTTTTGAGTGCCGCGAGTTCATCGGCGGTTGGCGAATGCTGGGAGCGAGGTTTCAATTTGCCGCCACGCGACAAGCGCTCGGCAAACAGTTCCAAATCCGTTTTGGTTTCAACGATCGTCTTTGCCATCAAGCTATCCTTTCCATCTAAACATATATCGTATTACGATATATATCAACGTTGCGATGGCAGCTTGGTCGTCTTCACCCGATTTTCAGCTGAAGGTGCTGCAGGATCCGGATCAGTTCTGGCGCCAGCTCGCGTATTTCCTTCAAGTGGACGGCGCTGAGCCGGAGCAGGACAGCGTCGGCCTTCGCCGTCAACGTCAATGTCTGGCGCCGTTTGTCCTGCGGATCTAATTGCCGGGTCACCAGATCTGCCGCGCTCAATCGTCCAACGAGTTCGGTTGCCGTGTGTGGTGCAATCAAGAGGCGGCTGGCCAGCAATCCGATCGTCATGGGGTCGTCGCCCGAATGTCCCTTGATCGCGAGCAAGGCTTGGTGCTGTTGGCTTGGAAGTCCTTCTTCCAGGGCAGCCGATGTGCTGAAATCCATAAATCGGCGCAGCGTGTAGCGCAAATTGGCAAGCGCTTCATAATCGCTGCCACTCAAAGCCTCTTTCGTCATTTCCTCGATCTCGATTTTGTGTCGACCTTAGCCAGTCGGATTTATGCCATCCACGCGATCTTCTCCAACTTGCGTCGATCCTGCAAGATACGCAATGCATGCATAAGTTCCGGAGCCATTTCCCTGATCTCGTGCAGATGCGCACCGCTCAGTCTTGCCAGGTTGAGCTCGGCTTTGTTCGTCAATCTTACAATCTGACGCCGGCCGTCTGTCTTGCTTGATACACGCTCAATGTAGCCCGCCTCCGCGAGCATCCCGATGGTCATCTCCTTTTCAGGTGGCAGCCCTTTGATGGCGAGCAACGCTTGGTGTTGCTGAGGCGTCAGCCCAAGCTTTGATACCTCCACATTGCTGAACTCCGTAAATTTCCGCAGCGCGTAGCGCAAGTTTGCAATACCCTCATAATCTCCCGGCGAAAGGGCGTCCTCATGCTCTTTTATGGTCATGTCGCAACTCCATCAGTCACAAAGACATTGATTTATATCGTATCACGATATAATTGGAGCGCCATGAGAAAATGTGCCTCCGCTGAATAGCAGCGCGATCTGGAGACAACGCATTGAAAAATCGAGACATCAGACCACAATACCGCCAGCATGACTTCACCGGCGGGCTCGCGCGACGGGAGGCTGGCGACTTCACCACGGACAAGCGAGTGCTTCTATTGATCGGCATGGCGATCGTCGTCGGTACGGGCGGCGCGCTGGCAGCCTGGCTGTTGGTCAATCTGATCTCACTGGTGACGAACGTCGTGTGGTTCGGACAGATCAGTACTCGGGCAGCGTCGCTTGCGAATGCGCCGCGATCGGCGTGGATGGTGGCTGCTCCGGTGATCGGTGGGCTCGTGATCGGCCTGATGGCCCGATTCGGCTCCGATAAGATTCGAGGACACGGTATTCCAGAGGCCATCGAAGCCATCCTGATTGGCGGCAGTCGGATGTCGCCCAAGGTTGCGCTGCTGAAGCCGCTTTCATCGGCAATCTCCATCGGAACGGGTGGCCCCTTCGGCGCGGAAGGCCCGATCATCATGACCGGTGGCGCCATCGGCTCGCTGTTCGCGCAATGTTTTCACATGAGCGCCGCGGAGCGCAAGACGCTGCTCGTTGCCGGCGCGGCGGCCGGCATGACCGCTATTTTCGGATCGCCGATTGCTGCGGTGATGTTGGCCGTCGAATTGTTGTTGTTTGAATGGAAGCCTCGGAGCTTCATTCCGGTGGCTGTTGCAGCCTGCGTCTCGATCTACTGGCGACCGCTTTTGTTCGGAACAGGGTCACTCTTTCCAACCAGTTTCCAGAACCATCTTCCATGGTGGAGTATATTTCTCTGTGTCGCGATGGGTGTTGTTTCCGGCTTGCAGTCGGGACTGCTTACGACTTTGCTCTATAAGATTGAGGATGCCTTCGAGGGGCTGCCGATTCATTGGATGTGGTGGCCCGCGCTTGGTGGTCTGGTGGTTGGGGTCGGTGGGTTGATCGAGCCGCGTGCTCTCGGTGTCGGCTACGATATTATTTCGGACCTGTTGGGCAGCCACATCGTTGCCAAAGCGGTTTTTGCCATCCTCGTGGTCAAGGCGGGAATCTGGTTGGTCGCACTATCGTCCGGCACTTCGGGCGGTGTACTCGCTCCACTCCTTATTCTCGGTGGCGCTCTTGGCTGGCTCGCTGGATTGATCTTTCCTGGAGATCCAGGCTTTTGGGCTCTTCTCGGCATGGCCGCCATGATGGGTGGCACAATGCGAGCGCCACTGACCGGCACCTTCTTCGCCATAGAGATCACTGGTGACGTCAGCACGCTGGTGCCGTTGCTTGTTGCGACGGTCACCGCATATGCAGTTACCGTCCTGCTGTTGCGCCGTTCCATCCTGACTGAAAAGATCGCGCGTCGCGGCCAGCATATCACACGCGAATACGGCATCGATCCCTTCGAACTGACGCGCGCATCCGAGATTATGATCCGGCAGGTGGATACCCTGTCTGCTAACATGAGCGTAAGAGACGCCTGCAGCTTCTTCTCATCTCAACAGAAGAACCATAGGGTCTATCCGGTTATCGAAGATGATGGATTGCTTGCAGGCGTAGTCTCCCGCGCGGATGTGTTACGTTGGCAAGGGGACGAAAGTCTTGCAGGCCAAAGTCTCAGGGAAAGCATCTCCGACAGCTCGCTTCCGGTCGGCCATCCTGACGACACGGTGGGGTTCATTGCCGATCTTATGCTCGCGGCAGATTCCGGCCGGATCCCGATCGTGGATCGACCGACGGGCAAACTTGTCGGCCTGGTCGCCCGCAAAGATTTGTTGCGGCTAAGGAGTTCCCTCAAGTCTTCGGAGATCGAACGGCGCCCATATCTCGGAATTCAATCGAAGAAGGTCATCGACCAATGATCACTGAGTAGCTGAAAGCCTATCGGTTTCGGCAAAGTCCGGACAGGATTTTCGGCAATCTCCGGACAAAGTTTTCAGTAATTCCCGGACGGTTTCCAACGGTGGATTGACGGTTGATTGGCTACACGTTCTGGTCGTGAGGCCTCTCATGACAACGTTGAGAGGAACCGATGCCGAGACGGAAGCAAGCAAGACGAACGACAGTGAAGGATATCCTGACGATACTGCGCCTGATCCACGAAGAGGACTGTCGGTGCCGCAGATTTCCTTCTCGGCAGCTCGCAGTTTCGCTTCGTCGCGGCCGGTAACGATCACCACATTGCCAAGCGCGAACATCCCTCGGGCGAGTTCAAGCCCGATCCCGCTGCTTCCTCCTGTGATCAGGATTGTTCTTCCCGTAAGTTTCACGATGTGCCTCCAAGTATAGTCACCGCAAACCTTAGGTCCGGTGCTGTCTGGCAGCAGACCTATCATCTTATAAGGTCAGTTTTTGTCACCATCGCCGCACGCAAGCCCAAAGCTGCTCAGGGCCTCAGTGGGCGATTTCAAGGACCGTGCAAGTCTGACCGCAGACTGGGGGTATGAGGCCGGACTTTCCAGCCGAAAGGTAGGGATCAGCACATTTCGGTCCGGCTATTGCACGGCCGCAAATCCATGGCGTGCCACTCCTTGACGAGTTGACGGCGGTTGCGCGTGTATCGTTCGGCAAGCACTTCGGCATCTGCGATATCGTCTACGCTGATGATGCGGAATTGGCTGTCGAACTCGCACCATGCAGCGACGAAGCGGTTATTGTCGAAGAAGCCTAGTATGATGGGCCACACCGTCTGCGCGCCCAATGCCGCATGTTCTCCAGACAGCGTGATCCGCAGCTTGCGCTGCTCACGCAGCGCCCGCCGTATTTCGCTCAGATCGATTGGTGTCGACCCCTTCAACGGATGGCCGACATAGACCGTGTCGTCGTCGAGAACCAAGCGCATGTCGGGCGGCAGGACGGCATTGATCTTGGCGAGCGCATTCTTGATGGCAAAGCTCAGGGAAACGTCCGATTGCCGACTGACCCACTGCGCGCCAATGACAAGCGCTTGGATTTCCTCCTCGGTGAAGGAGAGAGGCGGCAACAGGGAGCCGGGCTTCAGGATGTAGCCCACGCCGGCCTCGCCGTCGATGTCCGCGCCCATGCTCTGCAATGTGGCGACATCGCGGCGGATCGTGCGCAAGGAAACACCCAGCTCATGCGCAAGCGTCTCGCCCGACACCGTCCTGCGGTGTCGTCGAAGCACTTGCATGAGATCGAATAGCCGGTGACTTCTTGCCATTTTCACTCCATCGCAACGACGTCCTTGCCACCGAGCTTGCGGCCCCTTTCAAGATCGGCGATGAGCTTGATCGCGCCCCTCAACGGAACGATCTCTCCGATCGGAATGCCGAACTTGCCACCGCCTGCGGCATCGGCAACCTTTTCGAGGATTTCGGGGCGCGCCGAGCAGACGACGACCTTGAGGCGACGGTTGAACATCGCGCGGATGAACTTTGCCGGGCCGGGGTTGAGATCCTCGAATACGCCGTTCTCGCGCAGCATGGACAGTCCGGTCGACACGCTCATCGTCGCTGCGGTGTCATAGACGATGTCGAAGCGCGCGGCAATCGTCGACAGGTCCGTCGTGCGATAATCGTAGACCATCTGCACGCCCAGCGACATGGCTCGCTCAATGTCGCGGGCGCTGCAACTGCCTGAGACGGTAGCGCCGAAAAGGCGAGCGATCTGCACGGCCGCTTCGCCCACCGCGCCGGCGCATCCGTTGATGAATACATGCTGACCAGGCTTCAGCTTGGCCTTGTCGACCAAGCCGTTCCAAGCCGTGACGCCCGGCGTTCCGAGGCAGGCCGCATCCTCAAACGTGATGCCTTCAGGTTTTATGACCAGGAAACTCTCCTTCGTCACCACGGCCTCTCCAAGGGCGCCGCATTCCTTGAAGCGCGCCAGTCCGAATACGGGGTCGCCAACCTTTAGGCGAGTAACGTCCGGGCCAACCGCCATGACGATGCCCGAAAAGTCCATCCCCATTGCGCGGGGAAAGACCTTGCCGGTGACGATCTTCATGGCCCCACCACGCAGTTTCCAGTCGATCGGATCGACGGCGGCGAACTTCACCTGAACGGCGACCTCACCCTTGGCGGGTGCGGGAAGTTCAAAATCTGCGACCCGCATCAACTCCGGACCACCATAGCTGCTGTACTGAATGCGTTTCATAACTGTGATCACCTAAACTGAAGGTTCGAATTCTTTCTGTTTCGGAAGCCAACCTACAGCTTCGTGGTGACAGTTTCTGGCACCATCCTTTCTCGACATTCGCGCTGCGGAGTTGAAACAGAACCGACCGCCAGCGCTGTCCGTGCAACGGTCATAGGAAAGAACATGCTATTGCGGAGGGTCCTTATTGATTAGTGAGACTCATAAGTCCATGCAAATTGCTCCGTCTAATCACAGCTCACCCTGCGCCCTACATTCGCTCGCAAGGCCAAGACGAAACAAGACAAGCTGATTGGAGGGATGGCAAACCTGAATGCCATTTATCGCAGAGGTTTGGGTTCGCGGCTGTCGCGACGGGTCGCAAGCAGCATGCAGGCGGACGCGCGCACAGGCCGTGGCGGCGGCTGAACGTTCCGGGATGCCGGGCATAATTGAACTAGCGGACGATGGGCGGAGAAAAGATGATGGGCTGGTCACCGGAGGAACTGACAAAGATCGATCAGGCGGACGATCTCAAGATCGCGCCTTATCGCGAGGATGGCGCCACCTATGGCACGCCGACGTGGATCTGGGAGGTCGTCGTCGACGGCGAGCTCTATGTCCGCGGCTACAACGGCCAGAAGTCCCGTTGGTATCAGGCCGCAGTTCGGCAGAAAGCCGGCCGGATCATCGCGGCGGGCATGACACGGGAAGTCGCCTTCAATGCCGTCGATGGACCGATCAACGATCGCATCGATGATGCCTACCGCGCGAAGTATGGCAGCAGCCGGTATCTGGCGTCGATGGTCAGCGCCCGAGCGCGTGCAGCCACTGTGCGGATCGCCCTGCGCGAGGGAAAGCTCTGACGGCAATTCTCGGATGGATCAGCCGGCTCTGGCGGTTTGACCACTCAATGGACGACAACAGGAAGAAGAAAAAAGGAGATAGCAACATGATGAAGCGCGAATTGGGCCAAGGCCTGGAGGTCTCCGCACTATCCCTTGGCGCTATGGGCTATGGCAAGGCGCGGGAGCTTCCCGACCGGGCCGAGATGATCTCCCTGATCCGCGCCGCCGTCGATCGCGGGATGGATTTCTTCGATACCGCCGAAGTCTATGGTCCGTGGACCAACGAGGAGATGGTCGGCGAAGCGCTGGCCCCAGTTCGCGACAAAGTGAAGATAGCCACGAAGTTCGGCTGGGATATCGACCAGGAAACTGGCGAGCATCGTGGCGGCGTCAACAGCAAGCCTGCGCAAATCCGCCGATCTATCGAAGGCAGCCTGAAGCGGCTTCGGACAGATCGCATCGATCTCTATTATCAGCACAGGGTTGATCCAGACGTGCCGATGGAGGATGTCGCCGGCACGGTCAAGGATCTGATTGGCGAGGGCAAGGTCCGCTGGTTCGGCATGTCCGAGGCCGGCCCTCAGTCGATCCGTCGAGCCCATGCGGTACAGCCGCTCGCAGCCCTGCAGAGCGAATATTCTCTTTGGACGCGCGAACCGGAAGCCGAAGTCATCCCAACGCTCGAAGAGCTTGGCATCGGGCTGGTCCCCTACAGCCCGCTTGGCAAGGGCTTCCTGACCGGCAAGATCGACGTCAACACGGCGTTCGACAGTTCCGACATCCGCGCCCACACCCCGCGTTTCGCGGAAGAGGCGCGTGCCGCTAACCAGAAGTTGGTCGACCTTATCCGCCGCATTGGCGAAAAGCATGGTGCGTCGCCGGCACAGGTGGCGCTTGCATGGCTGCTGGCTCAGAAGCCGTGGATCGTTCCGTTGTTCGGTACGCGAAAGCTGGAACGGTTTGACGAGAACATCGGCGCGCTCGACGTGGTGCTCGACCAAGCCGATCTCGACGAAATCGAGCGAGCGAACATTGTCATTCAGGGGGGCCGATATCCAGAGGCCATGCTGCGGCTTTCAGGAGGCTGAACGTGTCAAAGGGCGTTGTATGAAACCAATTTTCGCATTGACCGCCATCTCTCTCGCCCTCGGTGCACCTGCATCGGCCGAAACAGACAAAGGAACAGAAAACTTGCCGAAAAGTGCGTCATCTCTCTCGATCAATGACATCCAGGCCGTCTCACCCGCGCTTGGGCGCTTCGCCCAGGAAGACGTTCTTGGTGACCTCTGGCGGCGGCCACAACTTTCGCCGCGGGATCGCAGCATCGTCACTGTTGCGGTGCTGATTGCTCGCAACCAGGGTTTCGACCTTAGGCACTACGTGAACGTCGCGCTAGACAATGGCGTCACACCGTCGGAGGTCTCAGAGATCATTACTCATCTCGCTTTTTATGCTGGCTGGTCGAACGCGATGTCTGCCATCGCAGTAACGAAGGAAGTGTTTGCCGAACGCGGCATTGTGACCGCCCAACTCCCTCCAGCCTCGCCACAGTTGCTACCGCTCAATGAGGAGGCTGAACGGCAGCGTGCCACGGGCGTCGAAAAGAACGTCGGCCCGATCTCGCCAGGTCTGGTGAAGTTCACAACCGACCCGCTGTTCCTCGATCTCTGGCAACGACCTGGACTTGCCCCGCGCGACCGTAGCCTGGTGACGGTCAGCTCGTTGATTGCTTCGGGTCAAAGTGCGCAAGTCACTTACCATCTCAATCGCGCAATGGACAATGGCCTGACCGCGGAAGAGGCTGGAGAGATTGTTGCGCATACAGCCTTCTATGCAGGGTGGCCAAACGCGTTTTCGGCATCCGCGGTCGTAGGCGAGGTCTTGCGCAACCGCTCCAGGTGACGATCTTCCTCCTGGTGGGCGTCAAGGGTTCAACGCGAAGATAACTTCGCGTGAGCGTCCCGTGCCCCGTGAAGCCTACCCTTTCATGCGGAATAGTTTATAATTGATGCTCAACCATGAGAGGGACTCACGATTGGAGCGTCAGAACATCAATGATCTTATGGTGTTTCTGGCGGTCGCCAGGGAGCGGAGCTTTACGAGGGCTGCGGCCAAGTTCGGAGTTTCCCAATCGGCGCTGAGCCATACGATCCGTCAGCTTGAGACGCGGCTGGGCGTACGACTCCTGACGCGTACAACGCGCAGCGTATCGCCGACGGAAGCTGGCGAGCGGATGCTGCAAAGCATAGCGCCATTGTTCGATGAGATCGGATCGGCTATCGACGAGCTTAATAGGGTTCGAGAAAAGCCGGCAGGAACCATCCGGCTTACTGCTGGCGATTATCAAATCCAATGCTACGTCTGGCCGAAGCTCAAAACCTTCCTGCATCAATATCCAGATATCAAGGTCGAGCTGGATGTAAATTATGGCCTGCAGGACATCGTCAGCGATGGCTACGATGCAGGTGTTCGTTTCGGCGAGCAGATCGCCAAGGACATGATCTCAGTCAGGATCGGTCCGGACATACGCTTCGCCGTTGTCGCAGCGGAAAGCTACTTCTCCTCACTCGAGCTTCCGAAGCATCCCAAGGATTTGACCCAGTACAAGTGCATTAATCTCCGGTTCCCAACCTTAGGCGGCCTTTACGCGTGGGAATTCGAGGAAAATGGTCGCGAGATCAAGGTTCGTGTCGACGGACAAGTTGTGTTCAACACCATCTATAACGTCGTAGAGGCGGCCGCGGATGGATTTGGCTTCGCCTACGTTCCCGAAGATATCGCGAAGCCATACCTTGAGAGCGGACGACTACACCGTTTTCTTGAGGAATTTTCCCCGCCCTGGGAGGGATTCCACCTTTATTACCCGAGCCGGCGTCAATCCTCCCCGGCATTCTCACTTCTCGTCAATGCGATGCGATACTCCGGCTGATTGTCGAAACGTGAGGTGGCGGGTGTGATAGATGCCGGCTAAGAGCCCTCACGTTGCCGCGCCAGTGGGAGAAAGGGTTCTACACCGCATCGCGTAGGACTATTCGCGAGCCGAACTCCAGGTTCTTCCCCGTACGATCCCCATTTCCGGCACGCAGGCCGATGTTGGTATCATCTGAGCTGATCAGATCGCTCAGGCCTATGCTCGTGTCGTCGGTAACGACGTTCGCTGCCGCTTCATCAACGACACGACGGCGAGTCGTCAGGAATGAGTGATGACATCACAAAAAGGGCGACATGCTCTGCCCAGAGCTTTCTCGGCAATGGCCATCTTTTCATGAGTCCGCCTCATGAGGTCATGCGCTTGGCACCGTCTAATTACAGCGGAGGCGTTGGCGTATTATGCGTCGTGGAAGAGCCATCATGCGTCTGGTGCAAGCGACGCACCATCATCCGGAGACGAAATGTTCATTGGCAGAAACCATGCGATAGGGGGTCAGAACAAGAGCAGTCCGAAATCGATGGGATGGAAGGCTCCCGCTCCGCCGGTGCTAGGATAGCATCGTTTAGGATGGACAAACCGGGAGCGTTCGAATGGAAGAGATTTCTACGGTAGGCATCGATATAGCGAAATCGGTGTTCCAGGTTCATGCGATTGATGTCGATGGCAATGTAGTTGTGCGGCGACAGTTACGTCGCCAACAGATGCTGAAATTCTTCGCGCAGGTTCCGCCTTGCCTCATCGGTATCGAGGCTTGTGGGACCGCCCATTACTGGGCGCGACAACTTTCGGCCCTGGGGCATGACGTGCGGCTGATGCCGCCGGCCTATGTGAAGCCCTATGTGAAAAGGCAGAAGAATGACGCCGCGGACGCCGAAGCGATCTGCGAAGCCGTGATGCGGCCGACGATGCGATTTGTGCCAGTCAAATCCGTTGAGCAACAGTCCGCAGCGATGCTGCACCGTTCAAGGGCCCTGCTCATTAAGCAGCGCACGATGCTCCTGCACTCGATCCGAGCCCAGCTTGCCGAACTTGGCATTTCGATCGGTGTGGGCATCAGCCAGATGGCGCGTGTCGTGCGGGAACTTGCGCAAGGTGAGCGCTCGGATCTGCCGGAGCTTGCTCGGTTCGTGCTGGAAGCGCTAGCCAATTTGGTTTGCGATCTGGCGCAGCGACTTCAAGCGATCGAAAAGAAACTGATCTCCTGGCATTACCGAAACGATCTGTCGAATCGGCTGGAAACCATCCCAGGGGTGGGCTTTGTCACGGCGTCGGCACTTTCTTCGATCGTCCCCGATCCGCAGGTTTTTAAGTCGGGGAGGCATTTTGCCGCCTGGCTCGGCTTGGTGCCGCGACAGAACTCATCCGGCGGCAAGACCCGTCTCGGCCGCATCAGCAAACAAGGAAATCGATATATCCGGCAATTATTGATACTCGGCGCCACCTCGGTCTTGCGTTACATTCGCCGGGATGGAGGCAGCGGTACTGGGTGGATTGGCGGCTTGCTGCGCCGCCGGCCGCCAAAGGTCGCAGCCGTTGCTCTTGCCAACAAGATGGCACGCATTGCATGGTCGATCATGAAGCGAGGCGGCGAATACGAGGAAATCAACGATCTGAGAGCGGTTCAGCCCGTAAATTGCTGAGGCCGTTCGAAGTTTGAGGCGAAAAAGGTAAGTGAAGGCAGCAACTCGATCCCGATGGATCAGCCGAACCCGTTTAGCGTAGCGGACGTCAAAAGTCCGTCTAATCGATTGGGGGGCACGATCCTGGCGGAACCCTTCAAGGCCAGCAGTCGGTAGATGGCTGCATCAAAGGCCGGACACACGACTGCACTCGAGATGCGCTGCATGGCGAAGCCAATTTCCCTCAACGCGGGAGCCTTCCACACACGATGCTATCCTAGCACCGGCGGAGCGGGAGCCTTCCATCCCATCGATTTCGGACTGCTCTTGTTCTGACCCCATCTAGCCAGGCGGTTTCAGCGCACGATCCATGCCCTAAGGCTGTCCGTCTTTGAGCTCCCATACGCATTGTCGTTCGTCGGAGTGCCAAGTGCCATCAGGCGACGATGGGCGGCCAAATCAAATATTTGACCGCCCGTCGTTAGTCTGTGCGACTACGTCAGGCCGCAGAAGATATTGGGATCGCGGAGCGCCCTTCGAAGTGTTTGTGAAACGTTCCGTCCTTCATGATCGCCAAAATCGAGTTGCGATCCTGCAGAAGGCTAAGGTCGAGCAGAGGATTGCCGTCTATCAACAGGATGTCGGCGTAGTAGCCTGGCGCGATGCGCCCGATCTTCTCCCCCGACTGTCCCGCCCAGGCCTCGCCACCCCAAGCGGTCGCGGCTCTGAGCGTCTCCCACGGCGTGTAGCCGAACATGTTGACGAAGTGCTCAAGATCTCTCGCCTCCGTTCCATGCGGCAGCCAGGCAAATCCGTAGTCGCCAAACGGCATAACCTTGATGCCGGCCTTGCGCATCTTCTGCATCACTTTGATGCCCTCGTCGAGCTCGCGCTTGTTGCCGATCATCTCCGCGACGTCGGTGGTGATGCCCCAGTCTCCGGCCTCATAGGTCGTGTTGTACCGGGCGGCGATCGCAGGCGACACGTAATGCTTGTGCTTGACCTTTTCGAGCATGTCGATCGTCTCGTCGGTAGCGAATGTCGCATGGAAGATGAATTCAACATTGTACTTCATACACTGGCGCACCGAGCTATCCGCATGGGCATGGGCGGCGATCCGCTTGCCCAGATTGTTTGCGGTATCTGCGATCGCGGCAGCCTCGGCGTCCGTCATGGGGTTGTCATAGGCAGCCATCCGGGGAAAGCAGAAGCTGTCACCGGAATTATTGAACTTGATGAGGTCGCAGCCTTCGCGGATGAGCATGCGAACGGTCTTGCGAAACTCCTCCGCGCCGTCGCAGATGATCGAAATAGAGGGGTGTTTCTGGTCGATCTGATTATCGTCGGCCAGGCCACCCGTAACAGTCAATTCTGGTGAACCCGCCAGCAGCCGCGGCCCTGGAATGGTGCCCTTGTTGATCGCGTTGCGTATCACGATGTCGAGGCGCGGCTTGGCCGAAGCGGCTCCGATCGCCGAGGTGAACCCCATGTCCAAGGCCAGCTTGGCGTTCTGCATCGTCAGCAGCACATGTTCCTCGACAGGCAGGGAGGTCAGCTCGGCAACAGTCGTTCCATTGTTATATGTGAGATGACAGTGTGTGTTGACCATCCCTGGCATGAGGGTCGCGCCGCCGGCGTCGATAACGATACAGCCCTCGCGCGGAAGGGTTTCCCCGGGACCCGCGACAGCATGTATGCGATTACCCTGGATGAGCACCTCGCCGGGTCTTAAGTCGGGCTCCGTGCCCTCAAAGATCGATACGTTTGTGAATAGTGTGCGTGCCATGAGACGTCTCCTCCTTATCTCGGCGTGCATTTTGCGGTCTATCGGGCGACCGGCTCGACCCTTAGGGACACCTTGCTGCGAAGACGTTCCGGAATATCCTCGTCAGCCAACAGGCCGGACACGCTCTTGGCATGAGTCTCCGCGGCCTCGACGAGTGCCTCGGCGTCTTCAGGCTCCAAGCCGGAGAACCGCAATACTGATTTTCCTGGCGTCCTTAACGCTGCCGTGCACGGCTTCGGGCACCCGTTCAGGCATTCAACTGTTCTCAGTGTAGCGTCGACACCATTCGAGGCGATCGCCTCCCTTACTGCCTTGCACATTGCTTCACCTTTCGTTTCCTCTCCCGCTTTCGGCGGCGAGTATCGGCTGCATGTCATGCATACGAAGATACGGGCGTTCATCATTCGGCCGCCATCCTGCTCTGGCGGGCGTAGAAGACGGTCAGGGCATAGCTGACCTGCTTCGCCCTCTCGATGGTGGCCCAATGACCGCATCCGGTAAGCTTTTGCGCTTCCGCGGACTTCAACTGACTCGCGATCGCCTGCGCGCCATCGAAAGGTGCGGTCTTGTCTTCGTCGCCGTTCAGCAGGAGAACAGGGCAGACGATCTGCGAGAGGTCCGCTGACTGAGCCTTCGCCAAAGCTTCGCAATTTCTTGCGTAGCCTTCGGGGTTCTGTGACAGGATGCTCTCCCTGACGAAAGCGGCAGCCGCAGGCTGGTTCTGCTTGGTATCGGAGGAGGTGCCACCGGCCACTATGTCGTCGGCAATGGCGGCCATCCCGTTCGACCGAACTTTCGCGGCACGCTTGCTAAGCCCGTCGCGCATGGCGTCGCTTGGGGCGGAAAAGCCTCCAGCCAGTGCCAGGCTGGCGACCTTATCTGGGTAGGATGCGGCAAAGTGCTGGCAGATGATCGTGCCCATCGAATGGCCGGCAAGATGGATCTTCGCTCGCCCGCCTATATTGCCGGCGATGGCCAGCAGATCGGCGACATGGGTCTCGATGGTGATTTCGTCGTATAGCTCGCTGCGCCCGGCACCCGCCAGATCGTATCCGATCACGCGCAGATCGCGCTTGAGGATCTGCGCTTGTGGATACCAGGTGTTGGTTGTTCCGCCGAGACCATGAACGAAGATCAGAAGATCTCCCTGTCCACCGAAGTCTTCGACGAAATTACGGGATCCATTGGAATCCATGATTTCTCCTCCCTTAGGAAAGTTTGACCGGCACGGCCTCCTACCGCGGCGGAAGTTCGTCGGCTCTTCAGACGGCGTGCTGCCTCCTGACCGTGTTGGCGATCTCGCCTATGCCGCGGATTGCAACAACCACCTTGTCGCCATCTCCGAGAAAGCGCGGAGGATCAAAACCGATTCCGACGCCGGCCGGTGTTCCGGTGGCGATGATGTCGCCGGGTGACAGAGTGACGCTCCTCGATATGGTTTCGATGAGGGTCGGGATGTCAAAGATAAGATCCTTCGTGGATGTCTTCTGACGCTCCTCACCATTGACGGAGCAGGTGATTTCGACGTCAGTGATATCGAGCTCGTCCTTTGTCACGATCCATGGACCGATCGGACCGAAGCCATCGATCCCCTTGCCGAGGAACCACTGCTTGTGCTTCTTCTGAAGGTCGCGGGCAGTAACATCGTTGAACACCGTATAGCCAAACACGTGGTCGAAGGCGCGGTTTGCTTTGATGAAGCGCCCCTCCTTGCCGATTACGACAGCAAGCTCGGCCTCGTAGTCGACGGCCTCATCCAGGCCTGGCCAGAGCGGAATGTCAGCATAGGGACGCGAAAGCGAACTAGAAGGCTTGGTGAAGATGATCGGGAATTCCGGGATCGCCTCCGCAATTGTCGCGCCCGCATCGAAGCCGCTCTTCGTAAATTCGTGGGCGTGCGCATGATAATTCTTGCCAACGCACAGCACATTGTGCGGCGGGTTGTTGATGGGTGCGAGAAGGTCGCCATGAGAGAACGATTTGCTCCCGCCGTTCAACTTGGCTGGCTTCATCTCGGCGACCGCCGCGATGACTGCTGCCATATCGCCTGTCTTTCCTTCGGGGATTCCGGGGAAAGCATCAGTGATCGGCCAATATTTGTGGTTCTGCGCGTCCACGACGACCACGTTGGGCCGTCCCTCAATCGATATCGTTGCCAGCTTCATTGTTGTGAACCAATCTGAACCTTTAGTTGACATTTAGCAGTTAGTGTGATCCAATCATCTTTAAATTGGCTCACATGTCAATACCAATAAATGAACCAATACGGATGCCACCGATGGATGTCGTTGAAGATTTCAACTTGAAGACCTCAAAAGACCGGGGAGATGCTGACCGATTGCGCCTTGTTCTTGAGACCGAGCTGCGGTCCGATCGTTGGAAGGTTGGAGATCAACTACCGACCGAGCGTGAGCTCGGCGAGCAATACGGGGTTGCCCGTAACACCGTGCGACGGGCGCTCGACGCTCTCGAAATGGCCCAGCTTGTTGTAAGGCACGTAGGCCGCGGAACCTTCAAGGCTCAAGCGTCGGAAAACACCGCACCCGTCACAGTGGGGCTCGGGCTGGAAACCGATGCCCTAAGTCCTGCAGACGTGATCGAATGCCGATTGCTCCTCGAACCGGGACTGGCAGCTTTGGTCGTCGCCCGCGCCAGTCAAGCCGACTTTGACCGGATGGAGGAGTGTATCCGCAAAATGAGCGCTACAACCTCTGTACCGGAATTCGAGCTGTGGGATGGGGAGTTCCACGATGCTATCGCGAGGGCCTCCCGCAATGATGCCCTGATCTCGGTTGCACGAGCGCTTTCTCGTGTGAGGCGGCAATCGGAGTGGGGGCAGCTCAAAGCACAGAAGATGACGCCAGCGCGGATCGTACGACTGCGTCGCGAGCATGATGAGATCTATGAGGCGTTGAGGGCCAGGGACAAAGATCGAGCCAGGGATGCCTTGCGGGATCATATCCTGCATATTCAGGGTTACTTATTCGAATAGGAGGGCGGTTTGCAACCGCCGGTCCCTGGTTCTGTCACCCAAAGTGTCACTCCACTCTAGAACTTGGTTCGGGATTCAGCATTTGCTGTCGGCATTGGCGATAGGATAGGCCTACGGTTATCGCGTGCGTCGCTACGCGCTCGACACTCATCCTTCGCCACGGTCGGAGGAACCTGATCAGTAGTCACTCGTCGGATCGGTGTATTCCACAATCCCGCGCTTCCAGTAACCGGAGACGTGAAGACGGCTTCTATCGAGGTCGTGTTCTCGGCACAGCAGGCGTAACGACCGTGCCAAACTGCTCTCGCAGCCGGCCCAGAGGTGGGCTCTTTCCTGCGTCCTGCATAGGGATTCCGCGCATGACAATACGGGCCGATCGGCATTCGCCGTCAGCATTTTCTAGGACCAGTTGGACGGTCGCTCCATCGAGTTCAGGCATACCGTCAATTGAGCGCTGATCAGTGACCTTCGCGACAACCGTGGCCAGAGAAGGATCAGGTAGTGATTCAACGATCGCGCAAATCGCGGGAAGGGCTGTTTCATCGCCGACCAAGATTTGGCTTCGATCCTTCGTCGTTGAAAACTCGCTGGGGGGCCTGCGAGCCAGACGGGAGTGCCCTGCATTGCCCGTTCGACCCAAGTGCCGGCTACGCCATGTCCGTGACGAAAGAAGTCGATATCCATTTCTTGCGCGTCCGGTCACCAGCGCCTGATCGTATAAGCCCGCCCAGGACCGTCTTCGATAAAGAAGAGTTTCACTCACTGGCCGGGACGATCGCACTTGAAATCGGCGAACTCTTGGCTGGCGAGAGTGACACGTCGCATGTTGACGTTGATGTCCGCGACGGCCACGACCGCAGTCTGCAGAAGGCGATAAGGCAGGATTTTGGTCATGATTTACTCCCGTATAATCCCTCCTTGGATACGCGCATGAACCACAGATCGTCGCTGATTTCAGGACAAAAAGTAGCGTATACGGTTAACATTTAGATCGAACCAAGACCTTCTACGCTTCCTGCTCTTTTGGCCGAATTTCCTGATAACCTGGCCTAATCCTGGGATTTGACACACGAGCAACCTGCTATTTCCAAGGTCACATGCCGACGGCCGATGGGACACCAAGCGGAACCGAGATTGATCCGACAGCAGGAGTTTTAGCAATGCACGCAGGAAGACAAATTCCCCAGTTCATCTTCAAGACGCGGGTCCGCCACGATAAGATTGAAGGTCGTAATCCCTTTCGCTGGCAAGATATGACGACAGCCGACTATTTCGCCGGAAAACGCGTGATCATCTTTTCTTTGCCGGGCGCGTTCACGCCGACGTGCTCAACCTATCAGCTTCCCGATTTCGAAAAACTCGCTCCCCAGTTCAAACTTCTGGGTATCGAGCAGATCTACTGCGTGTCGGTGAACGACGCCTTCGTGATGAACGCCTGGGGCAAGTCTCAGAACCTCTCCAACGTAAAGCTCATCCCGGATGGCTCGGGGGAATTTACCCGCAAGATGGGCATGCTCGTCGCCAAGGACAATCTGGGCTTTGGGATGCGGTCGTGGCGCTATGTGGCGATTGTCAATGACAGTATCATCGAGGAATGGTTCGAAGAAGACGGATTTTGCGACAACTGTGCAGAGGATCCGTACGATGTATCCGATCCAAACAATATTCTTTCGAACTTGAAGATGAAAGCCGCCGCCTAATCAGACCCTGTCGCGGGTTGAGCATCCGCTTGCATCCTGACCATTTATCGAAAAAGGCTTGCCATGGAATACAGACGCTTCGGCCGCTCTGGCCTTCGAGTACCCGCCCTCAGTTTCGGAACAGCAACGTTCGGAGGGGGGAACGATTTTTTCAAGGCGTGGGGATCTACAGACAGCAACGGTGCGGCGCGCCTTATCGACGTTTGCCTCGATCATGGCGTCTCCTTGTTCGACAGCGCCGATGCCTATTCCAGCGGATTGGCAGAAACCATCCTTGGCGAGGCCATCAAGGGAAAGCGCGACCGCGTACTCATCTCGACCAAGGCGACTTTCCGGGTAGGTGAAGGGCCGAACGATTACGGATCCTCGAGGCAGCATCTGCTGGATGCCGTCGATGGCGCTCTGAAAAGGCTCGGTACGGACTACATCGACCTGTTCCAACTTCACGGCCAGGACTATAATACGCCGTTGGAAGAAACTCTCTCGACCCTCGACCAACTCGTGAGGTCCGGAAAGATCCGATACACAGGCTGTTCGAACTTCTCCGGCTGGCACCTGATGAGATCGCTTTCCGTCTCTGACCGATACGGTTACCCGCGTCATGTCTCGCATCAGGTCTACTATTCGCTCCTCAATCGCGACTACGAGTGGGATCTTATGCCGTTGGGGCAAGTTGAAGGTGTTGGGTCAATGATTTGGTCGCCGCTCGGATGGGGCAAGCTGACAGGCAAAATCCGGCGCGATCGCCCGGCGCAGCCTGGAACCAGAGCATTCGAGATTGCCGGGGCCGGCCCGAAATACGAAGACGCGCATCTTTTCTGCGTCATCGACGCCCTCGATGAGATTGCTGAAGAAACCGGAAAGACGATCCCACAGGTCGCTCTAAACTGGCTCCTGCAAAAACCTACCGTCGCAAATGTGATCATTGGAGCCCGCTCGGAAGAGCAGCTGATCGATAATATCGGCGCCGTTGACTGGAGCCTCACGGCAGATCAGGTCGCCAAACTCGACACAGCCAGCGATCTGCCTCCGGCCTATCCCGTCTGGCATCAGCGAAACTTCCCCGAACTCAAGGAATTTTAGAACTCTCGGTGCCGTTTTGTCGCATTCGATCCGGGCTGCGTGGTTCCTACGGTGAGAACAAGGGTCTCGACGAGGATTTCCGATAAGCCTCTTCGGAAGATACACGAGAGAAGGGACGGAATGCCGTCGAACGGTGGCAGCCTGCAGGCTGCCATAACTAACAACTGCATATCTTGTCGCGGGCTGACCGACTTCAGACTATTCGAATGCACGGCTTAGTTGGTAACCGATATCCGGCGGTTCCACTCGTCATCTGCCTCGCAATGACGTGCGACCGGCTGCGTCGGCAACAGCCGAACACTTCAGTACTCGTAGATCTGCCTAAGCGCGAGGATGCGCAAAGCTTCCGCCGAAAAGCTCCGCTTGGTAAGCATACGACGAGCGAGGTCAACGGCGTTTTCGTCGCTCTCGACAACATGCTGTGAGACGCCGAACATTCGCTTCGATCCGCTCACCCGCCGCTCAAGGTCGCCTCTCAGCTTCCGATCGGGTTCAATGCTGATGACACCCTTGCAGTAGAGGGAGAGGGTGGCTTTGTTTTCCTTCATCCAGACGACGCGCCGAGCCCAATCCGCTCTACTCTCCGGGCGTTCACAACTGGGAATCAGGATGACGAACGGTGTTCTCTTCGCCAGGAGGCTTTCCATTTCGACCATCCAGCGCTCCGCATACCCTCCCTGCGCCAGCTCTGTCGCGAATACCACTATTGGGAATGTGGAAACGCGATGAAGGATAAACGGGTCTTTGATGACTTTCTCCCCATCGATACCTTCTATGAGAGTCGGTACCATCTTGCGCGTCATTTGCGTTACATCCTCGATCATGATCCATTCGATCCAACAGCTGCCGTCGGCGCTCATTCAATACATTCGCGTCTCACAGCCCTCTTCCACGGGCTCTCAGCAACGACGACTACCAGATTTGCGGGTGTTCGGATTTCGTGATACGGCCACACAATCACGATTAACGGCCAACTCGCTCTCGGCGAGGTCGCGGGGTCTAGAATGCTTCTGTTCAACCGGATTGAGGATTTTGAAGGCGCGGATTCCCTCGCAAGGGACATCTCGGCGGTCGCCTTTGACCTCGATACGGACGTGCTCGAACAGGCTCCGCATTCCCATCGAAAGGCGCAGCTTCTCTATACCACCAAAGGCCTCGTCACTGTGCACGCCGCACATGGTTTGTGGGTCGCGCCTCCGAACTGCGCTGTCTGGGTGCCGGGGGGCGTGACGCATTCCTCGAGTGGTGTCGGCAAGCTGGAGATCCGGTGCCTCTTCGTCGAACCGACCAGCGCGCCGGACATGCCGGCGGATTGCTGCATCATCTCGGTGCCACCGCTGCTGCGGGAGATGTTTGCTCGCTTCGAGAAAATGCCGCCGCTCTATCCGCTCGGTGCAAGCCGCGAAAATCGCTTTATTCAGGTCATGCTTGACGAGCTGATCCATGCTCGACGCGAACCACTCTACCTGCCGATGCCGAAGGATCTGCGTCTGAGGAAACTCGCGGACCTGATCACGCTTGACCCGTCTCTGCGATCCACAATCGAAGATTGGAGTGAGCGCATCGGAGCAAGCCCCAGGACCCTCACGAGGCGCTTCAAAGAAGAGACAGGCCTCTCGTTTGGCAAATGGCGTCGACAGCTCCAGCTGTCACTCGCACTCCAGTGGCTTGCAGAGGGTCAATCAGTCACCAACATCGCGATTGATCTTGGCTACGAGAACACAAGCGCGTTCATTACGATGTTCAAGCAAGCGCTCGGACAGACACCAGCGCGCTACTTTGCGGACTAAGCAGGTCTCAGCCGATAGCTGCAAGCAGTTCTGACTTCTGCGCTGATGGAAGCTCTGGCAAAGAGGCCGCGCGCATGTTGTCTCTCATATGCTCTGAACTTGACGTAGCCGGAATGGCGCAGGTTACAGCCGGATGCGATATGACGTACCGAAGTGCAAGCTGAGCCCAAGTCTGTGCCCCGAGTTGTCGGGCAAAATTGGGAAGCGGCATTCGGGCGAGGCGGCGGATCAGCGAACCTTCGCCGAATGGGCGGTTGACCAGCACTGCGACCCCCAGATCCTTCGCGGCGGGTAGCAGCCGCTTTTCGGCAGCGCGGTCGGCCACTGAGTAGTTGAGCTGGACGAAATCGAATTCGCCTGTCCGGATGGCCGCTTCGAGATCCGAATGTGCGCTGTCGATGTAGTGCGTCACGCCAAGATACCTGATCCGGCCTTGCGCCTTCCATTCCTTCAGTGTCGGTAGATGAACCTTCCAGTCGAGGAGGTTGTGCACCTGCATCAGGTCGATGACATCGGTCTTGAGAAGTTCAAAGGAGCGGCTCATCTGGTCGATCCCAGACTCCTTTCCGCGCGTCCATACCTTGGTCGCCAGGAAGGTCTGACCGCGCAGCCCGCTTCGGGACAGGATTTCGCCGGTGACCCGCTCGGCTTGGCCGTACATGGGTGAGCTGTCGATCAGCTTTCCGCCTCCTTCCACCAGGGCGCCGATGACGGAGGAGGGGCCTTCAAGCTCGTTCGGGGACGAACCAACGTCGAAGGTCTGCCAGGTTCCGCAGCCGACCAGGGGAATGCTCTCCCCTGATGACGGGATAATGCGCTCGATCAGTGGGTTAACGGATGCGCTTCCGGTCATGGTTCACTCCGATGAAAGAACTCAAGGGGCAGAACACCACCATTTGGCGGCTTTTCCTTGGGTTCGGTTATGTTTTGACCGGCAATCGCGCCGATCGGCAAAGTTCTTCTTTCCGCCGGACAGATTGCTTTTGCTGTCCTTCGGTTCTTGAACCATTCTCCAATGCGTGACCCTGATGCCTTCTTGGCTTCGGTCATAGAGTGGCGTTCGGCTCCCGGCTTCCCATTCTCCTGTAAGAGCGCAGCCCAGTCTTGCCGGGCTCGCTAGACAACCATCAGGACAACCGGGATATCGTCGACGCGCCTTCCGTGGTGCTGGTGTCGCGCGGCTCATAAGCGCGCTGGTCACGCAGGATCTGGAAGGCGATCGTCAAAAGCTTGCGCGCGATCGCCACGCGCGCCTTGTTGGTTCCTCTGATCTTCAGGTGGTCGTATTGAACTCGAAGCTGCGGATCGGTAGCGATGGCCGGCGCGACAGCTTCCACGAAAGCCCAGCGCAGCCACTTGTTGCCCTGCTTGATGATCTTGCCGTGATAGGTCTTGCCGCCGCTCGAATAGGTCGAGGGCACAAGGCCGGCATAGGCAGCAAGCTTCTTCGGGTTACGGAACCGCGATATGTCGTCGATCTCCGCGTCGATCAGCCGGGCGAAGAACTCGCCGATGCCGGGGATCGTCTTCAATAGCTTCACATTGGCATTGGCCTTGGTCATCGCCCGGATCGTTGATTCCGACTGCTTGATGCGCACGTCGATGTCGCCGATGAAGGCGAGGCCACGGTCGATCTGTACGCGGTCGATCTCTGAGACGTTCACCTGAGCCAACTGGATGCGGCCGGCCCTACCGAACAGATCGCCGAGCTTCTTCAACTGTGCCGTCTGCTCCGGATAGCGATCGAACACCGTGACGATGCGGTTCTTCGTCATCGTGCGCAGCCGCACGTAAAACATCCGCTCGCGCAGGGCGACGCGCAGCTCTCGGGCCTTGTCGGTTGGCGCCCAGGCCTCCGGCACCAGGTCGGCCCGCAGCAGATGCGCCAGCACCGTCGCGTCGATCTTGTCGGTCTTGATCTTGGCGTCGGCGATCGCCTTCACCTTCAAAGGATGGGCGAGAACGACATCGTCACAAATGTCGTCGAGCCAGTCGTACATCACCATCCAGTTGCGCGTCGCTTCGACAACCGCATGGCTGTTTTCCCGGTAGCGTTCGAGAAACCCGCAAAGCGACTGGCGGTCGTTCTTCACCCGGCCGGATCGTAATGTCTTCCCGGCTGAGTCCTGCACCACCAGGTGGCTATAAGACTGATGATAATCCACTCCGATATGGTATTCATAAGAGGCAGTCATGCTTCCAACTCCCGTGTTGAGATCTGCAAAACCCCAACAGGATAAGCCGAAAGGCTGGAAGTGTGACTGTCCCTCGATCATCACCGGCATCTCAGTGATCCATTCTCTCAGCGGGCGCGGCCTCTTTCATGCCACCTCCTGTGTCCCTGTTTTGAAGATGTGGCGGTCGCGACGCCGGTTGCAAGGATGATTGCGGCAAGGCAGGTCGCGACGAAGCCGAGCAAGCAGACGCCTGTCCATCCCGCAGCCGACCATGCATAGCCGCCTGCAAGCGCACCGATTGCACCGCCGCCGAAGGTAGAGACCATGTAGAGGGTGTTCAGCCGTCCTCGGATCTCTGGCGCGATGGCGAAGATGCGCGTCTGGTTGGCGACCTGTCCGCTCTGAAGGCCGAAGTCGAGAAGGTTTACCACGACGACGAGTGCGATCAACGAATGGGCTCCGATCGTGATCGCGATGGCGAAACAGATGAGCACGGATGCGAAGCCGAGAACATTGACGCGCGCCGGACCCCATCTGTCGGAAAGCCGTCCGGCGATCGGTGCCAGAAGTGCTCCGGGCGCTCCCCATAGACCGAACAGGCCGGCCGCCGCAGGGCCGAGGCCAAATTCCGGAGTAGCCAGATGGAACGCCATGGTTGCCCAGAAGGCGGAAAATGCGCCAAACACAAGGAAGTTCATGGCCATCGAGAGGATGAGATCTCGATGCTTGAGAAGCGGCGGAAGGGAAGCGAGCAGCTTGAAGTAGCCGATCGAGGTCGCGTGCTCGGACTTTTTCGGCATAAAGGCCGGGACAAGAAAGAAGACGACGACGGAGAGGACGGACGCTAGCCCGTATGAGGCGCGCCAGGAGCCACCATAGCCGGCCACCAGCCCCGAAATCGTTCTGGACAGCAGAATTCCCATGATGAGACCTGTCGCAAGCGAGCCGACCGCGCGCCCCCGATGCTCTGGAGCGACAAGCGAGGTGGCAAGTGGAATGAGCACCTGCGGAACGACGGTCACGAATGCCAGGAATATGCTCGCGGCAAGAAGGACAGGGATTGCCGGGGCGAGACAGGCCATGAGCAGGCCGACAGCGGCGAGCGCGGACATCCATCTGACCAGGCTGCGGGGCTCGGCCATGTCCGAGAGAGGGACGAGCAGAAGAATGCCGAGAGCATAGCCGACCTGCGTCATCACGGCGACGAGAGATGCTATACTTTCAGGAACACCGAAGTCTTTGGCGATTGCTCCCAGCAGCGGCTGGCACAGATAGATGTTTCCCACCATAACGCCGCAGGCAACGGCCATAACGGGGATTGTCCCGCGACGAATTTGAGTTTGGTCTGCCGACTGCTTTTCCATGTTCTGCTCGTCCAATTCAGGTGTCGGTTCAGGCGGCCTTGCCGTCAAGCTTATCGAAGGCGGTCTTTGCTGCTTCGAGTGCTGCAAGCGCGGTCGGCATCCCGGCTGCGAACGAAAGCTGGACAAAGACCTCGACGATTTCTTCGCGCGTGGCGCCCGCAGCAAGGGCCGCAGGGATGTGCATTCCAACAGCGCCAAGACCGGTCGAGCCGAGCGTCGCGCAAGATGCGAGGATCACGAGCTCGCGTGTTTTCAGATCTAGACCCAGACGATTGTAGGCATTGCCGAATTCCGCTTCGACGATGAAGTCACCGAGGCCGGGCGCCATGCCGTTGACGGTCTGGATGAAGCCGTCCGCTTCGGAGCCGAAGGTTTTCGCAAAGGTCTTCTTGCCAAGTTCAAGCGTAGTGTCAGACATGTTCAATCCTTATGTGATTTGAAGTGCTCGGGAGGTAAGTTACTTTTCGGGTGTCAGCACTTCGACGACGCTCGATCGGTTTCCACCGGGAGCCGGGCTTCCGACGATCGTGAAGATTTTTCCGTCATGGGCGACCGCGCCAAAGCCATGACGACCTGTGGGGAGGGGGGAAATGGTACGCCACGAATTTCCGGGGAGGTCATAGGCCTCGACCTCGTTGAAGACCTTGCCGGAGCCTTCCCCACCCATGATAAACGCCTCGTGATCGAGGACTGCGGACGCGCTCCCACTACGGGCGGTCGGCAGGGGCTTGCCGGACGTCCAGGAATTGCTCTTCGGGTCGTAGATCTGGTTCACATCCAGATTTCTTCCGGGGCTGCCGTCGATCCTGCCGCCGACGGCCACGAGCTTGCCATCGAGCGCGACGACCGAAAGATGATCCCGCTTGGTCGGCGGCGGGGCGGCCTCAGTCCACGACTTTGCCTCGGGATCATAGACAAGGTGGAAGGAAATGTTGCAGCGACCGGACTTGCTGCCGCCCACGACATGGATCTTTCCGTCGAGGACTGCGGCGCCTGCGGCGGCAACCGCTGTCGGCATCTTGCCGAGTTCGCTCCACGTGTCGGACGCTGTGTCGTAGGCCCACACATTGTTCGTGGCCTTCCATCCGTCGACATAGCCACCGATAACGTAGATCGTCCTGCCGATTGAAACGGCCGCCGTGTGATGGACTGCATACGGGAAGGGCGCGCCCTTGCTCCATATATCCTTTGCAAGATCATAGATCAGCAGATCGGTCGCGCCGTTGTAGTCGCCGACAACGTAGGCTTTTCCGTCTACCTGCGCGACGCTGACCTCAGACCGTTCCGAGGGTGCGCTGCTGGCTCCAGCCCACGTGCCGACTTCGTGTGCGAGCGATTGGGATGCAATGAGAGTCGCTAACGCTGCGGTTCCGAAGGCTTTCGTCAGATTGTGCATGAATCGTCTCCTTTGAGGCTGACCGAACGCGCAGGCACGCCTGCGCACCTGGTCATCAGAGCTGCGATGGCGCTAAATGCTCGACGAACCATGTCCGAGCGGCTTCGGTTGCTTCCCGAAGGGTCTCCGGCTTGTCGTAGGCGTCGTAATGAAGCCCCTTGATCGTAATCAGCTTTTTCGGCTCGCCTGCACGTTCAAACGCGTCTTTTGTGTAGTCGATCACCACCGTCTTGTCGGGGTCGGCCATGATGATGAGAAGCGGGGTGGGCGCCACGGCCTCTATGTAGTCGCCCGGAGCAGTCTGCACCGCCTCCTGCAACGAACTGATGGTCACCGCGTTGTGAAATTGTGAGTGCTCCGCTTCATTGTGACTGGCCCACTCGTACGACTCCGGCCCGAAGACCGACGGCGCTTCGGCAGTATCGGCAAGTTTCATGGTTGCAGGCGGCTCGCCACGGAAACGACGGCCATATTCCGATGCAATGGCATCATCGATGATCTTGCGCTGCTCGGGCGGAGCGGAGAAACGGATCTGGCGGTAGAGGTCCGTCGCCGGAACCTGGGCCACGAGAACCTTCACCCGGCGATCAAAGGCTGCGACCTGGATCGACTGTCCGCCGCTGAAGGAGGTGCCCCACAAACCAATGCGCGCGGCGTCGACGTCGTCCCGGCTCTCGAGGTAAGTGAGCGCATTCCGGAGATCCTGCCGTTGCGCGTCGGGAAGCACCTGCTGTCTTGGCTCGCCTTCGCTGTCGCCGAGAAAGCGGAAGTCGATAGCAAGTGCCAGGATTCCAGAGCTTGCCAAAGCCGTCGCCACTTCTGGGATGTTGCGCATGCCGCGTATAGCGCCAAAGCCGTGGGAGAGGAGCACGGCCGGAAACGGACCCTCTCTATCCGGGCGGTAGACGGTGCCGGCACAATTCAAACCTTCGCTGGGGAATTTGATTTCTTCTGTATGCATGTTGGTATCCTTTGTGTTTCGCGCAGCCCGCCTGCTGCTGTTATCGCCCCCCCATAGAAATTAGATGCCCAGCGCGGCCAGCCCGGCGCGTGCCACCTGTTCGTCCTGCGTCGACAGACCACCGGAAACGCCGATGCCACCGAGGCATTCACCGTTTCTCAGGGCCGGAATGCCGCCCTGCAGGGGAAGGCGGTCACCGAGTGCGAGCATCGTCAGACGATCTCGCTCCATCTCCTCGACCTCGGCCGACGGGCTGCGGTTCATTGCCGCCGTTTCCGCCTTTCGCAGCGCAACTCCGGCCGTGTCATAGGTGGCGTCGTCGAAGCGGACGACGCTCAACAGCCGGCCGCCATCATCGACAACTGCGACGCTCATCTTCCAGCCGTTCTGCTCGGCTTCAGACTTGCAGGCCTCGGTGATTTTCGCGGCGTCCTGTGCGGTCAGCACGGTCTTCGTCTTCATGACGGTTCTCCTTCTCGGTTCCTCGATGAGATTTTTGTCTGGTCAGCCGAAGGCTGGCATGCCGGTGTCAGGAGCTCATGTACCAGCCACCGTTGACGTTAATCGTTTGTCCCGTCATGTAGCCATTTTGGGCAAGGTTGACGGCAAGCGACGCCACCTCGTCGGTCCGACCGAAGCGGCCGATCGGGATAAGGGTTGGCTTGATTGCGGCGTTGTTCTTGATCATATCCGTCTCGATCAATGCAGGTGCAAGAACGTTTGCGGTCACGCCTTCCTTGGCGAGCGCGCTGGCATAATAGTGTGCGAGGCCGATCAGGCCCGCCTTGCTCGCTGCGTAGTGCGGACCGATTACTCCGCCGATCTGGGCTGCAACCGACGAGACGTAGATCAGTCGGCCCCATTTGCGTTCGCGCATGCCGGGAAGGATCGACTGGCTGATGTGAAAAGCCGCGGAGAGGTTGATGCGCAGCGACCTCTCCCAATCGTCAGCCGTGATGGTATCGATCGGCTTCGCAGGATTGATTCCCGCATTGCTAACGAACACGTCAACTGGACCGAGCTGTGAAGCTGCCGCACCGCTAAGCGCGGCTGCCTGATTTTGATCGTCGAGATCCGCGCCCAGAGCAACCGCGCGACGGCCCCTATTAGTTATCTCTCTAACGAGTTCGTCAGCCGATGCAGAATCTGAGTTGAAGTGCACAGCGATATCGCAACCTGCGTCGGCAAGACCGAGCGCAATCTCGCGACCAATTCCGCGTGATCCTCCAGTAATCAACGCGACTTTCGAGGACAACGAATCCATGGAGGGCTCCTGACTTGAAGGGAATTGTATGTTAATGAGCATCAATGCACTCATTAGTGCAGACATATACTGCACTCATTAGTGCAGGCAAGGGGGCACCTCGATTTTGTCAAATCGGGCGAGTTGGGATATCGAAGGCGCACCTGAAATTCTGAGAGGTTTGATTTCGCCAATGTCCGCCGCCGAAAAGAAAGATTCTATCTTCGAGGAGATCGCCAATGCCCGGCCGGTTCAGAGTACGCGCGACGTCATCCTCATGACTGCGAGCCGCGTCTTCATCGAGCATGGATACGAGAACGCGAGCATGGATTTGGTCGCGAAGGAGGCGGGGACGGCAAGGCGGACGCTGTACAATCAGTTTCCTGACGGCAAGGAAGCACTTTTCCGCGCTGTCGTTGAGCGCATGTGGCGCGCATTTCCTGCAATGGATATCGGTGACGATGCTGAAGCTCTTGCGGACCCAGAGGTTGGCCTGCGCCGCATTGGACAAGCCGTGTCGTCGTTTTGGGGGCCGCCGCTGGCTGTCGCTTTCCTTCGCATGGTCATCGCCGACGGCCGCCGTTTCCCGGATCTCATCAAAAGCTTTTTCGAAATGGGAAAGACGCCCGCGGTGACTTCCGTGCGGAACTATATCGGCGAAATGGCTCGCCTTGGCTTGTTACGGATCGACAATGTTGACCTCGCCTCGAAGCAATTTCTTGGCCTGATCGACGAAGCAGTTCTTTGGGTTCGCCTCATGGGCGACGACCGGGCACTCACGGCCGACGAGATCGAAGAGATCATCGAGAGCGGCGTCGCCATGTTCCTCAGGTTCTATCGCCCTGCTTGAGCGACCAGATGATCGATAAGCGCCCGAACGCGCGCCGGGAGATGTCTCTGTTCGGGATAGACTAGGAAGAACTCGAATTCCTCGGAGGCTGTCCACTCCGGAAAGAGTTCCACAAGCCGTCCTGACTCCAGTTCTGCCTGACCATAGTAAGAGGGAACCTGGGCGATCCCGCATCGCTCTACGGCGCTGGACACAAGAAGGGTTCCGCTGTTTGTGTTGACTCGCCCCTCTGGCTTTAAGACCCTTGTCTCGCCTTTGCGGGAAAAGACCCAGTCGCGACCACCCAAGGACATGCAAGATGACGGATGAAGGTCGCCTGGATCCTCTATCGCGTCGGGAACGTGGCCAGGCGCCGCGAGCGTACGCAGCCTGAAGCCAGCAAGCTTGCGAGCGATAAGAGTGGATTGCGCCAGTGGCCCGGCTCGCACGGCGAGATCGAAGTTTTCCTCGATCATCGCGACGTTTCTGCTCGTCATCTCGAGATCTATCGAAACCCCCGGGTGGTCAGTACAGAAGCGCGCAAGTTGCGGTGTCAGCACGGTCTCGGCGTAATGGCCGCCCATCGAAATACGAATGCGGCCCGAGATAGCCGTCGCCGCGCGCGCGATGTCACGGGCTTCGTCATAGGCTTCAAGAATGCTCGAGCATCGCAAGAAGAACTGCTGCCCCTGATCGGTCAAAATGCTCGACCGTGTGCTTCGCGTGATGAGCTGCACGCCGAGATCGGCTTCAAGCTTCGCAACTGTCCTGCTGATATGCGCAACCGAGACGCCGAGGGCACGCGCAGCGCCGGAAAAGGATCCAGTCTTCGCGGAAGCAACGAATTCTGAGATGCCCGGGAGGTAGGCTATCTTTTCCATATGGTAAAGGTCCTTCACAAAAGGCAATCTACTCTAACATTGAGGGAAAGCATAGATTTTGCTCCTGTTCAATGGAGTAGCCAATGCCAGCCGCCATCTATGCATTTAGCCTATGCGCCTTCGCATTGGGCTTCGTCGAATTCGTCGCAATCGGGTTGTCGCCTCCGATGGCGGCAGGCCTGGGATATCCGGTGGCCGATCTGGGGCAGGTCGTCACTGCCTATGCCCTTGGTGTCGCCGTCGGCGCTCCCCTCGTCACGTCACTTGCAAGTTCATGGAGCCGAAAGCCACTGCTCATGGCGTCGATGCTACTCTTTGTTGCCGGAAACCTCTTGATCGCTGTGTCATCGAGCTTCGTGACAATCATCGCGGCCCGCTTCATCAGTGGTCTCTCGCATGGCACGTTCCTGGCCGTTGCATCATCGGTCGCGGCTGCCCTCGTCGCCAAGGATCGCAGCGGCAGTGCAATCGCATTCGTCTTCATGGGGTTGACAATTGCTCTTGTGACGGGTGTGCCAGCAGGAACCTATCTCGGTTCGGTCTGGAGCTGGCGAGCTGTCTTTGCCTGCGTTGCCGCATGTGCCTTCGTGGCCGCGGTCGCGATGTGGGTGCTCGTGCCTCGTGGCACGGGAGACAGTTCTTCGCCGGAAGCCACGAATGGTCTGAAGGGCCTTTTTGATCCATCTCTGTTGGGTGCCGCGGGCATAACGGTTCTCGCCTATGGCGGAGCATTTACCTTCTATACCTACGTCGCAACATTGCTCGAAGAAGTTTCGGGGCTCGATGTCGCCTCGATCAGCACAGTGTTCCTTCTCTATGGCCTTGCGGCTGCCGTCGGAAACATCATCGGTGGCAAGTTCGCCGACAAGGTCGGTCCTGCCAAGGCATCCGCATGGGTAGTGGCGGGACTTGCTGTTCTGCTGCTCGGCATTGCCGCTTGGTCATCGAACGCGCTGCCTACCGCTGTCTTTGTCGTTCTACTCGGTTTTGCGATGTTCGCGGCAGTTCCGATCCTCCAGGCAAAGATCCTGCAGGTGGCGGCAGATCGACCAATCAGCATCCGGGCGGCCGCCTCCGGCATGAACATCGCCGGGTTCAATCTCGGTATCACCTTCGGTTCACTTGCCGGTCACGCCACCATCACTGTCGCCGGCGTGGCCGCAACCCCTCTCGTCGGCGCTTTCGTCTGTGTCGCCGGTTTCATTGCCATCGTTGCACCTCTCAAACGGGCAGCAGCCAGTCAATTCCATTCTTGAAAAGGAGAAATTAAATGGATCTCGAAAACAAACACGTCGTTGTTGTGGGGGGTGGTTCCGGTATGGGTCTCGGTCTTGCCAAGGCAGCTCTTGACCGGGGTGCCAACGTCACCATCGCCGGGCGATCGCAGGAGCGGCTCAACAAGGCAAACGAGACCTTGGGCAATCGTGCTCGGACCGCGTCTTTCGATGCCGGGAATGCCGATGCTGCACAAAGCGGCTACGCCTCAATGGGACCGATCGACCATCTCGTCACCACAGCGGCTGCCCTGACATATGCGCCGCTCGGCGAAATTCCCCTGGAAGCCGTCGAACAGATGCTCGCTGGTAAGTTCTGGGGTCCGTTCTTCGCCGCTCGGTTTGCTGCTCCCACGATTAGGGAAGGGGGATCGATCACATTCTTTTCCGGTCTTGCGGCCTATCGTCCGGGTCCCGGCACCGCGGTTGTCGCGGCCATGAACGCAGGCCTCGAAGGTCTGGCTAAGGCGCTTGCCGTTGAGCTGGCACCCCTGCGCGTGAATGTGCTTTCGCCAGGTGTCGTGGAAACACCTGGTTGGGACTTCATGCCGGAGGCCGACCGCAGGGCATTCTTCGAGGGGCAAGCCAAGTCGCTTCCCGCGCGCTACGTGGGTACTCCTGTCGACGTTGCCGAAGCCGCGTTTTGCCTTATGACGAACCGGTACGTGACGGGTACTGTCCTTCATGTGGATGGCGGCGGGCGTCTGGCGTAACGGGACGTGTGGGGCGGCCATTTTTCGCCGCCCCATAGTGATTGAGCATACGATCTCTATGACGCATCAAGGCGTGCGCGGGTTCAGACTCACTGCCAGAACGATCGATATTCCAGATTTCAATCATTCTTGACTGCACTGCACAGTGCATGGCAAATCCGGCCTTTGAGTTAGTTTGCTCGAATGGTCCGAGAAGCGGCGTCGGTGAAGGTAGGGACTGCAAAATGGCGAATTGGTTTATTACTGGCGTATCGAGAGGATTGGGCCTCGCACTCGCTGAGGCTGTTCTCGATGCAGGCGATAGCGTTATCGGCACCACGCGCAGCGGCGGCACACCCGAAACTTTACGGGGCAGAGCAATCGACATTCATGCATTAGACATGATTGATTTCGATCGTACGAAAGAAGTTGTCGAGACAATCTTTTCGGAAGGAAGGCGTGTTGATTTCCTTGTCAACAACGCCGGTTACGGGCTCCTGGGATCGGTTGAATCTTCAACAGATGCTGAGTTGAAACATCTGTTTGACGTTGATGTGTTTGCGCCAATCCGCATTGTGCGAACCGCACTTCCTTACCTGCGAGCTCAGGGTGCGGGCCACATAGTGAACATCACGTCTGTGGCGGGTAGGGCGCCGGGTGTGGGCACCGCACTTTATGCGTCAGCGAAGCATGCGCTTGAAGGTTTCTCTGTGGCACTCGCCGCTGAAGTCAAGCATCTTGGCATCGGCGTTACGGCGATAGCACCGGGTCAGTTTCGGACTGATTTCCTGTCCGCCGGTTCTGCTCGTTTCAGCGCGACAGCCGACGATGCATATCGGGTAACAGTGGGAGCTGCACTCGACACCCTCGGAAAAGCCAACCATCAACAACTAGGGGACCCGAAAGCGGCTGCCCGGGTCATCATCGACGCTCTAAAGTCGGACAATCCCCCGCTTCAGCTTGTGCTCGGTTCGGATGCGTTGCGCCGGATTCGCGGAAGGATCAAAGAGACGCTTGGTGAACTTGAGGCTTGGGAAGCGGTGAGCATCAAGACTGACTATGTATAGTAGGGGATCGTCAGCTTTCATCAATAGGGTAAAACGGTTCCATAAATAGGCTTTATGCCTCAACTCGTTGATTTCCTTGAAGCAGTGACTTGTTTGTTAAGGGTCGCTGGTTCAAATCGGATCAAGAGCCTAAGCCCAGAGCTCAATGTGAATATTGATCAGAAAGATGACGCCGTGCGTGTGACCTTGAGGTGGTGAACGAGATCACGCTGAGGCCGGCAAGCGAGGGGTGATCGACGCCTGCATCTCTAGACGCGGCGCCGCTGGTTCCCACTGAACATGCCGCCTCGGTAAACCTCCGCTGCAGGATCCATCGAGAACAGCAAGACTTCTGATTCAGCCCATGCGGTGAGATTGTCATAGGCAGCTGTCGAAAATGCGCTTTCCCCTTCCGATATGACCTCGCCCGCGATGTAGACCTTTCCGCTGTAGACGTAGAGCAAGGTGTTTCTTCCAGTTTCCTCGGCGGGCAGCCGCATGTGGACCCCTTCGCCGATGTGCGCGTCAAAGACGCGGACGTCGGATCTGACCTTCAACGGTGCAGCGCTCGGTCCGGCGACAAGCCGCCAGCTATTAACGCTGTATTCCTCGGGGAACTCATGAAATTGTACCATTGGCTCCAGATCGGCAGCGTTTGGCCGCAGGAATATCTGCAGTGCCTTCACAGGGCCGTCGCCGAGCATCAGCTCTTCATGCTGAAACGTATGACCGGCGTTCATCATCATAAAGTGGGTCTTGTCGAGCGTCTTTTCGTTTCCGACCGTGTCGCGATGGAGCATCTCACCGCCGCGAATATAGGTCAGGATTTCGTCGTCCTTGTGCGGGTGCATGGCGATGAGATGACCCGATTGGACCTGTGCCCGGTCGATCCTGCCGATCGGGCCGATACCGCTGTCGTCCGACGTCAGCGTCAGGCCGGGATAGAGGATTTCGACGCCGAAGCCTTGGGCGAAATCGCCGCGCATGCGGCCTGCAGGAACCTTGGTAATGGTCATGGAAGTATTCCTTTCATCCGGGCGCGGGCTCTCCTGCCCGCGCCGAAGACGGCTGTGTACGTTCAATGGTAGTTCAGGATGCCGACCAGCTGCTGACCGAGCGGGCTCGTCCAGTCGACGGCAAGCTCGGAGATGATCTGGTCGACGGTGGTGATGATTGCGCCCGCTTTTTCCATGCGGCGCAGGGCGATATCGTCGCCGTACTTGGTGTAGGAGGCGGAGGCGTCGGCCGATACCTGGACTTGGTAGCCTTCGTCGAGCATCTGCAGGACAGGGAAGGTGACGCAGATCTCAGTCGTTACGCCAGCGACGAACAGCTTCTTGCGACCGGTCGCCTTGACCGCCTGATTGAAGCCGTCGTGGTGCATGGCGTTGACGATACCGGGACGCTTGATGCGGGCTGCGAATGCTTCCGGCAGAATGGCTTCGAGTTCCGGCAGCAGCGGGCCTTGGATCTGGTCTTCCATACTGGAGGTCAGAATTGTGGGGATGTTGGCAGCCTTGGCGATGCGGGCAAGCTTCAGCGCATTCTGCTTGACGAGGTTGATGTCGTGCGAGTGCGTCCAGGCCATGGTACCGATCTGGTGATCGATCAGAAGCATTGCGGAATTCTCGGGGTTAAATACGTCCTTATGCATTGTCCTGTTCCTTTTCCTTGCTCGGCGGGGTTGGTGAAGTTCGCTTTGATCCGCTCGATGATTGGAATTTAGCGTTGCGATCAGCGGCACGGTAGCTGTACGATAGGCCACTCTGTAGAACGAAAAATGGAACGCGGGAATGATCAGCTTCGAGGACATGCAGACGTTCGTTGAGGTCGCGGATGGCGGTGGCATCTCGGTGGCCGCGCGGCGTCTCGGCCTGCCGAAGTCGATCGTCAGCCGGCGGCTTGTTCGGCTTGAAAGCGAGCTCGGCGTCCAGCTTTTGGCGCGCACGACCAGAGGCGCATCCCTCACCGAGGCTGGCGCCTCCTTCCGCGAACACGCCGCCCGCATGTGCCTGGAGATGGACGTCGCCCGCGAAGAGATGCTGCCGACCGGAGAGCTGCGCGGACGCCTTCGCGTGGCGGTTCCGTCGTCCTTCGGTCCCGGACACTTCGCCCCGGCACTGGCCGAGCTCGCCCGCCCGCATCCGCTCCTCCAGCTCCACGCGCATTACAGCGATCGCTACATCGATCTGGTGGCGGAGGGCTTCGACTGCGGCATCCGCGTTGGCTACCTGCAGGATTCGAACCTGACCGCGCGCAAGATCGGCGCCTTTGCGGCCGGCCTGTTCGCGAACCCGGAGTATCTGCGTGTCCACGGCGTTCCACAGAAGCCGTCTGATCTTCTCGAACATCAGGCCATCCTGCAGGGGACCGAAAGCTGGAGGGTTTCCGACGGCACCCGGACCGTGGTCGTCAACGGTCAGGGACGGTTCAAGGCCGACAGCGCTGTGGGCATCGCCGAAGGGACGGCGGCCGGACTTGGCGTTGCCGCTCTGCCGGTGGTGATCGCTCAGAATTACTTGGAATCCGGAACCCTCGTGCCGATCATGTCGGATTACAGCCTGCCGGAGATCGGCGTTTACATCGTGCGGCCGCCGGGATCGCACGTGTCGCGGAAGGTCCGGGTTCTGATCGACTTCTTCGTCGAGCGGTTTTCCGCAATCGGAGGCGCTGGCCAGAGCAACGAAGGCTAGTATTACGTGGCCGAGCGCCGCTCCCGGAACGCGACGCCCCAGTCGCGCATAGCCATCAGCACGGGCGCGAGCGTCAGCCCGAATGGCGTGAGAGAGTATTCAACGCGCGGCGGAACCTCCGCGAAGACTTCGCGGGCGACGATCCCGTCGGCTTCGAGTTCGCGGAGCTGCATCGTCAGCGAACGCTGGCTCGGGTCGCCGACAAGGCGGCGCAACTCGCCAAACCGTCGCGGCCCGTCCAGCAGCCGATAAATGATCATCGGCTTCCATTTTCCACCCGTAACGTCGACGGTTGTTTCGACGGGGCACTTCTGGCCAGCAGTCATTGCGTGCTCCAATAGTGTACTTTCTATCCCTATAGGCAGATCTGTTGCCTACTTGCAAGTTTGCCTGTATCGCTCCTAGTTGAAAGCAGTTATATTCAGAGGTGCGTCATGCGAGCTGCTTTCTACGACCGACAAGGATCTGCAAAGGAGGTGCTGTTCGTCGGCGAGCTACCCGATCCGCAGCCGGGAGCCGGAGAGGTTCGGGTGAGGGTGGTCGCGTCAGGCATCAATCCCTCCGACATCAAGACAAGGACTGGATTCGGTGGAAAGGCAATGCCGTTCCCACGGATCGTGCCGCATCAGGACGGCGCGGGCGTCATCGACGCCGTCGGTCCCAGCGTGCCTCCGTCGCGCGTCGGCGAGCGCGTCTGGATCTACATGGGCCAATGGGGTCGTGCGTTCGGTACTGCGGCGGAATTTGTCGTCGTGCCGTCCGTTCAAGCCGTAGAGCTTTCCAACCACGTGCCGTTTGAGATCGGAGCGGCGCTCGGCGTTCCTGCGATGACAGCGCATCGCTGCCTCTTCGCCGACGGAGACCTGCGCGGCAAGCGAGTCCTCGTCCAAGGAGGAGCAGGCGCCGTCGGCAATGCAGCGATCCTTCTTGCGAAGTGGGCGGGGGCATGGGTGGCGGCGACGGTGAGCCGTGAGCTGCAAGCGCAGGTCGCGCGTGCGGCGGGCGCCGATCTTGTCGTCAACAGGCGCAAGGAAAATGTCGCTGCGGCCGTCCGATCAGCCACCGGCGGCAATGGCGTCGATCGCATCGTCGACGTCGATATCTCCGCCAACATCGACGTAGCAATCGCCTGTCTCGCCGGCGACGGTGTCGTGTCGGCCTATTCGACGGAATCGCCAGATGCGAAGCTGACGATCCCGTTCTTCCCGGCGCTAATGGGCGGCTTCTCGTTCCGTTTCGTCTACGTCTATACCATGCCGGAAACCGCGATGAGGCAGGCAGCCGATGAGGTTTCGGCCTGCGCCGCATCGGGGGCATATGCTCCGCCAATCGCGAAGACATATGCGCTTGACGAGGTGGCCGAGGCACACGAGTTGCAGGAGAGCGGCACGGCCATTGGAAAGATCATCGTCCGAATTCAGAACCCGTGACGCGGCCTGCTCAATCTCACCTCATCAGGCGATGACTGCCCTCGGCTCCAGGAAAGCCTCAAGGCCGAACACGCCATACTCGCGACCGATACCCGACTGCTTGAAGCCGCCGAAAGGAGCGAGCGGCTCGTGCGGGGCGCCATTGATGACCACGCGGCCGCACTCGAGGCGATCCGCAATCGCCTGCATGCGTGCGACATTCGTGCCATGCAGATAGGCCTGAAGCCCATATGGCGTGTCGTTGGCGATCGACACGGCTTCGTCCTCGTCTTGATAGGAGATGACCGACAGGACCGGCCCGAAAATCTCTTCGCGCGCGATGCGCATCTGGTTGTTGACATCAGTGAATATGGTCGGCTTCGTGAACCAGCCGCGCTCCAGTCCGGCGGGCCGTCCCGAGCCACCTGTCAGAAGCTTCGCTCCCTCGTGGGCTCCAAGTTTGATGTAGGATTGGACGCGATCATACTGCTTCTGACTAACCATTGGTCCGATCATCGCGTCCGGGTCGTCTGGCACGCCGACCTTGAATGTCTCGACCTCCTGTTTCAGCCTGGCCAGAACGTCGTCGAGCCGACGGCTGGGAACCAGGATCCGGGTGCCGGCGATGCAGGCCTGGCCGCTGTTGATGAAGCCCATCCGCAGGACGGCGGGGATAGCCACATCCAGATCTGCGTCGTTGAGAATGATGTTCGGACCCTTGCCACCGAGTTCCAGCGTGACGCGCTTGAAGGTGTCGGCGGCGTTGCGCAGGATTTCCCTGCCAACCGCGGTGGAGCCTGTGAAGGTCACCTTCGCGATGTCCGGATGCCGGCTGAGTTCCGCACCGACGACATTGCCGAGCCCATTGACGATGTTGAATACACCCTTCGGTAAACCCGCTTCATGAAGGCACTCGGTGAGGATCTGCGTCTGTATCGCGCTCATCTCGCTGGGCTTGATGACTATGGTCGTGCCGGCGGCGATGGCGATCGCAAGCTTCGAGGTGATGAAACCGATATTGCTGTTCCACGGCGTGATGGCGGCGGCAACGCCGGAGGGCTGCATGACGACGCGGGCCCGGCCCATCTGGCGCTCGAATTCATAATCCTGCAGAACCTTCGCCATGGTCAGAAAGCTTGAAGCAGCATGGGGAATAGCGAACCGGGTGAAAGTCTGCGGAGCGCCATATTCGAGCGCCATGGCTTCCGTCAGATCGGCGACGCGCGCGGCGACGGCTGCGTTCAAACGCTTAAGCATCTCGACACGCTCGGCCTTCGTCGTCCGTGAGAACGCCGGGAAGGCGCGTGTCGCGGCGGCGATAGCCTCACGGGCATCTTCGATGGCGCCAAGCCTGACTGTGCCGATCTTCTCCTCTGTCGACGGATTGTAGAGATTGGCGGTCTCAAATCCCCTCGGTGTGACGAAGCCTCCGTCGATGTAAATCTTGTCGATGTTGCGCATCTCAAACTCCTTTTGGCTGTTCCGTCACATCTGGCACTTCGGCGCTGTCCTGATAAGCTGGTCAAACATGCTCAGCCTGATAGGAGATTACGGACAATGATGCGCGGCTCACTTGCTGAACTGGAGGCTGTTCTCGCCGTCGCCTCACAAGGCGGGTTCCGTGCGGCGGCTCGCGAGCTCGGCATCTCGTCGTCATCGCTCAGTCAGCAGATCGCTACGCTGGAGACGCGCATGGGCGTCAGACTGTTCAACCGCTCGACCCGTAGCGTCGTCCTTTCAGCTGCGGGAGAGCAGTTCGTGGCGAGCGTGGGGCCGGCGCTGGAGGCGATCCGGAGCGCTGTCGAGCATGTCGATGAACATCGGGCGGAAGCAACGGGCACTCTGAGGATCAACACGTCGGTGGGCGCAACGCGGATGATCCTTACGCCGCTGATCCTGGAGTACATGCGCCGGAACACGCAGATGGCGGTGGAGATCGTGACGGAGGGCGCGCTGGTCGACGTCAATGCCAAAGGCTTCGACGCCGGGATCAGGATCCGGGAGGCCGTTCCTCCCGACATGGTGGTCGTGCCGATCGGCGATAGTATCCGGCCGGCCATCGTCGCGTCGTCCGATTACTTCCGCCATCATGGAAAGCCGCGGGATCCGGCAGAGCTCCAAAACCACTTATGCATTCGCGCTCGAATGGCGAGCGGAACTATCTATCGCTGGGAGTTCGAGCGGCGAGGCGAGAGCTTCGCGCTCGACGTTCCTGGGAAGCTCGTGCTCGACGATAGCGACCTTATGCTCCGGGCCGCGCGTGAGGGGGCTGGGCTAGCCTACCTGAGTGAGTGGCAGGTCGCCGACGATGTCGCCGAGGGTAGGTTGGAACAGGTTCTTGCCGAGTGGACCCCGCCGTATCCCGGCTTATGTCTCTACTATCCCGGAAGGCGCAATTTACCGGCGAAGCTGCGCCGGTTCGTCGACTTGATCAAGGAGCTGCGGACAACCTTAACGATGTGACCGTACTCTTCAGCTTGGAGGATCGCCCGCCGGGGTGGAGGCGAAGTTTCCCCTTTCATCCTGGTGCTACCGGACTATTCCGCTCCGCGTAACAGTCCAATGTCAAACATGCGTATTCAGCCGCGCGGCTGCGCATTGCATCCTGTGTTCACGGATCGGGAACGAACCCGGCCTTCAATCAGGAGCGATCACATGAAACTCTATCACCATCCGCTGTCAGGTCACGCACACCGCGCCCGGCTCTTCCTTTCTCTGGTCGGGCTCCCCCACGAGCTGGTCGAGGTGGATCTAAAATCTGGGGCCCACAAGCAGCCCGACTTCCTCAAGATGAACCCGTTCGGGCAGGTCCCGGTTCTGGCGGACGGCGATATCTTTATCTCCGACTCTAACGCGATCCTGGTCTACCTCGCCAAGAAGTCGGGTCAGACGGAATGGCTTCCGGAGGACGCTAAAGGAGCGGCGGATGTTCAGCGCTGGCTTTCGGTTGCTGCCGGTGAGATTGCCTACGGACCGGCAGCTGCGCGCCTGGTGACAGTGTTCGGCGCCAAATTCAACCCGGAAGAAGTCATTGGCCGTGCACACACCATCCTTGGCCGGATCGAGAGCCATCTGCAAGGGCGCGAATGGCTGGTGGGCAATCGCCCGACGATCGCGGACGTCGCAGTCTACAGCTATGTCGCACGCGCCCCAGAGGGCAACGTCGACCTGAGCGCCTATCCGTTTGTGAATGTCCTGCTGCGCCGCGTCGAGCAACTCCCGGGCTTCGTAGACTTTGTCAAAACGCCGGTCGGTCTTGCCGCCTGAGCTTCAATAGGGCGTGCGGGATCTCGCGCGCTCTTTGCCCTTTCCCGGAGAACGCAGATGTCCATGAAGCTTACAAAACTGCCGACGTGGCATGAAGGCGAGACCTTTATTCAGGAGAAGCTCGGCGTAAAGGAACGCATGGCCTCCGTCGGTCAGCGTGTCGTTCGTGACTTCATGCCGGACCAGCACCGGGACTTCTACGCCCAACTGCCTTTCATCGTTCTCGGGAGCGTCGATCAGGCTGGTGACGCCTGGGCAACTTTTGTGGAAGGCAAGCCGGGGTTCATGTCGTCACCTTCGCCCGTCGTGCTGGACATTGCCGCGCACCGCGATCCGAGCGACCCGGCTAGTGAAGGATTGGCCGATGGCCTGCCGATTGGTCTCCTTGGCATCGAGATGCACACGCGTCGCCGCAACCGCATGAACGGTTTTGTCTCGACGATCGACGGCGGCTTCCGAGTCGATGTTGACCAGAGCTTCGGAAATTGCCCGCGCTATATCCAGCTGCGCGACTTCGCGTTCGAACGCCAGCCGGGGACCTTGTTTCAAGGTGCAATCGAGGAACTGCCTGCACTCGACGACCAGGCACGCGCGATCATTCAGGAGGCTGACGCGTTTTTCGTGGCGTCCTACGTCGATCGCGAAGATCGGCGCCAGGTGGACGTCTCACATCGCGGCGGGAACGCCGGGTTTGTCCGTATCGGTGACGATGGCGTCCTGACGATCCCCGATTTCGATGGCAATCTCTTCTTCGCGACGTTGGGCAATATCCTGCTGAACGGAAAGGCTGGGCTGCTTTTCGTGGATTTCAACACGGGCGACATGCTGCAGATGACGGGAACGGCCGAAGTCATTTTCGACTCGCCCGAAATCGCCGCTTTCCAGGGGGCAGAGCGGTTCTGGACGTTCAAGCCGACGCGCATTGTTCGGCGGCGTAATGCACTGGCGTTGAGATGGGCTTTTCAAAAGGACGGCTGGTCGCCGAGTTCCTTGATGACAGGCAGCTGGAGCCAAGCCGCCGACCGTCTCCGCGCCGCAGAGTTTGCTAAAAGCTGGCGGCCAATGACCGTCACCGCGATCGTCGATGAAAGCGCGACGATCAAGTCCTTCCATCTGCAGCCAGCCGATGGCGCAGGGCTCCTTCCGCACGCGGCCGGCCAGCATCTGCCCATCCGCATCAAGCTGCCCGGCGAAGATAAGGCGGTCATTCGCACCTACACGCTCTCGGTCGCGCCGTCCGACGGGATCTACCGCATCAGCGTCAAGCGCGATGGTCAGGTATCTCAGTTCCTCCATGATCGCATCGCCGTTGGCGATGTCATCGAGGCGCGCGCGCCGGCCGGCGAATTCAGCATCGACGCCCGCTCGACACGCCCGGCGGTGCTTCTTGCAGGCGGCGTCGGCATCACGCCGATGCTCGCGATGCTTCGTCATATCGTCTACGAAGGGCTGCGCAAGCAGCGTGTCCGTCCGGTCACGTTGTTCTACGCGGCTCGCTCCAAGGCAGACCGGCCGTTCGACAAGGAGATGACCGATCTTATCGGTGCGGCCAAGGGCAATGTGCGTTTGGTCAGAGTCCTCAGCGACACCACAGATGCTGAAGAGGGAAGGGACTTCGACGCGACAGGGCGGATCGATATGACGATGCTGACTCGGTTCCTGCCCTTCAACGATTATGATTTCTATCTCTGCGGACCTGCCCAGTTCACCCAAGGGCTCTATGACGGACTGCGGGCTCTTAACATTGCTGACGACCGCATTCAGGCTGAAGCCTTCGGCCCGTCGTCGCTGGTCCGCACAGGGCAACCCGCACCAGCCGCGTTGTCTTCCGCCGCACAGCCGTCCGAAAAACCTGTGCCCGTCGTGTTCACGAATTCCCTGAAAGAGGCGCGGTGGACGCCTGGTTCCGGCACTCTCCTGGAACTTGCCGAAGCGCGTGGCCTCGCCCCCGAATTCAGTTGTCGCGAAGGCAATTGCGGGACGTGCCGGACCAAGCTCGTCAACGGCGCCGTCGCTTACGTCAAACAGCCCACGGCGAAGATCGACGCCGACGAAGTCCTTCTGTGCTGCGCTGTTCCTGCCGACCAGGAAGGCGGCCTGCAGCTCGCTGTCTAAGGGCCGATTGCTGCGTCCAGCGTAACGGTCCCTTGTTTCCTTTCGATGTTCAGCAATCGTTCCGACCGGATCATATTCAATCTCAAGAGAGGAACGTCTCTCTCAACCGAAAAAGGAGACTACAATGTCACGCATTCCTACCCCCGCCACGATCAACGACGCGCCGGAAGCCTCTCGTCCGATCCTCGAAACTATCCAGAAGCAGATCGGCTCCGTCCCGAACATCTTTCGCCTGGTCTCCAACAGCCCCGCCGCATTGACGGGCTTGACGTCGCTCCAGGGCGCGCTCGGCAAGGGCAAGCTGCCGCCGGCCACCCGTGAGCGCATCGCACTCGCCATGGCTGAAGCAAACGGCTGTGACTATTGCTTGTCGGCCCACACCTTCACCGGCACGAAGTTCGCCAAGCTCGACGAAAGTGAAATCGCTGCCAACCGCAGCGGCACGTCGAACGATCCCAAGGCAGCTGCCGCAGTCGAATTCGCCCGGGCGCTGACGGCGGCGCGCGGTTCCGTTGCCCCGGCCGAGATCGTCAAGGTCCGTGATGCCGGCTACAGCGATGCTGAGATCGTCGAGATCATCGCCCACGTGGCCCTCAACACCTTCACGAACTATGTGAACGAGGCCCTCGACACCGAGATCGACTTCCCGCGCATCGATCGCGCTGCTGCGTGACCAAACCCTCAAGAGGCGGTGCAGGATGTGCCGTCTCTTGCCAATAAAGACAAACGCCATCTTCAGAGGAACTTGAACATGTCCCGTCCCCCGCTTCCCCCATTCACCAGAGAGAGCGCCATCGAAAAGGTCCGTCTTGCAGAAGATGGCTGGAACAGCCGCGATCCCGCCAAAGTGGCGCTCGCCTATACGCTCGATACCCGTTGGCGCAATCGTGCCGAGTTCGCGAAGAACCGCGCCGAGGCCGAGGCCTTCCTGACCCGCAAGTGGAACAAGGAGCTCGATTATCGCCTGATCAAGGAACTCTGGGCGTTCACTGGCAATCGCATTGCCGTCCGGTACGCTTACGAATATCGCGATGATAGTGGCCAGTGGCTCCGCGCCTATGGCAACGAGAATTGGGAATTTGCCGAAGACGGCCTGATGCGGGAACGGCATGCCAGCATTAACGAGCACCCGATCGCCGAAGCCGATCGCAAGTTTCGTTGGCCGCTGGGCCGCCGGCCGGACGACCACCCTGGCCTGAGCGATTTCGGCTTTTAGACGGGTGAGCCAGGAGATTGAAAAATGGCCGGCTCGTCAATCGATGCTCGCATAAGGCTTTCAGTAGAACTGGCTCTCACCGGAACCAATGCGAGCAAGCCACTGTTTGCGAAACAAGAAGAAGCCGGTCGTGCACTTGGTATGACCGGCGCCGAAATGGACATGGCGCGTCGGGGCTCAAGTTTCGACTTCGAGACGTCGATCGCAATATCCCTTGCATTGAATGCTTGTCAGGAAACGCACCAGTGCGCACTGCGCGCCGGTCTTTCCGAGGAAGCCTGTGCGGAGATAGAACGCATCTCGCAGGGTTGCCGTTCGCCAATCATGATCCTCTGTTAGAGGCTCTTGAGGCTTTGGTTCCAAGCCCTTAGGTTCCTGGAAACGCAAGTACTTTGGGGGAATAGATGGATCGCTGGCAGGCAATGAGGATCTTTGTGAAGGTCGCCGAAACTGAAAGTTTTGCGGATACTGCACGCCAGATGTTCATGAGCGCACCGGCTGTCACGCGTGCGGTTTCGTCACTCGAAGACCTGATTGGAGCGCGCCTCCTGGTGCGGACCACCCGCTCGGTTAAGATGACCGAAGCGGGTGTTCGCTATTTTGAAGATTGTCGCCGGATCCTTGCCGATATTGCTGAAGCAGAGGCGGCTGCCGGCGGTTCCTACGCGACGCCGACGGGGACTCTCTCGATAACCGCGTCCGCGCTGTTCGGGCAGATGTATGTTCTCCCGGTCGTGACGGATTACCTCGATACGTATCCGACGATGAAGGCAAAGACACTTTTCGTCGACCGACCGGTCAACATTGTCGAGGAAGGCATCGACGTCGCTGTGCGCATCGGCCATCTCCCCGACTCTAATCTTTCTGCCGTGAAAGTTGGTACGGTCCGTCGCGTCATGTGCGGTTCTCCGAAGTATTTTGAGCGCTTTGGTGTTCCCAAATCGCCAGCGGACCTCAAAGACCACCGTATCGCGGCGTCCACGGCGGCCTGGGCTTCACCAGAGTGGAAGTTTGGCGACGATCTGCGAGTATCCGTGGATGCGGCTTTACAATGCAACACCAACGAAGCGGCGATCCAGTCGGCACGCGAGGGGTGGGGCCTGACAAGGGTGCTCAATTACCAGATCGGCCCAGCTCTCGTTGCTGGAGAGCTCCAGATCATCCTCAGTGAATTCGAAGAACCGCCTTTACCCATCCATATCCTTCATCCGGAGGGTCGGCACGCTCCAGCAAAGGTGCGAGCGTTCGTCGATATGGCTGCAGCGAGGCTGCGCGAGAACCGCCTTCTCAATTAACCCCTCGATATCACCGAGCTAGGCTTAGGCTCTTGGAGCGAACTGCGTTCGCTCCCGATCTCGTTGCGCGGGACCGCCGCTCGGGTAGACAATCATCCCTGTTTCTGAACGCGATGGTCACACCGCAAGTCGATCCCCTGAGCTTTGATCTGCCGGAGGGCGTTAACCGCGCCGACGCCACCGTAGCGGTCCATCCAATGGTCGCCTGTTTACCGCATTCACATCACCAGACGCAATAATCCCTTGCTGAATACGAACATTCTCCTTGCAGGCTGAAAGAGCGATGTTGGCTGCAGGCAACAAGCCGCCCACCACCGTTCCTCAGGAGAACCACAATGTCTCGTACTCTTGCCGCCCTGCTTTTCGCATCCGCCAGCATCTTTATGACCGCGCCCGCAAACGTAGTCTTCGCCGAAACGCCGGCGATCGCCCAGCAGGCATCTGCGACGATTCACTATCGCTCCGCGAAAATAGACGGTGTCAACGTCTTCTATCGCGAAGCCGGACCGGCCGACGGCCCGGTCGTCGTCCTGCTTCACGGTTTCCCCACATCGTCGCACATGTTCCGCAACCTGATCCCGCTGCTCGCTGACCGTTACCGCGTCATCGCCCCTGACTATCCGGGCTTCGGTCAGAGCGATGCGCCCGATCACACCAAGTTCGAGTATTCCTTCGGCCACTATGCCGATATCGTCGACACGCTGCTGACCAAGCTCAGCGCTACCAAATATTCGGTGTATCTCATGGATTATGGCGCACCCGTTGGCTACCGGCTAGCGCTCAAGCACCCGGATCGCGTCACCGGAATGATCGTTCAGAACGGCAATGCCTATAACGAAGGCATCCGGGATTTCTGGAACCCGATCCGCGCCTACTGGAAGTCGGGGGCGAAGAAGGATCGGGAAGCGCTCTCTGTGCTCGTCGCGCCGGAGACGACCAAGTTTCAATATACCGATGGCGTCGAGGACCTGACGCGGATCAGCCCCGACAACTGGGTCCACGACCAGGCGCTGCTCGACCGGCCAGGCAATAAGGATATCCAGCTCGACCTGTTCTACGATTACCGCACCAACCTGCCGCTCTATCCGCAGTTCCAGGCATTCTTCCGCGACCGTAAGCCGCCGACGCTGATCGTCTGGGGCAAGAACGACAAGATCTTCCCGGAGGAGGGCGCGCATCCCTATCTTCGCGATCTTCCCGATGCAGAGTTCCATCTCCTTGATACAGGCCACTTTGCGCTTGAAGACAAGCTGGACGAGATGGCTCCGCTGATCAGGAGTTTCCTCGATCGCAAGATTGCAAAATGAAAGCGGAGTGAGGCTCCCGCATCGGCTGAAAACGATTTACGAAGCCTCCTCCACAAGCCTCTCTTCATGGGGCAGCCATTTGCTCTGATCGCCTGCCGCATCTCGCCTCCCGCGGCAGGCACTTTTAGATGGAAATGTTGGTCATCATTATCGTCGGCTCTCGTTTGGCAATCGCAGGTACAGGTCGTCGGTTCAAAACCCATCAAGAGCTTAGATCGATCGATTGGCCTTCAGAGAGTCCAGAAAGGCCCGCATTCCCGCTCCAATATGGCGGTGTTTCGGGTAGTACAGGCACAGGCCAGGATAGGGCGGGGTCCATTCGGCAAGCACCTGCCGGAGTCTTCCGTCCGCGAGTGCGTCAGCCGCCATCCACCGCGTCACATAGGCAAGCCCGCAACCGTCCAAAGCCGCCGCTAGGAGAAGTCGGGACTGGTCGACGACGAGGTTGCCTGTCGTTGCTACTACGACCTCCTCGCCGCGACGCTGAAACTCCCAACGATAGATCAACCCGCCTGCCATCCGGAGCTGGATGCACTGGTGAAGCGAGAGATCCGAGGGGCTTGCGAGGGGAGGCGCATTATCGAGATAGATGGGCGACGCCACGATGATGTGCTGCTGATCCGGACCGATCGGGATCGCAACCATCTCTCCGGGAACCAGTTCGGCAGCCCGGACGCCACAGTCGAAACCTCCTTCGGCGATGTCGACCAGTTTTCCCTCGGACTGGATCTCAAACCGCATCGCGGGCTGCAGCTTCATGAAGCGGGTCAGCAGCGGCATCAGCACTTGCTCGGCGGCATTTGTGTCGCAGTTGATCCGCACGAGCTCGGAGGGAGTAGCGGCCTGTTCGTGCAGTTCCTCGACCGCCAATCCGATTTCGCTGAGCGCCGGCATGAGCCGCTCCGCAAGTCTCCGCCCAGGCTCTGTCAGCGAGACGTTCCTCGTCGAACGGTGGAAGAGCTTCACTTTGAGACGTCTCTCCAGTCCAGCGACCGCGTGGCTCAGAGCCGACGGCGTCTGGCCGAGTGTTCGTGATGCAGCGCGAAACCCTCCGTGCTCCGCGACGGCGAGGAAGGCTGCTAGCTCGCCGGGTGGGAGCGTGCTGACTGTTCGAATTATCTCATCATTGCGGGTAACGGTGATCATCTAGTTCACGAATGCCACGTGCTTATCTTTTGGGCAAGCCGAATGTCTGAAGGAGAATGACCATGACATCACCCATCCCGTTTGGGTTCTCGTCGACCGCCGCCGATGTATTGGAGGGTATCGACCTTGCCGGCCGGAATGTCATTGTGACCGGTGGCGCCGCAGGCATCGGGTTGGAGACGAGCCGCGCTCTCGCCGCAACAGGCGCGGCTGTGACGATTGCGGCCCGCCGATCGGATGAAGCCGAAAGGGCTGTTGCGGAGCTGAAGCGCGCAATGCCTAAATCCCGCCTTCGCGTTCGTCGCCTCGACCTCGCCGACCTGACGTCCGTGAAGGAATTCGCAGAGAGCTGGAACGAGCCTCTGCACGTCCTCGTCAACAACGCGGGTGTCATGGCCATTCCGGAATTGCAGCGGAATGCGCAAGGACGGGAGATGCAGTTCGCCACGAACTACCTGGGGCATTTCGCGCTCGCACTCGGCCTGCGTCCGCATCTGGCCAAGGCAAATGGTGCCCGTGTCGTTTCGGTCGCCTCGACCGGCAACCTCTTTGCGCCGGTATTCTGGGATGATCCGGACTTCCGCTTCATTCCGTACGATCCGCTGCTTGCCTATGGGCAGTCAAAGACAGCCTGCATCCTGATGTCCGTCGGAATCACCAAGAACTGGGCCAGCGACGGCATCACGTCCAATGCGCTCAATCCCGGAGCAATTGCAACGGGTCTTCAGAAACACACCGGCGGTCTCCGAACGCCTGAGCATCTGCGCAAGACGATAGAGCAGGGGGCCGCCACGTCGGTGCTACTGGCGGGTTCGCCTCTGGTGGAAGGCATTTCCGGAAGATATTTCGACGACTGTCAGGAAGCCCCAGTCGTCGACGAGCGCGGACCTGGGCCGTTCAAGGGGGTAGCAAGATACGCGGTCGATCCCGAAAACGCGTTCCGTCTTTGGGAGATGGCGACGAGAATGGTATTGTCACCGCTGTAGTTGGAGCAACCTGCCGGACCGCGAACGGACCGGCAGGTCGGCTCTTTCGGAGCGTTGCGACGCGATCAGGCCTTTGCCGCCACCGGAAGACGGAACGGCGCACCAAGTCGGTTGAAGGCGTTCATCGCGGCGATCGTGATCGTCAGATCGACGAGGTCCTTGGGTTCGAAAGCGGCCGCGGCAGCGGCATAAGCTTCGTCCGACGCGTGAGTCTGGCTGACATTCGTCACCTCCTCAGCCCAGGCGAGAGCGGCGCGCTCCTGATCATTGAACAGATGAGGCACCTCGTCCCACACCGGCACCAGTGCGATCTTGTCGACGGAAATCGTCTTGCGCAGATCACGGCTATGCATGTCGATGCAGTGGGCGCAGCCGTTGATCTGCGACACGCGCAGAAAGACGAGGTGGATCAGCTCGGCCGGCAGGTTCGTCTTAGCTGTGACGTAGTGGTGGACACCAAACAGCGCCTTTGCGCCGTCGGGGGCGACTTCGGACCAGTTCATGCGGGACATATTGTTTTCCTTTCTTGTGGACGCGGTTCTCCGTTCGCCGGTGAAACCGTCGTTGCTTGTGCGGTAGGTGAGGGGGTGGATCTGGTAGGTAGCGCTATGGCTTGCGCGGCGTCGTCAAGACGGTGTCGTCGGTATCGACGACGAAGACGGCGAGCAGCTTCGCCGGCTCACTCCTGCTGGCATTGGCGCTGACGTCATGGCGGTCGCCTGGCAGCTCGGTGAAGTTCTGACCGGCGGTAAAGGTCTTCGTCTCGCCGCCGTTGACGGCACTCTGGATCGCTCCCTCGAGAACCGTGGCGTAGATGAGTGCGGACTTCGCATGTGTGTGAGCGGAGCTGTACCCGCCCGGCCCGTATTCGACGAGCACGCCCTTGACGCTCTTGCCAGGGACGTCGGGCAGGGGGTGCTCGTAGACGAGCGTCACCTTGGCGTCCTTCGTATCGTAGGCTAGTCCTGGCTTAGCGACATCGTGAGCGGACGCGGTGGCAAGGGTGGCCGCGAGTGCCGCAGCCGCATATGCAATTGTCTTCATGATCGTGCGCTCCTTCTATGCCTTAAGCCATTCGGCGACCGTGACGCGGCCTTTGATGAAGTCTCCGCCGGGAACAAGAGAGCCTGCGAGAACGGACGCGCCAAAGTAGTCGACGGAGGCGTCGGCGTGCACCGGTCGGGCGTCGCCCTTCGCATCGAGATACGTCCGGATGAAGGATTCGAACGATGACCGCTCCGGTCCCGCAAGATCCACCGTCCCGTTCCTCGGTTCGCCGAGCGCGGCTTCGACGAGAGCGGCGGCGACGTCGTCGGCTGCGATCGGCTGGAAGTCAATGTCAGGCACTTTCACCACTCCGTTGGCCGAGTACGCGCCGGCCAGAGTCTCGAGGAACTCGTGGAACTGCGTTGCACGGACGATGGTGTAGGCCTGGCCCGACGATGCCACCGCCTCTTCCTGCGCCAGCTTTCCCGCCATATAGGGATTGGCCGCGAGCTGGTCGGCGTTGACGATCGACAAAACAACGTGATGACGCACGCCCGCGGCCTTTTCCGCGCTGGTTAGGTTGCGGCTCGACGTGCCGAAGAAGTCGACGAGCGCCTGTCTGTCGAACGACATCATGTTCGACACGTCGATGATGGCGTCCGCTCCGGCGAGAGCGTCCTTAAGTCCTTCTCCCGTATAGGCGTTGATGCCGTTACGCGAGCTTGCGGCGACGGCCTCGTGGCCGGCGTCCTGCAACAGTTTCACTGCCTTCGAGCCGATCAGTCCCGTACCGCCGATGACGACGACCTTCTTTAACTTGGTCATGGTGCTTTCTCCTATGACGAGGCGCGATTGCCCGTCTTGCGTTCATGGAGTTCAAGGAAGGCGCATCCGCGGGCGGCGATACCGCCGTCGTCGTCTGCACCGAGGTCCGCCAGAAGGTCCGCAACGGATACCTTGGCGAGTTCTGCGCGATAGGCCTTTTCGGCCTTCAGCATCGCAGCATTGATCTGGCAGGGCTTGGTGAAGTAGCGCTGCGGCAGCGGGTTCGGTCCCCGTTGGCGGATCTCGGCGCACCGGAAAGCGGACGCCGGCCCTTCGACCGCGAGGACGATGTCGAGGAGGCTTATGTCCTTTGGCGCTTTCGCCAGCCGATAACCACCCTTCGGCCCGGGCGTCGTCGCGGCGATTCCGGCGCCGGACAGCGCCTGGAGGTGCTTCAACAGATAGCTCGTTGACACGCCGTGGAGTTCGGCCAGGGCCGCCGCTGACAGGACGCCGTCTTCCGACAGCCCCGCCAGGAATGCCGTGCAGTGGATGGCCTGTTCGACGCCTTCGCTCAGTTTCATGTTGCATCTCCTAATCGTGGATATAAAATGTCTATGATTTAAATCGGTGTCAATGCCCGATCACGGTGACTGCTCAAAATTGCGAATATGAGATCAGAAAACGGAGTTTCGACGGTCGGACGTCTCGCCATAGTCGAAATGCTCGCAGGAGCGGAAACAACATTGAAGGACATCGAATGACCACCAAGCTCGCACTCTCCTCGACACCGGAAGGCATCGTCCCGGCGCTTCTCGCGCATCTGAACTCGCTCGATGTCGAGACCATGCTCGGCTTCTACGAGCCGGAGGGATTGATCGTCGATGCGGCGGGCGTCGCTCACGTGGGCAAAGACGCAATCGGCAAGGAGCTTGCCAAGTACTTCAGCCTCGGCCTTCAGATGTCGATCACCCAGCGTCACCTGTTCGTGGCTGGCGACGTGGCGTCCCTCGTCCTCGACTGGTCGTATATCGGCACGGCGAAGGATGGAACCGAGGTCAACATGGTCGCCACCGCGACCGACATCGCGCGCAGGGGGCCGGACGGTCTGTGGCGCTACCTGATCGACAACCCGTTCGGCTCGATGCAGAGGAGCGCCGGCTGATGACGGATGCCGCGGAAGTTTTGAACGAAGCGACAACGCTCGCAATCCGCGGCGTCCTCACAACCGGCATCTACTGCAGGGCGACATGCATCTCCCGTCCGCCCCGCCCGGAGAACATGCGCTGGTTCGGGTGCGTCTCCGACGCCCAAAGAGCAGGCTTTCGCCCGTGCCTGCGATGCCGTCCCGACGACGAGAAATTCGCAAGGAGGAATGCCGATCTCGTGGCTGAGGCGTGCAGGCTGATCGATGCCGTCGACAGCTCGCCGACTGTGGCGGCTCTCGCACATGCGCTCGGCGTCAGCGAAGGGCACTTCCACCGGACGTTCCGCGCGCAAACAGGAGTGACTCCGCGAGCATACATTCAGGAGAAGCGGGCAGCCCTCCTACGAGAAGGACTACGGCCGGGAAAGTCGGTGACGTCGACATTTTACGACGCCGGCTACGGCTCGAGCAGCCGGTTCTACGCGGTCTCGAACAAAGCGCTCGGGATGGCGCCTGCAGACTACCGCGCTGGCGGACGCGCGGAAACTATCCGCTTCGCCCTCGGTCTGGCGTCTCTTGGCTCGATCCTTGTCGCGTCGAGCAAAAAGGGCGTCGTCGCGATCCTGATAGGGGATGATCCGGGTAAGCTCCTCAGAGATCTTCAGGATCGCTTCCCGAGCGCCAATCTCGTCGGCGGCGACCAGGACTACGAACATGTCGTCGCCTGCGTCGTCGGAATGGTAGAAGCTCCCGGCCTGGGTTTGGACCTTCCTCTCGACGTACGGGGAACCGCGTTTCAAAGGCGGGTATGGACCGCCCTGCGGGAAGTTCCGCCGGGCCAGACGGTGAGCTACGAGGAGCTTGCTCGCAGGATCGGGAGCAGGAAAGGAGGGAAAGCGGTCGCCAGCGCCTGCGCGAGTAATCCACTGGCCGTCGCTATTCCCTGCCATCGCGTAACAAAGAGCGACGGCTCCGCCTTCCGCTACACCTGGGGCATCGATCGCAAATGCGAGCTTCTGAGAAGGGAGGCAAGCTTTGCCTCGGACCGCTGCCCTGCTAATGAATGTCTGGGCGAGAGACAGCTGGGTCCGCATCTGTGATGATCGACAGTAGCGCGGCAAGATCGGATTTCCTGCGAGCCACGTCGGCTAAGGTGTAGCGGTCGAATACGGCGACAAACGCGGCTGTCGCTTCCCGGAGAACAACGGGAAGACCGCATGCTGGGGCGATGATGCATCCATCGCAGACGAAGAGGTCGGTAAGCTTTTCCGTGTGGCGGAGGATCGATCCGAGGTTGATCTGATCGGCCGGCCTCGCAAGCCGGATGCCACCATTACGACCACGCATCGCTTCGATGAACCCGGCGCCGGCAAGATCCTGAACGACCTTCATCAGGTGGTTCTGGGAAATATCATAGATGGTGGCCACCTGACGGATGGATGTCAGGGCATCGTCCTTCGCTGCCAAGTGGATCATCACCCGCATCGCGTAGTCACTGTAGGTCGAGAGTTTCATCAGCATCCCTGCGACAAAATGGCAGCCGTACAAAATATGCATTTACATAGCATGTTTTTTGGAAACATGAATAGATGCATCTTGTTTGCATCATTTAGGTGAGCCATGGTTACCCAGACAATTCAGCAGGAAGACATCATGCCGGTGCTGTCGAGATTCTATGCGCTGGTCAGGCGCGATCCCGATCTCGGCCCCGTCTTCAATTCCGTCGTCGAGGACTGGACGGAACACCTGCAGCGGCTCGAGGACTTCTGGTCATCATTGATGCTCACCAGCGGGCGCTACAAGGGAAATCCCGTTGCGATGCACGTCATCCATGCGCACCGGATCCAACCCCAAATGTTTTCCCGATGGCTTCAGCTATGGCAGGAAACCACCAACGATATGGTACCGCCCGACGTTGCGCGGGAAATGCAGACGAAAGCCACTCGAATAGCGGATCGACTGCATAGGGCGATGTATGGCTCAGAGGCCGTTATCGGCGCCCGCTGGCCGTCGGATGCAGCGGTTACAGAGCCATATCGCAGAACAAAGATCTTCGACCAGGTGACCGTGCCGCCGGCTTTGCTGAGCCAGCACCAGACAAAGGACGGCGCATGGGCGGTTGTGAGGATCATGGACGGGCAGGTCGTCCTTCACTTCGAAGGGGCGGCCATCCAACCCATTGTCCTCGACCCGCAAAACCCTGGTTTCATCGAACCGCGTCAGCCTCACCATCTCGAGCTGCAAGGCCCCGTACGGTTTCAGCTCGAGTTCTTTGACCGCGATCCCCGACCAAACCTCAGCGTAAACCAGCAAGGAGGCTCCCATGCCTACGCCCCTAAGTGAGAACACGATCCTGATCGTAAAGGAAAGCGCGCCTGCACTCGCCGTCCACGGAACTGCTATCACCACGGCGATGTATGCTCGGCTTTTCCAGGACGCGCATATCAAAGAGCTGTTCAACCACTCAAACCAGGGGGAGGGAGGATCGCAGGTTCACGCACTGGCGGCGGCGATCATTGCCTATGCCCAGAACATTGATAATCTCGCCCCGGTCGTTCCGGTGGTCGAGCGTATCGCTCACAAGCACATCGGCTACCACATCCTCCCGGAGCACTACCCTTACGTCGCCACCGCGCTCCTGGCCGCGATCAAAGACGTGCTGGGCGACGCCGCCACGCCAGAGCTGATCGAGGCTTGGGGTGAGGCGTATTGGTTCCTCGCCAATCTCCTTATGGAGCGCGAAGCTGATATCCGCGAAAGTCTGGAAGCACAGGTCGGCGGGTGGAACGGCTGGCGACCCTTCGTGATCGCTGAGAAGCGCGAGGAAAGCAGCGTCATCACGACGTTTATACTGAAGCCTGCCGATGGCGGGAGCATCGTCAGGCACAAGCCGGGCCAGTATCTGACCATCCGTCTATTTCTTCCGGATGGTTCTCAGATAAAACGGAACTACTCGATCTCGTGCTCGCCGAACGACGACTACTATCGCATCTCTGTCAAACGGGAAGCCGAAGGTGCGGGCGGATCGCGGTTCCTGCACGATACCGCGCGGGTCGGAGACACGATCGAGGCGACGCCGCCGGCTGGAGATTTCTTCCTGCCAGAAGAGCCCGTCCGGCCGGTGATTCTGCTCTCCGCTGGTGTCGGTCTCACCCCAATGGTCAGCATGGTGGAAACGATCGGCGCGCATTATCCTGACGTGCATGCCCATTACGTTCATGCTGCATTGAACAGTTCGACCCATGCCATGGATCGCCACGTCAGGTCGATCGCCAGAGACCACGGACGCATTTCGGTCGCAACGTTCTATAGTGAACCTGCTCCGAGCGATATGGTCGGTTTTACGCACGACCATGACGGCTTTATTCACGTGGACTGGCTCAAGCACAATACGCCGTTTACGACGGGAGATTTCTACCTCTGCGGCCCGAAGCCGTTTCTGAAGTCGCTTGTGACTGGCCTCTGGAACGCGGGTGTTGAAGCCGATCGCATTCACTTTGAATTCTTCGGACCAGCCGACGACTTACTGGCAGCCTGATCTTCGAAAGTGGGGGAAGCTTTAGCCCGCCCCACACGCTCCACGAAAGAAACCGCCATGTTGGATAATCTCAAACGCGCAGCACCTCTTATTATCGCTCTCCTGCTTCTCCCGGCCAGTGCATCCGCGCACGTCAAATGGTTCGCGCCCTATATTGTCGGAGCGCCTCCAGAGCCGATCGGGAAAACGCTTGCTGACACATGGTTCTGGGTTGGCATCGGATTGGTGTTGTTGTTCTTCTTGTTGACCCGCCTTGTTGAGCTGAGCAAATGGGGTGGCGCAACGATCGCGGCCTTGAACAAGGCAACGAACCCCATATGGCTGCGGCAGGACGATTACATCCGATGCATCATCGCCGCGTTTTTCGTCGCTATATTCTCTGTCGGCAACGTCTACCTGACGCCTGATTTGAAGACGCCGCACGAATGGGTATCCTGGCTGCAACTCGTCATCGCGTGCTGCATCTTCTGGCGCGCGACGATGCCGCTTGCAGGCGTTGGAATCATAGCTCTATGGGTGCTCGCCCTACGCGACTATGAACTGTTTCATCTTTTCGACTATCTTGCCCTCGGCCTGGGCGTTGCCGCGTATCTCATCCTCGAACCCCAGAAGAACGAAGCCCTCAGGGAACGCCGCTTTGAAGCCCTGCGATGGGGGCTTGCCGTTGCGCTGATGTGGTCAAGCCTCGAGAAATTCGCCTTTCCAAGCTGGTTCTATCCGCTGGTCGTAGAAAAACCGTTCCTGACATTTGGTATGCCACGCGACGTCTTCATCCCTATGGCTGGGGTCACCGAGTTCACCCTGGGATTCGGGCTCCTCTGGACGCCTCTGATCCGACGCCTCTCAGCGATAGCCCTCCTCGTGATCTTCACGGCCGCCGTGTGGCCCTTCGGGCGAATAGATCTGATAGGCCATGGCCTCATCATGGCGATCCTCATTGCGGTGGCTGCCGAACAGCGTTCAGGCCTTGATCTATTCACAGGGCTGAAGCGCAAGTTGATCAACGTGCCCGTCGGATTGTCAGGCGCTCTGATTGTCTTTTGCACTGCCTACTGGGGACTGCATGTGGCATTCTTCGGCATTAACGGAATTGACCCGAACGAGTTTCAGACGAAGACGACCCACTCCTACAGCAGCGAACATCCACACGGTCCGGGGGGACCGTCGGACACGCAAACGCATGGATACTGACGACAGAAGAGAACTGGATTATGCAGCTTCACCCGCTATGTGAAACGTCGATTGAACTGCTCGGTTCGATCGATGTTGTCGCCCGCAACGGACGTCTCTTGCAGGTGAGAGAGTTCCAATACCGATTGAGACAGCAAACCAAACAAGGCGAGCGCTGGTTTCCCGGCGCTCGGTTTTGGAAGACGAGCGAGGGTGAGAAGCTGAAGGTGGTGGATCTGACGATGTTTGAGGTCATTGCAACTGGCGAGATTTTGTTCTCATTGGGCTAGGGTGCAATGTTTCGCTCAAAGTGATAGCCGACTGGTAATAAATCTGAACAACGTTTTGCCACGAAGCAGAAACTCCGCCTAAGCAATGAGAGGTCTGCGGTTCGTGTACCTTCAAGAGCGTTGGATTTGACGCAAAGTGCCATCAGCTGGATGAGATGTTCATGCGATGCCATCTGTCACCGCATGAACGAGGTGCGCGATCAGCGCATGGATTTGAACGCGGCGCGCAGCTCTTCGGCGAAAATCTGGGGCTGCTCCCACGCTGCGAAGTGACCGCCTTTCGCCGCCTGGCTGTAATAGACCAGAGAAGGGTAGGCCTGTCTGCTCCAGCTTTCAGGTGCTTTGTAGATTTCCTTCGGAAAGGCCGTGATGGCGACCGGGACCTTGATGTCCTTTGTCTTCTGCGTCTCCGAGCTGAAATTGTTGTTGTTGTTTTCCCAGTAGAAACGCGACGAGGACGCACCAACATTGGTCAGCCAGTAGAGCGTAATGTCGTTGAGCATGTCGTCTCGGGAGAGGACCCGCTCAGGGACACCGTCGCTATCGCTCCATTGCGCAAACTTCTCGTAGATCCAGGCCGCGAGACCGGACGGGGAGTCGGCCAGCGATGTTGATTGCCACTGAGAACTGACCCGGCGTGGCCTGATATTTCCATTGAGAATT
>NZ_BAAJNQ010000022.1:0-47065 GCF_054558365.1 Rhizobium sp. No.120
ATCCGATCCGGCATAGTGAGATTTATGGAACTTAAAACGGGAAAAAAGGAAGAGGCACGGCCCGCCTAAGCCGACACTGCCGGCCATCCGATGCGCTGTCATAGCCGCGCTCTCAAACCACCATCCACTACAACGATGTCCTCACTGCCGTATCAGGTTCCAAGTGACCCCAAATTCAATTCTGCCAAAGTAGTGCTGGTGATTCGGTGAGACCGCCACGGGTGACATTCCTGTACGTTTCAACTTGGCCGGCCGTAACGTCGATGACGGACCAAGACTAGGCGGCACCGGGCACGGCGCAATATCTTGTAGGCATCATATCCGACCTCCGCGAAGAGATGCAGGTGTAACCTCTTGCGCAACTTCAGGTTCCGCTCGCATCCGTCATCAATACCGCGCCTGTAGGAGAAGCCGAAAGACATGGGCGCGGTTCCCCGCACCGAAGCTTCCGTTATAGTCTAGCGCGAGCGAAATCTGCTGGCCAAGTGCGAAGTCGAAGCCCGCGTCAACCAACAGCGAATCTCGATCGACGACGGTTCCGCTTTCGCTGAAGATATCTCCACCGGCAAAAGCCATCTGAGATCCAACATCGAGATCACCGAACGCATGCCGCCAGCCCAGCGAGCCGTATAGTTTGCCAAGCGTGTCGCCCAAGCTGACCTGCTGTTCCGCACGGGCCCCAAAGGTGGCGAAGGTGACGGCCGATTGATCGGTGCTGCCGCTGAGAGCCGCCGCACCCCCTCGCTCCGAAAAGGCGCTGCTTCGCACGTCGGTAAAGGTCACATTGGCATAGGGTTCAAGGCGGGTGTCACCCAGGGCGATATCATAGGCCAGCTCGCCGAACACCTGCGCCGTATAGGCGTTATAGTCGGCGCGCAGTGAATCGGCGTAGCCGGAGAAATCGATATCGCGAAGGGTGGAGACGGATTGCAGGCCATAGGTGCCGCCAAGCCGCAGTGCCAGGGAGCCCCATGTCTTGCCGGCATAAAGCCCGACATTGTAGTTGTCCGTATCGGCATGGGCGGGGACATCGGATTGGCTGAACCGGCTGCGGCCATAGCCCACGAGCGCTCCAATGCGCCAGCCCGTATCACTGAGCGTGGTATCGAAGCCGAAGAGGATGCCGCCGGTGCTGCTGCTGCCATTGTCCGAGGAGGTCCAGCCGCCATAGGGCGCGCTCCAGACGGATGCCAAACCATTAGCCGGATCGACGAGAATCCCGTCGATGGCTTTTTCCGACGCGGTTGCCTGGTGCCGATCGTCGCTCACATAGGCGAGACCGGCATCGCTTGTTACACCCGCCTGCTTGGTGCTGGCGGTAACACCGCCCTGCATGTCGCGGAGCCGATCGATGGCGGCGTCACGGACAAAGCGGCCATTGTCGAAAGACGTCCCTAAAAGAGATGTATGAATTTCGCCGGCAAGCTGCTGCAGTGCTCCTGATGCCTCATTCATGCTCAAGACCGCGACGGCATCGTAAAGGCTGTTCGAAGCGCCGAGGCTTTCGATGCCGCGCGCTGTCGAGCGTTGGTTTGCAGTCGTGCCGGCGGCAGCGAAGGAGGTGCTGTTGCGCTCGAGGGTAAGATCGATTGTACCGCCGGAATAGTCGAGGACCGGCGTGACGAAAGCATAGTTCGACTGGATGGCATCGAATCCACCGGAAACTCCGCCGGTTGCCGAGAGAATTGTGTAGTTCGTAAAGGCTTTCAGGCTGCCTCCGACCAGCGACAGATTTCCCCCGTTCAGGCTGGCCGTCCCGGTTACATCGATGCGGTCGGTCGCCGTCCCGTTGCTTTCCACCAAAATAGTGGAGCCGCTTTGCGTGGTCAGATTGCCATCGACCGCTAGCGTGCCGATGCCGTTGTCGCCCGGCGACAGTGTCGCGCCGGCGCCAACGACCGTCGAGCCGACCGTGCCCGTTCCACCCAGCAGGCCATAACCGCTAAGATTGATCGATCCACCAAGTGTTCCGTCGACGATCAGGCTGCCACCGGAGATCGAGGTCACGCCGCTGAAGGCGCTGGAATTGCCCGTTAGGGTCACGTCGCCAGACGCGACGTAAAGTGAACCATTGCCATCGATCGATGCAGCCAGGGTCTGGGCCGCGCCGCCAAAATTGAAGACGAGAGAGCCATCACCGCTGCCGAAATGGATGGTGTCGACATCGAGTGTCGCCGCGCCAGTCGCGGTCTGGCCAAGGGCGGCACCGACATTGACCGAAGCCGTGGAGCCGGTCTGAGCCGCAATCGTCAGGCTCGACGCGGAGAGGGTCGAGCCACCGCTCAAGGCAAGACTGGCGTTACCGGCATTTCCGACGGTCAATCTGTCGTCGACCGAAAGGACCGACCCTTCTCCGGTGACGGTGACAGCGCCGCTGCTGCCCGCTGCATTGCCGATGGTGGCGTTCGCCGTTTTGACCGTGCCTCCCTGGATGACATCAAGCTTGCCGGCTCCGGCATCGCCGACCGTCAGGTTGCCTTGGTTCTTCCAATTCGAACCGGAACCCGTCACGGTCGCGGAGCCGGTGGCGCCGGGAACTTTGCCGATGCTGGCGCTCTGGCTCGTGAGCGTACCTTGCGATGACACTGCAATGCTTCCCGTGCCACCGCTGCTACTACCGACATCGAGCTCGCCATCGATCGCCCAATGGCTGCCCGCGCCGCTGACGAGCGCCTGGCCGTTGCCGCCGGCCTCGGTGCCGAGCGAGGCATTACCCGTCGAAAGAGAGCCGCCCGCGAGGATCTGCAGCGATCCGCTTCCTGCCGCGCCATCCTGCAACTCGCCGCTCATGTCGAAATGGCTGCCATTGCCGATAACGACAAGTGTACCGCTCGACGAGGTTTCCTTGCCGAGCGTTACCGTTGCTGCGCTGGCGCTTGCCGATCCTGATACCGAGAGGGAGCCTGAGCCTTCATTGCCGACGGTCAGGTCGGCATTGATATCCCAATGCGAGCCGGCACCATCGACGGTCACGGCGCCTACCGAATTCTTGCCGTCGGCGATAACCGCCGAGCTGCTGATGACTTCACCGCCGGTGCTGATGTCAAGCTTGCCGTTGGCACCAGAGCTATCCGTGTCGTTGTGATCGCCGCCGACCAGCAGAGCGCCGGTGTCCCAGAGCGAGCCTGCACCGCCGACGGTGACTGAGCCGCTGGCGAAGCGCCCAATGATGGCCGAGCCGCTCGATACGGTCGAGCCGGAGTAGATGGAGAGCGCGCCAGCCCCGCTGGAGCCAACCGTTAGAACTCCGCTGGTTGTCCATTGCGAGCCTAGACCAGAAATCGTCGCGGAGCTCGTGCCGCCGCCGTTTCCAAACCCGATCGTCGCATTGTCGTTCGAAACAGTCGCGCCGGTTGCTATGATGATCGTCCCGGTGCCGTCACGACCCACGACCAGATCTGCGTCGATCAACCAGCTTGTGCCGGCACCCGATACCGACACGGAGCCCGTGTCACCGGTGCCGTATCCAAGCGTCGCATCACCTGTGCTGGCGCTGGAGCCGTCCGTCAGGTCGAATGAGCCTTGACCGTCATAGCCGACGAAGAGTGACCGGCCGTCCGAAAGCGTGAATGAGGATTGGCCGCTGACGGTGATGCTGCCGTTACTTCCGGAGGCATAACCGACATAAACGGGACCGCCACCGGTATATTGACCGCCGGCGCTGACCGTAAACGTCCCCGTTCCCTGGTCGCCGACCAGAAGCGTTCCGCTGTTCTGCCAGTTTGCAGCAGAGCCTGTCAGGTCGAAGGTGCCGGTCACGCCCGCCTGCGAGCCGATGGAGGCAGAGGAAGTCTGAAGCGCTCCGAGAGCCGTCAATGTCCCATCACTGGCAAGTCCGACGGTGAGATCGCCGGTCGAGGCTGAATCACCGGCAAGAATCTCGGCGGGGAAATTGCCGCCGTCGATCACCACCGAGCTGACGGAGTTCGGAACGGCTGCCGTCGACCAGTTGTTCGCATTGTTCCAGTTGCTGTCGGCTGCACCCGTCCACGACAATGACGCAGCGACGGCAACTGCCGGGTTGAGGCAGGCCGAGACCGGGGCCAGAAAGGTCAATGTCCGCAAGGTGGTGCGCGCAGCAGGCCGCATCGAAAACGACTTCCCACAACGTGATGTTGCATATCCGCACAAACGGCACTTATGGTTAAGATTTGGTTAACTTCGGTCAATAATCGCCGATCGTGAATCTCGAAGCTGCTCGACTCGCGTCGGACTACTCAAAGCTGCAATGAATCAGTCGATCTCTTCTTGGTCAACCGAAATGTGACGCAAGCTGCGAACCGCCTCGCAGTCCTGGGATGTTGAATTGCAGCATGATTTAACCCGCTTTTTCATTTCGCGTTGACCCATGATATCCGGGCTATCATATTGTTGGCGAACATCATTTAAAGGTCCCGATTGGACCAGCGCGAAAAAAAGTGGGTCAGATTCTCGCGATAATCAATACCCGGAGCTTGCCATCGCGCGGCACTCCTCAAGTATCTCGCTAAAATTACCGACGCACCTTCCGGCACGAACGGATTTTGCAACAAAGCCCCATTGCGGCACCGGCTCCGTCGAACAGATGCGAGCAAATTCTACCAGTGAATGAAGTCACTGTAAAAAAATGCTCCATCCGTGAAACCTTTTGGCGTCGAAGTCATTATAGTCACGTTGAATAACTCAACATAGTCATACATTTAGGAGATTTATATGCGTCGCCTACTTCTCGCCCTCGCTGCAACCATTGCGCTTGTGACGACCGCAAGCGCCCAAACCGCCACGGCTACGACGACAATCGCCGACATGTTCCTGACTGCCAAGCCGACCGATGTGTTGAGCTATAACCTTATCGGCCTGAACATTCAAAACGGTGACAAGGAGAACGTCGGCGAGATCAAGGACTTAATCATTTCTGACGGTCAGCTTGCCGGCTATATCGTGTCGGTCGGGGGCTTTCTTGGTATGGGAGAACGCTATGTGATCGTCGCCCCGTCATCCGTCAAAGTGACCTACAACGAAAGCGACAAGAAGTGGACGGCGGCGATGAAGGCTACAAAGGATGAGCTCAAGAACGCTCCGGAATTCAAATACGAAGGCCGGTGGGCAAAATAGTGAAATAAGCGGAAATTGAATGATTGGGGCTCGAGGCTTCCTCGGCGCCCCAGTTCTATGGGTTCATGGCATTGGTAGAGAACGTTGAGCTGCTGGCCACCCATAACCTTGTGGCCACTGCATTTTTCCGCCTTGCGCCATTTCACACCCCAAAGGTTGCTGGCGAGTGGGATGAAGCGAATCGGGATTGGTCGCGGTTTCCTGTAACTCGCCCAAAGCCGGCGATAATGGCGTTAAGCATCCGCTACCGAAGCCTGATTGGTGAATACGGCGCCGCCACTCTCGGAACGGCGACGTGATGACCGATGTGGAGGTTTCGCTAACAGCGTCGACCTAACGCCGAGGCGCAACCGCCACAACAGCAAAATCGATCCTTTCACATCAGCTTTTCATTCAGCTAGCACTGGCCTCACCGGCTGGATATTGCGCAGTGCGCATTGCGCGCGTTCTTGGAGCGACGTTAAGTTTGACCATCCTGTTCGTAAATTACATTGAGAGCCCCGCGATCGGAACCTCGACGGAAAATCGTAGCCCGTCGTCGTGCCAATCCTTCATCATGGAGCCATTGAGCGCCGTGAGAGCAGCCTTTTCCAGCGTTGTGCCGAAGCCCTCTCGCGCCGAGCGGTTGGGGCGGCCCGACGAAACGGTCTCGCCCCAAAGGAGGCGAAGCAAGCTGTCTGAGACAGACAGGTCCACGGTGAGTGCTCCAGTTGGCGTGGATAGCGCGCCATATTTGGCGGAATTTGTAACCAACTCATGCATGAGAAGCGCAAAAGATGTCAGAGCGTTCCCCTCTAATGGGTGATCTGAACCCTGAATGATGATCTTCGCGCCCTGCTCGTGCTCATATGGCGCGAGAATTGCGCGTAGTAGCGTCTTGACCGTGGTTGCAGCGGCTCGGAGCTCGCCGTTTGCGGAGAGATCAGGCAAGGTCAGCTCATGGGCACGCGCCAGCGCCTGGAGGCGCGACCTCAACTCATTTGCCAACTCCGCCGCGCTCGTCGCTGACTTGGCGCTTAAAGAAATCAGGCCGGCCGCGAGGCTGAAGAGATTTTTGATGCGATGGTTTATCTCACGCAGCAAGAGGTCCTTGTCTCGCGCTGCACTTTTGAGTGCTTCCGCCTGCGCCGCAAGTGCATCGCGCTGCACGGCGAGTTGCTGCCTCTGGCGATAAAGTTCATGAAAGACCGCTGCTTTGCTTCGCAAGACGTCAGGCTCGATCGGCTTTTGTATGAAGTCGACGGCACCCGCTTCGTAGCCGCGAAAGCGGGGGCGAGCATCACCCGAACCAGCCGTGACAAAGATGATCGGGATGTGGCGAGTACGCTCGTTTCCACGCAGCAACTCGGCAAGCTCGAAACCACTTAAGCCGGGCATGTGAACGTCAACCAATGCGAGAGCCACGTCATGCTTCAATAGTAATTCCAGTGCCTGGTCGCCCGATCGCGCTTTCAGCAAGAGAACGTCGTCACGGCGCAAGAGAACCTCTAGGGCCAAGAGATTTTCCTCAAGATCATCAACAAGAAGAAAAGGAACCTGATTCATGAATAGCCTCAAATCTTCCCGAGAAATTCGCGGATCGCCGTAAGTTGCAAAATGTGAGCTTCGGGCACCATCGAGATGGCCGCCATCGGCATCGCGGCGGCAGTCGCGCCGTAAGGGTTTTGGACAATCGCCGTTCCGCCGGCGTCAACAACCGCTCGAAGCCCTTTTGCACCATCGGTATTAGCGCCGGTCAGCACGATCGCGATCAAGCGCGAACCGTAGGCGTCCGCGGCACTTTCAAACAGAACGTCGATGGAGGGACGAGAAAACAAGATCGGCTCTTCATTAGAGAGCGCAAGACTGCCTTCGGTTTCGATGAGAAGGTGATAGTCCGGCGGGGCGAAATATATTGTGCCTCCCACTAGCGGTTGCTTGTCTTCTGCCTCCGTTACGGAAAGGACGCATTTCGCCCGAAAGAGATCCGCCATTATGCTGCGCCGGTCTGGCGGAACATGAACCACCACCACGATTGGTAGAGAGAACGTCTCGGGGATAAAGGGAAGAATGACCGAGAGCGCCTCCACACCGCCAGCAGACGCACCGATCACTACCGCCTCGTAGCGTCCCGACATCAATCGACCCTCCTTTGGTAGATCTTTTCGTCACGCACGAATTCATGAAAGGCGGAAGCGTTCTCTGAGAAGCGAATGGTCTCCCTGCTTCCCAGTCCCAGAAATCCTTTTCGGACCAGAGAGTCTCTGAAGAGAGCGATAGCCCGATTCTGAAGCACCCGATCGAAATAGATCATGACGTTCCGGCAGGAGATGAAATGCATTTCTCCGAAGACGGCATCCGTCACCAGACTATGATCGGAAAACACAACATTCCGCCGCAGGCTTTTATCGAACGACGCCCTGCCATATGCCGCCTGATAATAGTCCGACAAAGAGGATTTTCCGCCGGATTGTCGATGACATTCCGTAAAGTGTTGAAGGCGGTCGAGGGGGTAGACTCCCGCCTCCGCGGTGTGAAGCGCTTCTTGATTGATATCGGTCGCGTAAAAGATCGTGCGATCTTCAAGCCCCTCTTCACGAAACAGAATGGTAAATGAATACAGTTCCTCACCCGTGCTGCATCCGGCAATCCAGACCTTCAACGAAGGATAGGTTCGCAGATGCGGCACGACCTTTTCTCGGATCGCCTTGAAATAGCCGGGGTCCCTGAACATTTCACTCACTTGCACCGTAAGATAGCGCAGGAGCGTTGTGACCATGCCTGGGTCATGCAGCAAACTTTCCTGCAGCGCGGAAAAGCTCGCAAACCCCAGGTGCTGCCGGGCTTGTTTCAGCCGGCGTCTGACAGATGCCATCGCATAATTGCGGAAATCGTAATGATATTTGAGAAACAGCGCCTCCAAAAGCAGGCGCATTTCGATTTCCTCGATATTTTCAGAGGTTGGTGTCTGGCTCACTTCGGCATCCAGACGCGAACGAGAGACAGGAGCTTCTCCACATCGAGAGGCTTGGCCATATAGTCATTGGCACCAGCCTCGATACAGCGTTGCTGATCGTCCGGCATGGCCTTGGCCGTCAGGGTTATGATCGGTATTTTTTTCCATGTCGGATTCTTCCTGATCTCCCGTGTGGCGTTAAGCCCATCCATGACCGGCATCATCACATCCATGAGAACCAGGTCTATGGCCGCATCGGGCGAAGCGGAGGCCGTCTCCAGCGCCTCTATCGCTTCGCGGCCGTTGCGCGCTATCTGGACGATTGCGCCCCTTGGTTCAAGTATGTTGGAAAGAGCATACACATTGCGCACATCGTCTTCGACGACGAGAATCCGTCGGCCTTCCAGCGCCGCATCCCGGTGACGGGCTTTCCGGATCATTTTCTGCCGTTCAGGCGGCAGCTCGGAAATCACCTGATGCAGGAAAAGGCTCACTTCGTCGAGAAGGCGTTCTGGTGATTTCGCACCCTTTATTATGATGGATTTGGAGTAACGGCGCAGCCTTTGTTCGTCCTCATCGGACAGCTCTCTGCCGGTATAGACAATGACAGGAGGAAACGCATATGCCGTTTGCTGGCTCAGCGTTTCGAGCAGAGAATAGCCAGATGCGTCGGGAAGCGTCAGGTCCAGCACCATGCAATCGAAAGTCTGTTGCCTGAGCAGGTGCAGACAATCGGCTGCGGTACTGGCGGTGACTGTTTCGACATCCGGTGACGCTAGAAGCTTGGCAACCGCTTCACGCTGCACGACATCGTCCTCGACAATCAGGACGCGGTGGACACGTCGGGACAGCCTTGCTTCAATTTTCTGAAGGACTTCCATCAATTGATCACGACTGACGGGCTTGAACGCGTAGCCCGCTGCGCCGAGCCAATAGGCGGCTTCGGTATGGTCGCCGCCAGATATGACATGGATCGGAATATGGCGGGTTTGCACATCGTTTTTCAGGCGATCGAGAACTGCCAGTCCAGATTGATCCGGCAGGCCTACATCCAAGACGATTGCGCTCGGTAGAAACTCTCTTGCAAGGATCAACGCTTCTTCGGCCGTGCCTGCAACGATAGACTGAAATCCCATCTCCCGTGACAGGTCACGTACAATCGATGCGAAATTCGCGTCGTCCTCAATGACGAGGAGAACCCGCTTCGCGTCGGTTAATATCTCCCTGTCATCATCGATCTGGCGAAACGGGCTGCTGGGCAGCGATCGATCGCTTTCCGTCGGGTGCCCCTTCGTTATGGATGTAGTTTGGATAATAGTTTCATCTGGCGCGGCCCTCGAAGGATCAAAGGCCGATGGAAGCGTGACCGTAAATGTGCTACCCCGACCCGGCTGGCTTTCGACCGCAATCGTCCCCCCCAGAAGCCGGACCAATTGCCTGGAGATCGACAGCCCAAGACCGGTGCCGCCATACTTGCGGCTAATGGTGCCGTCTGCTTGATGAAAGGCTTCGAAGACACTCTGCTGCTGTTCTTGTGCGATGCCAATACCGGTATCGGTAACCGAAAACGCGACGCTACCCTCTTGGTTTCTTGAAATGGACAGCGTAATCGTTCCCGCGTCCGTAAATTTGACCGCATTCGACAACAGGTTCTTGAGGACTTGCTCCAAACGCTGTGCATCGGTTTCAATGGTTGTCGGAGTATCCTGGGCAACCGCGATCTTGAATTCGAGACGCTTGTCGCCGGCCAAAGGCTCGAAAACCTGATGCAGATTGCCGACCAGCCTCTCAAGCGACATAACTTGCGGATTGATATCCACGTGGCCGGCTTCAATTTTCGAAAGGTCGAGAATATCGTTGATCAGGTTGAGCAAATCGTTTCCGGAAGACTGGATCGTCTTGGCGAATTTTACCTGTTCCTCGGTTAGATTGTCATCGGGATTGTCTGCCAGCAGCTTTGCCAGAATAAGCGACGAATTCAGCGGCGTCCGCAGTTCATGCGACATGTTGGCAAGGAAATCGGATTTGTACCGGCTCGCTTTCTCGAGTTCGCGAGCTTTGAGTTGGACGGATGCGTTGATCCGCTCGAGGTCATCGCGCTGTGCCTCCAATTGCCGGGCTTGCTGTTCCAGTTGCAGATTGGTTTGCTCAAGCTCGACCTGCTGTTGCTCGAGGCGAGCGTGAGACTCCTGCAAGGCCCTGCCCTGCTCTTCCAGTTCTTCATTCGAGACGCGCAGCTCCTCACTTTGTGCCTGCAGTTCGGCCGACTGCCGCTGCGTCTCCTCGAGAAGATCTTGAAGTTCACTCCGGTAGCTTGCGGATCGAACCGCGATTGCGGTCGCCTCGGACGTTTCCTCCAAAAGTGTTATGATCGTTTCGTCGATCGGGCGTAAGAAACCGAGTTCGATCACGGTGTTGACGACGTTGTCGATTTTACCGGGCACGATAACGAGATGCCTCGGCCGGTCCTTTCCAAGCGCCGAACCGAAAGCAAGATAACCATCCGGAACGTCATCGACGATCAAAGCCCGCCCTTCGGCGGCAACCTGTCCAAGAAGCCCTTCGCGTGCAGCGAAGGTCATGGGTACGTTCGCACCAGCAGGAACGCCGTAGACCGCAGCTCTCCGAAAAGTGCCGCCATTGCTTGTGAACACCGCGCCGGCGACAGCCCCGACATAGCGTCCCAGAAACTCAAGAAGACTATTGCCAAGCGCATCAATCGACTGATCGCCTATCATCGCGGATGCGAGTCCTACCTCGCCGGATTGAAGCCATTCATCGCGGCGGCGTGCCAAAGTCGCACGACGCATGAGAAAGCCGATGGTTGCAGTCAATACGATACCGAGAATACCCGCCAAAATAGTGCTTAAAAACGCTCGCTGCTGCGCACTTGCCATGGCATTTGTACGCTGCGCTCGAGTAGCGGCCTCCTCATGGGCAATAGCCGCTATCTGCGACCGAATTGCATCCATCGCGTCCTTGCCGCGGCTTGAATTGACGATCGAAAGTGCCGCTTCGAGACCTTGAACACGCCGGAGTTCGATAGTTTCAGCAAGTTCGGATAGCTTAACCTCGACCTGCTGCTTCAGCGTCGCCACTCTCTTGGTCTGCTCGGCGTTGCCTTGTGTCAGTTCGGTGACCTCAGCCAGTTTCTCCGGTATGGCCAGAAGAGCTGCCTTATAAGGCTGCAGGTAATTCTCGCTGTTCGTCAGAAGAAAGCCACGCTGACCCGTTTCTGCGTTTTGTGTCTCAGATAGTAGTTCGTCGAGGGCCACGATGACGTCATGGGAGCGTTGAATGCCATCGCTACCTTCCTGAAGGGCAAGAAGATTAAGGTATGCAATAACGCTGCTGGCAATGAAGAATATAATGGCGCTGGTGAGGCCTATCGCAATCGCGGGATCGAGACCCAATATCCCGGTGGAAGCTCGGGGTCTAAACTTATGTTTCATAAAAATTCTCACCATGGTTGCCTGAAAGAGAATGCTCCACAAGCACGCGGGGATTGCATCGGAGGATGCCATATCAGATTGGGATAGCGAAGCGTATCGGTTTCTGGGGAATTATCATATAAGTCGCACCCGATCTCTGTCCTTTTTTAATCCGACCCTCATTTGTATCTCAGGCAATCCGTTCAGCGGCTGGAGGCATAAGCAGGGAGAGAATTAGTAGCTTTACCGATGGTCAGTCAGAATTAGCACGACCGCGTCCAGTCCTATATCGAGCTGGGAACGCGAGAGGGTGCAAGCCTCCTGACAGGAGGTCTTGGACGGCCTACCGGCTGGTTCGCGAACAGCGTCCGCCAAATCCGACGGGCAATGCGGAGCGGCATCTTTACGATGGCACTAAAAAATGTCCGCGGAGATCCTGCTTGAGCTTCGATCCGGACATCCGCCTTTTCTGCCTCGCCGCGATTGCAGTGGTCCAGAAGCGTCCGCTACTCAAAGCAGCTTTGTTTGCCACTGGTATCGATGACTTCGACACAGTCGCCCTGCTCCGGAGTTATCAAAAGGACGACCGCTTGCTCATAACCGTCGACCGGATCGGTCGCTGGATCGAGAACCGACGTCGCGCCTCAACATCAAATCCTATCGAACGAAGCTGAATGACGTCTCGAATTCAAGGGCAAAAAGTGGCGTCTGTCGACACGCAACGCAAAAAATCTCAGAATTAAAGGCAAAGCGACATCTGTCATCTCCTTCGCGAAGATGATGTAGCGGGGTCCTGACCCTAAGAAACCATCCACCGATGGCATCGCAAATTCGGTGCGGCTTATACCAAGCAATTGCGCAGAAAACGTCCGTCGCGAACGGATATCTGGCATCTGGACGCGGTGGTGATCGCCATCGGCGGACGGAAGCACTGGCTCTGGCGCGCCGTTGATCACGACGCGTACGTTCTCGATGAAATCGTCCGGTCTCGTCGCGACACGAAGGCCGCCAAGCGATTGCTGGTCAGGTTGCTGAAGAGGCCAGGCCAGACGCCGAAGCGGATCATCACCGACAAGCTGCGCTCTTATGGAGCGGCAAAGCGGGATGTGATGCCGACCGTTGAACATCGGTCGCATAAAGGCCTGAACAATCGCGCGGAAAATTCACATTTGCCACTACGAGACCGGGAGCGGGCGATGCAGCGTTTTCGATCCGCCGGCGGATTGCAACATTTCATCTCGGTCTTCTCAGCAATCAGAAACCACTTCATCCCGCCGCACCAGAAGCACACCGCGCTCGCCACCCCCATTCATCGCATCCGCGCAATGGCACAGTAGGAGACTACGACCGGCGCGGCAGCTTGATCTCAACCGTAAGCCCTTCGCCTGGCTTCAGCCAAACAACGTGACATCATCGGTTCGGCGCCTCGCGCTCAAGCACACTTGGCCCGCCAGAGTTTCGTCTGCGAACTATCCTCGTAACCCAGCTTATCGAAGCTCGCGACCTCGAGCAGAAGTCCCCATGGGGCACGCAGGTAAATCCAGTTGAAACCGGCCAGCGGCCCCTCGGTAATCAGGTTCGGACCGTCGAGAAGATCGACGCCCTGGGCTCGCAGCCGGTCGGCCGATACATGCACATCCTCGACTTCGAAGCAGATATGTGCGCCTCCGACTTCCGACGGTCGCTTCGGCGGAGACATTTCCTCGCCGCTATATTCGAACAGTTCAACGCTCGTTCCCTCGCCACAGCGGAGAAACACCAGGTCGCGTATCGTCGATTGCGGAGCAGCACCAATCTTCTTCGTCATGAAATCCTGGTCGACATCGAAGGGACCTGTCCGGAACACCTCGACTGCACCGAAAACGGCCTTGAAGAAGGCAATGCCCTCTTCGATATCGGGCACCGTCAGACCGATATGATGCATGCCATGAACCCTGTTCGTCATGTTCTTTCTTCCTCCTTAGAAATTCGGGCCTACGCCGTTCCCAAGATCAGCAGATCGCCCGAGCGTATGGGAGCGGGAGCCGGGATAGGCTTTATATTTTTCAATGGCCCGTAGCGCGGCGTCCTCGAACTGCCGCGTAAATGAGTGCTGCAATGACGATCAGGATGCCCTGAAAGAAATACTGGTAGGTCTGTGACAGGCTCAGGAAGGTCACGGCGCTCAGAACTTCGGTCAGCAGGATGGCGCCGAGAACGGTTCCGATGAGCGTCCCGCGCCCGCCTGTCAGACTGGTTCCGCCGAGGACCACCGCAGTGATACTGGAAAGCGTGTAAGTGATGCCTTGGCGAGGATCACCCACGCCAATCTGGGCCATCAGCATGATCGAGCCGAGGCAAGTCAATACCGAGCATGCCACGTATCCGGAAATGAATGTAAGATCGACGCGAATGCCCATGCGGCGGGCCGAATCCTCGTTCGATCCGACGGCGCGCAGGCGCCACCCCGATCTTGATCTGCGCAGAACATACTCGCCCGCAAGCGTCACCAGCAAAAGCACAAGGAATGCGATCGGGAACGGACCCCATTGCCAGTTGATCCAGTCAGTAATCGCATAGCTGATGTACCCGTCCGGATTTTCACGCAAAAGGAAACTGCAGCCCTGTATGGCGATATACATGGCCAGTGTCGCGGCGATCGGCGTGAAATTAGCAAAACGTATCAGCAAACCGTTTACAGCGCCCACCGTGATCGCTCCGGCCAGCATCAGAAAGAACCCGAGTGCCATCATGGAAGCCGACATATCGTCGGTCACAAAGAACGACGCGACAACCACCAGGAAGCCGGCCAGCGGCCCGACCGAAAGATCGATACCACCCATCAGCAGGGCGATCGTCTGCCCGAGAGCGATAAACCCGAGCGCCGTTGCCAGCAGGAATATGTTGTAGATGTTGGAGGCCGACAGGAAGTTTTCGTTCTGCCCGTTGACATAAAGCCCGAGGACGATCGCGACGAGCGCCAGCGGAATGACCGGCGCGTTATCCGATTGTAGCAAATGCTTCAACCCTTTGACAGGGCCGGAAGCTTTGGCTGCGCCAGGCCGAACATCATGCGTTTCAGCATTGACGGCCGCGGCGACGATCTTCTCCTCGGTGACATCCTCTCCTTCGAGCGTTGCGACCACGTGCCCGCGCGACATGACGATGACCTTGTCGCAGAGCCCTTGGAGCTCAACAGCATCGGAGGAATTAACGACGACGGGTGTGCCCGCCTCAGATAGATCCCGCAGAATACGGTAGATCTCGAAGCGGGCGCCAACATCGACCCCTTGCGTCGGCTCGTCAGCGACAACCAAGCCCGGATCCGAAAGCATCGCCCGCGACATCACGATCTTCTGTTGGTTGCCACCCGAAAGCGACAAAATCGGTGCTTCCATGCTAGGTGCCTTGACGGCGAGTTCGGAGAAGATCGCGCTGACTTTATCGAATTCGCGTTTCCGACTCATGATCCCTGCGGTTGCAAATTTCTCAAGCGCCGAGAAGGTGGCGTTCTCCCGGACGGTGAGGCCTTTCGCCACGCCTTCCCGAAGCCGGTCGGATGGCATGAAGGCAGCCTCTTCGAGAAGCTCCGCACGGCCGAGATTGCGTCCGCGCAAGTTGATCGATCCGCGTGAGATATCCAACCCCGCTACGGCTCGCATCAGCGCGGCTTGGCCGTTGCCGGCAACGCCCGCCACGCCAATGATCTGCCCTCGCGGCACCTGGAATGTGACATCGTCGACGCCTTCACAGCTGAGACCGGTGACCGAAAGCCCGATTTCTCCGCTTTCGTCCGGCGCCTTCGGCGGAAAGGCCGCCGCAAGCGTACGCCCGACGATCATACCGACAAGCTCGGCGTCGGTGATCTCCCCGACCAGGTTACTACCGCGAATTTTTCCGTCGCGCAGCACGGTCACCCGCTGTGCAATCTGCCTGAGTTCGGCAAGGCGGTGGGTGATGTAGACGACGGCCGTTCCCTCTGCCGCTGCCTGCCGCACAAGATCGAACAGCAGTTCACTGGCCTCCTGGTCGAGGGAGGCGGTGGGCTCGTCCAGGATCAGCAACCGCGGCTTGACGGCAAATGCCTTACCGATCTCCAGCAGATGTTTCTCGGCAACCGTCATTTCCCCGGCTCGCATATGCAGCGGAAGATCGAGGCTGACCGTTTGAAGCATCTGCTGCAGGGCATCGGGCGATCGCCGCCCTGACGCGCCCGAGGCGGTGAGCGCCACGAGAAGATTTTCCTCGATCGAAAGATCGTCGAGAATTGCAGGGTGTTGGAAACAGATGCCGATCCCGAGCGAGGCAGCGACTTCCGGGGTCATCTGCTTGACGGGAACACCGTCGAAGGTGATCTCACCCTCGCTCGGCTGCAGCGTGCCCGAGATGATGTTCATCAGGGTTGATTTGCCGGCGCCGTTTTCGCCAAGGATGGCATGCACATCACCAGGCCGGAATTCGACGCTCACGTCGCGCAGCGCCGGAATGCCGGCGAAATACTTCGAGATGCCATCGAGCCGGATGGTGACGTCGTTTTCGGCCGACAAGAAGGGTGCATTTGAATGGATGTCTGCTGCGGCCATGGCCTGAAATCCGACTGAGGTTGCATCTGCCCGGGTGCAAGGCCAGGGCAGATCGTTGAAGGAACTGCGACTACTTCGTAACGGCCTTGGCCTGATCCTCGGGCGGCAGCGCGGACGAAAGATAGATCGCGCCAGGCAGATCCTTGCGGCACTTCACAGCATTGGCGCCGCCGGCGACAGAATCTTCGAATGCTGGCGCCTTGAATGTTGTATCGGCCGGCGGCTTGCCGTCGGTTGCCAATGCAACGGCCCACTGAACGGCAAGACGAACGTTGTCATTGCCGGTCGCCACGGTGAAGAGCTTGAAATCAGGGTTGCTGGCCTTGTTCTCTTCATAGAAGCAACCGAGTGAATTGCCGTCGGAGGTCGCAAGCGCCGGGATCGATTTGCCCTGCTTGCTGAAGAGCGGCAGCGCGCCGACCATCGACGGACCGAAGTCGGAGATGATCACGTCGATCTTCGGGTTCTTGGCAATTTCCGCGGTCAACACCTTTTGTGTCAGGGCAGGATCCCAGTTGGTGACGGCGAAGGGCGCCTGATTGACGAAGACGTACTCGGCGCCCAACACCTTCTTGAGGCCCTTGAGCTCGTCGAGACCTTGACTGTTACCTGCAGGGCCGCTGAGGAATAGCAGATTTCCACCCTTGGGCAGGATCGACTTGATCCATTTGCCCCAGGTCTCGCCATCGTTCTCGAACGACGCTCCAACGAACTTGGAATAGTTTTGCCCATCCTTGCCGCCAACGGCCACACGATAGGGAACCACAACCTTGCCGGACTTGTAAACACTGGTCAGCGCCGGCAGGACCGCCGGTCCTGCATCGCCGAAGACGACCAACGCGTCGATGCCCTTCGCGGCCATGCTCTTGATATCGGAGATCGACTTCTGGGTATCGCCCTGACCGTCCGCATATTCGTACTTGGTTATGCTTGGACACAGCTCGACGGTCTGCTTACCGGAAGCGGTCGTCACCTGACGCCAACTGTTGCCACCGTAGCCGTCGAGCAGCGCCAGCGTCGCCTTCTTGGGCCCGCACCAAGATGGGGTTTCCGCCCTGGCAATATCGGCGCTGGCGAAAACCGCCACCCCGAAAACGGCGGCAAGCGCCCATTGCTTCGCCATTGGATAATATCTCTTTGTTTCTCCTCCACTTTTTTTACCCCAGTCGTCGATCTTAAATTTACCGTCCATCGGAACGAGTAAACACCGATGCCAAAACCCAAGGCGAGGGCCTGGATAATGGTCTGAGCCGAAAACGGCACACCGACTGTGAGTGCGAATTGGCTCAGTTGGTTCAGGAAAAAGGCCGCTATGACCGTCGAGATCGGGAAGCCTCTGCCGCCGAGCAAAGATGTGCCGCCAAGGACAACGACGGCTACGGACGGCAGCAGCAGGCTGTCGCCCTGGAAGGCGGTCGGCTCTCGCGTAATGCCGGCGATCAGCGTGCCGGCCAGACAGTAGAGCACTTGCGCCCACACATAGGCCATCATCTGGTGAGCGCGCACCCGCAGGCCGGCCGCCTGGCATGCCAGCGGATTGGCGCCGATCGCTTCGAACCTGCGGCCTGCGACCGTCTTCTTGAGCGTGAACGAGACGACTACCATGGCGACAACCGCGAAGCCGACGGAGTTTGGGAGCCCGAACATCTGGCCTCCGGCGATCGTGGCCAGCAGGTTCGTCGTGATGGACGGAACGCCACCGGATACGGCAAATACGGCGCCGTAAAGCAGCGCGTTAGTTCCGATCGTAGCGATGATCGCATTTAGCCGGAAAAGGCTGACAAGAATGCCGTTCAGCAGGCCGGCAACGAGCGCAATGCCCAACGAGATCAGCACGGCCTGATAAAGCAACGCGTCGTCTTGCTGCGGGTAGTGCGTGGCCATAACCACAGCAAGAGACACGGCCCCTGGGAGGGAAAGATCGAAGCCACCCTGCTGCACCACAAGCAACTGCCCAAGACCGACGATCGCGATAATCGCGGCGAAAGGCAGGCTCCCAGAGAGGGCGCCGGATGACAGACTGGACGGCGCGAAAACACCGCAAAGCACAAGAAGAAGCAAAGTCGAGAGCATGACTGTCAGGAAACTTCGCGCCAGCGGTATCGCCATGAAAGGCTCCTTGATCCGCTGGTTAGAAGCGATGGAGGTGATGTTCGTCATCGAAGCTTCTTTCCGCATTGTTCACGTCAGAACTCCCCGTTCCGCGACGGCCGGCACCGCGGGTAGAAAGTCAACAAAGATGAATTTCGGCGTAGCGCTAGAGCTCGCGCCCCTTGATCGTCCGGACGACCCGTAGCGAGGAGTGGCTCAAATTTTTGTCGGCGAGGGAGTGCGGATGTGGTCTCGGACGCAAAGCCTCATACTCGGCATAATAACCGCTGCAGGCGCATCCAGCCTGCGCGAGCCAGTCTCGGACCTTGTCCCAATTGATAAATCGTACCGCTCTCATTTTCTCTCCTCCTTCGAAAACTGACCGGGCATCGAAATTCACTCGCCGCCGCGTCAGGCGTTGCCGCCTATCGTCGGGCGCCACTCGTAAATACTGACGGTCGAATAGACACCATGGCGCACGAACGGATCTTCTGAACTGAACCGGCGCATATCGTCTAGCGAGGCAACCTCGGCAATGACGACACCGCCGCTTCCCTTCCCGGCGCCGTCCAGAATCGGACCTGATTGAACCACGTGGATGCCTCCTGAGCGAAGATGACGTTTGTGATCTTCGAGATGACGTTCGCGCGCATCCGCCTTGTCTGGGTTGGATATTGCAACACGAACTGCCAGCATTGTCTCAGACTCCTCACCAAACTCTCTATTCGCTCCTCCCGAGCGACCGGCGACTTGTAAATGTCGCGACTATGATGGTACGCGGACCGAGAACAAAGGAAACAGAGGATTTATCCATTTTGGACCTCCGCTATTCCACCCTTCCACGCTCCCGTCGGGCGGCGCCAGGGTAGCTCAGATCACGCTCCCAAGGGTGCCTCTCCGTGGAATGCACGATCAAGCAATGCGATCAACGCGGGCTTCTCAAGCTCGCGTGGATTCCAGTAAGCACTGGCCAGTGCCTGTTCGACAGCGCTCTCGACACTGCCATCGGGCATTCCGAGACCCTTCAGCGACATCGTCGCACCAAGTCGCTTCGCAAGATCAAAAAGACCTGCAGCCGGATCATCAACGGCCATGGCCCGCGACAAATGTTTCATGGCCGCTGGCGCGGCCGACGCGTTGTAGGCGATAGCATGCGGAAGAACCGCGGTGTGCAACGGGGCATGGGGCAGATTGAACATTCCGCCCAGCGTATGGCAAAGCTTGTGATGCAGCGCCATGCCGACCGAGCCAAGGCAGACGCCGCAGAGCCATGCCCCATAGAGCGCATCTGAGCGCGCGCTGCGGCTACCAGGATCGGCGTGAATAAGCGGCAGCGAACGAGTGACCGCCGATATTCCCTGTTCGGCCATCAACGAAATGATCGGGTTCGCTTCCCTGGCATAGAGTGCTTCCACGGCGTGCGCGACAGCGTTTATGCCGCTGGTCACCGATAGCGCGACCGGCAGGGTCAGGGTCAGATCCACGTCATATATGACGACTTCGGGAAGAATGCGCGGATCGGACTTGGTGACCTTGCGACCACCTTCAGTTTCGCCCAGGATCGGCGTTGCTTCCGATCCCGCATAGGTCGTCGGCACGACGATCTGAGGCAGGTCGGTGCGGAATGCGATCGCTTTTCCAAGTCCGGTGGTTGAGCCGCCTCCGACCGAAAGCACGGCATCGGCCGAGCAATCCTCGATCAACCGCATAGCATCGGCAGTCACTTCCACGGGAGTGTGCATCTGCGCTTTCGAATAGGTTGCGACGACGCGCGAGCCCAGATGTCCGGCAATGTTGGCAGCCTGCCCGGCCTGCTCGGGCGTCGAGAGCACGAGAATTCGCTTTGCCTTCAGCCGGTCTGCCTCCTCAGAGAGGCGGGCAATCGTGCCGCTGCCAAAGACCACGCGACCGGGATTTCCAGTATAGACGAAATCTTCCAATGGTGGCTCCTAACGCCTCTCATCTGGTCTTGCCAGAACGAAATCGTAATCGGATCGCCAGAGCGTTTCACCGCCTTCGACCCGCGTGAACGGCGCGACAAGGGTCTTCTTGACGCCGAATACTGTGTCCGACTCCAGATAGGGATCACCGCCGACGAAGGTGTGCGTCACTAACTTCTGGAAGCCCTCTGCACGCACCATGTAATGCATATGCGCCGGGCGATACGGATGGCGGCCGAGGCTTGCCAGCATCTTTCCGACCGGCCCATCGTCGGGAATGGGATAGGACACCGGCTTGATGCCGATGAAGCTGTAGCGTCCGTCTTCAGCAGTCACGAACACGCCGCGATTGTTCCATTTCGGCTGGATATCGGGCTGCTGAACGTCGTAGTAGCCCTCAGCATTGTCGGACCAGACATCGATCCTCGCCCCGGCGACGGGATTGCCGTCGAGGTCGAGCACGCGCCCGATGAAGAGACAGCTCTCGCCCTTACCATCCAGGCAGATCCGATCGCCCATCTGGCGAACGGGGCAACCCTCGACATGGAAAGGACCGAAGACGGTATTTTCGGTCGCGCCATGCGGCCGCCTGTTGTTAACGGCGTCGACCAGCATGGAAAGACCGAGTGTATCCGAGAGCAAAATGAATTCCTGACGCTCCTGCGTACAGATTTGCCCGGTGCGCGTCAGGAAATCGATGCCGAATTCCCATTCCTCCTGCGTGAGCTCGGTCTCGCGCGCGAAATTATGGAGATGCTTCACGAGAGATGCCATGATCTCGGCAAGTCGCGGATTGATATGCTTGGCCATACGGGCGTTGACGGTCTCGATCGAGTTTTCTTCGGTAAAATATCCGGCCCGCGTAGCCGGTGTGGTGAGGTCGGCACCCATGCGATCCTCCTTAATCAAGGTATGATGCGATCCGCGCGCAGGCGGTCGAAAGCGTCGGTGAAGGACTGGGTCGTGTCCTGGTAATCCAGAAAGCCGAGTTTGCGGCTGCGACCCATGTCATTGAAGGTTTCCACCTGGCGCCCCAGGTCTGCGTCCGAATGCCAGAAGGACGCGACGCGCGTCAGCGCGTTGGGTTGCAGGCCATATTTCCTCACCATCCCATTCCAGATCTCGCCCGCCCCTGCCATTTGGATTTCCAGCGGATCTGGCGCACCTGAATAGGGTGCCGCCTCAATGCCGAAATAGGCAGCGATCCGAGGCCAGAGCCATTTCCACCGGAAAACCTCGCCGTTGACGACATTGAAGGCGAGATTGGCGGCATCCTCCGTCGTTGCGGCCCATCGAAGATGACGGGCAAGCAGGCGCGCATCGGTGACATCGGTCGCCGCCTGCCATTGCTGCGGCGATCCCGGGAATATGAAGGGTCTATCCGTCTCCTTGCAGATCGATGCGTAGACAGCGAGCGTTGCCGCCATATTCATCGCGTTTCCGACGGCATAGCCGATTAGCGTATGCGGTCGGTGGATGGACCACGTAAACCCATCGCGGGCGGCGGCGGCGAAAACCTCGTCTTCCTGGACGTAGTAGAAGTTGTCGCCCGGCAGACGGTCCTGCTCTTCGCGAAACGGTGTTTCCGGTTGCTTCTTCGCGTAGGTTTCGAACGGACCGAGATAGTGCTTGGTCCCGGTCGTCAGCGCGACATGTTTGACGCTCCCGCCTTGCAATCCGTCGAGCACATTGCGCACGATCGCTCCGTTCACCTTGCAGTTTTCCGCTTCCGTTTCCCGGCGCGACCAGGCTGTAATGAAGACGTGGGTCGGCCGCAAGCCAAGCAGCGCGCCGCGGACCGAATCCGGATCGACGAGATCGCATCGAAGCGTTTGCACGCCGGCAACAGGGCTGACGGATCGGGACAAGCCCGACACGCTCCAGTCATCGGAGGCCAGCAGGAGTTCAGCGAGATTGCTTCCGGTAATGCCGGTCGCGCCGACAATCAGGGCATGCTTGCTCATGTGTTCAACCGTTCAACAGGGTGATCTTGATACTCTTCGTAGGGTCCTGACCGAACGAGAAGGCCTGGACTGCCTCCGTCAGGGCAAAGTCATGCGTCTGGATCGGCGACAGATCGATGCCCGTGCGTTCCAGGAAGCGAATGGCGGCAGGCCAGACGCCCGGCGAGCCAATACAGCCGCGAACGGTTAGGTTCTTCATCTGAATCTGGCCGATCGTGACCGGCACCTTGCGGCCGATATTGATGCCCACCATCGACATGCGACCTTCCTCACGGGCGTAGTCGAAGGCCGCAGCAAGCGACGCGTCGTGGCCAGAAGCCTCGATGACAAGATCGGCGCCATGGCCACCCGTCAGCTCGCGAATCCTATCGGCGGCACCACCGTCGGTCGGATCGATCGCCTCGTCGGCGCCAAGGCGCGTTGCCACCTCACGGCGCGAGGCCAGCGGATCGACAACGATGACCCGGGCACCCATGCCGATCGCCGCCGCGGCCGAGACGAGGCCGATCGTGCCGCCGCCCGAGACGACGACGGTCTCGCTGGCATTGGTGCCGCCGGAACGCAGCACCGCATAGAAGCCGCAGGTAAAAGGCTCGATCAGCGCCGCCTTCTTGTCATCCACCGCATCGGGTAGTCTGTGCAGCCATTCCGGATTGACGGCAAAGAATTCGCGGTCGGCGCCGCTCATGGAGAAGCCGAAATGGTGCAGCCGCTCCGGCGTCCTCACCACACATTCGCCCACAACGCGGTCCCCCTTCTTGAAGCCCTTGACGTTGCGTCCGACCTCGACGATCTCGCCGCTCCATTCGTGACCTGGGGTCACGGGATAGGAAATCGGGATGATGTAGCGCCCGGCCAGAAGCTCATAGTCGGAGTGACAGATGCCGACGGCCTTGGTGTGAACCAGCACTTCGTGCGGCGAAAGGTCGGGCATGCTTACATCGGCGATAAAAGGCTTTTCGGGTGCCTCGAAAACCAGAGCTTTCACGTCGTTCTCCCTAGACCTCGACCAGCGCGCCGCTCTTCGACGAGCGCACGATGGCTTCGAGCAATGCAATATTGTTGATCATGTCCTCGCCGGTGATCGGATAATCCGCCTCGCCGCGAACAGCCTTAGCAAAAGCCCTGAGATTGTCGCGGACCGGCTCGGCCGGCGACACCTCACGCACAGTGATCGGCTTATTCTTCCAACCCTCGGTGATGATCCAGCCGTCGGGTGCTTCGACATGCGCCTTGTCGCGCACTTCGATCCAGCCGTCCGTACCGAAGATGGCGAAACGCGAGATGAAGGGTGTGGCAAGTGTCGCCGAGATATAAGCTGAACCACCATCGGCAAAGCGGATATGGGCGCTCATCGTATCGCCCTGCGGAATATTCGAAGCGAGGTTTTCGCAAACGACGCGGACGTCCTTTGCGGGGCCCATCAGCTTGACGGCAAGGTCGGTCAGATGGATGCCAGTTGCGGTCATGCCGCCGGCAGGTGCCTGATCAGCCTTCAGCCGCCAGTTCGACGCGTCGAGACCGAGGAACTTGTCGTGGCTGAAATTCGCCTCGATCTGTAGTAGCCGACCGAGCTTTCCCGATTTGGCCGCCTCTAGGATCTCGGAGATCGGCGGCTCGAAACGACGCTCATGGCCCATGCCAAGAACGAGCCCCGCCTTGTGGCAAAGCGCAACGGAGGTTTCGGCACCAGCTCGGGTCAGATCGAGAGGCTTTTCGCAAAAGACATGCTTGCCAGCGGCAACGACACGGGCGATCTGCTCCCGATGCAGCGAATGCGGTGTCGCGAGCACGACCGCTTCGATGGTCGGATCGGCCAGAGCCTCATCCATGTCGGGCGAATATTGCAGACCCATCTGGGCAGCGAAGGCGGCCGCGTCAGGGCTGGGATCGACCGCGCGCGCGAAATGCATCTGCGCGCCGCCGTCATGGATCAGGCTCGCCATCTTGCGACCCCACCAGCCGAGGCCAACGAGCGCCGCCACAACCGGGTTTTTCTCGATCACGGTCATCGATTGTCGACCCGCTTGCTGAAGGGATGGATGTTGACAGACTTCCAGACGCCGGCTTTGGTAAAGGGATCGGCCTTATTGAAGGCGACGATCTCTTCCTTGGTGTCGGCTTCGAAGACGAAGAGAGAACCGATCATGGTTTCGTTATCATCGGCGAGCAGAGGGCCGGAAATTACGGTCTTGGTCTTGCCGGCCGAAAGATAGGCCTTGTGGGCATCGTAATTGGCAAGCCGCTTTTCGACGGCGCCTTCATGATCGAGGCAATGAACTGCATAGAACATGGATAATTCCTTTCGAATTCAAGCGATAGAGTAGCCGCCATCGACCATCAGCAGCTGGCCAGTGATGCCGCTCGCCGCATCGGAGAGCAGGAAGGCCACGGTTGCAGCAATCTCCTCGGGTTTGATCAGACGGTTGACCGGCGTGTCATCAAGCCACTTCTGCATGACGGCAGGCTGCGTGCGGCCAACTTCGGCCAACATCACGGTATCGGTGTATCCTGGGCCGACCGAGTTGACACGCACGCCTGAGCGCGCCCATTCAGCCGCCAGAACCCGGCACATGTGAGCGACGCCAGCCTTCGAAACATCGTAGCCGACATGTAGCTCCGGCCGCACGGCTTTGACGCCGGCAATCGACGCCGTCATCACCACCGAACCACGTCCGGCCGACACCATCGAGCGCGCGAAAGCCTGTACTGTCCAGAAGACGCCGTCGAGATTGACGGACATGACGGTGCGCCAGTCCCCCTCGCTATGCTCTAGCGCTGGGCGTTCATACGACATGCCGGCATTGGCGAAGATACCGTCGAGAGCGCCGAAACGCTCACCGACCTTCGCCGCCACAGCCTCAACTGAGTTCTTGTCAGCAACGTTGAACGTGACGGCCTCGGCCTTTCCTCCCGCCGCGCGAACGGCATCACGCGTGTTTTCGACCGCAGCATCGCGATCGGCGGCCACGATGTTTGCGCCGAGCGAGGCGAGATAAAGGGAAGTCGCGCTGCCGATACCGCCGGCGGCACCGGTGATCAAAAAAGTCCGACCGCTGAGATCCATCGGGTTTTTCATGATCAGGCCTTCATATTGACGAGGATTTTCATGTGGGTGGCCTTAGGGTCGAGCAGCGCCTCGAAGCCCTTTTCGACCACGTCTTCGGGCGCGATCTCGGCCGTGACGACCTTTTCGACCGGGAAAATGCCAGCGCCGATCATCGAGGCGATGCGGGGCCAGATCGTCACCGGGTAGCACCAGGTGGCCTCGACCGTAATGTCCTTCAGCGCCCAGAGCATCGCATCTATCGCTGCCGGCTTCACATGCAGGCCGACCTGCACGACCGTGCCGCGGCGGCGCACGGCCTTGACGCAGAGGTTCAGCGACGCTTCGGCGCCGACGCATTCGAGCGCGACATCGACACCGACGCCTTCTTCGGTCCGGTCACGGAACAGCTTCTCTGTATCCGTTTCGCGCGGATCGAAGACGATCGCCTCGGGCACCAGCTGTTGTGCGAGCGCCCGACGGTTCGGATTGAGCTCGGAGACGAAGATCTTAGTCGCGCCGGCGGCCCTGGCCGCGAGCAGAACCAGCGCGCCGATCGGCCCGACACCTGACACGAGCACACTGCTGCCGCTCGTCACACCACCGCGATCGACACCATAAACAGCTACGGCCGCCGGCTCGATCATCGCGGCTTGAACGTCCGAGACCGTATCCGGCACCGGAATGGCGTTGTAGCCGTTGACGACGGCGCGCTCGCCCATACCACCCCAATCCCAGGAAAGTCCGACGACAGCCATGTTCTCGCTAAGATGGAAGAGGCCGCGACGACCGTAATAATCATCGCGCGGCGAAATCAGCGGCTGGATGGAAACGCGCGAGCCCGGCGAGACATGCGTGACGTTCTTGCCCACCTCCAGGACACGCGCCGAAAACTCGTGGCCCAGGATCTGCGGAAGGATAGCACCGGAATAGGAGTTGGTGGTTGCCGGCGTGACGATAGGTCCCGCGATATATTCGTGAATGTCCGTGCCGCAGATGCCGCAGACCAAGGGCTCGATCAGCACCATGTCGTCGCCGAGCGGACCACTGGGTGCCGGCACATCTTCGACTCGGATGTCTTTCTTCGAGTAGTAGCGTACAGCCTTCATTTCCATGCCTTTCGTGATTCCAGTTGGTGGCCTGTCGCGGGCCAATCATATTCGTTTCAGATGAGGACCATGCCGCCGTCGACCATCACCGTCTGTCCGGTGACGTAGTCCGATGCATCGGAAGCGAGGAATGTCGTCACGCCCGTGATGTCTTTGGGAAGCGAGACGCGCCCGAGCAGGATGGATTGGGAGAACTCGTTGAGCGCCTGTTCCGGCTTCTCGGTCAGCCCATGCTCGATGAATTCACGGTCGAGTTGCTCCCAAAGCTCCGTCTTGACAACGCCGGGGCCAAAGCAGTTCACAGTGATTCCATGCTCAGCCAATGCGCGAGCCGCAGCCTGAGTAATGGCGACGACGGCAAATTTCGACGCACAGTAATGCGCAAAGAGCGGATAGCCCTGCTTGCCGGCGATCGACGCGGTATTGATGATCTTTCCGCCGTCGCCCTGGGCGATCATCTGCTTGGCTGCTTCCTGCGTCCCGATCAGCACACCCCGACCGTTGATCGCCATGATGCGGTCGAAGTCCTCGTCGGTGACTTCAAGGAACGGGCAGGTCTGGCTGATGCCGGCATTGTTGAACATCACATCAAGCCGGCCGAAATGTGAGACGGTGGTTTCGATCAACGCCCGAACGTCCTTACGGCTCGATACTTCCACCCCGACGGCAATGGCGCTGCCGCCCTGCGAAGAAATCTTTGAGGCGGTCTTCTGCGCAGCCTCCGCGTTCAGATCGGCGATGACGATATGGGCGCCCTTGTCGGCAAGATCCGAAGCTATGCCGGCGCCGATACCCCGTGCTGAGCCGGTTACGATAACCACCTTGCCGGCAACGGCTGCAACCACGCTCGATCCCATTCCATGCTCCTCCAACATGCCGGCAAACCGGCAACAAGATACCGTCCGTGGCAGCGCTGAGCTTCCGCGTTTTCTTTTTTTCTGACGGCTTATTCCTCCCAAGGAACCGCCGTGCGATCCGGGATTGAAGCTACGGGTGAATACGGGCTTCGACAAATCTTTAATTATCCGAAACGGATATTTTCAATACAGCAAACGATCTGCCTGCGGCGTTAGTATTTCCGTAGGAGGAGAGTGCATGCACCGAGCGGTCCGACGGCCCGATTGGCTTGTTCGAGCTCCTTCGTGAAATGACGGCATCGGATATTTCTGGATCGCACCTGCCTCCAGGGAAGAAAGGTTATGCATGAGCGACACGTTGAGAGTGGGTTGGGCGGGCATCGGAAAGATGGGGGCCCCCATGAGCAGGCGCGTTCTGGAGCGCGGATATCCCCTGTCCGTCTATGAACCGCTGCCGGAAAACCGCGCGTCGGTCGTCGCTCAGGGCGCGAACGTTGCGCACAGCCTCGAGGACCTCGTCGAGGCTTCGGACGTGATCATACTCACAATTCCGAACGATGCCATTTTGCGCCAGCTGACGCTCGGGCCATCGGCACTCGTCGACCTCCTTAAGCCCGGTCAAGTACTGGTGGAGATGAGCACCGTCTCGCCCGAACTCTCGGCCGAAGTCGCCGAGGCGCTCGTCCGCAAGAGGGTCGCCTATCTTCGCGCGCCTGTTTCAGGCAGCACCGTCACGGCATCGTCAGGAATGTTGTCGGTGATGATTTCGGGACCCGAAGCTGATTACCGCAAGGTCGAGCCGGTTCTTGCAAGCTTTGCGGCGAAGCAGTTCTATCTCGGCGAGGGTGAAGAGGCCCGTTATCTGAAACTCGTCCTGAACGCTCTGGTCGGTGCGACCGCAGCCCTGCTTGGAGAGGCCCTGACGCTCGGGCTCAAGGGAAATCTCTCAGTCGAGACGATGCTGAATGTCATTTGTGAAAGCGCCGTCGCCTCGCCGCTGATCGCCTACAAGCGGGACCTGCTGGTGAAACGGAATTTCGATCCGGCATTTTCGGTTTCGCAAATGATGAAGGACTTCGATCTCATTCTCGGCGCTGCGAAGGCTGACCACGTACCGATGTATCTCGCCTCTATGATCCGCCAGCAATATGAGGCCGCCTTCGCGGATGGTCTCGCCGAAAAGGACTTCTTCGTTCTCTTCGAACAATACGAGCGCCTTGCCGGTTTGAAGCGAGATCAATCCGGATCATCGCACGTACTCAAGGCCATATAGGCAGACTGGTGAAAGGACGACTTGCCAGCTAGTGTGTTCGTCGGAAACGCGACGGTTTGGGAGGCCGACGTGAACGAATATGAGATGTTACGCGTCATCGATTTCATCGAGAAGACGCGCCGGCCCTTTCGAGAGGTTGTGGCGGAGGCCGACGATGATGCCATCTGGCTTATCGTCACCTTCCTGATCAAATCGCATATTCTCAGCCAGACGGTTTCGATTTCGACCCTTGGGCAGGAATCCGGCCTGCCTTACGCGACGTCGATGCGGCTGATCAACAGGCTGATCGACAGCGGTTACATCGCCAAGGTTGCGAAGGGTTCTTCGGGCAAGAGCTTTGCGCTGCAGCCCAGCGAGCAGCTTCTCCGCTCCTTCGAAGTCTACGCGCGAAAGACGAAATCCCTTCTGGCGCAGACCCTTGGCTTGCGTGCGGGCGAAGAGGAAGACGAGTATTATTTCGGCGGGACCCCTCTGGGGTCGCAGATCATTCCGCCAATGCGTCTCGTCCAGAAGCGTGTTGAATCGCAGATCGAACTGCGCTTCCTGCTGAACGACGACAATTACTTCTCGGCCATGCGCAACATGTGGGCCGACTTTCGCAATAACCTCGCCTCGCGCAAGAATTTCGATCTGCTGCCGCTTCCCGAGCTCTATCGCCGGGCGCGTGAGAATGGCGCCAAGCCCCGCTCCGATTACGACGTTATCGCGATCAACATGCCCTGGCTTGGCGAGTTCGCAGAAAGCGGCGTCATCCGGCCGATTGACCAATATGTCCAGAAGACCGGCATCAATCCGCTCGACTTCCACCCGTCGATCTGGTCGGCCGCGACCTGGGAAGGCAAAGACTACGGCGTCCCGGGCTATTGCACGGTCGAGTTCCTGGCTGCCCGCAAGGACCTATTTGCCGACGCAGGCCTGTCCTTCCCCAAGACCTTTGACGACGTCATCAGTGCCGGACGCAAATTTCATGCACCTGATGACGGGATGTACGGCGCCGTCTGGGATGGCGCACGTGGCATGCCGATCGCGTCGAGCTTCCTGTTCTTCATGGGCGCCTGCGGCCATCCCGCCATTTCGCTTCGCAAGACGCGTTCTGGTTTCACTCTCGATGGAACCAATCTCGAGGAACTGAGCTGCACCATCCTGTCCGATGCCGGCTTTGCGGCACTCGATTACATGCGCCGGCTGGTGGAGATATCACCGCCGACGATCCTCGAGATGGCGTGGGACCAGACACTCGAAGTGTTTTTGAAAGGCAAGGCAAGCCTTGGTTACTTCTGGACCATGCGCGCGGCTCGCTTCGAATATGACGTCCAGTCAGTGGTCAAGCGCCGGGTCGAGTATCTGCCGCAGCCGTTCGGACCTGGAGGCACCCGCGCCTCTCCGATCGGCGGCTTTCTCTTCTGCATCCCGACCAATCTGCCCGAAGAGCGCGTCGAACTGGCCGCCGACGCGATCGCTTGGATGGCGTCGCGGGAAGCTATGAAGGCGCATGTGAAGAACGGCTTCCCGGTCGCGCCGCGCTTTTCTGTCAGCGCCGATCCGGAAGCGGCTGCGAGCTCACCGATCGTGCGCTTCGTCGACCAATTGGCAAAGAAGAACCTTCTTCATACCTGGCAGCGCCCCAATATTCCGCAATACACGACGATCGAGAAGGTTCTGGGCGCAGAGATCCATGACGCCCTGCTCGGCAACAAACCGACAAGACTTGCTCTCGAGGACGCGTCGGCCCAGATCGAAGCCAGCCTCAAATCCACGCACATAGACTGGGTCAGGCGAAGCGCGGTCTAGCGCAACGCAAAGGGGCGGTTCGAACGAACCGCCCCTTGATCTCTCATAACCGGCCGCAAGCGGCACTATTTGATGATGCCGAGCTTGCCGCGGTCGGTCGTCAGCGCCACTGCAATCAGCGCAGTGAGACCGAACACGATGTTTTGCGCCGTCGGCTGCACGCCGATGATGACCGTCACAATGCGCAGCCAGGACGTGATCAGGCCGCCGACGACCGCCGGAAGCAGCCCACCGACACCGCCCGAGATCGCAGTGCCGCCGAGGACGACACCGACGATGGACAGAAGCAGCAGGTTGCCGGCAAGAGTTGGCGAACTGAATGTGGTGATGGAAATCAGGAACAGACCCGCGACCGCCGCACAACCGGCCGAAATTGCAAAGATGATGGTGCGGACGGCGACGACATTGACGGCAGACATGATCGCGGCCCGCTCCCCGGTGCCGAGCGCGTAAATGTCCCGTCCAAACCGCAGATATCGCATCAAAAAGCCGAGCACCGCGACAATGACGATCAGCGCAATTATCGTGTTCGGGATCTCTGCGGTGCTGTTCGAGAGATAGGCAACGAGAAAATCATTGTCAGGGATCGGCTCCGCCGTCGCGTTTGAAAGAAGCAAAGCAAGCCCTGACAACATGCTTAGCGTGCCGAGCGTGACGATGAAAGATGGCAGCTGGAGCCAGGAATGCAGAAAGCCCTGGGTCGCACCGAATACCATGGCGAGCAGGAGGACGACGAGCGACGTCCACGGGCCAAAGATCGGATTGAGGACGACGACAAGGACGCCGGTGAGTGAAGCGACGCCGGCGACCGACAAGTCGATACTGCCCGCCAGGATCGGCAGCGTTCCGCCAATTACCAGCGAAATGATCGGCGCCGCATCGGACAGGAAGCTCAGGAGCGAGTCCAGCTCGATCACGCCAGGGGCAATTACCGCGCTGATCGCCACAAGCGCAATCAGAACGGCCAGCGGTCCAAGCGATCTCATCAAGCCCGGCCCTTGGCTGCGGAGCGCCGAGATCAGCGCGCTGTCCAATGTATTTTCCATGATCGTCAATCCGTTATCTGAAGTCCAACTTGCGCGGCCGTCACGTCCGGCTCACACCATGGCCGCGACGACTTCCTCTTCTTTCGGCAATGCGCCACTGGCGAGGTCGAAATGCGCGGTGATCTCACCATCCCGCATGACCAGGATGCGGTCCGAGAGCTCAAGCAGCTCCGAGATCGTGTCGCCGACGAAGACGATCGACAGACCTTTCTCCGCCTGCTGCCGGATAACGGCAAACAGATCGTCGCGGGCGCCGGGATCGAGTCCACGGCTGGGGTGGTCGAGGAAGAGAACCTTTAACCGTTTCGCCAAAAGCCACTTTGCCAGGACAGTCTTCTGCTGGTTGCCGCCGCTCAGGCTCGATATCGGCGCATATGGCGTATGCATCTTGACCTTGAGGCGCTTCATCCACTCGAGAGCCGCCGGCCGTTCGCTGCTTCGCCTCAGGATGACCGAGCGCCAGCCATAGTTGAGGCCGAACGTGAGAACTGCGTTCTCGAACAGAGACCGGCTCGGCAGCATGCCCTCCGCCCGGCGGTCAGCCGGCAGATATCCAATACCCTCGCGTACCGCGTTTCGCGGACTGCCCGGGGTCATCGCCCTGCCCTCGATCGCAATCCTTCCGGAATCGATCCGCTCTGCGCCAAAGACGGCTCGGCACAATTCCTCGGCGCCTGAACCCAGCACTCCGGCGATGCCCAGAATCTCGCCGCGGCGAAGTTCGAAACCGACATTGCGGAAATGCTGTGCGCTGCCAAGCTGCTCGATCTTCAGCACCGGCTTGTCATCGGATGCCGCAGGCCTCCGGATAGATCGCGTGTTGCTCAACCGCTGACGTCCAACCATCAGCTCGTAGAGCTCATTTCTGTCGACTGAACGGCTGTCACGTTCGGCGACCTTGCGGCCGTCGGTCATCACGACGATCCGGTCGCTGATCTCCAGGACCTCCTCAAGCCGATGCGAGACGAAGACAATCGTCGCATTCCCACGCAACCGGTTTATCTGCTTGAAGAGCAGCTTGATTTCTTCAGGTGTGAGAACGGAGGTGGGCTCATCGAAGAGAATGACCGGAGGGCGATCGACGAGTTCCTCGATCGCGAGAACCTTGGCGAGCTCCACCTGCTGGCGTTCGGCGAAGCGCAATTCCTCTACGAGGGCCTTCACCGGCAACTCGACCGAGATTTTGCGCAGTTGCTCCTCAGCCGCCTTGTTCAGCGCTCCCCACCGGTAGAGACCGTTCTTCATGGCCGGGTGTGGCTTGTCGAGGAAGATATTTTCCGCAACTGTCAGATTCGGAATGAGAGACTGCTCCTGATGAACCATGCCGATGCCGAAGCTGCCGGCGGTGGACGCCGAATCCAGTACAATCGGTTCGCCATCGAGAATGATCTGCCCGTCATCGGGCATTGCCAATCCCGCCAGGATCTTGAGAAGCGTCGACTTGCCCGAGCCATTCTGGCCAATCAATCCGAGAACCTGGCCCGCCGGGATTTCGAGATCGATCCCTTCGAGCGCAACGACGCTGCCATAGGTCTTGCGGACACCTTTGAGAACGAGCGAGCCTGTCATTTTACGACCCTCAGTTTGCGACGGCGATGCCAGCCGCCTGCAGCAACGGCGACTACGATGACCGCGCCGCTGATGATATGACGCGTATAGGGACCTGCGCCGATCTGGATCAGGCCGTTGTTCAGCACCTCAAGCAGCAGGGCGCCCAGTGCCGATTGGACCGCGCCGCCACGTCCACCCGTCAGAACGGTGCCGCCGAGAACAGCAGCACTGATCGCGGGAAACAGAAGTCCGTTGCCGATATTCGCGTTACCGGTGCTGAGCTGAGCGGAAAGCAGCACGCCGCACATGCCCGCGAGCAGACCGCAAATCGAAAAGGCCGCGATCTTTACCCACCGAATGCGCAGACCGGATGCGACCAGCAGGCCTTCGTCTCCACCGATCGCGTAGATCATGCGGCCTAGCCGCGTTAAATTCAGGACCAGCTGGCTGACGATGATGACGGCGAGCGCGATGTAGACGATAAGGCTCAGATCGAAGATGCGAACACGGGCTAGGTTGAGAATGAGCGGATCGTTGATCTGCGGCACGCGCGACGGAAAGAGAACGGCGGCAATACCGAGCCCGACAAACCAGGTTCCGAGCGTCACGATCAGCGACGGCATCTGCAACACCGCATTGAGCACAGCGTTGAAGAAGCCGAAGCCGAGGCCGACCGCCAACGCCGCCAGCAGGCCGACCAGGCCGTAGTCGTTGCCGTTGACGCCGTTTGCGACAAGCAGGGCAACGATCATGCTCGTCGTCGCCATAGTGCCTTCGACCGACAGGTCGATGGAACCCATGATGACGACGAAGCTGATGGCAGCGGCGAGAATGGCTGGAACCGCCGCTGCCTCAATCACGGATTTGAGGTTGTCGATGGTAAAGAAGCTACCGCTGACCAGCTGGAAGCCTACGGACAGCACGATGAGCGCCACGATCGGGCCTGCAAACTGCGTCCATGACAACTTGCTTCTGATTTCGCCAAAAAGCGCCAGCGAGCGAGCGCCGGTTTTGGAGTTAATACTGGTAGCGGCGTCCATCGACCCCTCCTCCGATTACTTGTTCTCGTTTGCGCCTTCCGGAATCTGGCCCGCAGAGTCCTTCCAGAAATCTTTCTTGATTTCATCGTAGGTGTATTTCGGCGCGTTCTTCTTGAGATCGAGATACTTGTCGACGTTATCCTTCGTCACGACGTCCTGCTTGATGTAGAAGTCGCGCTGGGCATGCGTCAGCTTTTCCGGGTCTATATCGCCGACAGCAGCGGCATAGGCTAGAGACATCGAAACGGCGCCCTGAAGAACCGGATCGTTCCAGACGGTGGCGAGCATGTCGCCGCTCTTGACCATTTCGAGGCCAATGTTCGACCCATCGGAACCAGTGACCAAAACTTTGCCGTTCAGGCCCTTTTCCTTGAGCGCGGCAACAGCGCCGCGACCCATCGCATCGTTCGATGCAAAAATGCCCTGCAGCTGGTCGCCGTAGCGAGCAAGCCACGTGCGCGTGATGTTCTGAGCCTTGGTTTCCTGCCAGTCACCGACCTGCGTGTCGACGAGCTCAAGCCCCGGGCATTCCTTCAGGCCCTTCTTCAGGCCTGCAATGCGCTGGAATGCCGGCGGCGTCGACGGGACGCCCTCGATGGCTGCGATCTTGCCCTTGCCGTTTAGCGCCTTGCACAACGCCATGACCTGATAATAGCCGGACATCACGCCGTCGAAAGACGTGTGAGCGACCCAGTACTTGGAATCTGTATCCCAGGGGTGGATGTCCTCGGGCCGGTTCCAGATCGTTACGACATGGACCTTCGATTTGGCTGACCGGTTCACGACGGCCTTTACGAAGGCGTTAGACGACGGATCGGTGGCAAGCGCGCATTGGTTGCACCCGGCAGAATAGGTCGCGCCGAGCTGCGCCAGCAGCTGATCACCCTGGTAGTTGCTCGTCAGCACGACGGGCTCCTTGCCGAGCGATGCACCGATATCCTTCACACCTTGCAGATACTCGGACCAGTATTCGGAAGCGGTCTCGTCGATGCCGACAATCAGCTTTCCTCCCTTCGCCTCATCGGCATTTGCCGGCACGGCCGGAAGCGTCATGCTGGCGCAGAGTGCCGCTGACGTCAAAAGCCACCGTGCGACGGCTCCGAATTTCAAACGCGATTTCATGCCATTCTCCTCCTCAGGTTAAATGATGTCTCGCCTTTCCGTTCGCGCCGGGAGTTCATCCGCGATCGCTGACGGCGCGGTATGTTTCGATCAGCAAAGCAGCGTTCTCCGGACGCGCTTCGAGACGGCCGGCCTCAATGTCGTAGGCGACTTCCATCACCCGCTGGTTGACCGGTGCCTCTTGCCCGTGAGCGCGCAGGATGTCGACGACAACACCGTTGACCTCCTGCACTTCCGCTCGGCGCCCCTTGCGCCAATCCTGCAACGACGTCGTCAGCGTGTCTTCGCGCGAGAAGGTCTTCAGCACCTCCTCGAAGATCTGGTCGACATAGCGTTCCGGATGGTTGGTGGTGACCGGCGGCATACCGATGATCGGAATGATCTTGGCGCCGTCGGCCAATGCCGCCTGCATCGCCTCGTAGCCGGCCGAACGCATGACTTCCAGCATGCCGGGGGCACGCGCCGCATCGTTGAGCGGCAAGTTGATGATGGCCGATGGAATGAGTTCGGCAGCATTGACCACCAGCTTCATCCACTTGGCGGAACGGATATCCTCCATCACCTCGACGGTACCCGAGTTCCTGAGAAGGTTGGCGACGTCTTTGACGCGCTCCTGCGTCTTCGGATCGAGCGCGCCGAGGGCAAACCAGGACTCGTCATGGTCATTCTGCCGGTTCGTGATGCCGGGAGTGAACATGTTCGAGGCAATCTCGATGACCGCACCGATGGTGCGCTCCCGCCCCACTACTGCAGCGATATCCTCGTGTGTCATGCCGTTTTGCAAGCCAACGATGAGCCCATCGGGAGCGAGGCAGGGCTCGATAAGCTGACAGGCCCATTTCGTGTCGTAGGCCTTGACGACGAGGAAGACGACATCGAACGGTTCCTTGATCTCGGCGACCTGGCAGAGATGAAGCGCGGGCACCCTCGCATTGATGGTGCGCGCCGGCAGATTGACGGTGATGCCATTCTGGCGGATCGCATTGACGTGGTCCGGCCACTGTTCGATGAAGGTGACGTCCAGTCCGGCCAGTGCAAAGTCTGCGCCGATGGACGCACCCTGGGCTCCGGTGCCAACAAACGCGATTCTGGGGCCTCGCGGGTTATCCCAACTCATAGACTTCTCCTTTTCCGTGGCGCAGCTCGCGCGCCTGGTTTTAAATTCCGTCGCCCGCTCACGCGAGGAAATGCGCGCTGTTGGATGGCTGCGCGACAAGCCTGCCGCGCTCGATCGATCGGGCGAGTTCGACAACCCGCTGGTTGACAGGGGCGCTCTGGCCCACCTTTTCCAGCGTCGCGACAACATGTCCGTTGATATCGAGGACCTCGCCCCGCCGTCCCTTTCGCCAGTCCTGCAACACCGTCGTGAGGGTGTCCGGCATCATGAAGGTCCTCAGAACCTCGTCGAAGATTGCATCGACATAGCGCTCGGGGTCATTCGTCGTGGTCGGCGCCATGCCGAGGATCGGAACGATGCTGGCGCCATCGGCTCGAGCTGCGCGCATCGCCTCGTAGCCGGCAGTTCTCATCACGGCTTCCATTCCGGGGACCTTAACAGCCTCGGTAAAGGGCAGCCCCAAGATCGCAGAGGGAACCAACTGCGCGGCATTGACGATCAGCTTCATCCACTTGGCAGAGTTGATATCGTCGGACACCTCGACCCGGCCGCTAGCACGGAGCAGCTCGGCGATCAGCTCGACGCGGTCTCGGTTGGCAGGATCGAGCGCACCGAGCGCAAACCATGACGTGTCGTGATCGTTCTGCCGGTTCGTGACGCCCGGGACGAACATGTTCGACGCCATGTCGAAGACTGCACCGACGGTTCGCTCGGCGCCAACGACCGCGGCAATCGCATGCTGCGTCATACCATTCTGGATGCCTACGACGAGCCCATCAGTGGCGAGAACCGGTTCGATCAGCCGGCAGGTCCAAGAGGTGTCGTAGGCCTTGACAACGACAAAGATCAGATCGAACCGCTCTCGGATTTCAGCGACTTGACAAAGATGCTTAGCGCAAACGTTTGCATGAAGAGAGCGAGTGGGAAGATTCACCGTGATACCACGAACGTTCATGGCGTCGACATGATCGGGCCACTGCTCGATAAACATCACATGCAAGCCTGCCTGTATGAAATCCGCACCGATCGAGGCACCTTGGGCGCCTGTCCCGACAAATGCAATTTTCAGATCGCCCCCTGAAGACCAAGCCATTATGCACTCTCTCCACAATCGGCACCGCACAGTGCCGCTCCGTCCGGGTAACATGCTTAAAAGGCGCCAAAGTGCGAGTCAAGAGCAAACGTTTGCTCATTTCTGACAGAATAATTTTGGAGATGCTTCATTTCTGCTCTATAAAGCTAATGTTTTCAGTCCATTGACTACTGTCGTATTGAGCAATCGATTTCGCGATATATGGGAAAAAACATACCGCGCTGGCCAATCTTCCTGCGCAAAAACTACCTTTGGTGTGCGAAGCATACCAAATGACGCGCTCAGATAGCCGATCTTAGGTTCGCCGAGAGGCTTGAGCATCTAAATCGTTGCTACTTTTGCCGACCAATCTGCACCTTGTGCGCAAAGGTTTGATCGAATATTTTCCCGAGTACACGGGCTAAAAAGCGGGCATCCTCATGAGCGAAAATCCAAAGCATCCCGGCAGCAAGCGTCCACGCGCGACGATCGTGGATGTCGCCAAGAGCGCGGGTGTTCACGTCTCGACGGCTTCACGCGCGCTCAGCTCTGGCGCGACGCATCGCATATCCAGCAAGGTGGTGCGAAAAATTGAGAAGGTGGCCGAGGAGCTCGGATACACACGGAATTCGCTGGCCTCGAGCTTGCGCACCCAGAAGACAGGAACCATTGGCCTCATCGTCCCCAATCTGAGCGACCCGCTGTTTTCTCCGATTATCGCGTCCGTGGAAGAACGCGTGGCCAAGGAAGGATATGTTACCTTCGTCGCCAATTCCGACTACAGCGCCGCGAAGCTTCGCTCGATAATCGAGCGCATGAGCGGTCAGTTCGTCGCCGGTCTGGTCGTCGCCAGCTTCGAGTTGAACGACCCCGCCGTCGATCTCTGCCTTGAGTTAGGCATACCAACCGTCGCCGTTCTTCGAGATCCTCGCGATAGCCGCATTTCTTCTGTCTGCATGGACGACGCGGCGGGTGTTCAGGCGATGGTCGAGCATGTTCTTGACCTCGGCCATAAGGATATCACCTATGTCACACCGCCATTGGCGGCCTCAACCGCTCAAAACAGGCTCGCTGGGTTCAATGCGGCGATGCGCCTTCCAAAAGCCGCCGACTGCCGTTTCGAAGTCGTCGAAGCCCGCGCCTATGACGTTGCAGAAGGCGAGCGGATCATGGCGCATATGCTGGCGTCCGGGCTCACCAGCACTGCCGTTATGGCGTTCAATGATCTTCTCGCCGTCGGCTGTCTTGCCGCAATGAGGGCAGCTGGCGTAAGCTGTCCGCAGGACATATCGCTGACCGGTGTGAACAACCTGCCCTTCATGAACATGCTCTTTCCTCCGCTGACAACTCTTCATACGGCGGGAGGTGATCTCGGATTCGAAAGCGCCGATCTGCTCATGAGCCTTATCAAGAACGGCTCACAGCCGGTGAAGCGGATCCTGTTGACACCGCACCCAGTCCTCAGGGGCAGCACCGGGCCAGCACCCCGAGCCTCATTGTCGAGTGATGCAGGCAAGACACCCGCGGTCGTATAGACGCGGCTTGCCCGTCTAGCGTCGACCATCACGTTAGCCGACAACCACCATTGACATCGAGCGTCGCACCAACGAAATAGCTTGCGTCCTTTGTCGAGAGGAAATGGATCGCCGAAGCGATCTCCGTCGTTGCGGCCGGACGGCCCATCGGTATCTTGGCCCATTCGATTTCGCGCATCGCCTCTGCTGAAATTCCGCGCTTCTCTGCCTCGACCGCTAGAGCATTGTAATGCATCGGCGTATCGATATTGCCAGGCGCAACGCAATTTACCCGGATTTCAGGGGCCAGTTCGATCGCAACGCTTTGCGTCAACGAAATCAGCGCGGCCTTGGAAGCACAGTAGGGACTGAAGAAGGCGTGCCCTTCCCGCCCCCAGTAACTACCCACGTTGACGATGGATGCATCGCCCGCCGCTCGCATCAAAGGCACGGCCGCGCTAATGAACTTCACATTCGCCCGCAGATTGATGTTCTGCACCTTGTCCCAGAGGGACATGTCGATGTTTGCAATGCTGACGGCCGGATGATTGATCGCCGCAATCAGTCCGAGGAAGCGCAGCGGGATGCCTGTCTGTGCTGCCCTCTCAATCAACTGATCGATTTCCGCGTCGCGCTCGAGATCCATCTGCATCCCGATACTGGTCCGACCAAACTCGGAAGACAGCCCCTCTGCTACCTCAACAACTTTCGAAGTACGGTCACACAACAGAAGCGACCAGCCACTTTCGGCAAACCGCCGCGCAGTAGCTCGGCCGACTTCGCCCGACGCGCCGGTTAGAATTGCCAGTTTTGTGTCCGACATAGATTTTTTCCTCCCGATAATCGACGTCGCTGACGATCGTAGAGGAGAGATCGGAAATATGAACGAGAATATTATCCATTTTGGACGCCAATCTTCGAAACCTAGAGTAACGGCCATACGCTTTCCGACAAGTCTTAGCGACGGCGCCGGAGTTGAACGAGTGCTCTCGAAGGGAGTCGAACCGGCGAACCGCAAAGACTCGCCGTCCTGCCCTTCAAAGTCTATAAAGACCGCAAGCGGCGGCGTCGCCTTAACGGCGTGGAGAGTGCAGAAGGGCGCGCGTCGTAGTTTTTATGCGCCGCTCGACATTGTGATCTGGCGCCATGTTGCGATGGCGTTTGAGCGAAGCTGGCGATGATCTGCGGCGGTCAGATGTTTGCGGTGAAGAAGAAAGAGATTGGCGATCTGGCCATGGACGGAAACGAAGCGCTGGCATTGCCGTGCCGACTTGAAGCGCATCATGCGCCGTTCCCGTCGTCGCACGGGAAGATGTGAATTCTCGGCGCGGTTGTTGATGCCCTTATGTGACCGATGCTCGACGCCCGGCATCAATTCGGACTTGGCGGCAGAGTAGGACCGCAGCTTGTCAGTGATCATAACCCGTGGGGTGGTACCCTGACCCTTGAGCAGTTTGCGCATCAGCCGGAGGGCGGCTCGCTTGTTTCTCCGGCTTTGCAGCAGGGCGTCGAGGACGTAACCGTTTACATCGACTGCCCGCCACAGCCAGAATTTCTTCCCCTTGATCGTCACCACCATTTCGTCGAGCTGCCATTTATCAGCAAATCGACCGCGGGAGCGTCGACGAAGCTGATGAGCGAATTTGAGGCCGAACTTCGCAGCCCATTCCGAGACGGTCTGAAACGAGACCTCAATGCCGCGCTCGGCAAGCAGGTCTTCGACATCACGAAAGCTAAGCGGAAACCGATAATAGAGCCACACAGCATGGGCGATGATCTCGGCTGGGAAGCGGTGGCGTCTGAAGTGAACATGCTGTGCTTCGGTCATGGGTCACCAAATACCGAGCTTTTCACAACAAAGTCGTTAATCCGACGCTACCGCCGGGTGCTATCTGGACAATCAGATCGCTCGTGTTGGTGATTGGCACACTTCCTAGACGTAGTTCGGCCATGTTGGCCCCCCCCTTCTGTGGTGATCAGGACCAGATACGCTTGCGCTTGTGTAGCGGCCACCCGGATCTTGCTCCGCAGTAAGAAAGGTAAAGTTGAGCAATACCAGCCGAAAGAAATCGCAACGTGCTTCACCAACACGGAAACCTATTTGCAGGCAAACATCTCCGTTAGAGTGGTATGCACTACGGGGGACGATCTCAACCTGGCGCGTATGAGAGCCGATAGGAAGCGTATATGACTGTCACCATCCACCCAAAGAACGAGCCGTTGGGGTCAGGCGGACCGTCTCCATCGGTCGCCAAACTTCTTGATCCAACATCGGGAACACCTTGCACTGCCAAACTTCGGAACCTGCCAGTCCTGCGAGATATTTTTCATAGGCCAATAGATCGACGAAAGTCGAGAACCAGACGAACACGGTTTCGCCCTCCCGGACGGGCAGGTGCGGAAATGTGTTTGCGCTCGCCTCAGTGATAAACATCCCGTCGATGCGCGCACCTGTAGTCTCGAGCAGCTTTCTCGCTTCGCGTTCGAATAGATCGGCAAATTTCTCGGCGGAGCCCGGCGCGAGCGAGCAAGTGGTGATGGTGGTCAAGCCCGTTGGCGCCGACGATGCGCCGACGGTCGGCCTCGCTAGGCTGTTGGCGGCAAATGCCGGCCATAGATTTGCAGGGCGAAGTAGAAGCACATTGTCAGAGTTGACCATAGTCGCATTGGCCGCGGCGCCATGAGCTTTCCAGGCTGGGCCCGAGTAAAAGGCGGCAAGCGCATCCGCTCGTATTTGCATATTAGAGAATGAGCGGACCCAGACGAACGCGTTCGGGTCGTCGAGATCTCGATAGAAAGCGGGAAGGCCGATGCCCAGCTCTTCTTGCGTTTCGACAAACTCGCGTTCGAAGACGTCGAGTAACAGCGCGCGCGCGCCTGGGCGAAGCCGATAGCGGCGCAATTCAAATACCGTATGCTGCATACATCCCCCAAAACAGGTCAATCAACCTGTTTTATACATACAGGATGATTGACCTGTTTTGTCAAGCTGATATTTTGAAATCGCTTCTGAACATTGGTGTGAGGGTTGATGGCGATCGAAGGCAGAAGAAACGATCCAGTGGGCATGCGTCGGAAGATCATCGATGCATCGTTCGCTATGATGTGCAGGGTTGGTTATACGGCATCTTCAATGAATGAGCTTCGAGACGCGTCGAACGTCTCAAGCGGAGCGTTCGCGCACCATTTTCCAAGCAAGAAGGCGCTTGGTTTGTGTGTCATACGAGAAGGAATAGCGCCTGCGGTAGCCGACGCCTGGATTACACCAGTGAGCAACGCGACTTCTGCACCCCTAGGCATTCGAGATGCTTTCAGGGCCATAATCGCTGAGTTGGAGGGAAATGGTGCTGTCTTAGGATGTCCGCTGAGCAACCTTGCCGTGGAGATGTCATCCCGCGATGCGGAGCTAAGACATGAGATGGATACGATCTTCCAAAGCTGGCGCGCGGCGATCGCCAGCAAGCTGCATGACGATTTGGACGCCGGCCTTGCTACGGATCTCGACCCGCAGAAAGCGGCTATGTTCGTTGTCGCCGTGTATTCGGGCGCAATGACAATGGCGAAGGCGGCGCAGACAGCTGCGCCACTGCGCGACAGTCTATTGGAGTTGATCAACTACTTCCGACCTTCGTACCGAGCCGACGCGGTCTGAAATCTGAACACTCGGCCGTCGTCTGACCACGGCGCTTGCCGCTAGTGGGTCTTTCCCGTTCGCCAGTAGCCATCGTCAATCCTTCGCGAGCTTGCGGAAAACCGTCCCCGCCAGTTGCGGTTATGGCCGCCAGCGCCGTCGCAAGTAGCGAGAGAGGCCTGCGTGGTCGATGACGAGGCCCGTTGCGACATGCATCAGCCCGGCCGGGATATAGCCGCCGATATTGAGAACGGCGTTTGCCTTGGCCCGATGATTGCCTGGGACGTGCAGTCCGATCAACGTCAGGCCGCCGAGCTGTCCGCTGCCAGCGAGAAGTGCTGCGACAATCAGGTCGGCGGATAGCGTGTTCAGGCCCCTGTGCGAGCGATGCTCGACACCCGGCATCAATTCAGATTTGGCGGCGGCGTAAGAGCGCAGCTTGTCGGTCACCATGACGCGCGGAGCAACTACCCTGACCTTTGGGCATCTTACGCATCAGCAGCAAAGCCGCACCCTTGTTCCTGCGGCTTTGCTGCAGAACTTCGTAAACTTTGCCGTTGGCATCAACCGCGCGCTACACGAGTACTTCCTTCCCTTGATCGCCACGACCATCTCAACGATGGTGCCACTTATCGGCAAAGTGACCACAAGATCGCCGTCGGAGTTGATGGGCGAATTTCACGCCAAATTTCGTTGCCCATTCCGAGACGGTTTGGAATGAGACGTTGATGCCGCGCTCCGCCAACAGATCCTCGATGTCACGGAAGCTGAGCGGGAACCGATAATAGAGCATCCGGATGGGCAATGATCTCGGCTAGAAAGCGACGGTGGCGTTTGTAGTGGGCGGACACCTCTTCAGTCATGGCGGTAGACTATCGTCCCGATCCACACCAGCCAGTTAAGGCGATGCCACCTTCTAATTGCCTTGCTCAGACCGAAGTGCCGATCACTGCGCCAACGCCTGCAGTTATGGCCATCGCGATAGCGCCCCAGAAAGCGACCCGAAGCATCGGCTTTAATACCGCAGCCCCGCCGGCCCTGGCACCAATCGCCCCGAGCAAGGCCAGAACAACGAGCGAAACTCCGAACACGGCCGGAACCAAAATATTCTTCGGCGCAATTAAAGCAGCCAAAACGGGCAGAATTGCACCCGACGAAAAAGTTGCCGCTGAGGTCATGGCCGCCTGGATCGGATTGGCTGAAACTGCCTCTGAAATTCCCAACTCATCCCGAGCATGAGTACCAAGCGCGTCCTTCGCCATTAGCTGCTCGGCAACTTTCATGGATAAAGCAGGATCGACACCACGCGATGCGTATATCGCCGCCAGCTCCTCCACCTCCGCATCACGATTTGTCGCTAGCTCGCGTTTTTCCCGTGCCAGATCGGCGCGTTCCGTGTCGGCCTGTGAGCTTACAGAAACATATTCCCCAGCAGCCATCGACATCGCGCCGGCGACAAGACCAGCGATACCCGTAACGAGAACGGCGCTGGACGACGTTGCGGCCGACGCAACCCCCACCATCAAACTGGCCGTGGATATTATCCCATCATTGGCGCCAAGTACGGCGGCGCGAAGCCATCCAACGCGGTCAATAAAGTGTCGTTCCGTTTGAGCGCCGGCCATTCGATGTCCTTTGGGAGCTGAGAGGCAATCACTGGTCACCACTACCAAAACCTTCTGACGACCTCATGTCAAAGCGAACTTCAGAACGCCGTGTTGAGCCAAGCGCCTTGCTCGTCCCGTCGTTGCGGGAGGCATGTGCTTTGCTGGCTACCTTCACGAGACAGTTCCTCTCTTCAAAATTGAACCTCTATAACCTCCGTTAACGCAACAGCGGCTGCGTCGCTCCCATCAAGACTCTCAAACGAACAGTGTGGCGCCGTTATCTCCGCCGAATGAACGGCATGTCCGGCTTAAGGGTAGTCTGCAGTTCATCACTTTGTCATGGCCCGACACTAGCGTCCTTCCGGGGGCTTATATCCATCAAGGAGGCGTGGATGCATAAATTTATGGCCAGTCTTTTGCTCGGCACGTCGCTGACCTATGTGGCTGCCGCAGGTCCGGCGAATGCCAAACCCTATGAACATGTGCTATTGATCTCGGTGGATGGTCTGCACGCGGTGGATTTCGCGAATTACGTGGCCGCCCATTCGCAAAGCACGATGGCTTCTCTTCAGAAGACCGGCGTGTTTTATCCGAACGCCGTCACTACCAATCCTTCGGATTCATTTCCCGGTCTGGTCGCGCAAGTGACCGGTGGCACTCCGGCTGTGACCGGCGTGTATTATGACGATTCCTTCGATCGCAGCTATTTTGCCGCAGACTCCAAATGCCAGGGCGCGCCTGGCGTTGAGGTCAATTTTGCAGAGACCATCGATATCGATGATACTCGCCTCGACGGTGGCGGTACTCCCGGCAAACCGATGACGCAGATCGATGCAGCCAAGCTGCCGCGTGTGCTCGTGAACGGCGATTGCAAACCGGTGTTCCCGCATGATTTCGTTCGTGTGAATAACGTGTTCGAGATCGTGCATCAGCATGGCGGCCACACTGCCTGGAGCGACAAGCATCCGGCCTATGAATGGCTCAATGGCCCCTCCGGAAAGGGTATCGACGATCTGTATGCGCTGGAACAGGATTCGCTCATTCCCGGTACCAAGGTGAAAACCACCGGCAGCTTCAAGGCCGAACGGGAATTTGACGAGGCCCATGTGAAAGCCGTGATCAATGAGATCAAGGGGCTCGACAGCACCGGTGCGAACAAGCAGCCGGTTCCGGCGCTGTTCGGCTTGAATCTGCAGGCTGTCAGCGTTGGCCAGAAATTGCCGAAGGCTGGTCCTGGCGACGAGGCAGGTCTGGTTGGCGGTTATGCAGACGCCAATGCTACGCCGAACAATGGCTTGGCAGCGCAACTCGATTATGTCGATCACGCTTTGGGCGAATTGGTCGGCGCCTTGCACGACAACAAACTCGACGATACGACGCTCGTTGTTATTGCGTCGAAACATGGCCAGTCACCGATCGATCCGTCGACATTCCAGCCGACCGACGACGATCCTTACACGAAAATGCCGGGTTATGCGTTCCACATCGCCGATGATGCATCGTTGATCTGGCTGAAGCCGGACGAACGGGCAAAATCGCTGGCTGCCGCAGCAGAGTATCTGAAAGACCAAGGCAAGGCGCTCGGCATCGGCCAGTTGCTGACCAGCAGTCAGGTGGCGTTGGCCTACCAGGATCCGGCCAGCGATACGCGCGCACCCGACTTCATCGTGACAGTCAACCCCGGCGTCGTCTACACGGGCGGTAAGAAAATCGCCGAACATGGTGGCGGCAATGCCAATGACCGCAACGTGGCGCTGCTTCTGAGCAATCCGTCCATCTCGCCGCGCACGATCACGGCGTTGGTGCAGACGACACAAGTGGCGCCGACGATTCTGCAAGCACTCGGCTACGACCCGAAGGAATTACAGGCGGTTCAGAAGGAAGCGACGCAGGCACTGCCCGGCATGCCGTTCTGAGAGATTGCAGCGGCGCCCTTCTTCCAGTATTGCGGGAAGAGATAGACAAGGGGCACCGCGGCATCCCTATGGCGCTGGCGCGAACTTTGCGTCAGCGTTACTTCATGCGAAATTGGCAAAACGAGCGCCGAGGGTCGGTTGTAGAAATCAAGACCCAGCCTATCCCATAGCCGGTGTTCCCGTCCGGGGTTGACGGCCAGATGAATGATGCCACCGCCGCGCACGGTGGAGAATCCGATATTAATCCGAAGCAGGACGTCGGCTTTCTTTACAATCGCAATCTCGCCGATCCAGGCGGCCATGTCTGGGAAGCGGTATGAATGGATTCCGCCGGTGGCTGAGCGTCATCGGATCGCGTAGTGCTCACCTCGATGTACCCCCGTTGTCTTCAATGTGGGCTGCCACGGAGAGTCTTAACGCCGCACGAAGGCGGTGCCTATGGTCATGGCGCAGCCTCAACACTTCAGGCAGGTGTCAGGCAATTCAGGCATCCCGACGCGGGACGATAGGAGGCCAAATGTACGAACTCGACGCCGCCATTACCGGATGGATCAATAGTCTGGCAGGAAACAGTCTTCTCGACCATGTCGTGATCAGCATTTCTAATATTGGTGTCCCATTGCTCATTCTGGCCGTGGCCGCTCAATGGTGGACCGGCTCCGAGCGGACAAAAACGCGCCACATCCTGATCGCTGCCGGCCTGACGTTTTTGATTGGACTGGGAATCAATCAGATCATATTGCTTTTTGATCAGCGAATCCGCCCTTACGATGCTGGGATTACACACCTTCTGATCGCACCCAGCAGCGATCCATCATTTCCATCCGATCACGCGACGGCGAGCTTTGCGATTGCCGCAGCCTTCCTCATCCACAATCTGCCCGGACGCGGGTTCCTCTTCCTTCTGGCCGCGATTCTTGTGTCCCTCTCCCGCGTCTATATCGGCACGCACTACGTCAGCGACGCCATCGGCGGCGCGCTGACAGCAACCTTCGCGGCAATCATTGTCAAAGCCCTCTACAAGCCGGAAACACGTATCGATCGCTTTATGACAAGCATCCTCTAATCCTGGATGCCACGGAGAGGTTTGGCGCGCGAGATAGCGCTCGCAATCCGCCAAGCAGTCGGACTAGATCAAAATGAGGCGACATGTTGGTGCTGGCCTGGCTGTGAGCTTTCCTGCGCCCTACTGGATTTCACAGGGCTGGACGAGATGATTTTATCGAGACTATACAGAAGCTCTCGCGAGGATTGTGAAGGCCGCCTCCAGTCTGTTCCGCAAGCGGCCTGACGCCAGCCAATTTACTTGGCGTTCTTCACGAATTCGGTCGTGTAAGTCCTCGACAGATCGATGGG
>NZ_BAAJNQ010000023.1:0-42207 GCF_054558365.1 Rhizobium sp. No.120
GACCGTCTTTGCAGGAAAAATAAAACGCTACTCCAACTTTTACGTCAGGAACTTCGTGTTGATGTCAGCGTAGTCAGTGAGGAGAAATGCGTCTCTGAGGAAATTTTCGCAATAAAAACAATGCCCGCCAGCGCAATCGTATTGACGAAAGAATCATCGTTCGTGACGAATTAGACGAGGTGGTGGGCCCGGCAGGGTTCGAACCTGCAACCAATCGGTTATGAGCCGACGGCTCTAACCAATTGAGCTACAGGCCCCTCAGTACGCACGCACGTGCAGCCGAAGATGGAGGCCGCGGGTGTCGCAAGAGCGTGATAATACAACTATGCGACCACCAACTGGTGCCCAAGGTTTGCTTCGCGCGGGTCACAGCGGGGCACCACCCACATGTCGAACGCTGGATTGTAGACGCCCGGAAGGGGGAAATAGTGGTCTATTCGCTCGAAGTCGCCATCGAGGCTTGCTATCGGAAACCCGTAGACACTCGCGACGGCCGCTATCGATAGATCTTGTCCAGGCTTCCGGGTGTCGCATTGATCCTTGTACCAGAGATCGGTCAATTGCCGGCAGCAAATCATCTTAGCGAGCACGTGGGCGACTTCAGGTGTGAGCGCGGGGAAGATGAATTGTGTTTGCAACAAATCGTTCAGCCAGTATCGCAACTCGGCTGCTCTTTTGGGATTTGACCGTTGCCTTTCGATAATGCCGGTTTCCACCTCGACGAACGTCGCGAACGGTATTGCTAGAGATGACTGCGCAGCTAACCACTGCACGAGAACGGGGTGCGGCTTCTTTTTCTCTGCATGGCTAAGCACCGTGGTATTGAGTAGAAAAATATCGCTGTCCATGAGCGCGATCCGCATCAGCCAAGTGGGTATATAACGGTCGCCTGATATGGTTAATAAATGGTTAACGCGGAAAAGCTAGCGTTGATGATGCAGGGAATTGGAGTGACCGTCCTTTCGATTAGAGTGGAGCCATCAACCAAAAAGACGGTCATGCAACGGAATTCTGTGCTGAACCGGGCGGCTATTCGTCTTCGTCCTTAGCAGGCAAACCAAAGAGTGTTTGGATAAGGGTCTTCGACCTTCTGCCTTGAAGATGCTCGGTGACGCGTCGGACGTATCCGTAGTCGCTGTGCTTCAACAAGGCTCGCAAAGCAGGTTCCAATGCATCCTGTACACTCTTGTCGGAGGAGCGCACAAAATCTGCCACCACCCTTTTGGGGAGTTCAAGGAAGGCGTCGATGATTGTGACCACTCCTCCCTCTAGCGCTGGCCAGAGAATAAAGCGGATGAGATTTTCCTTTTCGGGTTTCTGCTTTTCACCTGACCGGATCACGCTCACCATCAGCTTGGGCATGATTTGGGCCGCAGTGGCTATCGTCTCGACCGATACGCCGCTTACCTTTTCGCGAACAAGCCTAAAGAACTCGAGGTGATAGTTCGGGTCGAAGGCATCCAAAATCGGATCGTATATCGCCTGTGCCGGGGCATTGGTGCCGTCCAGCACGCCAAGTACGAAACGTAAGAGGCTATCTCTGATCTCGGTTGAATCCGGGCAATAGCCTGAGGATTGCACCTTCGCGATGAGAAGCTGGAAGTAATTGTCACCAGCGATGAAATGCCCGAGCCACTCGTCTTTTGATACTGAATCCAGAACCGCGGCGGTGCGATCATGGAACGTTTTCCATTCAGTTTGTGCATACTTGACCGTGTCCGACAACAGTTGGAGGGGCAGACCGTCAATTGTCAACTTATCCAAAGATCCTGCCGCTATGCGTTGCCCAAGACCAGGAAGAATTGTCTCCATCTCGGTTTCAAGAATTGTCTTCAGGTAAGCGTAGATCCGTATGATGTCTACGGAAGCAATCCATGGGATCTTCGAATTCGCAAACGCAGAGCGGGTCACCGCAGGAGCGAGCTTATTGTTCGGATTGTCGCGCCCGTAAAATATCCAATGTGGCACGCGAGAGTACGAATTCAGTTCATTCGTGAAGACGTCTATCTGCTTGTCAGTTAGAAGAGTGTCTCCGTTGAGCACACCAGTGAGCCAGGCAAACTCCTCTTGTGCAGCAGAAATCGCCTGCCCATTTGGCGCGATACGAACAGGTATGCCGAGTTTCCCGCCGATGTACGGCTCTTCTAAGACGAGAAGTGCAAAGGGTAGAGCCTCGCTTTCCGGGCTTTTCGAGAAGGCGGCGTGCATGTTCTCGTAGAATGTCGCATCCTTTTGCAGCGCCGAAAGATCATTCTTCTTGCGGGCCGCCAAAGACATTAGTGCCCATGCTTTGCCCATCAGCTTGGCTTGCGACGCAAATAGATCGTTATCTTCACTTTCCTCCATCAAGGCTGTCGAAAGTCTGGTGCTGATCGTGAGTAGGCAGTCATCGGTGAGGATTCCAGCCTTTCTGAACTCGCCCAGGACCAAGAAGGTATCCCCAGGCCGATCAATGGCAGCTTGTTTCAGGAACTCCGCTTCCGCCGAGAGGTCGAGGGTGGGCTTCGCAAGCTTTGCCAAAGTGACTTCGAGCGTGCATGAAGCAAGCGCGAAGCCGAATATCAGCAGCAAATCTGCAGGAAGCGCGACTCTTTTCCAAATCCCTTCGAGCCCGATGGCAGGGTCCAGAGCATGGACTTCCTCCGCGATCGTTGAAAAAAGACTTGCCAACCGACTGCCTGTGACATCATCGATCTTATCGGGCGGCCCAATTCCGGCCACGATCGTCGAGAGGAGGTGCTCGATGATCTTCGTTCGCTCTTCCTTTGCTGACGTGCGGATAAGTTTCCGAAACCGCACTTCTTCAAATGTACTAATGGTCTCTGTCGCTAGGAACGCCTCGATGGCAGACTGTCGCACAAGGTCAGCGCCGTCACCGTTGTAGGTATTGAGCAGGTCGCAAATGTTACCGATCGCGGTGGCCAATCTCCCTGCGCTCCTCCACTCAGCAACGCCGTTCCCAAACACCTCGTCTATGCGCACACCGAAACCTGGAGAGTTCGAAAGTGCAATAAGACGATCGGGCGTGCTCTCGCCAATCGCACTCCTCAGTTCTGCGTCGAGAAGAAGCTGGAAGGCCAAGTCCGGCTCGACGTTGAAGAGAATTGAGGCCAGATGCTTATCCAGGCTGGCGTCGGCGGCCAGCGACCTGAGCTGGTCGTCGACGATCTTCTCTTTCGCCAGAAGGGAAGGCGACGCTTCCAGTCTGTCGCGAACGGCAAGATAGGCAGCGGCTGTTGGAAGTGGGATACGGCCGCTGTGCAGCGCAAAGAGACCGCTCACTTCATTGATAAAGGCTATCACCTGGCGGGGAGTTGCCTTTCCTCCTTCCTTATCGATCAGCCAGTTGAAGATGAGATAGACCCGGAATAGGCCGTCCTCGTCGGCAAACCGCGGGAGCGCCTGGCGGACCTTTTGGTCAAAGAATTCGCGGGTGTTGGACATTACGGGTGGTGCTACGTTTAGTACCTCGTCGAAGGTCTTCGCGAAAAGCTCCTTTGCACGAAGGGTGGAGGAGTTGCTCTGCTCCTTTGCGGGAGCAATGTGGTTTCGATCGTAGGGAACGATAGCCGTTATATGACTATGCTTCGTTCCGCTGCCGTCCGTGTGGGACCGCGAAAAAATAGAGCGCACCATCGCCCAATATTCATCGATTTCCTCGCTGGGTAGGCGGTCAATATTATCCAGGACGATGATGATCCGGGTGTGATCATCCTGGATCGCTCCCAATATCTCGCGCAGCACGGATTGGAACTCGAAGTCATTCGGGTCAACCTCCCGGATGTATTGTTTGACCGTCTGGCGTTCGAATTGTTTAGCGCCGATGAGAAGGGTCTGCGAGATCGCCAGGCCAATTCTTTCCCAACGCCCGCCATCTGCGATTGGAAGTTTTCGATATTTGAACGCGGCGGTGACGAGTGTGATCAACAGAAATACATAGATAAAGACCATCGGCCACGACCAAAGAAAGTCGGCTTCGTTGTTCTTATTGGCCAGCTTGTCGAAAATATCCTTGCTCCATAGTAGATAGACGGGAAGCAGGGGAACAGACAGGAGTACGCCAATTCCGTACAAACCGAGGCGTGGACTACTGTTGGTATCGACCTCGCGGGTCTTGCCTTTGATATTCTTCTCAATCTCGGTCAGCGTTTTGGTCTTGTTTGGAAAGCTCGCCTTCGCCCATGAGACAAGCCTTTCGAGAAACGAGCGTCGGAATGCAGAGCCTTGCGATTTCCAGATATCGAAAGTGAAGAAATGATATTTCGTTTTGCCGTTCCCGTCCTGAAGCTTGCGCTCCGCGATGCCAACCACGCTCGATTTTCCAGAACCCCAAGCGCCGTCGAGACCAATAGCTCGATCGGCACGACGGAAGTCGCGGATTGCCGCTGCTAACGCCGATGCCGTGCGGTCATGCCCTTTGCCGTGAAAGAGATCTTCAGAAGAGGGTTCATCGAGCAGAATAACACGAGCTACTTCGGAATCGGACATGCGATTAAACCCAGCTTACAATTTAAGGCTGAAGATAATTAGAAAGTGAAAAGGCCATCCTGCAATAACAACGAGAAGTTATCCCCTGAAATATAGGAAGTTACTAGTGGTTTGAGGAAGGGTTTAGCGGAAGATTGGTGTGTATTTTTAGTGTTGCAGTGCACAAAATTTAACGAATCTCTACTTGGTGATTTTCTTCCGCATCATACCCGTGACGCAAATTACATCGATCATGCGACGTTCGACGTGATAGTTTGCCACGTAGATAGGGGTGCGCACGCGGGCGTCCGCGGCTCGGTAATCCTTTGTTAAGCACACCGCGCTAGCCTTTCGGCAAATTCCGTTTGGCTAATGAAGAGAGTTCTCTCTGCTATGTCGATGCTTGGACTGTTCCCGATACGAATACGTTGAACGCTACCGCGAAAGCGGAGGTGTCCATTACGTTTGTATTGAGGTCAGACATGGCATCACAGGATCATATTGGCAATACACGCCGTTTAACGGCGAGCTCGCTCAAGGTTCCAAACCTACATCCGTCGCTGAAATCTCCACCTGTAAGCAATTTCCGTTCGAAAGCCGCGCGGGATCTCGCATGCATTCTCGATTTGAATGCCACGGTTATCTCGTGGAATTCAGCTCCGCCGCCGCTACATCTGGCCGCGCCCAAATACGCGTCGGATTTCGAGATGGTCGACAGCACCGGAGTTCGGTGGATGCTGGATGCGCCGGACCGAAAGCCAGTGCTTTGCTCGGAAGTTCTCTGCGAGGCGGCGAGCATGTTGGGCTATCGGTATCGCCAGGTCGACAGCGCGGAAATTTATGACGGTTACCGATTGAAGAACGCCCGTGATCTGCTCCGCTATAGCGGACACTATGTACCGCTTGGTGATCGTGTGCGCTTACTTGGTGCTCTCGACGAGGAGGGGCCGCTCTCATTTGCGGACTGCATGCGGGTGATCAGGGAAACGCAGCCCGTCGCCGCGCTTGCCTCACTCATTCTTCAGGGCTTACTGGAAATCGAGCTTGATGACGCGCTCATTGGGCCTGAAACGATGGTGAGACGAATAAAGGGCTGAGCCTGCCCCTTCATCATCGATTCCAAAGAGGCCCACCATGAGATCGTTAATTTCGTTGCGTTCGGAACGACAGCCCCTCAGTCTTCCAATCATCGTCGCACAGATGGCGGTGAGGCGGGCGATTAGGCCGTTTCTTTCAGCCACCTGCTTTGTTGTTGCCGTCAAGCTGCCGAGTCTTGATGATTTTGAAGCTTATCTAGCGGCGACCCGCGACCTTCTCGATCCTTTCAATGCAGTTTCCGAGAACGGTGACCGGCCGGTTTCCGTGGATTGTGCCAAAGCCATTTCCCAGTCGGGTTGGGGCTTGGTTCAGAGATTCAGGAACACCAACCGAGCGGTGCTTTTCTACAGTGATGAGACCCAGATCTCTGCCGAATTGGGAATGGTCCTCGACCAACGCATTGTGCTTCATCCGCCTGAGCCGAAACTGTGGATGGCCGCGGCCCGAGAACTCAGTTTGCCGATGACCGCCGAGGAGGCCAGCTACCTTGCCACTCAGAGCTTGCATGATATTCACGCGGCCATGCGCCGTGGAAGGCCGATTTCGCGTGTCGTCCGCCAAATGCAAAGCAGGACGCAGCCGACTCGGGAGTCGGAGCCGCCTCCGCGGCCTGAAAATGCGAAAACGCGTCTCGAACACCTTGCTGGCTATGGGGAGGCGAAAGTTTGGGGCATGCAGTTGGCTGAGGACCTGCGTCTTTGGCAACAAGGCGAGATCGAGTGGCGCGACGTCGACCGCGGCGTTGTCTTGTGTGGTCCTCCTGGGTGCGGAAAAACTACCTACGCCTTGGCACTCGCGAATAGTTGCAGAGTCAACTTTATCTCTGAATCGGCGGCTGCGTGGCAGGCCAAGGGCCATCTTGGTGACATGCTAAAGGCAATGCGTGGGGCGTTCAAAAGGGCTCAGGATGAGCGTCCGGCCATCCTTTTCCTCGACGAGTTCGATAGCTTCGGCGACCGCCGGACAAATCAGAACGATCCCCACCATGATTACAAGAGACAGGTTATCAACGGGCTTCTGGAGTGCCTTGATCCGGCCGGGGGAAGGGAGGGTGTGGTTGTTGTTGCCGCCACGAACGATGCGGACCGCATCGACCCCGCCCTTCTGAGACCCGGGCGTTTGGAGAAGGTCGTCGAAATCCCGTTGCCCGACGAGGAAGCGCGGCGGGCGATTATCGAGTATCATTTGCCAGGCCACGAACTGGGTGATTTGACGGAGTTCGTCCGCCAATCCGAAGGTTGGACAGGGGCAGATATCGAAAAGCTTGCCCGCGATGCGCGTCGCCTTGCGAGAAAATCAGGACGGGCCGTGATCCGGGCAACTGACGTCACCGATGCGATGCCGCCGAGCGTTCCATTCACAGAGGAAGAACGGTTTCGCCTTGCGGTTCACGAAATCGGGCATGCGGTTGTCGGACACGTTCTGCGACCGGAAGCCCTCGTGAAGGTGTGGATCCGGAGCGGCAAAAGCTCGAAAGCAGCCTACGGCAATCTCGGTGAAACGCAGTTTCAGAATCTCATTCCCTACATGGGGAAGGCTTGCCATTTCCGCGACCAGATCGCGATCCTTCTGGCAGGGATGGCAGCTGAACGGGTCATCCTCGGAGACCACTCCACGGGGGCGGGCGGCGATGCGAAAGGCGACCTTGGTTTAGCAAATGACACGGCTACCATGATGGAAAGGAGTTTGGGCTTCGGCGATGACCTTCTGATGGACATGGGATACGGCCAGAGACCATGGGAAAACATGCGCCGTCAAGATCGTCAGCTACAGGGCACCGTGCGGCAGCGACTGGACACGGAGCTAGCGAGAGCGACCGAAATCCTTGCGGAACGACGGGTACAAGTTGAGGCGCTGGCACGGCTCTTGTCTGAGCGGCAGGAGCTGTCGGCGGCGGAAATCCGGCATGGGCTCGATGGGGAGAAAACGTCATGAAGGCTTGGATCGCTTCGGACCTGCATCTCGAATTCGGCGCAATTCGTTTCCTGACGGAACCGCCGGAAGCAGACATCATGATTTGCGCGGGTGATATCCTCAACAAGGGCATCGTCCCCAGTATTGAATGGCTCGCGGCAAACGTCTTGCCAAAGATGCCCGTGGTTTTTGTCGCTGGCAATCACGAGACCTACGGAGCAGCCCTCATCGAAAGCATCGATCGCGCACGGGAGACTGCCGCGCGGCATCCCGGATTCTACTACCTTGAGAATGACTCCGCCATTATCGGAGGTGTCCTTTTCCTGGGCACCACATTGTGGACTGACTATCGGCTTCTCGGTTCAGATCCCATATTGGCAATGGCTGCGGCCGAAAGTGGCATGAATGACTATCGGAAGATCAAGTGGTCGAGAAATCCATACCGACGCTTGAAGCCGATCCACCTTTATCGAAAGCATGTGGAGGCCACCTCTTTTCTGGATGGTGCGCTTGCCGTTGCGCAGGATCGCAAAGTTGTGGTTGTCACACATCATGCACCGAGCTGGCGGTCTCTCTCGCCGCGTTTCATTGGTGATCCGCTGAGCCCCTGCTACGCATCGAACCTCGACGACATGATTGCAGCTCACGGTCCTGATTTATGGGTGCACGGGCATCTGCATAATCAGAGCGACTACATAATCGCCCGCACGCGGGTTGTGTGCAATCCGCGGGGATATCCAGGTGAGCATACGGGTTATGATCCGCAAATGGTTGTAGAGATCGGTTGATAGGAGCGGACACCAGAGCAATGTCTGACGAAAAGAAAATGCATGACGATAGCCAAACGTCGAAGGGGAGCTCGTTTGGCTCTGCTCTCGGACCAGACTTTCGACCACTTGGAAGACGTATCAAAGTCAAGGTTGGAGACCGGACTCCGAAGCCCATCCTCCGAAAGCCCGTTTCTGAGAGCGATGACAACGAGACAGGATAAAGCTATGCCCTCACCGGGGTTTGAATTCCATTCAACGATAACGGAGGTGGGGCCGGGCCAATATGGGACCCTGGAGTATTGGCGCGAGTATACGCTTTGACTTAGGGCGATGCCCGCCGCTGGCTTTACGAATGAGCTTGCATACGATCGTTCTATAGACGCGGGAAGCCATTTCGCGTCTTGAGACACTTCGTGTGACAACTCGGAGTCTAAAATGCGCAGACTTGCTACGACTGCTCTAATGCTTGCAGTTTTCGCGTGGGGTACCGTTTGGATGACGGAAGTCATGGCGGCTGATAGAGCGCCTGGTGCGTCAAATTCGATAGTTGATGGCAAATCGGATGTTGATGGCGTCAATTATCACTATTTGCTAGCGCGTGGCGGTCCTCAGACAGTTGTCCTTCTTCATGGCTGGGGCACGACTTCCTATATGTGGCGCTACGTAATGCCAGAGTTAGCAGCCCGCGGGTATACGGTTCTCGCGCCCGATCTCCGCGGGTTAGGCGATACAGCGAAGCCGGTAGCAGGATATGATAAGGCGGCGATCGCACAAGATATCCGGAAGCTGGTCAACAATCTTGGCCTTGGCCCCGCAATAAATCTAATAGGACACGACATGGGCGGGATGGTCGTCTACGCCTATGCAGCCCAACATCCTGACGAGGTGAAGACGCTGGCAATTCTTGATGTACCACTACCGGGGATTGATCCATGGGACGAGTGGGTCAAGGGGCCGCGCACCTGGCATTTTAGGTTCCACGCACTGCGTGACGTTCCGGAAATGTTGATCGCCGGACGTGAGTTAGCGTATCTCAAATGGTTTCACAACGTGGAGGGCGTGAATTCGCGCGCGTTCGACAATGAAGCGGACGAGATATATGGCCGCTCATATTCACAGCCAGGAGCACTTCGCGCGGGCTTTGAGTATTACCGCGCATTTCCCGAGGATGTTGCCGCCAACAAGATATTCGCTGAGAATAAGTTAGAAATGCCTGTTCTTGCGATGAGCGGGATCGGAGGATTAGGTGCCGTCTATGGAGAGCATATTCGCCATGTCGCGAAGAATGTTCGCGCTATCGTTGTTGAGGGTGCGGGTCATTGGATTCCTGAAGAGCAACCCGTTGCTGTAACGGCGGCACTGACTGAATTCTTGCCTCCAGCGCAGTGAGCGAACTGCGGAGTCGTATGTTCCCTGTCGTCGGTTTATCGGTTTAGAGATGCCGTCAGGCCGGTACACTCACAAGCAGAGTTCCTAGATAGAAATCCAGATCTGGAGACGCTCGTTCTGGCGGTAGGAGTTATAGCAACCTACACAACCATACCGCGTCAATGAACGAGAGAAATGCACCGGGAGAAGCAGATGGTTGTTGAGCGCAGATCAATTGCTTTCGGGGAAAACATCGCGGTGTCGATCCTCCAGTGCAGGTCTGCAGGTGTTCGTCTCGAACCATTAGTTCAGGCAAAACCAACGTATAACTTTTACAGGATTCCCCACGGAGTAACCTCAAACCGTCAAGACCGCGTTCCTCCCTCATCCGAAGCGGCTTGACTCTCCTCGGCATCCCCTTGTTGTCGAGGACTGCGGATGCCGCGTCCGCATAGTGGGCCGTCTTCCCGCCGAAGACGGCCCTTTTTTGCGGGGCTTGGCGATTCAAGACCAGTTTGCAAACCCGATCGACACGCGAATTCCCAACCGTTTCGTGGCGTCCAAGGCACATGATCGGTCTAGACATCAGCACGCGCGCCGCTCGCCAGCGCCGGCGTTGAGCCCGCTGAGTCTTCCTGAAATACAGATCGTACATCACCGTATTGACGAGGTGTCGTAACCGGCAATCGACATCTATGGGGCAGGCGGGACGATCGTATGTGAGGATGCAGGCAGTACGATTTTTTCGTCGGTGATGGACGGTGGCCTACGGCTTAGGATTGAAAACATGCTGTAAATCGAATTGTTCGATCTAACTTTCATGACGCTCCGGTCGGGCTGGTGGCGGCAGGTGGGCGCAACCTGAGGCGATGGGCTTGCTTCAAACTTTCCAAGGAAGAGTAATTCGCGCCATGGGCAAATGCAATTTAAGATTGTCTTCCTGAATGTATTCTCCCGTCATCGAGCGCAATCAAACGAGGGTATAGCTGTACGGAGGAAGAAGCAGGTGGCCTATTGCTTTTACTCAAACGCAAGGGCGATGAACATGACTCAAGGAAAGCTGACCACGGCCGCAGGCGCGCCTGTAGCGGACAACTTCAATATTGAAACGGCAGGCCGTCGTGGGCCGGCGCTGCTCCAGGACATTTGGCTAATCGAGAAGCTTGCGCACTTCGATCGAGAAGTCATCCCGGAACGCCGGATGCACGCCAAGGGCGCGGGCGCTTTTGGCAGGTTCACGGTAACGAGCGACGTCACGCGTTACAGCAAGGCGGCTCTCTTTTCCGAAATTGGCAAAGAAACGCCGATTTTCATCAGGTTCTCAACGGTCGCCGGCGAACGCGGGGCGGCCGATGCTGAACGGGACATTCGTGGCTTCGCGATCAAGTTCTACACCGAACAAGGAAACTGGGACCTTGTCGGCAACAATACCCCTGTCTTCTTCTTCCGAGATCCGCTGCGCTTCCCGGATCTCAATCACGCGGTGAAACGCGACCCCCGAACGGGGATGCGGAGTGCTGAGAACAATTGGGACTTCTGGACTTTGTTGCCTGAGGCGTTGCACCAGGTGACAATCATCATGTCGGATCGCGGAATTCCTAAGACATTCCGGAATATGCACGGCTTCGGCAGCCACACATTCAGCATGTTCAATGCGGCCAACGAGCGGCATTGGGTGAAGTTTACCCTAAAATCCCAACAGGGTATTGCAAACCTGTCCGATGAGGAGGCAGCTCATTTGATCGGACGCGACCGGGAAAGCCATCAACGGGACCTCTTCGAAAGCATTGAAAACGGCGAATATCCACGCTGGAAGCTCTATATCCAGGTTATGTCGGAAGAGCAGGCAAAAGCCCATCGGCACAATCCTTTCGATCTCACGAAGGTGTGGCGACACTCAGAATATCCGCTTATCGAGGTTGGAGTTCTGGAACTGAACCGCAACCCGGAAAATTTCTTCGCGGAAGTCGAACAGGCGTCTTTCTCTCCCGCCAATATCGTGCCGGGTCTTGGCTTTTCGCCCGACCGAATGTTGCAGGCGCGCCTGTTCTCCTACGGCGATGCGGCAAGATACCGTCTCGGCGTCAATCACCATCAGATTCCGGTCAACTCACCACGCTGTCCTTACCATTCTTATCATCGGGATGGCTCCATGCGGATTGATGGAAACTATGGTGCTCAAACGAGCTATGTGCCGAACTCACGTGGAAGTTGGGATGAACAGCCGGATTATCGGGAACCTCCGCTCGAGCTAGCCGGATCGGCCGACCGGTATGATCATCGCATCGATGACGACCACTATGAACAGCCGGGTGATCTCTTCCGCTTGATGGATGAAGAGCAGAAAGAGGTGCTTATCGCGAATACGGTCAGAGCGATGGCCGGTGTCTCAATGGCCGTGAAGGCTCGACATGTCGAGAACTGCCGCCGAGCTGATGTTGACTATGGCGTTCGACTTGCGGCTGCACTCGATCTTGATGCGCAGTAGAGAAGCAAGAGGTGCGCGCAGCGATCTGTTTGGATTTCCCGGCAGGTATCAGGGCAGATTTCTGCGCTCCACGAAACGGCACGGGAGATCCCCGTGCCGTTTTCCGTCACGCATAGGCGGCCGCGCGAACCAACTCCCTTAGTACATCGTCATGCCACAGAGGCTAGAGTGCGGCGTCCAAATTGAGGTTTACGCTCACCTCCGAGCCGGCCATATGCCGAGTACTCTCAGGTTCTGCCAACTCACCCCACTCCGTTGGCGAGTGGCCCACATCGACGGAACTCAACGTCTGCGGACTCGAATTATTAGCTGCCGAAGCGGTCGATACAGCCTTGTGAATCATCTACGTACATCGATCTAGCTCTATTCGAATTGCGGTCGGAGGACGGTGATTACCTCCGGCTTATCGTCCGAGCCGGAAATCACAATCGGTGAAGCCTGGATGCCATGCCCCGTGGGCCCATTCACCAACCTGAGGAACGATTGATGTGCCTGCTGGCCGACTAATACTTCGCGGCTTCAGGTCGTACTTCAATAAGATCGAAAACGGAGTTCAATCGATGAAATCACTTGAAGGAAAAATCGCAGTAGTAACTGGAGGTAACAGCGGTATCGGGAAGGCGACGGCAAAGCGCTTCGCTGAGGAGGGCGCGCAGGTCTTGATTACCGGCCGCCGCCAAGATGTCGTCGACGCTGCCGTGACCGAAATCGGCCATCAAGCAATTGGCGTGCGTGGCGATGTCTCGGAAATCGATTTTCATCGACGCTTGGCCGATACGGTCCAGCGTAAGTTCGGCGCAATCGACATCTATGTTGCGAACGCTGGCGTGATTAACCTTGAAAGCTCGAATAAAGTTACGGAGAGCGAATTCGACAGGCATTTCGATATCAACGCACGCGGCGTCTTTTTCGGTGTGCAGGCAGTCGCACAACTGATCCGTGATGGGGGCAATATCATCGTTGTGAGCTCTTTGGCCGCTACGAAGGTGCTTCCACAGCACACAGTCTACGCAGGCTCGAAAGCGGCTTTAGCAGCATTCGCGCGCAATTGGGCCCTCGAGTTCCGGGACCGTCGTATCCGCGTAAATATCCTAAGCCCTGGACCGGTCGAGACGGAAATACTCGGCAAGCTCGGCGTGAGCGACGCCGACCGACCCGGATTCGAGGCTCACATGGCAGGCTTGATCCCGGCAGGTCGCATGGGTCGACCTGAAGAGCTCGCGGAGGCGGCATTGTTTCTGGCGTCGAAGGGAACTTTCGTCAACGGCGTCGAACTGATCGTCGATGGCGGCATGCATTTGACCTGAAGAAATTTTCACCGACCCGTCCTTTCAAAAGCGGGTCGGTGGGCGTTATTCAGCTTAGGCCTTCGACGGCCAATGCCACCTTTACCGCAGGACGCGCCCGCATCCGTTCGCGTAACGCGATAAGCGGATTGGGAACCTCGATGCCAAAGCGCTCTGCCCAAAGCAACATGACAAAGAGGTAGCAGTCGGCAACTGTCAAATTTTCACCAAACAGGTAGTCGCCGGCGAGACTATTCGATAGAAACTCGAACCGAGCCTCGATTGAGTTGCGCGCCTCCGTCGTCTCTTGATCGCTACCGGGATGCCACAGCTGACGCAGGCTACGATGCAATTCTGTGGAGATATAAGCGAGCGCTTCGAGCAGGCGAGTGCGGCCCAATTCTCCCCGAACGCCGAGCTTGGGGTAGTGCGACGCAATCCAGTCGAGGATCGCCACGTTCTCGGTGAGGATTTCGCCGTTGTCCAATTGGAGAGCGGGAACGTATCCCTTTGATGTCAATTCGTTGTAGTTCCGCCCCGTCGCTGTGACCTTTGTTTTGAGGTCTACCCGCTCGCGCTCGAATTCAATCCCAGCCTCTTCCAAGGCGATATGATCGGCAAGACTGCAAGCAAATGGGCAATAATAGAGCTTCATCGGGTGTCTCTCAGCTTTCAGAGTCGGAATTTTAGTGGAACTCCGCAGCCGGAGCCGCGGCACACGTTTGGTTTAGCCCCGTGTATTGCGATCGCCAATTAAACGAGTGGTTGGCTTGAAGTGTAGCGGAAGCTCCGGAACGCGTGAGCGCGGAATGCCGTCGAAGCTTGTGGTAGACGCAGGGAATGAGCATTGAGCGACTCTTTGAAGCGCCAGATCCAAACGCTGACGAGCTTGCGCCTCAACAGAAGCGTAGTCGTGAGGCACGCGAGAGAATCATCATCGCCGCCGAACAGCTCTCGGGGAGAACGGCGTTGAGGGTTTTCTCGATGGGGGCGGTGGGGCTCTGTCGCTCATATGCCCGTTGGTAACATTTACAGGTGCTTTTACGGAAATGATGATCTCCTACGGCTATGTAGGATATCGTTTCCAGCTTCGTTGATAGGCTCTGCAAACCTTTGTTTGGGTTGAGTGGCAGCGGTACGACAATCAGAGTGATGGTGCCGCTCGTTGTCAGATCGGACAAGTGCTCCCGACCCATGTGATGACAATGCGCGAGCGGTGGGTAGGGCGTTAAACATAAAAGGAAAGCAAATGCGCAATATCGCACGACTCGCTGTCGCGGCGGGCCTCTATATGGCGTCCTCAATTGCCGGACATACAGAAGCGCCAAAACCCACAATCGTATTGGTTCACGGAGCTTTTGCGGATTCGTCTAGCTGGAACCGGGTAGTTATCCTCCTTGAGAAGGATGGATACTCTGTAAAGGCGGTTGCCAATCCCCTACGGGGTATCAAGAACGACGGGGAGTACGTCGCCGGTGTCATCAAAACCTTGAAAGGCCCGGTCGTCCTGGTCGGCCACTCCTATGGCGGTTCTGTCATAAGCGACGCAGCAGCTGGTGCCCACAATGTGAAGGCACTGGTATTTGTCGCAGCCTTCGCACCGGAAAAGGGCGAATCCGCCGCCGAGCTGTCCGCTAAGTTTCCTGGAAGCTCGCTCGCACCTACGCTGGCAGAACCCGTCGCGCTGCCGAGTGGCGCGAAGGACCTCTATATCGAACAGAGCAACTTCCCTAACCAATTTGCAGCGGACGTTCCGGTTGGCACAGCCCGCCTCATGGCGGTAGCGCAGCGACCGATCACTGACGCGGCGCTCGCAGAGCCTGCCCCGGAGGCGGCGTGGAAGGCAATTCCGTCGTGGTTTATCTACGGTGATGCAGACAAAAATATCCCCGCCAAAGCCCTGCAATGGATGGCTGACCGAGCAAAGTCTCGAAAGACCATCGCAGTTCAGGGTGCTTCACACGTCGTGATGATCTCTCATCCCGGCGAAGTGACAAAGCTTATTGAAGAGGCCGCTTCGGCGAATTGACAACCTGAGGCAGGAGGCACCTCACCGTACCTCCTGCGCTAGCCGGCTGCACCACTGAGAATAACGGAATTCTGACACCCACATGCCAAATCGAACAGAGTTGCCCGGCATGGCAAGGGTTTTTATTGTCGACAAAGATGTAGAAACGCGGCTTTCGCTGCTCAAGCTTCTCGAACTTGCGAACATCGACGCGCGAGGCTTCGAGACTGGTGGGGAGTTACTCGGTTCCGTCGACCTCCGGCCACCAGGTTGCTTGCTTTTGGACACACAAATCGATGGCTTCGACGTGCAGCAACGATTGGCGGCCCAAAATTGTTCGCTGCCAATTGTCTTTATGACCGGGGATGCGACCGTCCAGATGGCTGTCGATGCCATAAAGCGTGGAGCGTGTGACTTTCTCCTGAAGCCGCTCGACGACGCGGCTGTTCTCGCCGCGGTGCGTAGTGCCATAAATCGAGATCTGGCTGCTCGAGCGCAAGCTGCCGAACGCGACCTCACGCGGAGATTGATCGAGATGCTGACTCCCCGTGAACGGGAAGTGATGAAATACGTAGCCGAGGGCGACCTCAACAAGCAGATCGCGCACCGTCTCAATGTGAGCGAAATGATGGTGAAGATCCATCGAAGCCGTATGATGAAGAAGATGAAGGTGAGCTCGCTCGTCCAACTGATAAAGAAGCTCGAACTCGTTTACGGCAAGTCCAACTATCGGTAAATGTTGTTTCCATTTGGATGTGAACGTCAACGCGCCTCGATTAGCGCTCGATTAATGCCGCGAGATCAACGCTGCAGTTCCGACCTTCAGAGACCTCAGCGGTCAGACGCAGTCAGGGCATGCTGGCATTCGCGAGCATGGCGTCAAGCTCCCAGCTTCCGTCTCGATCGCGACTAGCTGTTTTCGTTTGATGCGACGCCCGCAAATCGAAGTAATTTGTACTTTCCTTCAAACAGTTCGTCCTCCCGAACATCAAGTGCAATTTCCGCAAGGGCCTTTTCAGCAGCATATTTTGCGCTTGATGCTCAAACCTTCGTTTGGGAAGTTTCGAGTATGTCACGATGATATTTTCTTCTTCAGTCAACCGAAGGAGATTGAAATGCAAATGCTCAAATATTGTATACTCGCAATGGTGTGGTTCAACGTGGTTCTGGCCGCATGGCTGTCGATCCACATGCTCTATGATCCCGAGGGTTGGTATTATTTCGTTCCCGGGGTGACCGATACTGGCCTCTACAATCAGCATTTCATCCGGGATATCGGCCTTATCCAAGGATTTATCGCGCTGGCATTCGGCATCGGTACGTTCAAGCCCGAGCGGCGTATTGAGCTCTGGGCTGCCGCAACGCTCTGGCTGATCGCTCACGCCTGCTTCCACCTGTGGGAAGTAGCTGTTGGCATCTGCTCAGCGTCTGTTCTGCTACGCGATTTTCCCGCCGTGAGCCTGCCAGCGTTGTTCGGCACCGCTGGCACTGTTTGGGCGTGCGCGCAGTCTAAAGCGACGGACAAAAACGCCGCGACCACCATCGCTGATTGGCAACGCTGATAATTCGTACCGGAGCCACCTGCTCTGGTACGCTGCTCAAGCGTACAATGTTCTCGACAGCCAGTCATGATACGTCAGTTTTCCCAGAGCAGTAGGCATTGTCGGGATCAAACCGTCACGACGGACCGTGATTCCAAAGTAGCGTGCTGCCGGATCCGAAGTTACCGGCCGCGCGTCTTCGGTGACCGTCATCAGTTGATTTGCAAGATCAATAAAATCAACCGGTTCTGGACCACCAATTTCTACAATTGAGTTTTCAGGCTCCTGGGCGGTGAGCTTAGCCATCCAGGCTGCGACTTCGGCACCGGCGACGGGCTGGAGCCGAAGTGATGGAAGCTGGATGACGCCGTCGTCCGCAGAAGTGCTGACTATACCGCTCAGATATTCGAAGAACTGTGTGGATCGGACGATGGTGTAGGGTAAGTCGGAAGCTCGGATGAGGTTCTCCTGGACGAGCTTGGCACGGAAGTAGTCGTTCTCGACAAGGCTTTCTGTGCCGACGACCGAGAGAGCGAGATAATGTTTGACGTTGTGCTTCCTTGCCGACGCCAGTAGATTAGTTCCCGCTTGTTTAAAGAGTCCGAGGACGTCACCGCTCCCAAACGAGCCGAAGTTCGTAACGTCTATTATTGTATCCGCACCATCGAAAGCGTCGTCCAAGCCGTGACCAGTCAAGGCATTGACGCCGGTCTCTTTGGACGCCACTACGAGGTCATGCCCATCGCGCTCGAGGTATTTTACTACCTTCGAGCCCATGGTGCCGCTAGCACCTACAACAACTACTTTCATGAGAAACTCCAACATAATGCAAGTCTCTAGATCGTAGGAGTATGCGACGTGCCTTGCGACTAAACGAAGTGTGGGCTTGACCCAATCTCCCAGCACCCTTGCAGGGTTACAACGATGACATGTGGAGCTGGTATGTGTGCAAGGGACCCAAACTAAGGTTTATGGTCCCGCCGATGGTGAACTGTGCTATAGAGGCCTGGAGGGCTGAGGCTTTGTGGCGCAACTTGCTAGGTTGACGTGCCCCGGGACTGAAAGGTGGTACTGAGATGCGAAACGCAAACGCAGAGCCGGAAGCGCCCGCTGAACCCATTGTTTATGTGGTTGATGACGACATCGAGATGCGGGAAACATTGCTTGACCTCTTTTTGGTCACAAAGAAGCGTGCATCTGCGTTCTCTAGCGGCTCCGAGTTTTTTCAACGAGCCGACACCACAGTGCCGGGATGCGTTGTCGTTGATCTCAGGATGCCCGACGGTACCGGACTCGACTTGCAGGACCGCCTCATTTCGATAGGAAGCAAACTCCCGGTGATCTTCCTAACCGCGTTCGCGGACATACCCACCAGCGTTCGCGCAATGAAGGCGGGAGCCACCGACTTCATAACCAAACCGTTTTCCAACAAAGACCTTCTCGAGGCGGTCGATCATGCGATCGAAATGGATTGTAAGCGTCGCAACACCGCTGCTGAGGTCGATCGGGTGAGGTCGCTCGCCGACACACTTACACCGCGGGAGACCGAGGTTATGCTGGCGGTCGTGAGCGGCTTGATGAACAAGCAGGTTGCCTATGAGCTTGGAATCAGTGAGATGACCGTCAAGCTCCACCGCATGAGCGTCATGCGCAAAATGCAGAGCCGCTCTCTTCCCGACTTGGTTCGCAAAGTTGAAATGCTTCAGCGAGACTAAGCCGCCGAACTTTGGCCCTTTGCCTCCTCTTTGACGAGTTGCGTTTGTCTGCGCCAAGGCGGCCGGTGTAATTTGCGCGAGAACGGCCATCCCCAACCTATGTTTAACTAGGCTCATCGGGATATTTCCCTAGAGTTTCCGTAGGTCAGGCTCTGATCGGCCTGTGGCATTTGAGATGAATCTTCACCGAGCGTCGGTCGACCTCGTCGACTGGAATCCTGACCGCACAAATCTTCAGTACCGGTATCACCGGTATTGCGGAAAGATCACCGTAATAGGAGCGAACAATGAAAATCGTCGTGATTGGCGGAACCGGGTTGATCGGTTCGAAACTGGTGAAGCGCCTTGAGGCCAAGGGACATGAAGTGATTGCAGCATCTCCGGCGTCGGGCGTGAACACTGTAACGGGTGAGGGACTCGCGGAAGTGCTTGCAGGCGCGCAGGTTGTAGTCGACGTCGCGAATTCTCCGTCGTTTGAAGATAAGGCTGTCATGGAGTTCTTCCAGACCTCGGGGCGTAACTTGCTTTCCGCCGAGACAGCTGCCGGAGTTAAGCACCATGTGGCGCTTTCGGTCGTCGGCACCGAGCGATTGCAGGATAGCGGCTATTTTCGAGCCAAGCTGGTTCAAGAAAATCTTATCCGGGAATCGAAGATTCCTTATACACTCGTTCACTCCACGCAGTTTTTCGAATTTATGTTCGGTATCGCTCAGTCCGGTACGCAGGGTGATAAGGTCCACCTTTCTCCCGCGATGATGCAGCCAATTTTCTCCGATGACGTTGCCGACGCTCTTGCGGAGGTTGTGGTTGGCTCACCTTCCAATGGCGTGAAGGAAATCGCGGGACCGGAAGCAATCCGTATCTCCGACGCGGTGGCGAAGTACCTCCATCAGATTGGCGACAAGCGTGAGATCGTCGTCGACAAGCAGACGCCGTATTTCGGCGTGGTGCTTGATGACAGAATGTTGATGCCCGGGCCAAGCGTCCACCTTGGACGCACCGCTTACTCCGAGTGGGTCAAGACGGCAACGCCACCGCCGACACGCTGACTGACTCCATAGCAACCAATCGCTTAGAAAGGTCGCAGAACCTCTGCGACCTTTCTTATTTCTCGATGTGCGTAAAATCTGAAGGTCGGCCGACGTTGAGAACAAAACTGCCTTCTCCCAGGTGGTTATTTGATCCACGAGCCGCTTGTGATGCTGCAGATGAAAGAGGGGCGCTCGTCGCCTCGCGCCCCACCGATCAAGCTTGAATGAAGGCGAGAATGTCGGCGTTAATGACATCCGCGTGGGTTGTCGCCATGCCGTGAGGAAGGCCAGGATAGATCTTCAGTGTTGGCTTCTGAAGGAGCTTCGCGGAAAGCTCAGCAGAGTCCGCGACCGGGACCACCTGATCGTCATCGCCATGGAGCACGAGTGTGGGCACGTCGATGACCTTCAAGTCTTCGGTGAAATCCGTCTCGGAGAAAGCCTTGATTCCCAAGTAGTGCGCGTTTGCCGCTCCCGTCATCCCCTGACGCCACCAGTTCTTAATCGTTGCGTCGTTTGACTTAACGCCGTCACGGTTGAAGCCGTAGAACGGGCCGCTTGCCACATCAAAGTAGAACTGCGAACGGTTGGCCGCGAGTGCAGTACGGAATCCATCGAAGACCTCGATGGGGAGGCCGCCCGGATTTGAGGAAGTCTTCACCATGATCGGCGGGACAGCACCGATCAGTACGAGTTTGGATACGCGACCTTTGCCATGGCGCGCCGTGTAGCGTGCGGCCTCGCCGCCGCCTGTCGAGTGACCGATGTGAATCGTGTTTCGGAGATCGAGATGTTCTACGACCGCGGCAACATCGGCTGCATAGTGATCCATATCGTGGCCGTCGCTTACTTGCGAAGACCGGCCGTGTCCCCGGCGATCATGTGCAATTACCCGATAACCCTTCCCGAGGAAGAAGAGCATCTGGTTGTCCCAGTCGTCGCCACTAAGGGGCCAGCCATGATGGAACACGATGGGCTGAGCATCTTTCGGTCCCCAATCTTTGAAGAAAATTCGCGTTCCATCGCTGACAGTAACAGAGTTGTGGCTTTCTGACGTCACCGTTTGTGGCTTCTTTTTGCTTGCGGCAGACGCTGGTTGCGCTACGGCGGCGGCCGCGGCGGCCGCAAGGGAAAGTGATCCCGCTACGACATTACGTCGAGTGGCAGTAAGAGAGGAGTGCTTCTTCATAGTTTTCTCCAATGTAAAGTATATAATACCTGCAAAACCCGAGTATATTTGAGCTGTGCAAGAGTTTTACATTATCAATAGGTGTAAATATTTTAACTTATACGTACGTTATATCTGTTATTTTTTGAGGTCTTATTCAAATTGCGATTTAACCTATAGTCGAGATCACAGGCTCGCCAAACGATGCCTTTTGGAGAGACCGGACCTCATCGACGACGTCGCCTCGTCACGCAAGCTCTCTCGCCATTCGTATAGCTGGGTTCCGGGCTGGTGATCCTGGACTATAAGGTCGTGCTCCACCGCGAGAAAGAACTCTGCGTGAATCTGGTCAGTGAACCCTGCGAACAGCATACGCTGTTTTCGCGCAGGCAAATGGCGCTCGCGGACTTCGATCTCGACAATTCCAATCGTAGCATCCCAATGAGCAACGGACAGCGGGTTCTTATCGGCAAGTAGAGCTCGATCCGAATAGGCAAAGACTTCGGGCAGTTGGAAAAACTCATCAATCTCGGCGCGTCCGAGCTGCTCGTGGTCAGGCTTCCAATGGTGAAAGTTCAATGGACCCATGTAATGCTCTGAGAACAGCTGGCCACATTCGACGCGATCGCGGCATTTGTACCCAAACCCGTTTTTGCATAACGCAAGTTGCACATCCGCGATGTCGAACTCGAAAGGTCTGTCGCGAATGCGATCGATGACCTGTTTAAGGTCGCGGAGATATTGTGTGTAAGACGTGACGGCCATCTTGGGACCCATAGTACTCGCTTCCACTACCCATCCAACTTGATGGCAATGGCGCAGCGCGCTGATAGTAAGATGCAACAATAGACTACCAATGCGCCGCCGGAGTTCGGAGCTTCCGAATTCGAGAGGTGCCTTGCAGCTCTCGTGTATCGTAGGTGCTAAACAGGTGACCTTGAAGCTATACCGAAGTTTGCACAAAGCCGTTTTGGTGGCTTGGGCCCAGGGTCAGGTTTTTCACGAGTCTTTAACTTCGATAGCGACGTCACTGTCGAAGATATAACCAGAGCCGCGCACGGTCCGTATAAGTCGTGGATGGGTGGGATCAACTTCGACTTTCCGGCGGAGTCGCAATATCAAGGGATCAAGGCTGCGATCGGAAATCTCGCCCTCATGAAGCCTGCTTGCTGACAACAAGCGCTCGCGCGTCAATATGATCCTTGGGCTAGCTAGAAATACTGTCAGCAGATTGAATTCCGCTATCGTAAGTTTGATTTCGCCGGAGTCGGAATGCGTGAGCAGCCGTTGCCGAAGGAAAAGCTTGTAATCGCCGAACTTGTATGAGCGCCGCTCCTGCCGGAGATTTGAATTCACTCTGTCTCTAATTGCAGCCTTTATCCTGGCAACGAGTTCACGGTTTCCGACAGGTCGGCAAATATAGTCGCTCGCGCCAGCTTCCAACCCGCGAATTTTATCTTCCTCGATGGATTTCTCTGCCCCGACAACCAGTATCGGGGCATATGTAATCGCTGTGACTTGGCGAATAACATTCTCCAACTCATCGGTAGCAATCTCGATCAGCAATGCGTCTACCACATTTGTCGAAAGGATACCCGATAGATGCTTGCTGTCACTGACATGGATAGCCCTTATGTCGTGTAGCCCAAGAAACTCGGTCAGTTCCAACCTCGTCGTTTGGCATCGATCGAGTACGAGGACGTGCTTCATGACGAGCTCTGCTGGTGCTGTCGTTCGGATGCAATTCGCCTTCGAAAGGGAAGTTCGCGACGACTACGGATCTATGTCCGTGACCAGGTTCTTCTCATCGCTGTCTACAACAAATACGGCAAGGAGGCTGGCAGGCTCTGAGGCGCTGGCGTTAGCGCTCACTCCATGGCGATCACCTGGCAACTCGGAAAAGTTCTCGCCTGCCTTGTAGACTGTCTCTGGACCGTCGTTAACCTTGCTCTTAATCGCACCGGTGAGGACGGTCGCATAGATGAAAGCTGATTTGGGATGAATATGAGCCGAAGACGAACCGCCTGGCCCATATTCGACGAGCACGCCCTTCATGCTTTTCCCAGGTACGTTCGGTAGCACGTGGTCGAACACAATCGAGATTTTGGCGGCACCTCCGTGGACATCGGAGGCGCTGGCGGTATGTGTTGACAACGTTGCTGCGGCCAGTATCAAAAGCGCTCGGGAAAACATATCGACTCCTTCAAATTTCAATTTGTGGGGACCATGGTCCAAGGTGCTAAAACCCGATAGCCCCAATAAGGTAGAAAGGCGTTGTACCGAATGACGGGTGCATTCCTCCCGCCGGTGAACCGCGAGCGAAAGGTTTCGATTACGCGCCAGATTTTCGCTGGAATGCGCACGGCGATCCTGAATGGCGCGCTTGAGAAGGGATCACGGATTTCTTCTTGGCAGGACCTTTCGGCGCAGTTGGGCGTATCGCGAGGAACCGTCAAACGAGCTTATGATTTGCTCAAAGACGAAGGTCTCATCGTCACTAAGGGGAGAGGGGGAACTTGGGTGTCCACGACGCTTCCAGCGACACCTTCGGCGAGCGTGCCTCCTGTGGGGGCTCCGCGCGGTTTGTTTTACAATTTCGAGGACGCACCCCAATATTTTCAAATGGGAGTTCCCGCTCAAGATCAATTTCCTACCAAGGCGTGGCATGGTGCTTGGCGCAGAGCAATCGCGATGGAAAGTGCGCGACCACAGATCTATCCAGATCCGCAAGGACTCCTTTCGCTACGGCGTGAGATTGCCGGATATCTTTCCATGGCCCGTGGGTATAGCTGCCATCCCAGTCAGGTATTCATGACATCAGGTTTTGCTGGCGCTCTTGGCATCGTGCTCGGTGCCATGGGATTTCGAGGCAGCAAGGCTTTCGTAGAGGAGCCAGGGTTTCCTCGTACACGACACGCGCTCCAACAAGCCGGAGTGGAAACGATTTCTGCCCCTGTTGATCACGAAGGCGTAAATCTTCCAAATTCGGAGCGCGATGTACGGTTTGCCGTCCTGACGCCGAGCCAACAAGCGCCGCTTGGAATGTCTCTTTCGGCTGCCAGACGCGCTGAAGTCCTCGATTGGGCCAAGGCGGCAGACGCCTGGATAATAGAGGATGACTACGCGGGTGAGTTGCAACTGACGGGCAGGGCATCGCCCGCTTTGGCCGCCGACGACAAATTTGGGCGAGTGTTCCATATTGGCAGTTTCAGCAAGACGCTCAACCCGGGCCTCCGACTTGGTTTCTTAGTTGTGCCTCCAAGGCTTATAGATGTGTTCGCCACATTCGTGGGATGTCTTGCGCCCGCCGGCTCAATTGTCGCTCAACAAGCGGTGCAGGACTTCATGGCAGGAGGGCATTTTTATCGACATCTCCGACGTATGAAGACATTGTATGCTCGGCGAAAAGCCTTGTTAGTCGAAAGCCTCCGTCGTGAAATCCATCCTGGGGTTCGGTGCGAGTTTGAAGGCGCACTGTCGGTTCGCTTGTTCTTCCCTGGAAGAATCGACGATGTAGCTATTGCAGCGGAAGCACAGCGCGCTTCACTTGGCGTCCTTCCACTCTCCCCTTGGTATCAGTCGCATACTCCCGGACAGGGGCTCCTACTTGGGATATCCAACGTCCGCGAACGCTCGGTCGGGGCAAAGTGCGAACTGCTCTCTCAGCTCATCTCAACCCATGCCCGAAGCTAGATAGATTTGGGCACGCGGCGGGTCCAGTTTCACAACGCTATATCCAACTCTCTTTGGAAAAGACGGCGAACTTGCGGTGTCGGACGAGCGTCCTCCGACACTATGGATCAGTATTCGGGCCAAAGGCGGCCTTTAGATGTTGAGAGCATGGACTTCGATCATCTCATCAAAGCCTTTAATACTATGCATTCCAAGGCAATCTGTCTGGGCCGCGCATTCGGCGGACGCGACAAAGTCTGCAGAAATCAAAATAGGCCGCTTCAGTTGTTTTGTCATGGCTTCGAGCCTTGACGCTAGGTTTACGGCTGGGCCAATCACAGTAAAGTCAAGCCTTCTCTGCGAACCGATGTTCCCATACATTACCTCTCCGACATGTACGCCAGTGCCGAACTGGACAGGAAACTTCGCTGAAGTGCGGCGTGCCAATGCTTCGTATGCGGCCGTCAACGCCCCGATAAGTCTTTGACAGGCGTTTGGCTTGTCGAGGGGGAAAACAGCTAGCAGGCCGTCGCCCATGAATTTGAGAATTTCCCCGTCGTGTCTTTCTATCGGATCAGCCATTAAGTCAAAGTATTCATTCAGAATGTCGATAACCCGATCCCTGTGCTGGCTGCCAGAAAGGAGAGTGAAATTCCGCAAATCGCAGATCATGATCGCGGCGCTCACCGTGGTACCGCTGCCTCGTGTTGTCGCACCATCCAGGATCTGTTCACTAGCGTGTGGTCCAACATAAGTTTGAAGCAGTGTCCTCGCCAACTGGTTTTTAAGCCGGATCTCGGTAACCAAGGAAAAGAGTGGCAGTGTGTCGCGGATCAAGGCGATATCAGCTTCATCGAAACCTTCCGGCCTGTCTGTGGCAAAAGTTAAAAGGTGGCGACGACCCTGCGTGTGGTCGAATGGCCAAGCGGCATAATCGGTCAGACCTTGATCGCGAAGCTCCTCATATACGGGATACTTATGAGGGCCGTATACCTGGATTTTCTGCCTGACCTCCTTGCCGGTGGCTATGACGAAATGGAAAGGACTTCGTAGAAAAACGTCTGTTGCCTCGACATCATATGCAACATTTTGTACCTCCGCCTGGCTATATCCTCTATACCAAATAAGGCGCGTGCCTAACCATTGAGGATGATGGACCCTGAAGTGCACGGTCGCTCGACTAAGTGCGATGCCCGCCTTCATCAGGCGTTCGCAGAGCTGTACGAAAATTCTCTCGGATGAGGCTTCATCGCGAACGCCCTGCGAAAGCCATTCGATCATTTCCGCGCTAGGATCAGCATTTCTTCGGTTCATCATCATTAGCTCCATCGGTCCATGCCGGGCCCAAGGTCAAAGGTAGTGACGCTGCAGCATCAGCTGTTGCTTCCAGCGAGCCCCGGAATTCGAGGCTAGTTATCCCCATTGCGGCGAAGATCGCGCGGAGATAGGGACGCAAGAAATCTGGCTCACCGACCGCTTCAACGCTCTGCGATATACTCACGAATACGGGGCGATCGGAGAGTAGGCCGACCATCCTGTTATCAATGTAACGGAAGGTCCTATTTGGTCTCACTACGTGGTCGATCCAGGCCTTTAGGGCGGACGGTGCTGTCATGTTGTGCGTAGGAGTGGCGATCACAATGGCTTCGCTTTCGACGACTTCTTCAATGAGCTCGTCGGAGAGCAGTCGCGATCCCATTGGCTCCTCAATCCAGCAATGCGTCCGCGATGACATCGAAAATTCACGGTCGATATGCGGCATGTTGGAGTCGTTCAGGCATCGAACGGTAACCTCGATTTCGCTGTTTGATGCGACTAGTTTCTCAATCATTTGACGTGAGAGACGAGCGCTTGCGGAGGCATGGCCGCGGGGACTGCAGATTAAATGCAAGATCCTCATGATCTTTGATTTTCGCCGTTTTCGATCGTGGACGGGCGATCGAATAAGGTTTTCCTGGTGCTGAAGGGAAGCCCGCTCGAATATGCCTGCGCCACATAGATTGGGATCGTAGTGGGCTCGGACCTTTGGCTCATTGGGCGATTGGTCGAAACCCTTTTCCAGAGCGATTTCGTCAGATTGATAAGGCTTCTCGAGCCCCGCTCTCCAAACACGATTTTGTACTCCTGTTGCAATGAGCAGGAAATTACGCGCTACGGACGAGGATATGTACTATACGTCGGTTTGTGCGGTTGATCGTCATCTGAGGCTATTCTGATGCCGCTAGTCGACACGGGACGCAGGTCCGAGTTCCGCTCGACGTGAGCGTCAATGCCGGCTCTTAGTAGAGATGAAAGCGAGCAGTTCAGCGGAGTTGATTGGCTTTTCCAAAAAGCCTACAGCGCCGCCGCTCATAGCAGCCGCTTTGGTCCGGGCGTCGGCAAAGGAGGTCATGATGCATACCGGCGGGCCCCCTTGCTTGACCAGGGACTCCAAAAGTTGCAGGCCGCTAGTGCCCGGCATTTTGAGATCGGCGAGTACACAATGCACTTTGCTCACATCACCAGAGGCGAGGAATTCGTCCGCGGAACAGTATGTCTTGCTGCGAATGCCTATAGCCTCGAAGAAGTCGTGGAGCGACTCCAGCAAAAAGTGATCATCATCAACTATGGCGACCGTGGTGGGGGGCTTGAGACGCATTGAACCTCTGTTGTGTCGCTGGCCGTATTGAGCCTGACGTTGATTGTTGTCGGGAGGCTTAAGACCTAGCTGATAAGCTCATATTGCCGAACCAGGTCGGCTAAAGATTTCGCGCGCATCTTCCGCATCACGCTGCCGCGATGAAGCTTGACCATGATTTCGCTGATCCCGAGTTCAAACGCGATTTGCTTATTCATCAGGCCACTGGCCACCAGCCAGAAAATCTGGGTCTCACGAGGAGTAAGGGTGTTAGCGCGGGATCGGATTTCTATGCGCTGGGATCTTTCCGGGTGTTGGTCCCGATCCAAAGAAAAGGCTGCTTCAATTGCATTAAGAAGATCGGTCGTGCTGAGCGGCTTCTGAAGAAAGTCTATGGCTCCGGCCTTCATCGCGGTAACACTTGTCGCCACGTCGCCATGTGCGGTCATAAACACTATCGGCAGATCGAACCCGTTAGCACTCAGCTTCGCCTGAAACTCGATGCCATCAACCCCTGGGAGGCGGACATCAAGAAGAACACATCCCGAATCGGCCTTCGAAGCCCTTTCAAAAAACGAAGCGGCGTCCTCGAACGCTCTCGCCTCGATATCGAGCGATTGGAAGAGATCTAGGAGCGATAGACGAAACTGTTCGTCGTCCTCCACAATATGGACGACCTGTCGCGGCACAAATGGGGGCTCGATGGATTTGGCAGTGTCCGCCATGTCAGGTCCTCCAAGCGGGATTGATGGCATCAGATCATGGTACATTCTACTACTCATCCCTCCTCGAACAAGTAAACCAACGTTTGCTATCTCTTTGCAATTCCACGAGGAACGGTTTCAATTGCAACTTCTTGCGAGCCGTCAACGATCGGCAACGTTACGCGGAAGACTGCGCCGCAGGTCCCAGCATTTTCAGCCCAGATCGTTCCGCCATGATCGCCAATGATCGATCGGCAAATCGCTAGCCCCATTCCCATCCCGTCTGCCTTCCGCGAAAAGAAGCCCTCGAAAATTCTGTCTAAGTCATCGGCTTGCACGCCACCTCCGGTGTCCCTAACTACGAGCGTTATCTTGCCGGCGGCCTGAGCCGTCTCAATTGAGATTTCGCGGGTGCGCGAATTGTTGGCCGCTATTGCTTGAATACCGTTGATGAGAAGGTTGACGATAACCTGCTGGAGCTGGACACGGTCACCCATCGTCCGGGGAAGCCCGCCTGCGAGCTTGGTCGTAAGCGCAATGTGATGCGTCTGGCTCTCTGATCGTACGAACAGGGCGGCTTCCCGCACAATGTCATTGATATCAACAAAGTCACGAACCGGGTCGGATTTTACCGCCATGTCCTTTATTCGTCGGATTACTTCGTTCGCCCTATGGGCGTTCTCCATGATCCGTGACATGATCGACCTTACTTTGGGAAGGTTTGGCTCACCTCGAGTAAGCAAGCGAATTCCCGTATCGGCGTCCGTAACGATAACTGAAAGCGGCTGACGCACTTCGTGCGCAATCGACGTCACCAATTCACCGAGAGCGGAAATGCGGGCGGCGTGGGCAAAATCGGCTTCGATCTTCCTCAGTTGCCGCTCGATCCGACGCTGTTCTGTGACGTCGATCATCATTATCAACGTCTTATCCAACTTCTCCGGATATTGAGGAAACGTAACGTAGAACAGAACGTCGAGAAGCTCGCCATCGAACGTAAGAATTCTCATTTCCTCGCTGTAGTTCCGCCCTCCTTCGAAGTGGGCAATGACCACACGAGAAGCGGCAGCCGGTGTACCGGCGAAGAGATATGATACGTCTTGTAGGAAGTCTTCTCGTCTGTTTCCTCGGAAGAGGCGCATCGCACTTTCGTTGATCTCCGTTACGACGACTGCCTCGCTGGCAAAACGCACCAAGTCGGGTTGCTCCGAAAGGTAATCCTCGATGTTATCAATGCCGGACGCCTTGAGATTTTCGATAACGCCACTCATGACGCGAGCATCCACCTGCCACACGGGAAGGGGTATGTTGTCGATCAGATTTCGGTAGCGCTGCTCGCTCGCTGCGATTTCCCAATAGGTCTCGGGATCGCTCCACGATCCAGTCACGCTGACGGAAATGAGTGAGGGATGCTCGGTGCTGGCGCGCCATACGGTAAGCGTGTCGGCTCCGACGATACGTCTAATAATTGGGATGTCGTCCTCTGCCATCAGCAGCATGGCGAGTGTCATATCCAATAGAGCATCCCTGTGGTTCTTTGGCCAGCAGCGGTATGCGCTTTTACCAATGACTGCAGCAGGAGAGCCCTCGTTTGCAAACAGTTTGGCGGCAGTGAGGTTCAGATCTTTAATTTTGAGATGGTCAGCCACGAAACGGGGATCCGAAGCGGATAGATGGTTTGGTCCGCCTTCGCCGCCACTGGCCATTTTCCGGAGTGCCGTGGTCGCACTCGATACATCGATACTCCAGACTGCCACCCAGTCCCTTTGGATGCCGACCGAATGCCCCTCGACTATGCGCGGATCTGCCCGGCGACCAAGTTCGATGAAGAGATCCGTGGCGTTTGTTTCGGCTCGATGATATCTCACTCGGATTTCAACGAGCAACGGTATCCCGTCCGCCGTACGTCGTTGGACGATACCCTGCCAAGAGCGCTTTGAGACTAAGTGGTCCAGCCCAGGCCCATCAATTGACTCCCCGAACAGTTCAGCCGCGGTCTTTCCGATTGCTTCCGAATTTACGACACCATAAAGCAGATGGGACGCCTCGTTCCAATGAACGATGCATCCTTCCGCGTCATAGATAACAATGCTTTCGCTCGACGCATCAGCGATGTCGACAACCAAGCTGTCCATAGCGCGCTTCGCTGAACCGATCCTGTTGTTAACTCTTTCAGCCATCCGACTTCTTCAAGAGCAATTGGGTTGGTGCTGCCAATGTTCGAACACCCACCGAAAGGCTAACGGTCTTCGAGAAATTGCGAACGCTGTGGGATTTTCCGAGTTCACCATCGAACACCGAATGGAAACGGCAAAACCGCCGATCCATAGGGGCAAGGATCTTTTCCGACTGAAGCTGGATTTTGACATGCCTGCCTCGGTCGAGGACGGTGTGCCGATGACACACCGTCCTCTCGATATCAGGCGGTAGCGCCAGGTATTTTTGCATGGAGCAGCCCGCGCGCCACCGAGGTGACCCGACGACCCTGGAAGCGTGCCACAGCCAAATGATCGTCGTTTGGTTTCAGGCTGTCGCGGGCGGAGACGTGCGTTGCGCCGTAGGGAGTGCCGGCCTTGAACATCGCGGGGTCCGCGTAGCCGAGTGGAACGATGATAAGTCCGAGATGTGCCATCGGCGTATAGATGGACAGCAGCGTCGACTCATTTCCACCGTGGAGGGAAGAGGTAGCTCCGAAAACAGAGCCGACCTTGCCATTGAGTTTGCCTTGGAACCAGAGCCCGCCGAGGCCATCGATATAGGCCTTGAGTTCGGACGAAATAGAGCCAAAGCGCGTAGGTGTCCCGAATACGATCGCATCTGCCCATTCGGCGTCCGCCTCGCTCGGAGCTTCGTATTTCTGGTTCATGGCCTGCGCGTTCTCGCGCCAGCCCGGCACCTGAGACATGATGTCGTCACCGACAAATTCGCGCGCGCGACGAAGGCGTACCTCTGCGCCCTCTTCGATCGCTCCCTGTGCGATAGCGTTTGCTAGAATTTCGGTAGAACTGTTCCGCGAATAGAATGCGATCAGCACCTTTGGTTTCGACATATCTGCCTCCGAGTTATCGCTGCTGGCTCATGCCACAGCCGTGCCCGGAAAATGGCGAACCCCGACCTCCCTAAAAAGCCGTCAAAAGCCGGAATGTGCGTCCAAAAACTTGGACGATCGCTTCGCAAACGTCGTCCTAGCCAGCGCTTCCGTGTGAATATCGGCCTCGGGTGAGGGGCTACGCGGGCGGATTGACACCACTCGCGCGGTTTGCGTCCATAATTTTGGACGCTCCGTTTCTGTCGCGCCGACTTCAGATGGAAGGAACCTGGCCATACGGTTGCAGTCGATCGAGCCAGCCAAAGCCGTGCACGAACGAAAAACAGCAAAGGTGGAACATGAACCAGATGATCATCAGAGGCGTCAATAGCCAGACTTTCGTTGCAGCCAATATCAAGCGGACGGAGGACTTCTACAACAGAGTCCTCGGCTTGCCGGTCGTCAAGCGGACGGTTCATCACCATGACGCCCGTCTTCCGATTGTCACCTTTGGTTTCCAGTCGGTCGGAAGTGAGCCACATCGTGGCGAAACCATCACGTATATCGAATGGAATCCAATTTTCTATATGATGCCAGATGGAGGCTTCGTCGAAGAGAATTCCACGCGTGACGGCGTCTCCAATCCTCGGGTTGGAGATCCCAAGGGACGTTGGGGCGCTGGTACGAACCATCATCTTGCTCTGCACGTGCCGAACAGGGACGGACTTCTGAAGTGGAAGCGCCGCCTTTCCGATCACGGCGTCCACGTAACCGGGCCCTACAATCGGCATTACTTTCACGCGATCTACCTGCGCGATCCCGACGGCGCGATTATTGAAATAGCGACGACGGAGCCGGGATTCGGCCATGACGAGGCCGTCCTCGGCTCAGGATTTCGACCGCAGCCTAAGGAGAACCTGATAGGTGGTCGCGATGAATTGCAAGTCGCCGCTGAAACCTGGCCGCAACCGCTGCCCCAAGTCACATCCGATTTCGCCCTTCGAGGCTTTCACCACATCACATCTATTTCGAGCAACGCGGAGAGAACCGAGAACTTCTTCGTAGAGAAGGTCGGACTTAGGCTCATCAAGAAGACCGACTATCTCGACGAGAAGGGCGGAACTCATTTCTATTATGCCTGCGACGAGGACCTATCGCCCGGCTCAGTGCTCACCTTCTTCGGTCTGCCCGGATACACGAGCGGTCGGCTTGGTACTGGACTTTCGCATCACTTTGCATTGGAAGTGGAAAACGATGCCGCTCTCGCTGACGAACACGCGCGGTTCAAGAAAGTCGGGATCGACGTGTCGAAAATTCAGGACACGGTATACGCACGCCAATTTCTGTTCCGTGATCCGGATGGCCATATTTGTGCTCTTTCCACACCGAATCGTTTTTCGATAGACGAAGACACCGGCTTCTTAGGCCAGAAGCTATGCCTACCGGAACATCTTGAGAGCGAACGCCGCGAGATCGAACGCCATATCGCGTATCGCCCCGCACCGGTGCCGGTGCTGCCGTAAACGACGACAAGCCCTCGATGGCAGGAGTGAAGCATGCAGCAGCTTGATTTTCTACCGCAAGAAAAAGTCGTCTGGGGCCGCGATATCCTGGCCGATGCCCTTATGAAACTTAGTCTTTACGGCATCGAGAGGCCTATATTGTTCACGGTGGAGCCGTTGGCTGGGCTAGCAAATGAGGTGATCGCCTCCATCGGCTCCGACATCGTGGGCGAATTCCTAGACTTTCCGCCGCACGTTCCTGAGACGGCCGTCAATAGCGCTTTGCGGGCTTGCGAAAGCACAGGAGCGAAATCGATCATCGCTCTTGGAGGCGGCTCGGTACTCGACGCGGCAAAAGCCGTGTCGCACTTCTACCAAGTTCGGCACGGTAAGAATCTTCCGATTGCTGCTCTTCCCACCACATTGTCGGGTTCAGAGTTTTCGCATTATTTTGGTGTTACCGAAACGGTTGGGGAGATCAAGTTCAAGCGGAGCTACGCGGTTAGGGAGACGGCTCCTCGGGTCGTAATCATCGACCCGGAACTAATCCGAGGTACGCCGCGACAGCTACTACTTTCTTCCGCAATCAAGGGAATCGATCATGCTGTTGAGGGGATGCGGTTAGTGGAGGCAGACCATCCGCACGCGGTTCTCGCGGCCAGCGGTGTGGCTCGTTTCTTGGGTGTTCTCAATCGGTGGCCTTCAGAGGGCGAGACGCAGCACGCGCTCGATGCTGGATCAATCACACTTGACGACTTACTTCAACTTCAGTTGGCTGCCTGGCAGTGTTATTTCTTTCCAGCGTCCGTAATTTACGGCTTGAGCCACCGTATCGGTCACATTCTTGGCGGAACCTTCGGGGTACCGCACAGCCTCACGTCCTGCATCACGCTGGCTCCGGTCATCGAAGCCTGCGCGTCCTTTTACGGGGACAAGCTCAGAATATTCAATGCCCAAGCCGGTGGACGCGAAGCTGCTTCCGCTCTCTCAAGTGACATCAGCGGCATTGTGACGTTCCTCGGATTGCCCTCAAAACTGAGGGAGATCGGCTTCGACAGAAGCTTGATTTCGAATGTTGCCGAATTGCTAGTCGAGAATTATCCCCGGGAGGTCGCAGATCTCGGTGTAGACGCGCGCACCAAACTTTCCGATCTCCTCGAGAGCCTCTGGTAGGAAATGGAGCCGACGTGACACACTCGCTAGCCGGACTGCTATCAGACTATGCCGCCGGGCGACTGCTACCGACTGCTGTAGTTGAGGCGGCAATTGCATCTGCTCAGAGCTGCCGCACCGAAATCCGCGCATTCGCGGAAATTGACGCCCTTGGGGCGCGGCTGTCCGGAGCTGTGTCGGACGACCGCTACCGGGACCGGAAGGCACGAGCACTCGAAGGCATACCTGTTGCCGTCAAGGATCTCTTTGATACAGCCGGTTTGGCAACACGGTATGGCTCGCCGGCCTACTCTGAGAACATGCCGTCCGCCGACGCTGAGATTATCCGCATCCTAAGAAAGAGGGGGGCCGCTATTATCGGCAAGACGACCACCCATGAATTCGCATGGGGCGTGACAACAGCGAGTGATTACTTTGGCGATACATTGAACCCATGGGATCACGGTAAAATCCCGGGCGGTTCGAGCGGCGGTATGGCAGCGGCGATCGCCTATGGAACTGTCAGCGCGGGGCTTGGAACCGACACCGGCGGCTCGGTTCGTATTCCCGCGGCCCTCTGCGGGGTTGTTGGTTTCAAGCCGACTTACGGGTTGCTCTCAACAGAGGGTGTCTTTCCTCTTGCGCCGTCACTGGACCATGTCGGGGTGATGGGGAGAGCCGTCGGTGATGTGGAGATGGTTGTGTCTGCCCTCGGCATTAGGAACGATATCGCGCCGCGAACCTCGCGGTATCGAATAGGTGTCGCGGGCAAAACCAATGATCTTCCGATTTCTTCGGACGTCCAGCGTTCGCTCGAGAAGGCTTATGCTGTTCTCGAACCTCACTATGATTTGGTCGAGGTGGGAGAACTGCCGTCGTTTAAGCGAGGATTTGAAGCTTTCGCTGGGATTGTTCTTGCCGAAGGTGGCATGGTCCATTTCAGCCGGCACGATAGAGAGTATGTCCAGGCATCGTACGGCCCCGAGACCGCTAGCCGCCTTGCAATGGCTGAGGAGACAACGATCAGGACCTATGCGGACAGTCAACAAGTTCGCCGAGTGTTCGTTCATCAGCTCGATAACGCGATGGCCGATCTTGACTTCTTACTCCTGCCAACGTGTCCATGCACGGCTCCAGCCGTCGGAGCTGATCAGATTACGATTGGTTCGTGGAACGGCAGCGTTCGAGAGGCGCTGATGTTCTATACCGCGCCATTCAACCTTGCGGGCATGCCAGCCTTATCGTTGCCGATATCTCGAGCCGAGGCAGACGGGATGCCAGTCGGATTGCAGATCGCCGCTAGGAGGGGTCGAGACAACGGGCTTCTGGCCTTCGCGTCTGAAGTTGAGGCGCATCTGGTGTTGGCGCGGCCGAGTTGATCTCAGGTAACCATGAACGGGGAGAGGACTAAATGTCTGTGCATGCCATTTTAATGGAGAAGGGGTGCAATGTTGTAACTGCTTCTGGCACCGATACCGTGAAGGACGCGTGTCGCTTGCTTCACTCGAACCATATTGGTGCGGTAATCATCGTTGACCGCGAGAACCGGATCGAGGGCATATTTACTGAGCGGGATGTAGTCAGCGCAATTGTTCAGCGCGGGATTTCCTGCATGGAGCTGCAACTCTCGGAAGTCATGTGGAAGAATGTCTTCTCTTGCAGCCGAACGACTAGCATCAATGGTCTGATGGACGTCATGAATAAACAAAAAGCTCGCCATCTGCCGGTGGAACACGACGGCCGGCTGGCAGGCATAGTCTCAATTGGCGACGCTGTCAGGCATCACATCCGAGCCATAGAATACGAGGCCGAATATATAAGGTCATACATCACTGGTTGAGGCGGATGAATCGAATGCAAGCCTAAATTTGATAGCCATACCGCGAGGTTAAGGGCTAGAGTGTGACTCGCTAGATTGAAAAGGCGAGGGAACGCACGCGATGCTCAGACTCTATGACAGCCGTTATTCAGGCAACTCATGGAAGATAAGGATCCTGCTAAACCAGCTAAAGTTGCCCTTCGAAAGACGCACCCTCGACCTGGAGGCGGGTGAGACGAAGACCGACAATTTCTATAAGCTGAGCCGTTTCAGCCGCGTCCCCGTTCTTGAGCTCGAAGACGGGCGGAGTGTAGTCGAGTCGGCTGCCATCCTTCTCTACCTAAGCGAAGGGACACAATACCTTTACGACGATCCGTATCTCCGATCGCAGGTCATAGGCTGGATGTTTTTCGAACAGGGAGACCTCCAACGCTTTCTTGCTATGGCCAGGGTCTACCATATTCGTGGATTGGCCGACAAAATGTCGCAACAGATCGAGCGACTGCACGCTGACGGCTATCTCGGTCTTGAAAAGTTGGAGCGTTGGCTGGCAAACCGTGAGTGGTTGGTGGGTGATAGATACACGGTCGCCGACTTGGCGGTCTTTGCATACGTGTGTCTGGCACATCAGGGAAAATATGAGATGGAACGGTTTGTTGCCATTGCCGGATGGCTCGCGCGAGTGAGGGCACAGCCGGGCTGGATCGACATATTCGATCAGAGCCCCTACCAATTGGTTTAGTATCGAGAGAGCCCGTCAGAGGGTAGACTGCTTTCAAAAATCCTCTGAGAGGCGACGGGATAAGCGGCTTTGCGCGCATATCTCGCCGCAAACACGGGCTCGTATGTCTCAAAACACCATTTTTCTTACCACCTTGATAGATTTGCTCGGCATAACCGGCATTGTCGTGTGGCACCTCCAGGGCCGGTCTCGACCAAACGAAAGACTTGTAACGCAGATCTTCTTCTTTCTAGCGATGACCGCGGTGCTTGTTAGCGCACGCATTATGCCTTTCCGGTTCGACGCGCCGCACTTGGACGGAACCGGTTCACTCGTCGTCATGGCTAAGATACTCTGGTGGACGCACCTCTCTTGGGCCACGATCGGGTTTGTAAGGATCTACATCGTGCTCGACGGAAGGCCCCGGGAAGCACGCCTTATACAGGACCTCCTAGTTGCAATCGTCTACCTCGGGGTACTGCTTTCTGTCATGGCATTCGTCTTCGGCGTGCCAATCGGAACCATTCTCGCCACCTCAGGGGTGTTCGCGATCATTCTCGGCCTCGCGCTTCAGAACACTCTAGGCGATGTTTTCTCGGGCATCGCGTTAACTCTCGGAAGACCATACACGATCGGAGACTGGATATCGCTTGCCGATGGAACTGAGGGTCGCGTCGTCGCAAGCAACTGGCGTTCGACTTATTTTCTTACGGGCACCCAAAACCTGGTTGTGATGCCGAATAGCGTCCTGGCTAAGCAGGGTTTGACGAACGTTAGCAAACCAGATGAAACGCATCAGGTCATGTTAGATGTCCGTATTGTCCCGACCCATACTCCCGGCTTTGTGCTCAAGGTGATGCTGGATGCCCTCAGCAGCTGCAATAGCATTGTCCAAGAGCCGCCATCAAGCGCATCCTTGATGGGTATCGACGGGGCAGCAATCGACATTCAACTCTTCTTCAGGGTTACAAGCCTGGCTCAGCGTAGCGCGGCCAGAAATGATGTCATCGATCTTGTATATAGGCATTGCCTTGCTAACGGGCTTGTTCTGGCGAGGCCGGTGGGGAGCCAGATTATTCAAGACGGCCAAATCAATCCTCCCAAGAGTTCGGCGTTGACGTTGTTGAAGTCAATCCCGCTTTTCTCGGATCTCACGGAAGAGGAGCAAGATGCGGTCGCCGCCGGCGCGATCGAAAAGAAGACGGATTCGGGGGAGGAGTTATTGGCAAAGGGGTCCGTCTCGACCAGGCTGCTGATCGTTCGCGAGGGAGTCGCTTTGCGACGCGATCAAGGTGAGATCGTCAAGAGACTAGCTCCCGGCGACGTCCTTGGAGCCTGGGGGGTATTTGCAGGGCAGCCCGAGGAAAGCCAGTCTCTTACCTTGACACCTGCCGTATTCTACGAGGTCGAGAAGTCAGTGTTCGATAGCCTCGCTATAGAGCGGCCACTCTTAATCAAGGACCTGGCGAGACGACTGCACCGACATGGATCACATAACGAGGCTGGCTCACCTCCTCCGAACCATTCGGACGGATCGCGAGCCGACCTCGTGCACGCGATTAGGAGCATGTTCGGTGGGCACTAACCACCGCATGCTTTGGAGGACGAATGCCACCGCGCCCGGAGCCATCGTTCAAGTGGTTGGAACATGCGTACAAGCATAGGAACTTCTAAAACTCTATAGAGCTATTACCATTCTTAACAGCTCAAAAAAATGAAAGGGGAGCTGTCATGCAGGCAAATCTGAAACCGGATGAATCCGACATCGATCGAGCATCTACTGTTGATCAAATTATGATGGAAAGACGCGCCAAACGGGGCTTTTTGAATACGCCGGTCCCGCGCGAAACCGTCAACGACATTCTCAATGCAGCTCGCTTTGCCCCTAGTTCCAGCAATACCCAACCGTGGCGCTGCTACGTCCTGACGGGCAGCGCGAGAGACCGGATCACATCAAAAGCAGTCGAGACCTTTCGGGCGGGTCCGGAAAAGTTGGCACCAGAGTATCCGTTCTTCCCGCAGCCGCTGCACGACCCGTTCATCGGTCGCTTCAATCAATTTCGTGGTCAACTGGGCGATGCGGTTGGCGTTCCTCGGAGTGATAAGTACGGCAGACTCAAGGACGTCGAGCGTCAATTCAGATTCTTCGAAGCCCCGGTGGGTATAATTTTCACCATGGATCGGAAGCTTGAGTGGGCAAGTTTCATCTGCTACGGGTGCTTTCTGCAGAACATGATGCTTGCGGCCAGGGCGAGAGGACTGGATACATGTGCACAGCAGATTTGGTCGCTACAGCATCGATTGCTTCGCGAGGAGCTCGGATTTCCCGAAACTGACATGGTAATCGCGGGCATGTCGTTGGGCTGGGCCAACAACACTCTCCCTGAAAACAACATGGTGAATCATAAGCTAGCGATCGAGGATTTCGTCGAATTCGTAAGCTGAACGCGTCAGCCACTTGACGTCATACTACGAAGCCGCCGATTAATTGGTCGTCGCGAGGTCTCGCGGGGACCTTTTCGTGTTTACACGCGCCAAAGTGATAGGTGCCAATGCTCGATCTCAAAGATGTGTACTTCTTTGTTCAAGTCGTAGATCGCGGCGGCTTTACCGCAGCTGGCGAAAGCCTTCGCGTGCCGAAGTCAACCCTCAGTCATAGGGTCCGCGAACTTGAGGATTCCTTGGGTGTACGGCTGATCAACCGCACCTCTAGACAATTCGGCATGACGGACGTAGGGGCAGAGTTCTACCAGTATGCTCTCCACATGCTTCAATCGGCAGACACCGCCGAGGAGTTCGTCCGCCAGAGATTACACGAGCCCAGCGGTACGATCAGGATCACGACCGCGGTCGAGATTGCTCAGTTTGCCCTGCGGGACGTCATCCCAACCTTTTTGAACAGATATCCTAAGGTGAAGATTGTTGAGATCGCAACCGATCGGTTGGTCGACATGGTTGCCGAGGGATTCGATTTAGCGCTCCGCGGCCATGTCGCGTCCCTTCAGAACTCAACCTTGGTTCAAAGAGGGATTGCCAGTGTGCCTTGGTATCTATTTGCAAGTCCACAGTACCTGAAGCAGGCGGGCGACCTGTCCAAGCCGGAAGATCTTACCTCACATTCCACGCTGGCTAACGACCGCCACGGAGCCGAGCTATGGCGTCTTAAAGGTCCGGTAGGTCAGGAGATTGAGGTTCCCATAGAACCAAGATTTCTGAGCAACAACATGATCGCTCTGAAGGAAGCGGCGTGCGCGAACCTCGGCGTTGCTGCATTGCCTGGATATATGTGCCGAGAGGAAATAGAGGCCGGGAGATTATACCAGATATTGCCGGGCTGGATGGCCGCCGACGCTCGCATGAGTGCACTTATGCCATATAAGAACGGGCTCCTCCCTGCTGTCCGGTCGCTCGTCGATTTTCTCGCGATCGAAGTCCCCAAGGTGACTGCTTTCACTCCCCGATCGGCAGATGACTAGAGCAGTGCGTCGGCGACTGTTACCCAAACCTGAGTTTACTACAAACAAAACGCCACCCCGATTACTCTTGGCCGCCGTTCGATGACTCGGACGCGACGACCCAAGGTGCGGCATCTGGTGTAGAATTATGAGGCTGCGGACGCAGGTAAAACAGGCAATACAGTGTTGTGCGCTTCTGGCGGTTCGCTCCGGCAATTGTATGACAACGCGTGCGCTCTCCGCGACTTTCGACCTGCCCAAGGATTATCTTGCGAAGACGCTGCAGGCACTCGCTCATGCGAAGATCGTAACCGCTTCATACGGTCCTGGTGGCGGTTATCGATTGAGTAGAGAGGCGCGCGGGATTTCCATTCTGGAAATCATCGAGGCAATAGAAGGTCCAATCGACAGCCCGAGGTCCAAAGGCTCCATGCTCGCCACTGCTGAACCGCCAGCTCAAGCTCTAAATCAGGCGGTCGAACGGTTAATCGAGGAGGTCAACGCGGCGTGGCAATCGGTGCTCGCAGGATTGACCATTGAGGATCTGCTCGGGGAGGTAGGGCCGAGTCAGCGGGCGTCACAGGGCGAGAGCTGGGAATAGGCGGATCTCGGTGTACGATCTCCTAAGTGAAACCACGGGCTTGCTTGCTTTTTGCCGAACTGTCGAGACGGGCTCATTTACCGCAGCCTCGCGTAGTATTGGAACTAGCCCCTCATCTGCCTCAAAGGCTGTATCGCGGCTGGAGGCGGTTCTTGGAGCGAAGCTGTTCCGGCGCACCACAAGGACGCTCACGCTAACACAGGAAGGCGAGGCACTCTTCGAGCGAATGCGTCCCATACTAGACCTCATCGAGCAAGCAGGCGATGTCGTCCAGTTTAGTCAAAACACATCGGGTCACCTACGCGTCAGCTTACCAGGTGAATTCGGTAGGCAGCTTCTTGGACCAATTTTCGAGAAGTTCATGGTGGTGCATCCGGGTATATCGCTGCAGCTGGACATGACTGACCGCCACGCGGACGTCGTCCGTGATGGATACGACGCAGCGTATCGTGTAGGCTTTGCAGACCAGAATTCTCTCATTTCCCGCACTCTTGCACAGTTGGATATGGCCGTGGTGGCTTCGCCGTCGTTTGAAGCGACACGTGGCAAGTCGGTGACAGCCGAAATGCTGCGAGAGTTGCCCTTTGCGCGATACTCGATTGGTGGGCGGACCTATCCAGTTCAGCTTGCCGATGGAACAGAGTTTATTCCAAAGGGCCGACTGGATCTCGACACAGCCGCGGCAATCCATCAGGCGGCGAGATCCGGAATCGGGCTCGCATATGTGATCAAACTGATCGTACAAGAAGACCTTGCGCGCGGCACGCTATTTGAGGTGATCCCGTCGGCAAGCCTCAAGAGGATGCCGTTCCAGGTTCTCCATGCGCTTGGCAGGATGCCTACCCACCGCTTGCAGGTGTTTACCGAATTCGTTTCCGAAACCGTAAGAGCGCTTCAAGAGGGCGACCTTAAATTCGATCCGCTTCAGCCTCTTCCCGCGTAGCCTCGAGTTGGCCTGCGCCTTTCACGTGTGAGATGCCGGCCTGAATCCGCGCTGCCGTTTCTCGCAAGCAGTCACGCAGCCAAGAGTGTGCGAGATTGCTGGTGTGCCTCGGGTGCCAGAACATACGTTCATGTATATCGGGCAACGCTATGGGCGGCTCAACGCCAACAACCTGCGGGACGCCCAGTTCGGAAATTGCTCTCTCCAGCACCAAACTAATAAGATTGGACTGACGCAATAGGAAGGGGACTAGCACGAAACTCTCGACAGTCACTGTAATCCGCCGGTTAACACCTTCGCGCGCCAGATGCTGGTCGGCCAAGTTGAATTGCCGATCAGGTCCGATACCATATGCGAGGTGGGACGCATTTAGGAATGCCTCCAGCGAAACCTTATCTGATTTCCCAATAATCGCGTTTTGCGAATCAACAGCGCAAAGCCAACGGTCGCTCAGCAGGGGCTCAGAGGGAAAATCGCTGTCCGGCAATAGCTCGTAAGGCTCGATCACGACGTCCACCAAATCCTCGTGGAGCATTCTTTCAGTGTCATGCGAGCGAGGGACAAGGTGAAGTGTGATGTGTGGCGCTTCTGTTTCTAGACGCTTTAGCAGCGGGCCGAGTAGCACGAGGACCGCATAGTCCGACGCGCTTATTGTAAAAGTTCTTGCGTCGTGATGAGGGTCAAAGCCCCCTTGTTGCATTAGTGTTTGCTGAACCTTGCTCAAAGCGTCTTTCAGCGGTTCGATCAAATTCTCCGCGTTCTGGGTCAGCGCAAGCCGGCGACCAACCCGTACTAATAACGGGTCATGAAACATGTCCCTCAATCGGCTGAGAGCCGCGCTCGTAGCCGATTGGCTCAGTCCTACCATCTCACCTGCTCAGCAAACTCTACGAGCGAACCAGTGTCATCATTACGACGAACCTCAGCTTCAGCGAATGGGCCAGTGTCTTCGGTGATGCCAAGATGACCACGGCATTGCTCGATCGGCTTACCCATCATTGTCACATCCTTGAAACCGGAAACGACAGCTTCCGCTTCAAGAACAGCTCTGCGCACGACACTAAATCGACAAAAGAGAAACCGAGGAACTTGACCACGACCGCAGACCCGAAACATACCTAACAGGCGGGTCAATTCTC
>NZ_BAAJNQ010000024.1:0-40655 GCF_054558365.1 Rhizobium sp. No.120
CACATGAGGATTTCGCCGTCAAGATCAATCATGGTTTCATAGCGTGCCCCTTCGATTTCGTATCGAACCCATGGTCTGAGCCACCTTGCTTGACGCGGCACGTTTCCGTCACCGGTTCAAACTCACATACGGTCGCCGTTTTGTCCGGCAGCACCATTATCCCGCTTGCGTAGCGGCAAGGCTCAGGAGAACGGGACCAATCTAAAGCGCGGCATTTGAAGCCCGACTTTGAGGCGGTTCGCTCACCTGGATCCGCCAGGAGTGATCAGTCCTGGAAGATTTGTGTGTTCGGCCATTTTTTGGTCGTTAGGCGGTCTTCATGACAGCCCCTTCGATGACAACACCCGCAGTAACAAACTTCCACAGCGCGATAAGGAGCTTGCGCGCCAGGGCAACTATCGCGGCTTTCTTTAAACGTCCCCCGTTCAACTGAACCCGATCCACAAACCAACGACTGAGCGCTGACGCTGGCTGATTGCGTAGCCACAGCCACGACAGTTGAATCATCGTGGTGCGCAGCCGAGGATTCCCTGCTTTTGAGACACCCTGTTCGTGGTCAATCGTGCCGCTCATCCATGGGGTCGGCGTCAAACCTGCATAGGCGGCAATCTGCCGCCGATTATCAAAATGCCGGGACAGGGCTTCGGTCCAAAGAACGGCGGCAAATTCAGCGCCAACACCCTTTAAGGACAGCAGCATCGCTGCGGGCGAGGTTGCCTCAACCGCTGGCTGCTCGTACGTCGATAGGAGAGAATTACGCTCGCTCTCCACTGCCGCGATCTGTTCTAGCAGCAACTCGAGACGGTCGAGTTCGCGATTGATTTGAGCCTTCAGGTGTTTCGGTAACTGGCGCCCATCTCCGGTCTGGAGCTCCTCCAGCCGCTGACGGCGATCCTTACGGAGCGGTTGATAGCCGCTGACGCCTTGAGCAAAGAGTAGCCCCTTCACGCGATTGACATGCCTGACCCGTTCGGCAATCAAAACTTTGCGCTCCCGGCAAATCCGACGCCGATCTTCGTCCTTCGGATCTGGCGCTCTGACCATCGCACATACGCGTGGCTCGCCGCGCTTGAACGCGAGCAATGTGCGCGTCAGAGCCTCTCCATCGATCTTGTCGGTCTTCGCACGCCGACGTCGACGGGAGGTCGCGATCGAAGCTGCGTCGACGACGTAACTCTCGATGCCGTGAGCCTCCAGCACGCGGTGTATCCAGAAGCCGTCCAATCCTGCCTCTTGGATCGTCACGATGGGAAATAACTTCCCTGTTCTCAACCGCGCCTTCTGTTGTAGCTGCTCAAATCGATCCAGCAGCTCGGCCACATTGCCACCGGCCACTACATGTTTCGACATCTTCTCGCCACTGCCCGGCGACAACGAAGTGATCAACCAGGTCGATCGGCTCAGTTCCAATGACACAAAAATTGCGCCAAGATCAGTGCGGACAGCGGTCGGATGAATGGATGCAGGTTCCATAAACTGCTCCTCCTGAGCGAGTGTTTTGATGCAACCTCACTCTGCCAGAGCGGCGGCCGCTGTTCACTCCTCATGGGATCTAAAGCCGAAGGGGAGCTTCATTACCCGCCCCCGCTCCGCCCTTTCAACCCGGCCCAGCCGGTCCGACCGGGGGCTGATCGTCAGAACAAGAAGACCCTGTTGTCGCGTTTCTAACCGGTTGACCACGTCGCAGCCCTATCCAGCTTTGACACAACGCTCCAGCTTAATCAACAGATCGGGTTTTCAATCGCTTAGCGCATTAAGCGCGCGGATCGCTGGTTCAAAACCCTTCAAGACCAATCAAAGCCATTTGCGTTTTTTGTGTAAGCCCTCTCGGGCGCTTTGATGTGAGTTCATGCTGAACCTTGACGGTTCACAGATAATCTTACTGAGCTAGGAAAGGGTGGGTGTTATGGCCGCATTCACCGTGCGTGTTTCAGACAAGACGGCTAGTAAACTCAACCAGATCGCGGAGACGCTTGATCGCTCGCGCTCTGATATGGCAGCCCAGTAAATCGAGGATTATGTTGCTCGCGAAGAGTGGCAAATTGCTGAAGTCGAAGCCGGATTGGCTGAAGCCAAGCGAGGCGAATTCGTGACCGATGAAGAAATGACGAAAGTTATCCGAAAATACACCAGGTCTGCTCATCAATTATGAGCGAAAAGCATATTTGCTGGACGAGGAGAGCGCTGCGACCGCTTGTTGAGATTGGCGCATACATCCAAAAAGATAATCCGGATGCCGCTGCGCGCATATTGCCGGATGTTTGCCTCCACTGCTTCGTCGACCACGTGATAATGGCCGGAGAACAGCGATATCTCGCAATCGGTGCCGATCATAAGAAGGTGCTGAAGGAGCATTTAGGCATTCACGAACAAGCGTTGCTCTGACTGTCGGGCGCTCCGCTGCATTGACTTCATTGCGGGAATGGATGATTTTGGTACGCCATATTATGGTACCCGAAGATCGAAGGTGTGAAAATGACTGACGATGCGCATGGCGCCGCAATTCGCGTGGAGCGTCCGACGAAGACGTTGCGGGAGCTCGCCCTCGACAAGGTGCGAGAAGCGATCGTCAATGGTTATTTCCGGCCGGGAGATCGGCTGGTGGAGCGCGATCTCTGTGCCCAGCTCGGTGTCAGCCGCACCATCGTTCGCGAGGTTCTGCGCCATCTCGAATCCGAAGGCCTTGTCGCCAATCTCCCGAACAAGGGGCCGATCGTCGCCCAGCTCAATCACGACGAAGCCAAACAGATCTACGAGATCCGCGCAGCACTGGAAGGGATGGCGGCGCGGCTTTGCGCCGAGCAAAACAATCCCGCGATCGCCGATGCCCTGGACAAGTCGCTCGAAGACATAAGGCAGAGCTATCGCGGCAAGGACATGGCCGGCGTGCTTGCTCACACATCCTCTTTCTATCAGACGCTGTTCAGCAGCGTCGACCGCCACGTGGCATGGGGCGTCGTCAATCTACTGACGGTGCGCATCAATCATCTGCGTTCCATGACGATCAAGACCAGGGATCGTGACGTTCAGGGGCCAGCACAGATGGCGCGCATCGTCGATGCTATCCGGCGCGGTGACGGCGAAGGCGCCTATCGGGCGGCGATGGAACATGTCGCAAGCGCCAGTGCCATCGCCCAGGCCGTGCTTTCCGATCGCCAACCGGCCGACTGATCTTCGTGCCACTACCCCTGTTCCGGGAAAAACATCGTCGAGGCTGATGCGAAATGACCAACTCTCTTTCCTTTCTCGGCCTTCCAGATCGTTTGGATGAGGGGCGCATACCGCGCGCGGTCATCTTCGCTGCCGGTCACGGCAGCACCTATGCCGGCAAGGATAGCAGCGGCCATGCGCTGGCGGCCGGCACCATCCGTGCCGTAAGCCAGGCGGACGCGGCGCTGATCGATCACTGGGATTTCGATCTTGGCGGCCCGCTGTTCGATGGCAGACCGCCCAGTTGCATCGATGCGGGCGACATCGAAACCACCATGCATGACAATGCCGGAAACCGAGCCCGGATCGAGGCTAAGACGCGCGAGGTGCTGGCATTGCAGGCTGTGCCGATCCTGCTCGGCGGCGACTGTTCCGTCACCATGCCGTTTATCGCAGGCTTTGCCGATCACGGACCGGTCTGGGTCCTGCAGATCGATGCCCATGTCGACTGGCGCGATGAGTTGCATGGCGAGCGTTACGGCTATTCGAGCTCGATGCGGCGGGCAAGCGAAATGCCGCATGTCGCCGGGATGGTGCAAGTTGGCCTTCGCAGTGTCGGAAGTGCCCGGCCCGAAGAGATCGAAGCCGCGCAGCGTTACGGTAGCCATTTCGTGACTGCCCGCGAGATCCATGCTGAGGGAGTGGCCGCGGCTCTCCGGCATATTCCGGAGGGAGCGCGTGTTGTCGTCACCCTGGATTGTGACAGCATCGATCCCAGCATCATGCCGGGAGTTGCGGCGCGGACACCCGGCGGCCTCATCTATAACGAGGTCATCGACCTGATTGCCGGCCTTGGCAGGCGGGCAAGGATCGGCGGCTTCGATTTGGTGGAGTTTTATCCTCCCGGCGACATCGATGGCCTGTCGGCCGTGACCGCCGCGCGTGTTCTCGTCAACGCGATCGGCGCCATCGTGCGGCAGGTTTGAACCCGATCGGTTTCCCCGAAGCTCGGCTCAAAACGTACCGCACCGTCGGCGGTATTCGACCTCATCAAATTGTCGTTTGGCCGTCGACGCGGATTGACTCATTTTCACGTTCGAGGTGATGGTATACCATAATAACTAATACAAAAGCGGAACATCGGTATCTGGTGATGTGTAATGAACAGGCAGCGCCTGCGCGAGCGCTGTTCTGAGTGTCGCCAAGCCATTGTTATATCGGATTTAATTTTGAGATCGACACGACTTTCGGATTCGTTCGTGCAAAGCCGCTTGACAGCAATGTATTATGGCATACCATCATACATAATCTTAATAGAGAGCGAGCCATGAGCCTTCAGATCCGAAAAACCGTCCTGCAGATCGAAACGACGCTTATCGAAGGGGGTAGGGCGGCGGCCGCGCCGCTGAAGCTTTTCTCGGCCTGCGCGATCGTCAAAAACCCTTGGGCTGGTCGCGGCTTCGTCTTGGATCTGAAGCCGGAGATTCACGCTGCTGCGCCTTTTCTTGGCGAATTGCTCACCAAGATGATTATTGATGCTGTGGGATCGGGTGAAGCGGTCGAAGCCTATGGAAAGTCGGCCGTCGTCGGTCTGGATGGCGAGATCGAGCATGCGTCTGCGCTGATACACACCCTGAGGTTCGGCAATCACTATCGCCACGCCGTCGGTGCCAAGTCCTATCTCGCCTTCTGCAATACACGCGGCCCGGCCAATGCGCCGATCATGATCCCGCTCATGGACAAGAATGACGAAGGGCGGCGTTCGCACTATCTCACGATCCAGACGTCGGTTCCCGATGCGCCCGCCGCTGACGAGATCGTCGTCGCGCTCGGCGCCTCGGTCGGCGGAAGGCCGCATCATCGCATCGGCGATCGCTACCAGGACCTCAAGGATCTGGGGCAAGACGTCGCCAATCCGGCCGGCGTGTAAGGATCGGGCGCCCGGATGCCGGCGATGGAAACCATGGACCACGACAAGGCCGATCTGAAGACGGAAGGTCTGTTCCGCAAGCATACGGCGAGCGGGACCGCCTATCATGAAGTGGGCGAGGGGGAGCCGCTGGTTCTCATTCATGGCGTCGGCATGCGGCTCGAAGCTTGGTCGCCGCAAATCACGGGCTTTTCACAGACTCATCGGGTCATTGCCCTCGATATGCCGGGGCATGGCGAAAGCGCTGCATTGCCTACCGGCAGCAAGCTGGAGGCCTTCGTCGCCTGGTTTGGCGGCTTCCTCGATGAACTGGCGCTCAGTGAAGTCAGTGTCGCCGGTCATTCGATGGGTGCGCTCGTTGCCGGAGGCGCTGCCGCCACGTTCGGTGAGCGGATCAAGCGGGTCGCCTATCTCAACGGCGTCTATCGGCGCGACCCCGAGGCCAAGGCGGCCGTGCTTGCGCGTGCCGCTGCAATATCGCTCGTCGGCGTCGACAAGGAAGGTCCGCTGCTGCGCTGGTTTGGCGACGATGCTCAAAGTGCGGTGGCACGGGAGCTGACCCGCAACTGGCTGAGCCTTGTCGATCCGCAAGGATATGCCACGGCCTATGCTGCTTTCGCCGGCGGCGACGAGACCTACGCCGAACGCTGGCCCGATGTCGGTGTGCCTGCTTTGTTTCTGACCGGATCGGACGATCCGAATTCGACGCCGCTGATGGCCGAGCAGATGGCAGCGGCTGCGCCCAAAGGCTGGGTGCGGATCGTCGAGGGCCACCGTCATATGGTGAACCTGACGGCACCTGACATCGTCAATGAGCTGCTCGCCGAGTGGCTTTCATGCGGGGAGGACGCAAGATGACGACACAAGATTTCGACCCAAGGGCGCTGCGCGACGCTTTCGGCGCATTTCCGACCGGTGTCACGGTGGTAACCGCGCGCGATCAGGCCGGCCTGCCGATCGGCTTTACCGCAAATTCCTTCACATCGGTTTCGCTCGATCCGCCGCTTCTTCTCGTCTGCCTCGCCAAAAGCTCCCGCAATTTCGCGGCCATGACGAGCGCCAGGCATTTCGCGATCAATGTGCTCTCGGAAACGCAGAAAACCGTCTCCAATACCTTTGCACGGCCCGTCGAAGACCGGTTTGCCGCCGTCGAGTGGAATGCGGGAGCCGATGGCTGTCCCATTCTCTCGGATGTTGCGGCCTGGTTCGAATGTGCCATGGAACAGGTCATTGAAGCCGGCGATCATGTTGTCCTGATGGGGCGCATCGTCTCCTTCGACAATAGCGGCCGCAACGGGCTCGGCTATGCCCGCGGCGGCTATTTCACCCCGATTCTCGCCAGCAAGGCGGTGTCTGCGGCCGCGGAAGGCAATATCGAACTTGGCGCGGTCGTCGAGCGCGATGGCGAAATCCTGCTGCTTGGCAATGATGTTCTTTCTCTTCCTAATTGCGAGGGCAGGGAGGGCAGCCCCGCCGACATCCTTGGTCACTACCTGCAGGCGCTGACGGGTCTTTCGGTCACGGTCGGCTTTCTCTACTCGGTCTATGAAGGCAAGAGCGATGGCAGGCATCACATCGTCTATCGCGCCTTTGCCTCGCAAGGCGAGCCGCGCGAGGGCAGGTTCCTCAAACCTGACGCGCTGAAGGCGGCGCAGTTCAAGACCAGCTCGACCGCCGACATCGTTGCTCGCTTCGCATTGGAAAGCCAGATCGGCAATTTCGGGGTCTATTTTGGCGACGAGACCTCCGGCATGGTGCGGCCGGTTTCCGGAAAGGCGGTGCAAGCATGAAATTCTCCCTCTTCGTTCACATGGAGCGCCTCGACGCGAACCAGACGCATAAAAGCCTCTATGAGGAGTTCGTCGCGCTGTGCGAGATCGCCGACAGGGGCGGCATGCACGCCATCTGGACGGGCGAACATCACGGGATGGATTTTACCATCGCGCCGAATCCTTTCGTGACGATCGCCGACCTGGCGCGGCGGACATCGCGGGCAAGGCTTGGCACGGGAACGGTGATCGCGCCCTTCTGGCATCCGATCAAGCTTGCCGGTGAAGCCGCCATGGCGGATATCATCTGCGACGGCAGGCTCGAGATCGGCATTGCCCGTGGTGCCTATTCCTTCGAATATGAACGGTTGCTGCCGGGTCTAGACGCCTGGGGCGCTGGCCAGCGCATGCGCGAGCTGATCCCGGCCGTCAAAGGCATCTGGCAGGGGGATTACGCCCATGAGGGCGAATTCTTCAAATTCCCGTCGACCACCTCGGCGCCGAAGCCGCTGCAGCAGCCCAATCCGCCGATCTGGGTCGCGGCACGCGACCCGAATTCGCATGAATTCGCTGTCGCCAATGGCTGTAATGTCCAGGTGACGCCGCTCTGGCAGGGTGACGGTGAAGTCGAGGCGCTGATGGGGCGGTTCAACGATGCCTGCGCCAAGAGCCCGCATAGGGAGCGGCCGAAGATCATGCTCCTGCGCCATACCTATGTCGGCTCGTCCGACGACGACATTGCAAGGGCGGCCCATGAGCTCAGCGTCTACTACAATTACTTTTTCGCTTGGTTCAAGAACGAGACGCCGGTCCATCAGGGCCTGATCGAGCATATTCCCGAAGAGGAGATTCGCGCCAATGCCATGCTGTCGGATGCGGTCATGCGCAGCAACAATGTCGTCGGCGATGCATCGACTGTGATTGCCCGGCTGAAGACCTATCAGGCAATGGGCTACGACGAATATTCCTTCTGGATCGACACCGGCATGTCGTTCGAGCGCAAGAAGGCTTCGCTCGAACGCTTCATCGCCGACGTCATGCCGGCATTTGCGGAGTGAACGCCATGCAGCGCTTCCAATATTATATCGACGGTGAATTTCTGGATGGGGAAGCCCGCTTCCAGAGTATCGATCCCGCGACCGGCGACGTCTGGGCACTTATGCCGGAGGCGCGCGAGGCTGATGTCGACCGCGCCGTCAATGCCGCCGAGAAGGCGCTCTACGATGGTCCCTGGGCGAAGATGACGGCGACGCAGCGCGGCAAGCTCCTCTACAGGCTCGCCGATCTCGTCGCAGCCAATGCGCAAAAACTTGCCGAACTGGAAACGCGCGACACCGGCAAGATCATCCGCGAGACCTCGGCGCAGATCGCCTATGTCGCCGACTATTATCGCTACTATGCCGGCATCGCCGACAAGATCGAAGGCTCGTATCTGCCGATCGACAAGCCGGACATGGATGTCTGGCTGCGTCGCGAGCCGATCGGCGTCGTTGCCATGGTCGTGCCCTGGAACAGCCAGCTCTTCCTGTCCGCGGTCAAGATCGGCCCGGCGCTCGCCGCCGGCTGTACCATGGTCGTCAAGGCATCGGAAGACGGGCCGGCGTCGCTGCTGGAGTTCGCGCGCCTGGTCCACGAAGCGGGCTTTCCGGCCGGCGTCGTCAACATCATCACTGGTTTCGGTTCTTCCTGCGGCGCGGCTCTTGGTCGCCATCCCAAGGTCGCGCATATAGCTTTTACGGGCGGACCGGAGACGGCACGCCATGTCATCCGCAATTCGGCCGAGAACCTTGCTTCGGCCTCGCTGGAACTGGGCGGCAAATCACCCTTCATCGTCTTTGCCGATGCCGATCTCGAGAGCGCCGCGAATGCGCAAGTCGCCGGCATTTTCGCGGCGACTGGTCAAAGCTGCGTTGCCGGCTCGCGGCTTATCGTCGAGGCTAGCGTCAAGGACGCCTTTCTGTCGATCCTCAAGCGCAAAGCCGAGGCGATCCGAATCGGTTCACCGCTCGACATGGCGACCGAGGTCGGCCCGCTAGCTACGAAACGCCAGCAGGATCATGTGGCCGCTCTCCTCGAGAAATCCATTGCGAGCGGCGCTCGGCTGATCACCGGTGGCCAAAAGCCAGACGGCGTGGGTTATTACTTCCCGCCGACGATCCTCGATTGCGATGGCGTCAACTCGCCGTCATTGGCCGAGGAATTCTTCGGGCCGGTTCTGTCGGTTGTCTCGTTCGAGAGCGAGGCAGAAGCCTTGAGGCTTGCAAACGATACCCGCTATGGCCTGGCATCCGGTGTCTTCACCCAGAATCTCACACGCGCCCATCGCCTGATGAAGGGCATCCGCGCCGGCGTCGTCTGGGTCAACACCTATCGCGCGGTATCGCCTATCGCTCCCTTCGGCGGCTTTGGCCTTTCCGGCCATGGCAGGGAAGGCGGTCTTGCCGCGGCGCTTGACTATACGCGCACCAAGACGATCTGGCTGCGGACATCGGATGATCCGATTCCCGATCCCTTCGTCATGAGGTGAGACCGATGTTTTACGAGATCCGCACCTACCGGCTGAAGAACGGCACGACCCCACAATATCTGAAGGTGGTGGAAGAGGAAGGGATTGCCATCCAGAAGGCCCATCTCGGCGATCTCGTCGGCTACTTCTACTCGGAAATCGGTGTCATCAACGAGATCGTGCACATCTGGGCCTATGCAAGCCTCGACGATCGCGAGGCGCGGCGCGGGCGGCTGGCCGCCGACCCCAAATGGCAGGCCTTCCTGCCGAAGATCCGCGACCTGATCGAACAAGCGGAAAACAAGATCATGAAGCCAGCCGGTTTCTCCCCATTGGGATGAACGGGCGGGTGCGTAAGGCATGCCTCTAAAAAGTGAAAAACAAGGACAAGGGAACATGAAAGCAAGAATTGCACTCGCGGCCTTTGCCGCAATGATGGCCGCATCCATGCCCGCCAGGGCCGACACCATGGTGTTCACGAGCTGGGGAGGAACGACGCAGGATGCGCAGAAGGCTGCCTGGGCCAACCAGTTTACTGAGAAGACCGGTATCGGCGTCATGCAGGACGGCCCAACGGACTACGGCAAGCTGAAAGCAATGGTCGAAGCCGGCCAGGTGAGCTGGGACGTCGTCGACGTCGAGGGTGATTATGCCGCGCAGGCCGGCAAGGCGGGTCTGCTCGAAAAGCTCGACTTTTCCGTCATCGACAAGTCCAAGCTCGATCCGCGCTTCGTCAGCGACTATTCCGTCGGTAGCTTCTATTATTCCTTTGTCATCGGCTGCAACGCCGATGCGGTCAGCGCCTGCCCGAAGACCTGGGCTGATCTCTTCGACACGAAGAAATTCCCCGGCAAGCGCACCTTCTACAAATGGTCCGCGCCGGGCGTCATCGAAGCGGCGCTCTTGGCTGATGGCGTTCCCGCCGACAAGCTCTATCCGCTCGATCTCGATCGCGCCTTCAAGAAGCTCGATACGATCAAATCCGATATTGTCTGGTGGTCGAGCGGCGCGCAATCGCAGCAGCTGCTGGCCTCGGCCGAAGCGCCTTTCGGCAGTCTCTGGAATGGCCGCATGACCGCGCTTGCCAACAGCGGCGTCAAGACGGAGCTCTCCTGGAGCCAGAACATCACGGCAGCGGATGCCCTTGTCATCCCCAAGGGTGCGCCGAACCTCGAAACGGCGATGAAATTCATCGCGCTCGCGACCTCGGCACAGTCGCAGGCCGATTTGGCGAGGGCCACCGGATATGCGCCGACAAACCTCGGCTCGGCGAAACTGATGGACCCTGAAGTAGCCAAGACCTTGCCGGACCAGCAGACCGCCAGTCAGGTCAATGCCGACATGAATTACTGGGCCGCGAACAGGGATGCGATCGGCAAGAAGTGGTACGCCTGGCAGGCGCAGTAAGCGGCGGAGATCACCAGACCACCGCGGACAAATCTCCGCGGTGGGGCAATGCGAGGTCCAGGCCTGTGCGTAGCGATCGCTGCTCAACAGCGCCCATGGTGGGAAAGGATTGCCATGTCGACATACGTAGACGTCGCGGACGCGGCCGCACCGGCCCGCAAGACGGCAGGGTCGACCGGATTCGCGCAGGTCGCGCCGGCCCTCGCCTTCGTCGCGATCTTTTTCATCTTTCCGGTCATCGCGTTGCTTCTGCGCAGCGTGATGGAGCCGGCTTTCGGCTTCGGCAATTACGCCGAATTGCTGGGCTCAGAAACCTATCTAAAGATCTTCGCCAACACGTTCATCGTGTCGGGCGTCGTCACCGTCCTATCGCTGTTGATCGGTTTTCCCGTGGCATGGACGCTGGCGATCATGCCGTCGCGCTGGTCCTCGGTCGTCTTTGCGATCCTGCTGCTGTCGATGTGGACGAACCTGCTCGCGCGCACCTATGCCTGGATGGTGCTTTTGCAGCGTACGGGATTGATCAACAAGATGCTGATCGGCATGGGCCTAATCGACAAGCCGCTTGCCCTCGTCAATAACCTGACCGGTGTGACGATCGGCATGACTTATATCATGCTGCCCTTCATCATCTTGCCGCTCTACGGCGTCATCAAGAAGATCGATCCGGCCGTGCTGCAGGCGGCGGCGCTGTGCGGTGCCAGCCGTCTGCAGTGCCTCACTCGCATTCTGATACCGCTTGCCGCTCCCGGCATGATGGTAGGAGCCTTGATAGTGTTCGTCATGTCGCTCGGCTACTACGTCACGCCGTCGCTGCTTGGCGGCACCGCGAACATGATGCTCGCCGAACTCATCGCCCAGTTCGTGCAATCGCTCGTCAATTGGGGCATGGGCGGCGCGGCCGCCTTCGTCCTGTTGGCCGTCACCCTGACGCTTTATGCCGTCCAGCTGCGGCTCTTCGGCGTTCAAAGCACGGGGGGACGCTGAGATGTTGCTGAATTTCGATCGTCTCGGCTGGTGGAAATATGTGCTGCTTGCCATCACCATCCTGACCGCGGCCTTTCTTCTTCTGCCGATCCTGTTCATCGCCGCCCTGTCGTTCGGCTCATCGCAATGGCTGATCTTTCCGCCGCCGGGCTGGACCTGGCGCTGGTACGCGGAACTGCTTTCCGATCCGCAATGGCTGGCTTCGGCCTGGACGAGCTTCAAGATCGCTTTGATCGTCACGGTGCTTTCGGTGCTGCTCGGTCTTGTGACCTCCTTCGGCCTGGTGCGCGGGAAGTTCATGTTTCGCGATGCGCTGAAGGCACTGTTCCTGACGCCGATGATCCTCCCCGTCGTCGTCTTCGCCGTCGCTCTCTACGCCTTCTTCCTGCGAATTGGGCTGGGCGGCACCTTAGTCGGCTTCGTATTCTCCCATCTGGTTCTGGCGCTACCCTTTTCCATCCTGTCGATCGCTGGCGCGCTCGAAGGCTTTGACAAGTCGATCGAGGATGCCGCCGTGCTTTGCGGCGCGTCTCCGCTCGAGGCGAAGATCAGGGTCACGCTGCCCGCCATCAGCCACGGATTGTTCTCGGCTGCCGTCTTCTCGTTCCTGACGTCCTGGGATGAGGTGGTCGTTGCGATCTTCATGGCGAGCCCGACGCTGCAGACGCTGCCCGTCAAAGTCTGGGCTACACTCCGGCAGGACCTGACGCCGGTCGTCGCTGCTGCCTCCACACTTCTCATCCTTTTGACGGTCATGTTGATGACGCTGGCCGCGATCGTGCGCAAGGTTCTAAGAAAATGAGCGAATCCTTCCTGAAGATCAAAGGTATCCGCAAGGAATATGGTCCCGTCGTCGCGGTCCACGACGTCAATCTCGAGGTCAAGCGCGGCGAGTTCCTGACCTTTCTCGGCCCCTCCGGCTCGGGCAAGAGCACGACGCTCTATATCCTCGCCGGTTTCGAGAACCCCACCAAGGGCGATATCTTGCTGAACGGCGAGACGCTGCTGTCGACGCCATCGCACAAGCGCAATATCGGCATGGTGTTCCAGCGCTATACGCTATTTCCGCATTTGACCGTCGGAGAGAATATCGCCTTTCCGTTGAAGGTGCGCCGCAAATCCAAGGCAGAGGTCGACAGCCGAGTCAGAGAAATGCTCCGCCTTGTCCGGCTCGAAGGCTTCGAGGATCGCAAGCCCGCGCAAATGTCCGGCGGCCAGCAGCAGCGCGTCGCTCTTGCAAGGGCACTCGCTTATGATCCGCCGGTGCTATTGATGGACGAGCCGTTATCTGCTCTCGACAAGAAGTTGCGCGAAGAGATCCAGCACGAGATCAAAAGGATCCACGAGCAAACAGAGGTAACGATCCTCTATGTGACCCACGACCAAGAAGAGGCCCTGCGGTTGTCCGATCGTATCGCCGTCTTCTCCAAAGGCATCATCGACCAGATAGGAACCGGCCCGGAACTCTACGCCAATCCACGCACCCGTTTTGTCGCCGAATTCATCGGCGACAGCGATTTCATCTCCTGCGTCCTGTTGTCGTCGGGCAATGGTGAGGCGACGATCTCGCTCGGTGGCAAAGCCGTGTTCGAGCAAATTCCCGTGCATGGCCGCGCGGCTTCCGGCAGCAAGGCCGCGCTGATGCTGCGGCCTGAACGCATTCGGCTGGGGCGCAGCAATGGTGCGGGCAAAGGCCTTAGCGCTACCGTCAGTGACATCACCTTCCTCGGCAACAACGTGCATGTGGCAACTCAGACGGCGGCCGGCGAAGCCCTGTCGGTGCGCCTTCCGTTTGGGCATGAGGCGATTTCCGGGTTGAGCCGCGGCGACAGCGTTCATCTCGAATTCGATCCCGGTGCTGCTCACGTGTTCTGCTGAAAAGTCGTTATATGAAGCTCGCTGATCCCTCGCTTTTCCGACAGTCATGCCAGTCCCGGTCTCAGCGCCGTGGAGACGGAGAAGGCGATCAGATCGGCCGACCTTGCCAAGAAGCTTTGGGCGAAGAAGATGGCCGGGGAACGGGCGCCCATTCTCAAGGCATCACACCGCCTGATGATCGAAAATCGCGACGATCTGGCGACGATACTGACGCTGGAGCTGGGGAAACCCTTAGCCCCGGCCAAAGTGGGATCGAAGAGACTGGCCTTAGGAAGCCTTGGCTGCCCTAAATCCCCTGATGGAAATTGAATCTAACGGTGACATACGAAATCGGATCGAAGACTTGTTAGCGAAAAAAGAGTTTCAATAAACCGCAGAAAATTTCAGCTAGATCAAGCCTTTGGCTTGCCGACGAAGCTCGCATAGAGGGAGTTTTCTTGATACCAAGGTCGCGGGTCCTGATCCCCTCAAGAGCGAGAGTATAATAGTGTCGCTTCAGCCTTGAAACAGGGATGGACAATCGGAGCATATGGCGAACTCCGGATGCTGACGTCAGCCTTCGAGGTCGCGGCGCGGGCAGGACAAATGGTGTGATGCTGAAAACGCACGTGCGGCAGTAAGATGCCTGGTAACGCCGTGTTCTGAATTCTACCTTGCTAAGCAGCGCTATACAGGTGGTGGTGTCAGTAGCCGGCCTCTTTCTGATGCCGGAAAGCGAGGACCAACACGATATCGCCATCAGGCTCGTATCGGTAAAGCGCGATGTAGCCAGAGTCACCAAAGGGGATAACCAGTTCACGCAATCGAGCGTCGTCCAGAAGCGGGCGGCCAATAAGAGGCGTTGATTCCAGCAACAGGAACTGGCGTTCGATAGCCTGGCCCGCCCGACTTGCGGCAGTCGGCGCCTTAGCCGCCAAAAATCGCCTGCAGCGTTCCAAGCCCTGTGCCGCGCCTTCGGTAACGATTACTCGTGGCACTCAGGCACCGACTTTTCCGCATTCGTGCCCCAGGTGCCCAGCCAAGTGCGCACCTCCTGTCCGGTAAGATGTCGGCCGGTCTCCTGATAGGCCGCCCAGGACGCCAAAGCCTCCTGTCTGAAGTTTTCCCGCGCTTCCTCACGCTCAACATATTGCTGAATGGCTTCGAGCATGATCCAGTGAGCCGAGCGCCGTCGTTGGCTGGCGAGGTTCTGAACTCGGTTCTTTAGTTCGTCATCGATCTTGAGAGAAGTAGCCATGGCAGCCTCACATATTACTAGGTATTACCTAGCGATAAGATAGGCGTCGTTTTGCTTTTTGTCCATGATCTTAGTTGATGGCGAACTCCACCCCAATTTGATTATCGGAGGGTTCTTCAGTTTTTGAAGACATCGTCGGTTCGTATCCCTTCACATCAACGGATCCGGTGAAGCCTCGCTCAAAACCCAACAGCGTATGGAGCACGCTTCTTTCCTTTCAAGTGCGGGGAACACCGTCCCGTCTCGATGCACCGAGAAGGGCGGAGCTCAAGAGAGCGATTGAAGCTAATTGTGCGACCATGGACATCGCGGCTAGGAAAATAATGCGGACCTTTGAAGCAAGGCATAGCGTCGATTTTGGGAGCTTGAAGAGGTGATCCGACTTCAGGGAAACGTCAGTGAAAGGTGATAGCCACGACTATTAGCTGCTCCCAAAAGAAGTCAGCGCGATCATCGGATTTTTCATTGGATGTGCGGTAAATTGTTTCGTTTGGGCTATAACGAATGACCAAATCATGAGGAAGGAGCCGGCGACCGGCCTACGACCGGTATTTCCGCTCGATATCACTGGCAAGGCAAAAATCATCCGGTCGATCTATGAGGGGCGTGACCTCATGCCCTTATGGAACGATCTCATTAGCCGGATCACAGTCGATCCTTCCGATGCCGCAGCTTTCCTCGACCTGTCGGTCATTATGAATTCGGTAGGCCAAACAAGCGAGGCTGCTATCGCTCAAAGGGCCGCGCTTCGGCTTTCGAAGACCTATCGGGTAACTTTCGGCCATGGAAACGGCGTGAATGTCCTGGTCCTCGTCACAAAAGGCGACTTCATGGCTAACACGCCGATCGAGCTCCTGCTTGAAGAATCAAACGCCACCGTCCTACTTCACTATGTCGATGCCGAAACGGCCAATCTCGACGACATTCCGGACCATGACGTCGCCTTTGTTGCTGTCGCTGAATCGAGCGAAAATTTGCCGGTGCTGCTCAATCTCGAAAGATTGTTGCGGGACTGGCGCGGCCCAATAATGAACAATGCGCCGCGCCTCGTTATGGCTTTGTCTCGCGACGGCGTTGCTGAATCGCTCCGGGAAGGAGTTGCGGTCGCGACACCAACCATCACCCGAATCTCCAGAGGCGATCTCCGAAATATCGCCGACAGGAAGCTAGCCTTGGAGGCTGCCGCCAGCATTGTCACCTACCCGTTCATCGTCCGCCCGCTCGATACCCATGCCGGCCACCGCATGGAAAAGATCACCGACCCCGCGCAGTTGCTCAGCTTCTTGGATGCGCATCCCGACCAGATTTTTTATATTTCCTCGTTCATCGATTACAGCAGCGAGGATGCAAAGTTCCGTAAGCAGCGCGTCGCCTTTATTGACGGCAATGCCTATGCAAGCCATATGGCTGTCTCTGACCACTGGATGGTGCATTACCAGAACGCCGGCATGTCGCGTTTCGAAGACAGGCGTGCTGAGGAAGCTGCCTGGATGGTGAGTTTCGACGAGGAATTCGCTGTCCGCCATGCGAACGCCTTCGGCGAGCTTAGCCGGTCTTTCCCACTGGACTATTTTGCCATCGACTGCGCCGAATTGCCCGATGGCCGCCTATTGGTCTTCGAGGTGGATGTGGGGATGTACATCCACTGGATGGATTCGGCGGAGCTGTTTCCTTACAAGGAGCAAGTGATGAAGAAATTGTTTCGAGCGTTTGAAGCCGCGCTCGAGCGTCGCATTCAGCGCCGCGACGAATGCTAGAACCATCAGCCGCTCAAGTGACGGCGACGCTTGTCGACAACGCCGCAACCGACGAACGCTGACTGTCTATGGCCCTCTACATAAAGGCCGTCGCGGTCATGCCAGCAACAGCCGCAAGCATCGCGCATAGGATGCCCAACCGAAGAATTCCAGGGTGCCTCGAATGGCAAACTGCTCCATCACGGTTTCGTTGGAGGCAATCAGCATTAAGATAATCTAGAGAGGAACGTCGATGCGCTCTGCCGGACTTTCAAATCGGACAATTAGGGTCGCGACAAGGCCAGGACCGTCCTCGCGCGCGGCGAGTGTTAGCCGCGCTCCTTGCCTTTCGGCCGCGGCTTTCGCGATCGCCAGCCCCAAGCCACTCCCCTCGCTATCCTGAGGCCTTGCCCGGAAGAACCGTTCAAAGACGCGTGGCATCTCTTCCTCCGCGATGCCGGGGCCGGTGTCGCGGATCTCGATTCGTGCTTCTTGCCCGGCGATGACCACCGCAACGTCGACCGTTCCGCACGGTGGCGTGTATCGCACCGCGTTCTCGACAAGATTGTCGAGGATGATTTCGAAATCGGCCAACGCACCGATCGTTATGGCCTTGTCCTGGCACGTAATGCCAAGGTCGACCCCCCGGCTTTCGGCGAGCGGGGTCAAGCGCGCAACGGTGTCAAGTGCAAGCTGGACGAGGTCGATCGGTTGCGGCGCGGGCGCGATCTCGTAAGCGTCGTAGCGTGCGAGGCGCAGGAGCTTGCTCACGAGGTTGGTGGCCCTGCGGATTCCAGCTTCGAGCTCGGTCAAACGCTCGGAAAATCGGCCATCCCGGTCGTCGTACCTAAGGTTGTCGATTTGAATTTGCAACGCCGAGAGCGGTGTACGCAATTCGTGGGCTGCGTCCGAAATAAACCGCCGTTGTTTCTCCAGCATTGCCCGGAGCCGCGCGAGCAACAGATTGATCGAACTTACGAAGGGAACGATTTCAGCGGGAACATCGTCGACAGGAACGGGGTCGCTCGCTTGGGCGTCTCTGGAAGCGACCGTAACGGCCAGACGATTTAGGCGAGCCATGATCCGATCGATGATCCAACTCAGTGTCAGCAATGACAATGGAATGAGAACCATGATGGGAAGTGCCGCCTGGAGCGCCGCACTGGCCGCCAGCTCCTGGCGGACGCTCATATCCTGGGAAACCTGAACGGTTCGATCCGGTGTGGCGAGCGTGTAGACGCGCCAATTGTCACTGCCGGTCGAAGCGTCGGCAAACCCGGTTGCCGATTGGCGGGGAATACCAATGGGGGGATGCGATTGTCGCAACGTCCTTCCGGCTGCATCCCAGACCTGGATGACGAAGTCGTCTTCGGGATCGTGCGGCGCGCTGCTGTCTGGCCCTGTTGCAGGTGATGAAGGCGCATCCCCGACATAGAGTGCGATCTGCCGGAGCTGATTGTCAAGGAAGTCGGATGCCTCGTTCCGAACGAGGAAGTAAGACGTTGTCGCCGCGCAGGCGCCGATGACCGCCATCAAGCCGGCGAGCCATAAGAAAGCCGTGCGTCGGATCGATATGGTGTTTGTCACTTCGGGACCATCCAGCCGGCCCCTCGGACGTTGCGTATGATGTCCTTGTCGAACTTGCGTCGCACGTAATGGATGAGGACGTCGATAGCGTTGCTTTCCACCTCCTCACCCCAGCCATAGAGCCTTTCCTCAAGCTGGGAGCGAGAAAGAATGGTTCCGGGACGCTCAAGCAATGCCTGAAGCAGCGCGAATTCGCGCGCCGGCAGCACTTCGCCGCACCCACGATATTTTACTTCATGGCTAGATAGGTCGAGCTCGATTTCGCTCGTGTAGAGGATGGAAACCGCCTGACCTCCATGGCGGCGCAAGACTGCACGCATGCGTGCGAGCAGTTCTTTGACCGCGAACGGCTTCACCAGATAGTCGTCGGCCCCGCGGTCGAGCCCCGTCACGCGATCGTCGAGTTCGTCACGGGCGGTGATCACCAGGATTGGCCTCTTGTCGCCGGCTGCCCGCAGCGAGCTAAGAATTTCAAGGCCGGAACGGCCCGGCAAACCGAGGTCGAGCAACACGAGGCCATGTCCGCCAACCGCGGCAGCTTCGTCCCCGAGTTGCCCGTCCCGCACCCAGTCTACCGACATGCCGGCATCGTCGAGGGCTCGTACGAGGGCCCGACCCAGCATGACATCATCTTCGATCACCAGAACACGCATGCTTCAAAGTAGCCTAAACGGGTCCACCGGGACAAGTTTGGTGTAGGCCGACTGCACTACGGCCGATCATCTAAGATCCTCCTAATTCTGCTGGCGTCACATGCCTGCTGGAATCCGCAGAGGAGCGCTAGATCATGATTGTCTGCTATCGAATATACGCCGCAATAGCCTTGCTTCTCATAGTGTCATCCGGTGCGGTCCCTCCCGCTGTAGCGCAGGAGAAACTCGTTGCGCCGGAGACGAACCCGCCGGGTGACATTCCGGATAATCAGGTCTTCGTCACCTACACCTCTCCTGACGGATATGCTCTGAAAGTGCCAGAAGGATGGTCACGTACCGAGATCGACCATGGCGTTCGGTTCTTCGATAAATACGATGAAATAGATGCTACTCTTGGCGCCGCGAGTGCTGCTCCAACAGCGTCCTCAGCCAATGCCCGCGAAATCCCGGGCCTCAAGACGGCCGGACACGCCGTCAAAGTCACCGCAGTCAAGGATGTAAAGCTTGCGGCCGGACCGGCCGTTCGCATCAGCTATCTGTCGAACTCCGCACCAAATCCGGTCACGAACAAGCAGACCAGGCTCGAGCACGAGCGCTTCATTCTGTTCAAGGACGGCAAGACGCTTACACTCGATCTCGCCGCACCGGCCGGCGCCGACAATGTCGATCAGTGGCAGTTGATCTCCAACTCTTTAAAGTGGAGGTGAGTACATGCGTGTACTGGAGGCGACCGCGCTTTATCGCTTCTACCATGCAGGCGACGACGAAATCGTGGCTTTGCGCGGGGTTGCCCTCGCGCTCGATGCCGGAGAATTCATCGCTTTGAGAGGCCCGTCGGGCAGCGGGAAATCGACGCTGCTTGCCTGTCTTGCCGGACTCGACGAGCCGGACGGCGGCGTGGTGTCTGTCCTGGGCGAGCGTATGACCCGCCGCCCCGAGGCCGCGAGGGCTCGGCTTAGGGCGCGCCATTTTGGCATGCTCATGCAGTCCGGCAATTTGTTCGAGCATCTGACGGTGCGGGCCAACATCCGTCTGCAGATGGAGATTTCCGGCCACGGCCGACCCGGCGAAATCGATGATCTTGTCGGTAGCCTCGGCCTCGATGGCCTCGCCGACGTATTACCTGCCCACCTTTCAGGCGGTGAGGCGGCGCGCGCTGGCCTGGCCGTCGCGCTCGCGGCAAAACCCTCGATCCTGCTCTGCGATGAACCCACTGCCGAGGTCGACGCAGCGACGGAACATCTCGTCATCGATCGTCTAATCGAAACCTGCCGCAACGGTGCCTCCATCCTGATCGTCACGCACAGCGGCGCGCTCGCCGCACGAGCCGATCGCATAATCGACATTCGGGATGGAGGTATTGTGTATGGCTAAGAATTTAGCAGTGGCCACGGATCTATGGCGCAGCTTCCAGCGTGAGCGAGGCGTCGTAGCGGCCGTCCAAGGTTGCTCTTTCCAGATACGAGCCTGCGAAACAATTGCCATCATGGGGCCTTCGGGTTGCGGAAAGACGACGCTTTTGAACCTGATCGCGGGACTGGACATGCCGAGTTCGGGACTGCTCGAACGGCCCGGGCTTGGTAAGTCCGACACATTGCGCCCCGAGCGGATCGGCGTCGTCTTCCAATCGGCGAATTTAATTCCTGCACTCACCGCGGTCGAAAACGTCGAGTTGCCGATCCTTCTCTGTAACGGTTCCGAAGCCCACGCTCGCGCCCTGACAGCGCTTGCCACTTTTGGGGTCGAGCCCCTGGCGCAGAAGCTTCCCGAGCAGCTCTCCGGCGGCCAGGCTGACCGGATTGCCGTCGCTAGAGCCATTGTGACCAATCCAGAATTGATTGTTGCTGACGAGCCGACGGGCCAACTCGATCAGGCCGGCGCTGCGGTGCTGGTTGACCGCCTCCTTGCCTGGGGGCGGCAAACCGGAAGTGCCATCATCATCGCAACGCATGATGAGCGTGTGGCGGCAAAGATGAACCAAGTCTGGCGGATGCGTCACGGCAGAATAGAGAGCATGATTGAGAGGTCCACATGTACGGGCATTGGTTGCTCGGACTTATCCGAACCCGTTCCGGCCGCCTCGTCGGCACCATCGGCGGTGTAGCGCTGACAGTCGCCTTCATCGCATGCCTGGGCGCCTTTCTACAATCCAGCGCGAGTGAGATGACGGCACGGTCGGTCGCCCAGGTGCCCGTCGATTGGCAGGTCCAGTCGCTGCCGGGGGCAGATCGTAGCGCAGTCGAGGCTGCGATCCGCTCGGCCGCGCCGCTTACAGGCTTGCAGTGGATCAACTATGCCGACGTACTAGGCTTTGAGGCGAATACGGGAGGCACCGTGCAGACCACGGGTGGCGGCACGGTGCTTGGGATTGGACCGGGCTATTTCGACCAATTCCCGGCACAGGTTCGACGGCTCGTTGGATCGGTCGAGGGCGTCCTGTTAGCACAGCAGACTGCCGCCAACCTACACGTTGCGGTGGGAGATCAGGTCATCATCCACCGCCACCAAGCGCCTGATGTCAGCGTGACGATTGCCGGCATCGTCGATTTGCCGAACGCCGATGCGATGTTTCAGGCGATCGGTGTTGCGGCCGGCGCCGTACCGCAAGCCCCGCCCGACAATGTTCTGCTATTGCCGGCAACTCAGTGGCAGCAGGTGTTCGAGCAGCAAGGTGCCAGGCGGCCCGATACCGTCAAGACCGAGTTCCACGTCAAGCTCGATCACCGCGGTCTGCCCGCCGATCCCGTCGCTGCAAGCATCCGGTCGACCGAGCAAGGTCACAATTTCGAGGCTCGCGTCGCTGGAACCGCGCTGCTTGCCAACAATCTGGCGGCTCGATTGGGAGCGGTGCGCGAGGATGCCCTCTATGCGCGGCTCGTGTTCCTGTTCCTCGGTGCTCCAGGAACAATCCTCGCCATTCTGCTGACGATTGCCGTAGCGGGAGCAGGGCGCGGCAAGCGCCGTCGCGACCAGGCGCTGCTGCGCCTGCGGGGAGCGACGGTCGATACAGTTCTTCGTTTGGCTGCCGCTGAAGCGGCGGTCGCGGGTATCGGCGGTGCGATCTTCGGTATTCTCCTTGCTGGCCTCGCCGCGCATTTCATCCTCGGGGTAGCACTCTTTCGCAGCACAGAGTTTCCTTTTCTCGGCGCTGTGGCGGCGGCAGGAATCGCGCTTTCGCTCGCAGCGATCGTGATCCCTGCCTGGCGTGACACTCGCAGGTCGACCGTTGCCGTCGCGCGGCTGGCAGTCGGCAGTGACCGGATACCGCTCTGGGCCCGCTATTATCTCGATCCGCTGCTGCTTGCGCTCGCCGCGGCATTCTACTGGCGTTCAGCAGCGGGCGGATATCAGGTCGTTCTCGCGCCAGAGGGCGTGCCAGGCGCGGCGGTCGACTACACCGCCTTCCTTGCCCCCATGATGCTCTGGACAGGGCTGGCACTGTTGGCCATGCGGCTCGTCGGGGCCGGGCTGCAGCAAGGCCGACTGGTGATCGCCAAGGGTTTGCGACCTTTCGCCGGGCGTTTGTCGGATGTAGTGGCTGCGACCTTTGGGCGACAAGGCCGCCGACTGACTGGTGGGATCGGTTTGGCCGCGCTTGCTTTCGCCTTTGCATCGTCGACCGCGATTTTCAACGCGACCTACGAAACGCAGGCGCGAGTCGACGCTGAGCTTACCAACGGTGCCGACGTCACCGTTACCGGCACATCCGCTGTACCCGCCTCGCAAGCCCTCGGCGGTCTCTCCAAGTTACCGGGCGTGGCGGCGGCCCAGCCGATGCAACACCGATACGCATACGTCGGAACCGACCTTCAGGATCTCTACGGCATCGATCCGACACGCATCGAGACGGCTACGGCCATGTCCGACGCCTATTTCGCAAACGGCAATGCCAGAAGGACACTCGCCGATCTCGCGCAAACGCCCGATGGTGTGCTGGTTTCCCAGGAAACCGTGAACGACTATCAACTCAGCCACGGCGACAGCATCAACCTTCGTCTGCAAAACTCAGCCGATCACCAATATCACGTCGTGCCCTTTCGCGTCATTGGCGTGGTGCGTGAATTCCCGACGGCACCCAAGGATTCGTTCCTGGTCGCTAACGCGGCCTACATCGCCCAGCAAACCGGCTCCGCGGCAAGCGAGATTGTTCTCATTCGAACAAGCGGTAATCCCGCCCGCGTCGCTTTGGCCGCCCGAAATGCGACCGCAGGCATCCCCGCACTCAAGGTTAGCCAGATCGGCGATGCCGTCGCCCTCATCGGGTCGAGCCTCACTGCAATTGATCTCGCCGGACTAACGCGGCTGGAACTTATCTTCGCGGTTGTCATGCTTGCTGCTTCGGGCGGACTGGTGCTCGGCCTTGGCTTTGCCGACCGCGAGCGCTCCTTCGCTATTCTCGTGGCGCTAGGAGCCCGACCACGACAGCTCGGCGCCTTCCTGTGGAGTGAAGCGGCATTGGTTACTGGCAGCGGCATGGTCCTGGGTCTCGGGGCAGGCGTGCTGGTCGCCTATGTGCTCGTCAAGCTGCTGACAGGGGTGTTCGATCCACCCCCCGAGATGCTTTCAATGCCTTGGCTCTATCTCGTAGCTCTCATCGTCACGACGGCGGCCGCCGCTCTTGTGGCCTCGACGGGCGAGGCAATACGCAGCCAAACACATGTCACAGAGAAGCTCAGAGGCGAGTGATGATCTGTTTTCTCGCAATCGTGCCGCCGTTGCGGGAAAATATCGATATCGGTGGCCGAGATCTTGAAAGGAATAAGCAAATGAAACCGCAAATGATCATGGCCGCGATGCTGGTGCTGGCACCGATCGGCGCCGCATCTGCCGCCGAGACTTCCGGCACGATCACTTCAATCAGCAAGAATGCAGATACAATCACGCTATCGGACGGCAGGACTTACTCCCTACCCGAAGGGATCGAAGACACCAAACTCCGGGTCGGCGAGAAGGTCCAGCTTACCTATGTGGATAAAAGCGGTAAGGCGGTCGTCTCGCATCTCATTCCGCAGAAATGAAGATTGCGGCGGCCGGTAATGCCGCCGGCCGCCGCACACGGTTGATTGCTATCGGGTGCTACGTCAGCATCCGCTCTAATTCTCAGCTAATTAAACCCGCGTAGTCAAAGCAGGCCAGCCGAAAGCCGCCGGCAAAAGAGCGAACATAACGCGCTGCCATCGCAGTCGCGCCAGTCAACCGGCGAGGGGCGACACTGGGTGACGCCTTCCTTGCATTGCCAAATTCGGGGAAATCCACTGATGAGACAAATCTTTCTTGTCATCGCGCTCATTGCCGCCCCGGTGGCGGCCTTCACGAGTTTTGAACTCTACGCCAACAATGCGCCCGCCAAATCAGCGGATCTAGGCGATCTATCATCGTTCAAAGCCATCGTCGCCGATGTTCAGGGTCTCGCTTCCAAGGGGGATCTGTCGGCCGCCGCAAAGCGCATTACCGACTATGAGACGGCCTGGGACCAGGCCGAGACCGCGATTCGTCCGATAAACCCGAACGACTGGAACAACATTGACACCGCCTCCGACGCGGCGCTGAAGGCGCTGCGTCAATCCTCTCCGTCGGCTGACAAAGTCAACAAAACGCTCGCCGCTCTCATGGCGGTTCTCAACAATCCGGCCCAGCCCGCGCAATAGGCAGCGGTGAATCGCGTTACCTCATGCCCAATTGCCCCGCGAGAAATGCGCGTCCAAGGAGACTCGTGATGTCTGTACCGATTGCTAAAGCTGTCGTTTATAATCGTGTTCCCCGCGTCACGGCCGATTTCTGGCTTATCAAGCTGATGGCCGTTACCATGGGGGAAACGGCGGCAGATTATCTCAACGTGCGCATGGGTTTGGGGCTGACTGCAACATCGCTGATCACGTCCGCTATTCTGGCCATTGCATTGGTATGGCAGTTTGCGCAGAAGAAATATGTTCCCGCTGCCTATTGGCTTTCCGTAGTGCTGATCAGCATCGTCGGCACGCTAATAACCGATAACCTAGTCGACAATTTCCATGTGCCGCTGCTGGCTACGACGATAGCGTTCTCGGTCGCCCTGGCGCTGACGTTCCTGCTGTGGTTTCAAGCAGAGGGGACGCTTTCGATCCACTCGATATTTACCGGGCGGCGTGAGGCCTTTTATTGGCTTGCTATCCTGTTCACCTTCGCGCTCGGCACGGCTGCGGGCGATCTGGTGGCGGAGAAATTCGCGCTCGGATACTTAGCCACTGGCATCTTGTTTGGGATGATCATCGCCTCGCTGGCAATCGGCTACTTCTTCCTCGGTCTCGATCCAATCCTCGGCTTCTGGCTGGTCTACATTTTGACCAGGCCTCTTGGTGCTTCGTTCGGCGACCTAATGTCTCAACCAGCGCAATATGGTGGCCTGGGCCTGGGAACTATCGTGACAAGCGCAATTTTCCTTGCTGCGATCGTGACGATCGTCGCCTTCATGAGCGTGCGGGGCGAAGGCGAGGAACTGGCTGGAATCAACGAGGATGGAGAATTGGGAAAGCCCGGCCAGCGCGAGCGGCTTACCGTTGCCCGAGAAGAGCGTTAAAGCGGCCTGGCAGGGCGGGCACGTTTCATGCAATCGACCAGTCGCAAATTCACCCCATGCCATAAAAGGCGATCGGGCAGTATCTCAGGATTGGGAAACTTCGTCGTCGCTGACTCGATAATTCACCATCGGAGGCACTGTTCCCGCGGAGGCTGCCGGAACGCTCTCGCTTACCGCAATCATGGAAAAATCCAGTAGAGCCAAGACAATGCCCGAAACAGACCTTGCGCGTCTATCCCTGAAAGCCTTCCTCATCAACCTCGACCGCGCCGTCGACCGCATGTCGCACATGCGGGAGATGCTTGATCGTCTTGACATCCCGTTCGAGCGAGTGGCGGCAGTCGAGGGGCGGGCGATCGTCTTACCCATCAGAGAGTTCGACGAGGTTCAATATCGCATTCTCCACGGCAGGAAGCCGAACCCCGCTGAGATCGGCTGCTATCTCAGCCATATCGAATGCGCCCGCCGGCTTCTCGAAACGGAAAATGCCTTCGCCCTCATATTGGAAGACGACCTCAACCTTCCCTTCGATCTCATCAACATTCTGGAAGGAGCGATCCAGGCAGAAGGCGATTGGGACATTCTACGTCTCTCGACGGTTAGCAGCGGCAGGAAATACGCCTTCCGTGCCCTGGATGGCCGCCGCTCCCTTGCGATCGCTCTCACCAGAGAAAAGGGGTCAGGCGCGTATCTGATCAACCGCGCGGCGGCGCGATGGTTCCTCAACGCATTGCTACCGATGCGGCTTCCCTTCGATCTTGCATTCGATCTCGAATTCCTAGCCGGGCTCAAATCCGCTTTCGTTTACCCACTACCGATCAGTCAGGATCTCGAAGTGCCATCGCAGATACAGGGCAATCGCGGAAGCTTTCATCTGTCGCGATGGCGCTATGCGAGCGTCTTGCCGTTCCGTGCCGGGCTCGAAATCGCGCGTGCGCTCACGCGAACATCCCGGCTGTGTTTTCTCAGGCTGCGCGCAACGGCGACGTTCGCACAAGCGCGGCGCAGCCTTGCTCTATTCGGTCGGGAAAATCGTTGAAAGCCGATTGCACGCTAAGCGGCAAATCGCAAAAGCCCATCCGGAGGCGACCGTAATGAACCGTGCACGGTTTGCGTAGGAATAGATCATTAGAATAATGAGCGAGCAGGAGAGCGGCCAGTGCGGGAACAATGCCGGCCTATTCCTTCAGGCGAGATGCCTCACATTTTCCGTGAATATGATTTCCCCGCACGTTGTCCCGCGCCTGACGCTGCCGGAGCCGTTACAAGGCGAATGCGTGTACCGATCTTTGGTGAGGTGATTTCAAGATGCATGCCATGCAGCCTTGCAATCGCCGAGACGAGACTGAGACCGAGGCCATTGCCAGGAGCATGCCGGCTCTTCTCGGCTCGATAGAAACGGCGCAGCACGGCGTCAGCATCTTCTGAGCGGATTCCTATGCCGGTGTCCTCCACCGTGACCGACACAACGTGGCCATCGCCTTCGACCTTAACGAGCGCTAGTCCGCCCTTTGGCGTGAACTTGATTGCGTTGTCGATCAAGTTGGCTATCGCTTCGAAAATGAGGTTGGGATCACCAGAAATGATGGCTGGCTCGTCGGCGCTCGATTGGCACGAAAGAATGATACCGGCTTCATCGGCGGCAGGCTCGAAGAAATCGACTGCATCGCGTGCGATCTCCTTCAAATCGATGTTGACGAAGCCTGATCGTCGCAGGCCATCTTCCACTTCCGAGATGCGCAGAAGCGCGCCAAACGTTTTGAGAATGCCGCGGATCTCATCGAGCGCTTCGTCGATATAGCCGTGATATTCATCAATACTGGCCGCGCGCCGGCGCGCGCGCTCGAGGCTGCCCAGCAGGCGGGTGAGCGGAGTGCGCATGTCGTGGGCGATGTTGTCGCAAACGCCCTTCACCTCCTGCATCAGGCGTTCGATTTCGTCGAGCATTTCATTGACCACTTTGGCGAGACGATCGATATCGCCGCCGGCGCGGCCTGTCGGTAGTCGCTGTTTAAGGTCTCCCTTCATGATTTGCGCGGCGGCCTCAGACATGGCGTCCAGCCGACGAACCGCGCCGAAACCGACGGCGATCGCGCCGGCAAGTCCCAAAATCGCTGTTGTTAGCGATGCGAACAGTGTTGCATTTTCAAGACGCTCGCGAAATTCGCGCTGTTCATGCAGGCTTTGGGCGACGAGCACAGAGCCGCCATCGGCACGGCGATGCAGCAGTCCCCTGTAATGGTCTTTCCTTGCGGCGCTGCGGTCCGCAAAATCGAACGGAGCGTCAAAGACTGCTTTTTCCGGGTAGGCGAGCGGAACACCTGCGATTAGCTTGCCGCTCTGGTCGAAAAGAGAAAATGGACGCTCGCTGTTCGTCGGATCTTTGCTACGGAGCGACAGGCGCGAAACGACCGTGTCCGCCGGCAAGTTTTGAAGCGATTGCATTTCGCGCGTCAGCCATTCGTCGCTTCTCTGGTCGAGGAAGGCCTGCATCTGCCAATCGACGAACAAAAACAACGCACTTGCTGCCGCGCCGAACACAAGCAGGAATGCGAGCGCTAGTCGAAAGCCGCTCGCCCTGAAAAGTTCAAATAGCCGCATCGAGGACATAGCCTGAGCCACGAAGCGTTCGGATCAGGGGTATAAGGCCAGGCAGATCCAGCTTCTTGCGAAGTTTGCTGATATGGACGTCGATCACGTTCGTTGCCTCGCCATAGCGGTAGTGCCACACCTCTTCGAACATCATGGTGCGCGTGACGATCTGACCAGAGTGCCGGGCGAGATATTCCAGCAACTGATACTCCCGCGGCAGAAGGTCGATGATGTTACCGGCCCGGCTGGCGGTGTGCGTTAGGAGATTGATTTCGAGATCACCAACTTTGAGAACGGTCTCCTGAGCAGCGTGGGTTCGCCGGCGCATGAGGACATCCAGTCGTGCCGTCAGCTCGAGCGCTTCAAACGGCTTCGTTAGATAGTCGTCGCCACCGGCCTTGAGACCGCGTACCCGTTCGTCGACTGCTGAAAGCGCGCTCAAAATCAAGACCGGGGTCTGTACGGAAGCTGCCCGTAAGGCCGCGAGCATTCCGAGCCCATCAAGGGAGCCCGGCAGCATGCGATCGAGCACGATGGCATCAAATGTGCCGGAAATCGCCTTGACCAACCCATCCCGACCGTCGACCGACTGTGTAACAGTGCAGCCGTGGTCCACAAGTGCCGCCTCGATTTCCGACGCCGTCCCCAGGTCGTCCTCGACCACGAGTATCTTCGACACATTTCCTCCAAGAATGCTGACTAGTTTCCGAGCATTATTTAGATAATCAATGTTGAATATTCGTTCGCCTGAACATGAAATCAATTTCATCTTCGCGAGCGCCTGGAACGACGTGCTGTCTTCAACGAGGATTGAATGCGCCTGTTGGTAGTTGAAGATGATGACCGAAGTGCGGCCTATCTGAAGCGAGGCCTCTCCGAATCCGGGCACGTCGTAGATGTCGCAGGCGATGGTGAACTCGGCCTCGTACTTGCGATGGAGCTGATTTACGACGGCCTGGTGGTAGATCGGCTTCTGCCCAAGCTTGACGGCATCGAGCTCGTCAGGCGCCTTCGCGAGATGAAGGTCAATGTGCCGGTGATCATGGTGAGTGCGCTGGCGAGCTCAATGGATCGTGTGGAGGGATTGCGTGCCGGCTGCGACGACTACCTCGCCAAGCCCTTCTTCTTCTCCGAACTCCTTGCCCGCATCGAAGCCATTACGAAGCACTTCGTAACGGAGGGCTGCGAGAACACGCTGGTCGTCGGCGATTTGTCGCTCGATCTTCGGCGACGAATTGCGCGCAGGAAGGAACGCATCATTGATCTGCAGTTCAGGGAATTCCTCCTTCTGCAGGCTCTTATGCGCAACGCAAGTTCCGTCGTAACCCGTGCGATGCTGCTTGAGGCGGCGTGGGACTACGACTTCGATCCCCGCGGCAATATCGTCGACACGCATGTCCACCGTTTACGCAAGAAGATCGACATGGGCGCAACGACAAGCATGATTATCACGGTTCCAGGCGCCGGGTATCTCATCAAGCCATAATCCGCAGCTTCGGCGTAACATAAAAAATTTTTCATCCTGGCGCGAATTACCAGCCATTTGCGATCCGTCACATTTCTAAGCATCGCGTGACGGGTCTCCGTGTCCCTGCGCAATTAACGCTTTATGGAGTTTTGCAGTGGATCGTTCCCGTGCAGGGTCAAACAGTTCAGCTAGGCCATTTTATCTTCTGGGGATAGGCGCTTTGGCTGTAGCCGGAGCAGTAGCCGGGTATCTCGTCTATGGGCCGGGGGCCGGTCTTAGCAAAACCAAAGCATCGGCATCCGAACGCGCGCCGGTCCCGGTACAGACCGCAACGACAGCAATAAAGGATCTGCCTGTCATGCGCAGTGGTCTGGGTGTGGTTTCCCCGTTGACCGCCGTAGATGTGAAGGTCCGCGTCAATGGCCAGCTTCAGCATATTGCCTTCGCCGAAGGGCAAGATGTCAAGGCTGGAGATGTCCTTGCGACGATCGACCCTCGCCCCTACGCGGCAGCCGTTGCACAGGCGCAGGCGGACTACGACAAGGAACTGGCTCAGCTTGACCAGGCCAAGATCGACCAGGTTCGGGCACAGAAGCTCACCACCACAGGCAGCGGCACGACCCAGGCAGCGCAGACGGCGGCTGCGCAAGTCAAGGTCATGGATGCCACTGCGGCATCGGGAAAAGCTGCCCTTGAAACCGCAAAACTCAATCTGGAGTTCGCAACCATCACCGCACCGATCGATGGCAGGGTGGGCCTGCGCCAGCAACAGGAAGGTGGCATCCTCCGCACAACCGATGCGACGGGTGTGGCTACCGTCACGCAGATGCGCCCCATCGCCGTCGAATTCACACTCACGCAGGATGATCTTCCGGATCTGGTTGCAGGACAGGCAAAGGGCCAGCTGACCGTCTCGGCCTATAGCCGCGACGGCGCCAAGCATCTGGCCGACGGGAAATTGAGCGCGATAGACAGCCAGGTGGATTCATCGACCGGCATGGTGAAGCTGAAGGCCGTGTTTGCAAACGACGACCTGTCGCTGTGGCCCGGAGAGCTGGTGACAGCAAGCATAACGCTGCGCACTGATCAGAATTCGACGGTCGTACCATCATCGGCGATACAGAACGGGCAGACAGGTCCATATGTCTTCGTAATGAAGCCTGGCAACAAGGTTTCTGCCGCTTCGGTGACCACCGGTATTTCTTACTCGGGCCTTACCGCTGTCACGCAAGGCATCTCCAGCGGTGAAATCGTCGTCACCTCAGGTCAGTCCCGGCTTGCCGATGGAACCGTCGTTTCCGCGCAAGGCCCTGACGGCAAGAAGTTGGCCGTTGCCGGCGAGGAGGCGGTCCGGTGAGCCTCTCACGAATCTTCATCCAACGCAGGGTCGGAACCTGCCTCCTGGCTGCCGGTCTCTTGATCGTCGGCTCCATCGCCTATGGCTTGTTGCCTATCGCATCGCTGCCCCAGGTCGATTTTCCCACGATCCAGATTTCAAGCTCTCTTCCCGGCGCAAGCGCCGAGACAATGGCGACATCGGTTGCGACACCGCTGGAAAATCAACTTTCGACGATCTCGGGCGTATCCCAGATGACGTCGACAAGTTCGTCCGGACGGACTTCAATCGCGCTGCAATTCGATCTCAATAGGGATATCAATGCCGCTGCGCAGGACGTTCAGGCCGCAATCAGCGCCGCAAGCGGCCAATTGCCCAAAGATCTGCCGGCCGCTCCCACCTTCCATAAGAGCAATCCAGCCGAAGCGACGATCCTGACGCTGGCGCTCACATCGGACCGTATTCCCACGACTGAACTTGATCATTATGCGGAAGACATCATCGCACAGCAGGTTTCGCAGATGAATGGCGTGGGGCTGGTGGATTATCATGGTCCCCAGCGGCCGGCGATCCGCATACAGCTCGATCCGGACAAAGTGGCGGCGCGAGGGCTGACGCTGGAGGATATTCGAAGCGCCGTGGGCCTTCAGACCGTCAATCAGCCCAAGGGGCAGCTTGCCGGAAACGGGCGGACCGTCGTTCTCGATGCGACCGACCAGATCATGGACGTCTCGGCGTTTCGTTCGATGGTGATTGCCTATAAGAACGGCTCGCCCATTCGCGCCGAAGATGTCGGGACGGTGGTTTCGGCTCCCGAGGACGTCAACCAGGCGGCTTGGCTGCAGGACGCGCGGTCGGTAATGCTGGATGTCCATAAGATGGCTGGTTCAAACGTGCTTGATACCATTGAAGGCATCAAGGCGAAGCTGCCGCAAATGGAGGCAGGGCTGCCGGCAGGCATCAAGCTATCGGTTGTCGCCGATAGGTCGGGAATGATCCAGGCCTCGGTCGATGACGTCAAGGTAACAATCCTCATTACCATCGGCCTCGTTGTGCTGGTGATTTTCAGTTTTCTGCGAAATTTATGGGCGACGATCATTCCGGCGGCAACCATCCCACTATCCCTGATCGGTACTTTTGCCGTCATGTATCTCGCCGGCTACAGCCTGGATAATCTCTCCCTCATGGGGTTGACCATCGCCGTCGGGTTTGTCGTCGATGACGCCATTGTGGTCATCGAGAATGTGATGCGCCATGTCGAGGAAGGAAAGTCTGCACTCGAAGCGGCTGTCGAAGGATCGCGAGAGGTGGGCTTTACCATCGTTTCGATGACGGTCTCCCTCGTTGCCGTTTTCATTCCTATCCTGTTGATGAGCGGGATTGTCGGCCGCCTTTTCCGTGAGTTTGCCGTTACGATCAGCGTGGCGATCATGATATCGGGGTTGGTGTCGCTGACGGTCACCCCAATGATGTGCGCCTGGTTGATCAAGCATGATCATGGCAAGCCGCATGGTGCGTTCTTCCGCTGGTCGGAGGCATTTTTCGAAAAATGCACGGCCGGGTATGGAAGAGCACTCGATGTTGTTCTTCGCAGCCGTATCATAGTCCTTGTCGTTGCTGTCGCTACGATGGCAGTGACGGGCTGGCTTTACGTTTCCATACAGAAGGGCTTCATCCCGCAACAGGACACGGGATGGGTTCAGGGGCAAGCGCAGGCGGCGACGGACATATCCTTTGCAGACATGTCGACGAAGATGCAGGAACTTGCGCATATCGTCATGGTCGACCCCGCGGTTGACAACGTCGCCTATTGGATCAACCCCAGTCCGTCCGCCAGTGTCGGCCAGCTTCAGATCAATCTGAAGCCGATCGGTACGCGAAGCCCGGCTTCGGCAGTGCTGGCGCGTCTACGAACCGCGACCGCAGGTCTGCAGGGACTGACGGTAGGTCTGCAAGTTCGCCAGGACGTCCAGATCGGAGGGCGGTCTTCTGCGTCGCAGTACCAATACACTCTTCAAGACCCGGATACGGCGGAACTCGACAAATGGGCAGCGACAATGACCAAGGTTCTGAAAAGCCTGCCTGAGTTGCAGGATGTGATTTCCGACAAGCAGACGGCTGCGTCCAGCCTAACGCTCGATATAGATCGCTCGACGGCTTCTAGGCTCGGCATCAGCGTTTCCCAGATCGATCAAACGCTTTATGACGCTTTCGGACAGCGACAAATCGCGACCATGTACACGCAGGTTAGCCAATACCATGTCGTGATGGAGCTTGCGCCGCAGTTCGCCCTGTCGCCCGAGGCTCTGTCGCATCTCTATGTCAAGTCTTCCACGACAGGCAAGCTTGTTCCACTCAGCATGCTCGGATCGCTGAGGACAGGCGTTTTGCCTGTTTCCATAAACCACCAGGGGTCCATTCCAGCAACCACAATCTCCTTCAACCTGAGGCCGGGCAGTGCCCTAAGCGACGCTGTTACCGCGATCAAAGCGGCGGAGGCGAGCGCGGGCATGCCGGCGACTGTCATCGGCACCTTCCAAGGAACGGCGCAAGCATTCCAGGATTCGCTGCGAAGCCAGCCTTGGCTCATTCTGGCCGCTATTGTCGCAGTCTATATTGTGCTGGGTGTTCTCTACGAAAGCGCGGTTCATCCGCTAACGATCATCTCCACCCTTCCATCCGCGGGACTTGGAGCCTTGCTGGCCCTGAAACTGGCTAATCTCGATCTTTCCATCATGGGGATGATCGGCATCATTCTCCTGATCGGCATCGTCAAGAAGAATGCGATCATGATGATCGACTTTGCGCTTGTTGCCGAACGAACGCAGAAGCTCGCGCCGCAAGATGCCATAAGACAGGCCTGTATGCTGCGGTTCCGGCCTATCATGATGACAACGCTTGCTGCATTGTTCGGGGCGATTCCTCTTGCATTGGGAACCGGGCCGGGATCCGAATTGCGCGTCCCCCTCGGTATTGCGATCGTCGGTGGCCTGGTCGTCTCGCAAGCCCTGACGCTGTTTACCACCCCGGTGATCTATCTGGCATTCGATTGGTTGCGGGGGCATCGCTCAAAGCAGCCGTCGCATTTGCAGGTCGTACTCTCTGCAAGGCAACGATAAACATACTGGAAAGGACGGGCGGCCGGGGTTACTCGACATGGCAGCCCGCTGCAGCCTAAGCCGCGGGATGAAAACAGGCGGTAACTGCGACAAGGTACGATCGACAATTGTCATCTATGCCGCATTTGATCCGGAGCGCACCTCACCACAAGCGGGTCTGACCGCAGTAACTATTCGCCATTGAAACTGGGGTCGAGGGCGGCTGTCAATTTTGCAACAGCTGCCAAGTGCTTTAGTTTTCGAGTTTCTTATGTATGGACAACTGCTGGATTAGCGGTGTTATGGATCGCAAGCGCCGTTCTGGTTGAAAGCGATGCGATTTATAGACTTGCGACTCTTCGGGACAGTCAGATCGCGCAGCCGGCGCCGCGCCGGCTGGGTCGTTGAGCCTTATGAACCGTGGGTCTGTGACGCCTTCGATCGGTTTGAGCGCGAGATCGCAGCCTTCTGCCGGCGTTCTTTGTTTTCTGTGGTAATTTGAAAGCCCACCGATAAGGCCATACGGGCTGCTTGCTTATTGATCGGTAGGCATCAGTGCGCTGTCTCAACGATTGCGACCGCAGGCATTCTGCGCTAACGCCCAAATCCCAAGGCAAATATCGTAGTCAAGGTCGTCGGTCGATCAACGTCCAGCCGAACTTCGTTGAGACGCGCCCGCCGTTCCTGTGAATTGCGATGTCATTGGGTAGGTACGGCTAAACGTTCACGCGAACCGGTTCTTTTGATGGGATCCAGATAACGAGAATCAGGGTTAGCACGACACCGGTCGCGACCAAGCTTACCGAAAGGCCGATCGCGAACGCGAGTATGTCACCGACATTGGTGCCCCACCATCTTACGGCAGCAATCCCGCACCAGAATGCGGAGGCAGACCGAGGGAAAAATGACAGCCAGAAGGTCAGAAAGGTTGCCACGACCGCTGTCGCAATCATCGCCGAAATCGGGACGCTCAGCACAACCGAAACGAAAGCGTGACCCAGACCATCCCCGACCAGCGTTCCAAGAATGCCTGCCATCAGCATGGTGAACCAGAAGTAGCCGTCAGCCGGCGCTCTGTCGCCCGCATTGGTCAACCGGGGGCGGGCGGAGACGAGAATCGCCAGTAGGACCGCGGCGATGATCTGCGCGAGAAGATAGCTGAGATGAACCGAGGCGATCGCGAGATCGGCAATGCTCGTGGCGGCCGCCCGGACGACCAGCAATGCCAGCCAATAGTAGACCTCTCCGCCACGGCGCGTCATCGACTCTATCGATGCGATTAGGCAAAAGAGAAATAGCAGGATCGCAAGCCCGAGAAGGCCCCGAATGTGAAAAGCATCGGGAAACATGTCGCCGAGGTTCGCTCCGCACATGCTTGCGATGAGTATCGCCGTCCAATAGCGAGCGTCGATCCTTGGCGTGATCCTAACAAGCCGCATTCCAGTTCCTCCGATTGGCAACGTCACTGATCGCTGCGTTCGAGTTCCTGTTTCTCTGGAGTGATCTTCCGGTCTGACGCGATGGCTGGAGAAAGCCATGCGCACCGATCCGACGACTGGCCAGATCAACTCGCACTAAGGCAGATCGGTCTCGAAGATTGCACGAACGTTGCACGATTGCGGTGCAGTTAGATTTCCGGCCGCTTCACGAAGTTCTGCGCCCGAACCAAGAAGCTGTCTTTGCATTAGGCCCAGTGCCGAACCGGGCAATGTTGGTGCAATAATCGGCTTCCTATGGATGACAATCTAACTTTGGAAGGATCGCAATTTGAGTATCAGCAGTTCCTGTCGACGGTCGCTTTGCTGGCGCGTGGTTCCGCGGTTCAGCGAGCTTCCGCCATCGACGCTACCTTCGCTGCGCTTCATCCCGGCGGTCTTTACGATCGCCGGTGATATGTCGAAGCGCTCGACTGCGGCCCTCGGGTGGCTTTTGCGGTCGAATGGCGTAGGAGAGATGGTGAGCGAAGGCTGCTTCCGACTTTGCTGTGCCGAGAATCGGCGATCACACTGCCGCTTCAAAGGTTGCCACGGAATGAGGACGAGTCCGAAAATGCGCCAACACGCCTGCTGCAGAACTGACGGTGATCAATGCGTACCCTCCTAGTGGAAGACGAGCGCGAGCTGGCGCTTCACATCGCCGCCCTGTTTCGCGATTGGAACAACGTGCTCGACATTGTCGGGACGTTTGAAGAAGCCTGCGAGGCCTGCCGTAACTTCAATTATGATCTCGCTGTCGTTGACCGTGGTCTGCCGGATGGCGATGCCTTGCAACTGCTCGCGCTTCTGAACAAGCAGGAGAAGCGGCCGGCGGTCGTCATTCTGACGGCGCGGGATGCAACCGATGATATCGTCGATGGTCTCGATGCCGGCGCGGACGACTATCTGACAAAGCCGTTCGAGCCGCAGGAATTGCTGGCCCGTGTTCGCGCGGTCCTCAGGCGGCCGCGCTCCCTTGCTCTGCGGTCTGTCGGTCTCGGCAATATCGAGCTCGATATCGGAACCAACCAAATCCTGATCGCTAGCGCGCAGGTTCTGCTGCGGCGCCGGGAGGCGCTTCTTCTCGAAGCACTTTTGATAAGGCAGGGCAGGGTGGTCACGCGCGAGACGCTGATTGATGCCATCTATGGATTCAACGACGAGATAGAATCGAACAGTCTTGAGGCGCACATGTCCCGTCTGCGTCGGAAGCTGAGCGAACATGGGGCGGATGTCGAGATTCGCAGCATGCGCGGGATCGGCTACATTCTGAGGCGGCTCGAAAGATCATGAAGTCTATTACCCGAACACTGATGATTTCCCTGTCGGTGACCGCGACGCTGGTGTTCGCGTCGGCTCTTTTGCTAGTGGCTACTCTGAAGGCCATCCATCCCAGTGGCGACCACATCTGCGAAGCGGCGGTGACGGTCATCAGGCAGACGTTAAGCCAAGAGCCTGTCTCGCGTCAGTTACGATTCGCCGCAACAAACGACTTCAAGGAGGTCGAGGCCCATAGTCCGACGCTCTGGTTCGTCGCCGCGAACGGAGCGACGGTATTCGAATTCGCCGTGAAGAACCGACCCAATCTGCCGATTGAACTCCCCTATTTCGGTCCGATTTCGGGAGCCGAACTCCGCTTGGCACAAGATGGGCCACCAGTTTGCGTGAGAGATGTATCCCTAGAGGGCGCGCCGCGCGTGTCGGTCGTCGTCGCAGGGGCTGATCTGAGCCCAGTACTGTCAATCAAAATGTTCATTGTCGACGAGATGGAAATCATAGCGACCGTCGGCGCGGCCTTTGCGCTGATTGTCGCTGCCGGGGTCGTGCTCGCCGGCCGCTACGTGGCGCGGAGCATCTCCGATGTCACCAGGCTCGCATTGGCGGTCGACCCCTCGGCTCCGAAAGGTTCCATTCCGTTGCAGGAGGTTCCACGCGAGCTGCGGGTGCTGGTCGAGTCGCTGAATGGCGCCTTCGACGAGATCGCGACCTTCATCGGACGGCAGCGCCGGTTCCTCAACAACGTCGCGCACGAGCTTCGCACGCCGCTCGCGATCCTCAGAGCAAAGATGGAAGACGTACCGAACGCCAGCCTCAGATCGTCACTGGTCCTGGACACGCGACGCCTGACCGCGCTCGTCTCGGCGATGCTTGATCTTTCGCGTCTGGAAAATACAGGACTCGAGCGTCGTCGTCTCGACCTTGTGGCGATTACGCGCGACGTCTTGGCTGACTATAGCCCGCTGGCCTTGGATCGGGGCATCGAGCTATCAATGGTATCGAATATCGACGGGCCTATTACAATCATCGGCGTGGAAGCGGCCATTCGCAGTGCGATCGCAAATCTTGTCGGCAACGCCCTCGTGCACGCGCGCAATGCCAGCAGCGTCGTGGCAAAATTGGACCGGCAGGGTTTTGTGGCCATCTGCGACGATGGAACCGCAGCTGCGGCAGAGGCGGCCATGACGCCCGGCAAGACGACGCCGCTCACCGATGTGGCTGGCATGGGGCTGGGCCTGGCGATCGTTCGAGAAATCATGCTGGCACATAATGGAACGCTGACCATCGCAACACGATACAACGGTGGAAGGATCGCGCGACTCCAGTTCCCGCCGATCGATGCCGCTTCCGGCGCCACTTCGGAAGAAAATCGGCTTCAACTTGCTCCGAACCTTGATTAGGGTCCAGCTACGGCACTCAAAAAGCACGTCTTTTCAGCCAATTGCGAGGCATCGTGTCGATGCGCCTGCCGTATACAGGCGACAAATGCCATGAGAAAATCCCAGGTCGTGAGCCTTCTTCCCGTCGGCTGTTTGATCTGAGAATTGCGCGCGCCGATGCAATGTTGGTGTAATCTTCGAAACTCATCTGGCGGCTTAGGGCGAGATCATCAGTCCTCGTCAACACCGACGGAGCCGATTACGGATGAAACATGTTCGACGACAGGATGTCATATTCGGGAGTGCGGGTGCTTTCGAAGCATTGAGGTCCGTGCTTCTTGTTGCCATTGCAATACTTATGGCTGAAAGCCAGTACGCGGATGCCGCCGATCAGGTTACTCTGCCGGCGCCGTCCTACGAAGTTCCGATGATCCCTTCCCTTGCCGGGAGCTGGACGATCAAGATCGGCGCGGATATGGCAATGCAGCCGACCTTCCCAGGGGCGAAGTCCTGGTCTTTCGCCCCGTCGCCAATTCTCTCGATCCACAAAGCGGGATCACCTGACGGATTCAGCTCGCCCTTTGACAGTCCTTCCATAACGCTGTTCGACTTCGGGAGGTTTCAGGCAGGTCCTGCGATGAAGTATGATCCCGGCCGGTCGTCTTCCTCCGACACGGCTCTCAGGGGACTGAGAGACGTGGGCGCGACTGTGGAAATCGGCGCCTTCGCCCAGTTCTTTCCGACGGACTGGTTCCGCGCGCGTGTCGAGGTCCGGGAGGGCTTGGGCGGACATAAGGGCGTCACCGGGGAGTTCTCCGCAGACGGCATCTTGCCCTTGACGGATCGGTTGACAATCTCGGGCGGCCCGCGCTTTTCCATCCGAAGCAGTGCAGCCGAACAGCCGTTCTTCGATGTCAGCTCAAGCGAATCCCTCCGCTCCGGACTGCCCACCTACCGCGTGAACGGCTCGACTGAAACCGTCGGACTTGGCGGGCAGATCAGTTACAAGATCGATTCAAGATGGGAGATCCACTCGTCCATCGAATACGGGCACATGTTCGGAAGCGCAGCCGGCAGTCCCCTCATAAAGCAGCGCGGCTCGGCCGACCGGCTGACCATCGGCGTCGGGCTTTCCTACGCTTTCGATCTCAACGTGAGATAACCCGATGCGGATTAATCTCTCCCGCTTGGCCGGCGTCATGGCACTTGGCTTGAATCTCATCCTCGTAAACGCATGCGCCGACTTCGAAAGCGGTGCCCTAAAAGTTGGGAGGGTGAAGACTGTCGGCGTAATCTCCGCGATCGGCGATCGGTTCAGTTTCTCGCGCGCCGGTATGGATGGCTTCGACGAAGCGAACAGGCAGTTCCCGATTGAGTCCTGGGGGCTGGACGCCATGATAGAAGCCGAGGCGACAACCGCTATCGGCGCAGATCTCAATGTCCAGCCTCTCAGCTACGATCAGGCTGCCTTCTACGCTCCAGGCGAAAAAAAATCCACGCTCACGCCCTTGAACCTGATGCGCGAGGATCGGCTGAAGCAGCTGCTCAGGTCAGTAACGCCGCAGTCTCTCGACGCATACATCGTTATTGCCAAGGCGAGGTCGAACATCGGACCGAGCGGACGGACGGTCGAGGGGATCGGCGCGCTGACCTATCGGACGCTTCTTGGGTCGCGCAACATCGTCTACGCACTCTACGATGTCAGGGTCTACGATGGACACACCTTCAAACTTCTCGAGGAGCGGCAGGCCGCGCCACTGGACCATCGCGATCTTCAGCGCCTGAGCGGACCGACGCGCTTCGTCACAGACGCTTTCATGCCAAATGCGGGGGATCCCTCGCAAAACAACGATTTGAAGAACCTGGTTACCGACCTGATCCAGCGCAGCCTGCTGCAGACGTTGAGGGATCTTCGCCTTGCTCATACTGCGAGACAGAACCAGTAGCGAAGGCGATCGGCAGCGTCGCGGGAGTGGGAAAGCCCGTCGGCGCGGCCGGCGATGTCGGCCAATGGCCAACCGGGCTTCAAATACGCTTGCAAATCAAAGGAGTGAATTATGCTGAAGAGATATTTGGCGATCGGTGTTCTTGCGACCTCGACCCTGGTTGCGGGAATGGCGCTTGCTCGTGACGAAACCGGAACCGTCACCAATATCAATGCGAAAGCGGACCAGATCACGCTCTCCTCGGGAACAACGATAAACTTGCCTGAAAACATCGAGGTCGAATCTTTCAAGGTCGGCGAGCGGATTGCTGTCCACTACAGCGTCCAGAAGTCCGGCGCCGCACTTGCCTCGAAGGTAAGCCCGGTAAAATAGGAATCGCAAAGAGATTGCATATGGAGTATGTAACCGTCCGCACCGGGTAAAATTTCCGGTGCGGGCGAAGGAAGTTCAGGCATGAGTTGGCTGACGGGATTGTGCGCGGTGAGAAAGCTAACGCTGCGGCGGCTGGTCGCGCTTAAGAAGCCGTCTTTGCAGGCCTCTAATCTAGGCGCTCGAGCAATGCAGATGCTCGATTTCCATCCGTCCTACTTCTCATCGAAAGCTGACTGAAAGGTTGGCCGCGCTACCTTCTATTGGGCGCTTCGAGGAGGAGGCGCCATGCCGGGGCAGTGACGCCGGCATAAACCG
>NZ_BAAJNQ010000025.1:0-26748 GCF_054558365.1 Rhizobium sp. No.120
CTCCGGCGCGGTCGTCGATCCCATAGGCATCGACCGTCTCCTGCCCGACTGGCGCGAGGACGACAGCCATCCCTTCAAGACCGAGGTCAAGGACGACCACTTCCTGTTCCTCGGCCCGGCCGGCTCGGTGCGCCTGCCCAACGCCTTCATGCCGCCGCTGATGAACAACCACGGCAACTACATCGTCTCGCTCGGCAATGTCTGTCGGTGGCTGGCCAGTAAGGCGGAGGAACTCGGCGTCGAGATCTATCCCGGCTTTGCCGCGACCGAGGTGCTCTACGACGACGCGGGCGCGGTCATCGGTGTCGCGACCGGCGACATGGGCATCGAGCGCAATGGCGAGCCCGGCCCGAACTACACCCGCGGCATGGCGCTGCTCGGCAAGTACACGCTGATCTCGGAGGGCGTGCGCGGTTCGCTCGCCAAGCAGCTCATCGCGAAGTTCGACCTCCAGAAGGACCGCGAGCCGCAAAAATTCGGCATCGGCCTCAAGGAACTCTGGCAGGTCAAGCCCGAGAACCACAAGCCCGGCCTCGTGCAGCACTCCTTCGGCTGGCCGCTCGGCATGAAGACCGGTGGCGGTTCGTTCCTCTATCACCTCGAAGACAACATTGTCGCCGTCGGCTTCGTCGTGCATCTCAACTACAAGAACCCCTATCTCTTTCCCTTCGAGGAATTCCAGCGCTTCAAGACCCATCCGGCGATCCGCGGTACCTTCGAGGGCGGCAAGCGCCTCTCGTATGGCGCGCGCGCCATCACCGAGGGTGGCTACCAGTCCGTGCCGAAGCTCTCCTTCCCGGGCGGTGCGCTGATCGGCTGCTCGGCCGGCTTCGTCAACGTGCCGCGCATCAAGGGCAGCCACAATGCGGTGCTTTCGGGCATGCTGGCGGCGGAAAAGCTGGCGGATGCGATTGCCGCCGGCCGCGCTAATGACGAGCCGATCGAGATCGAGCAGGGCTGGCGCGACAGCGCCATCGGCTCGGACCTCAGGAAAGTGCGCAACGTCAAGCCGCTGTGGTCGAAGTTCGGCACGGCCGTGGGCGTGGCGCTCGGCGGCCTCGACATGTGGACGAACACGCTCCTCGGCTTCTCCTTCTTCGGCACGCTGAAGCACGGCAAGACGGATGCGGCCTCGCTCGAGCCGGCCGCCAAGCACCAGAAGATCGATTATCCGAAGCCGGATGGCGTGCTGACCTTCGACCGCCTCTCCTCCGTGTTCCTGTCGAACACCAATCACGAGGAAGACCAGCCGGTCCATCTTCAGGTGAAGAACCCGGAGCTGCAGAAGACCTCGGAACTCGACGTCTATGCCGGCCCCTCGACGCGCTACTGTCCGGCTGGTGTCTACGAATGGGTGGAGAAGGACGGCAAGGACGTGTTCGTGATCAACGCGCAGAACTGCGTGCATTGCAAGACCTGCGACATCAAGGACCCGAACCAGAACATCAACTGGGTGCCGCCGCAGGGCGGCGAAGGCCCGGTCTATCCGAACATGTGAATCCGTGCTGAAATCCTTCAATCGAGCCGCCGACTGTGTGCCTTTGGCAAATCGCGTGGTTGCAGTTTGCGGAGCAGTCTCGTAGCACTCAACTGTGAGATTTCGAGCAAGGAAAGCCATGAGCAAACAGTATAAGGTTTCAGAGTTGTCTGCTGCGACCGGTGTGCCGCCGGCGACGCTTCGGCTTTGGGAGCAACATGGGCTCATCGTTCCAACACGGACGGCCAGTGGCTACCGGATGTACTCCGAGGATGACTTCGCCCGCGTACATCAGATCGTTCGCTTGAGATCCGTCCAAGGCCTGAATCTTGCAGCGATCAAATCTTCACTGGACGGAACGGATCTGGTCTCCCAGGAAACAGGAAGCGAAAACCTTCCGCCTCCGAGGCTCGGGTATGAGATCCGGCGGCTGCGTCGCGAAAAGGGTCTGACGATAACGGCGCTTGCGAAGGTGTTGGCCGTGTCCTCGTCGGTGATAAGCACACTTGAGCGCACGTCTCGAGGCGCCAGTGTCCCGCTGTTGCGCGCTATAGCCGAAACATTGGGCGTTACCGTGACGCAGCTCACTGCCAGCCCAGAGGAAACACCGAAAGCCGTCATAAGGAGCGGGGAGGGGCGACAGCTTCCTTCACTCGGCAAGGGCATTCAGATCAGAGAGTTAGCTTCTGGTCCGCGGATGATGGACTGTCAGGAGTGGACGCTTGAACCGGGTGCCGGAAGTGAGGGTTTCTACCGGCATGAAGGCGAGGAGTTCATCCGGGTGTTAGAGGGTAGCTTTGAGATCGAAGTGGATGGGCTAGGTCTCGCTACCTTGAACCCAGGCGATGCCATGTATTTCGAAAGTCACCGCGCGCACTCCTGGCGCTCTGTTGGCTCGAAGGCTTGTAAACTGATCTGGGTGAACACCCCCCCGACTTTCTAAAGCGATTGCCGGCGATGAACCTTCGTCCCTTGCCGGAAGGTGGGCCGAGAGATTTTTATAAACTCGGCATGATTTCTGTAGAGTTTCAGCCCTGATATGATATGAATCCTTTTCAGACGGACCGATCCCGAATGCGGGCGAGCCGGCGAGATTAAGATCTGCCATCAATGCCTCTGATCGCCGGATAGAACCATGTCCGCCAGCAGGAGCTACGAGGGCAGGGCAGGCTCCAAATCTAAAGGACACAGGAATGGATATTCCATCACAGGCCGATGTCGTCATCATCGGCGGCGGTATCGCGGGCTGCTCGATTGCCTATCATCTGACGAAGCTCGGCATCAAGGACGTTGTTCTTTGTGAGCGTCGACAGCTCACGAGTGGAACGACTTGGCACGCCGCCGGTCTTGTGACGCAGCTCCGTGCAACGCAGCGTATGACGGAACTTGCGCAATATACCGGAGAGCTCTTTGGGCGGCTCGAGGAAGAGACTGGGCAGGCGACCGGTTTCAAGCAGAACGGTTCTTTGCGCCTTGCGAAGACGCAGGCTCGCTATGAGGAATTGGCACGTGGTGCGTCGATGGGGAGAAATTTCGGCCTGCCCGTCGAGGCCATGACCGTTGATCAGATCAAGGAGCGTTGGTCTCCGATCAGCACTGAAGGGCTCGTGGGTGGTTTCTGGTTCCCCAATGACGGCCAGGTTAATCCTGCCGACGTGACGATGGCCTACGTAAAGGGAGCTCGCCAGGGCGGCGCCAAGATCCTCGAGAATATTAAGGTTACACAAATCCTCACCGAGAGCGGCAAGGCTGTCGGCGCAATGACCGAGCAGGGGCGGATTTCTGCCAAGAAAGTGGTCATCGCAGGTGGGATGTGGTCCCGTGACCTCGCAGCTCAAATCGGCGTGACCATTCCCTTGCATGCCGCAGAACACTTCTATGTGGTGACCGAGGCTATCCCAGAGCTGCCGCGCAATCTTCCGGTTATGTTCACAGCCGATGAGTGGGCTTATTACAAGGAAGATGCCGGCAAGCTGCTAATTGGCTTCTTTGAACCCGGAGCGAAACCGTGGGGTCAGAACGGCATATCCGAGAGCTTTTGCTTCGATACGATCCCCGAGGACTTGGAGCACATCAGTCCATACCTTGAGATGGCCATGGAGCGCGTTCCTGTCCTGCAGGAGACTGGCATCCAGCTCTTCTTCAACGGTCCCGAAAGTTTCACTCCGGACAATCGCTACCATCTTGGTGAGACATCGGAAATCGACGGCCTTTTCGCCGCGACCGGCTTCAATTCCATCGGGATCCTTTCATCAGGTGGTGTCGGGAAGGCAATGGCATCATGGATCGCTGAAGGTCGTCCGCCGGTCGAACTGCTGGATGTCGACGTTCGCCGAACGCAATCGTTTCAGCGAAACAAGAAGTATCTTGCCGACCGCTCCGTCGAGACCATCGGCACGCTGTTCGACATGCATTGGCCCGGGAAGCAATTCGAAACCGCGCGAGGCGTTCGCCGCTCGCCGTTCCACGACCGCCTGTTGGCATCAGGTGCGTTCATGACCGAACTCGCAGGATGGGAGCGCCCTGGCTTCTATGGCACAGAGGACGAGCTTGCCAACATCGAATATTCGTATTCAAAGCCGAGCTGGTTCGACAATGTCGCGGCTGAGTGCGCCAACACAGCCGAGAATGTCTCACTCTTCGACCATAGCTGCTTTGTCAAATATATAGTCGAAGGCCCTGACGCTTTAAAGTCCCTGAACTGGATCAGCGCGGCTGAATGTGATGTGCCGATTGGGAAGGTTGTTTACACTCAGTGGCTGAATGAGAACGGCGGTATCGAGGCCGACGTAACGATCACCCGACTGGCGGAACAGTCCTATCTGGTCGTCACGGTGGCTGTTTCTCAGCGACGCGATATTGCTTGGTTCAAGCGACGCGTGCCTGTAGGCACCCAAGTATACATTACAGACGTTACCTCGGGGCTTGCGATGCTCGCGCTGTGGGGACCGAAGTCCCGCGACCTGCTCGCGAGTGTCTCCTCCGATGATTTCTCGAACGAGTTCTTCCCGTTTGGCACGAGCCGCGAGGTCGATCTTGGCTACGCGCGCGTCCGTGCCAGCCGGTTGACGTTCGTCGGCGAATTGGGCTTCGAACTCTACATCCCGAGCGAAATGGCGGCACATGTCTATGATGTTCTGATGGAAGCCGGACAAGATTTTGGGCTTAAGAACGCTGGGTTCTTCGCACTCAATTCGATGCGAATGGAGAAAGGGTATCGCCATTGGGGCCACGATATCGGTGAGGAGGATACGCCGTTCCAGGGGGGCGTTGCTTTCACCGTTGCGCTGGATAAGCCAGGCGGGTTTATCGGCCGAGACGTTTTGGTACGCCAGAAGGCCGAGGGCACTTTGAAAAGGCGGCTTGTGCAGGTGAAAGTCTCTAATGAGACCGGGGGCACACACCCGATGTTGTTTCACTACGAGCCGCTTATTCGTGACGGCATCATTGTAGGGTCGATTATGTCGGGAGCGTACGGACACCGCGTCAAGGCTTCGCTTGGTCTTGGATATGTCTCGTCCAACGAGGGCGTGACCAAGGAATGGCTGGCAAGTGGCAAATGGGAGGTGGAGGTCGCGATGAAACGCTACCCAATCGAGGTCCAACTCGGCGCTTGGTACGATTCACGCAGCGAGAAGGTGAAAAGCTAGTAGACGGTTGTGGCTGGAACTTACATGTTCCAGCCACACCTATTGACCACGACCTGAACGGACACCTCGATGACGAAGGTTTTAGTTCTGGGAGCCACCGGTCAAACCGGTCGTAAAGTTACGGAATGTCTCCAAGCAAGGTCGGCAGTAGACGTAATCGGCGCGTCTAGGCGACCCCATGGTTCCGGCGGACGGGCGTTCGATTGGAATGTTCCTGAAACCTGGAAAGCAGTTCTTGCGAACGTTGTCTGCGTCTACCTTGTCAAACCGAACGCCTATGGTGCTGTGGACGTTGAAGCCACGGTGGCAAGCTTTCTGGACGACGCAAAATCGGTCCGGCGCATCGTGCTTTTGTCAGGCATCGCGGCTGAAACTCGGAATGAAAATCTCGACGAACGGCGCGTCGAGCGGCTGATCGAAACCTCGAGATTCGAGTGGACGATTTTGCGCCCCATTGGTTTATACAGAACTTCTCCGCCCCCGAGTACTTCCTTCCGAAGTTACGCGACGAGGGCGAGGTTGGGGTGCCTACTAAGGGTTGGCCAACTGCGTTTGTCGATACCCGCGACATAGCAGACACGGCGGCGACGGTCCCTAGAGGCAGGGCATACCGGCAGATCCTACACTCTACCGGTCCAATCGCCCACACATGGCACGAGGCGATACAAGCGATCGTGAAGGCGGCGGGTCATGAAATGTGGTACGTTGACGTCGATATCGAGGAGCATCTGTCCGGCCCCGCCTATTCAGGTTTGCCGAACCAGGCCATGGAGCATCACCGTGCTGTGCATGAGTTCATGTGCAGCAAGAATTCCTCGGATATATCTGGTGCGATAGAAACTATTCTAAGCCCGCCCTCTCGTGCGCTACACCAATATAACCGCGAAAGCGTCCATCTGCGGCGACGTGAAACAACCCGATCCAAATTCCCAATGCGACCATCAGACCGTTGAGGTTGATGGTCGCATTGGGATGCATTTCAATTCAAAGAGCAGAGCCGCCGTTCACGCCCAGTACCTGGCCTGTCACGTAGCTAGCGTCGTCGGAGAGAAGGAAAACAATCGCCGAGGCGATTTCCGCCGGACTGGCCTCGCGCCGCAGGGGGATGCTCTCAAGCCATCCTTGGCGGATTTGCTCCGGAACAGCTTCAACCATCGGGGTTGTAGTTGTTCCCGGAGCGACAGCATTTACCCGAATACCGTTACGTGCTTGCTCGATTGCAACGGTCCGCGTCAGGCCGACCAGACCCGACTTCGCCGACGAATAGTTCGACTGGCCAAACGCGCCCCACCGAGCTTCGGACGACAGGTTTACAATCGAGCCACCGCGACCAACCATCAAGGGCACGATGGCCTGGCACCCGAGCCACGCCCCTTTCAGGTTGACGTTCAGGACCACATCCCAATCGTCCTCGCCCATCTTTAGCAAGGACTTGTCACGTGTCAGGCCGGCGTTGTTCACAAGGCCGTCTGCTCCGTCAAAGGTTTCCTTGATCTTGATCGCGGCTTGGGCCCAGCTTTCGCGATCCGAAACATCGAGCGAGACGGCCAACGCACGGGCGCCGGATGCGTCGATTTCCCTGGTCGTCGCTGCTGCGCCATCAAGGTTACGGTCCGCAATCACCAAGATCGCACCTTCCTCGGCCAGGCGGATAGCGGTCGCTTTACCGATCCCTTGCGCGCCGCCCGTTACGACCACGACTTTGTCCTTTAAGCCACGCATCAGCCTCCACCTCCGATAAGATATCTGTTGTATCCGTCCTGCACGATCTCGCCCCGTTGGTTGCGGATCGCGACCTCCACTTCGACCACACCGCGCGACGGGTCCTTCGAGCTTGGGCGTTTCGATTTCACGACGTAACGCTGGCAAATCCGGTCGCCCGGTAGCACCGGAAGAAGCATCCGCCGTTGTGTTTCCAGGAAGCCGAGAATTTTCCACGCCGAAAGCTCTGTGCAGTTCAGGCCCTCGCCGATCGAATGAACGAGTAGTCCGTGCGCGATGCGGGAAGGGTATTTGGTATTTTCGCGAACCCATTCTTCATCCATGTGGAGCGGGTTGAAGTCCCCGCTCAAGCCGGCGAAATTCACGATGTCAGCTTCCGTTATGGTCCGGCCGGCGGACTCGTATTCCGCGCCTTCTTGGATGTCGTTGAACACGGTTTCCATTCGTCAGCCCTCCACGAAGCAGGGCATTTTTACGCCGGGATGAATTTCACGGAACACGACCTTGAGGGCCATATCGCACTGGATTCTTTCGATCGGTGTATCGACGACCCAGCTTGTGATACGGGCACCCTCTTCCAGATCGACAATCGCGATAACGAACGGCGTTATCGCCGCAAATTCCTTGTGGATTGATCGCTCGACGACGGTGAAGGAATAGAGAGTGCCGCGGCCCGTGGCTTCGGCCCACTCCGGCTCTCGCTCTGGAAAGCCCGCCACGCGGGCGCGAGGGTACATCTGTGCCGCGCCGGTAAGCGGATCCCTTTGAATGAGCAGGACATCCCTGCTAGCCGCCTCGAACCAATGCTTTGAGAGAGCATTGTGGACAGGATGGACAGAGGTCATTTCAATCATTGTTTGCCTCCAAGAATGAGAGTGGCCGTGGCTGAAAGCCAGCCGCCGGTACCGTTGATGAGGCACAGATCTGGGGAAGCAAGTTGAAGGCCGGGGCTTTCGCCTCGGAGCTGGCGTACTGCCTCGATTGTCGCAAACATGCCGCGTCTTCCCGCGTGGTTCGATGAAAGGCCCCCACCATCCGTATTGATTGGGAGCCGTCCGCCAGGCGCGATCCCACCTTCGGAGATAAAGTTGCCCACTTCACCCTTGGGAACAAAGCCGAGGGCCTCGAGCGTGAGAGCGACCGTGATCGTGAAAGAATCGTAGATCTGCGCAACATGGATTTCTTCGGGTGTTAATCCAGCGGTCTGGAACGCCCGCCGGCCCGAATGTTCAGCGACAGTGGTGGTCATGTCGCACATCTGGTTCATCTGGCCGTGGCTGATCGCTTCTCCGAAGCCCAACACAGAAGGCCCGCCTCGGCGCGTGTCGCGTGCACGGTCCTTAGACGTGACGACGATTGCACCGCCCGAGTCGCTGACGACGCAACAATCGAGTTTGTGAAGCGGCGACGAGATCATCGGAGAGGAGAGGACGTCATCGATCGTGATAAGATCGCGGTACATCGCCTCCGGATTCAAATGTGCGTACCGGCGCGCTTGAACGGCGATTTCGGCGAGGTGTTCCGACTTGAGTCCGTACTGGTGCATGTATCGCGTCGCGGCCAACGCATAAGCGGAAATTGTCGAAACTCCGTACGGTACCTCGAACTCGCCCGGTCCGGTCTGCCCGGTATTGAAGTCGCTTGCGCTCAGAGGCCATGAGCGGCCGGATGAGGCGTATGAAACGACGACTGTGTTGCAGAGACCGGCCTTGATCGCCGCGACGGCGTTGCCGACATGGCTCAGAGCTGCGGCTCCTCCGATATCGGTGCTGCACACCCAAGAGGGGTTGATACCCACGTATTCGGCGATCTCGACGGCATTCAGCTGCCAGCCCGCTTCGGAGGGAAACGAGGCTGCCGTAGCGAAACCGTCGACGTCAGCAATCGTCAGACCGGCATCGGCAAGCGCCCCGGCGATCACCTCAGAGTGGATTTGGTAGGGATGGACGCCAGGCGCCTTTCGACGCGGGGACTCAAAGGCTCCCACGATTGACGCGGAGCCGCTTGGAAAACGTTCGGTTGCCATGAGCTAGGATCTCACTTTTGTAGCACTTCGACTTGTAGTGAAAGATTTTGCGGCGACGATGATTGTGCCGATCAAGACCGGTGCGATGATGATTGTCGCGACAGCTGAGACCGCCGGAGTGATGCCGCTTCGAAGGAAGGAATAGATCGTGACTGGCAGTGTTTTATCGAGTTCCGTCTGGAACATCGCCAGCACAGCCTCGTCCCAAGACGTCACGAAGGAGATGAGGAACGCGCCAACGAGCGCCGGCATGGCGAGCGGCACGACCATATCCCAGAAGGCCCTGGTACTGCTCGCACCCATCGACCAGGCCGCTTGCTCGATCGAGATATCGACGGCAGCAAGTGCATTGGCCAGCACGAGGAACACAAGTGGCAAGCAAAGTACGGCATGAGCGACGACTAGTCCGAAGTCGCTGCCCAGCATGCCCAGCCGACCTTGGACGTCATAGATTCCGATACCGAGTAAAATGACCGGAACGATCAGAGGCATAATGGCGGCCATCTGAATGGCTGACTTGAGCGCCGCAGACTTTGAACGCGTCCCGACCCTGGCGAGCGCGAGGCCGCAGAGGGAAGCGAAAACTGCCGTCATGACGCCAACCCTGATGCTCTTGAGGAACGCATCGATCCAGATCGATGACGTCAGAGCCTCGATGAACCACTTGGTACTGAAGCCAACCGGTGGGAATTGAATCTGCGTGGTCGGAGTGACCGACGTCGGGATGACGACAAGGAGCGGTAGGATCAGCAGAATGAGATCGAAGACGAGCACCACGACGCAAATACTGGTCACCGGAGTTGGTCGAAGGGGGGCGCGGGCTGAAGCGCCGCGCGAGCCTTGCTGGACCGGCGAAAGCATTCCCTTACCCCCTACCTTAAGTGCCACGGCATATCCAACGATCGAGACCGCCAGCAGGACGATGCCCATCGCCGCTGCCTTGCCCCACTGGTAGTTCTGGACCTGCTGCTGGATGAAGATCGGGATGGTCAGATTGTGCGGACCGCCGAGGATTGCCGGTGTCAGGAAGAAGCCAAGCCCCAGGACGAAGACCAGCACGCTTCCACCCAGCAGCGCCGGGCGGACCTGCGGGAAATAGATGTCGAGGAAGACACGACTTTCAGATGCGCCCATTGTTCGAGCGGCGGTGAGAAGCGAGGTATCGATCGACATCATCGCCGAAACGAGGATGAGAATTAGATATGGCAGCAGGTAGGCGACCATGCCGACGATCGTCGCGAACGTGTTGTACAGCAGGGGAAACGGGCCAAGCCCGAGCGCTCCAGCAGCGGAATTGATGATGCCTTGCGTACCGAGGATGGTGGTGAAGGCAAATAATCTCACGATGATCGATACCCAGAACGGCATAAGCACGAGGACCATCATCAGCGATGACAAACGCCGGGAGAGGCGCGAAATCACGTATGCGGCCGGAAATGCCAAAAGCACCGTTGCGATCATCGACACGAATGCGAGCATCACGCTGTGCAGCGCTACCTGACGCAACAAATCGTCCTGGACGATCGCTGCGTAGTGGCCAAAGTAAAGCGGCTCCGAAAAGCTCGATCGGCCCTTTTCGTTCAGGCTGCGCATGATGATCGTCAAGAGCGGCCAGCCCAACGATAAGGAGAGGACGAAGATTGCTGGCAGTAGCAAGGCGAACTTCGTTGCGGCGACGCCGACATGACGTCTTTGCCCGGCAAGGGAGGTAACTGAAACGTACCTCATCCACTTCGACCTTCCTGCGGCATGCGATATGCGAGCCTGAGGAGTCGCGCGAGATATTTGCGCGTGTCTCGGGGATCGATCATTTCTTCCGCGCCGAAGTTTTCGACAGCCTTCCAGATCGATGTCTGTTCTTCGAACCGTTTCGTCAGCTGCGCCTTTAAAGCCGCTCGTTCCTCAGGCGGTGCAGCTTCCAGTTCTGCTCGGAACGCCGCTTCGACGCCGCCTTCTATCGGCATGTCGCCCCAAGCCGCGCTTGGCCACACGAGCCGCAAGCTCAAAGGATTGCGGCTTCCTGTCGCCACGCCGCCGAGGCCAAAGGACCGACGGACCTGTACCGTTATCACGGGCACCTTCGCTTGCTGGATTGCCCGAAGCGCCATTGCGCCAAACGTCAGGACACCTGCTTCCTCCGCCTTCGGCCCTACGAGGAAGCCCGGAACATCGACGAGATATGCGATCGGAATATGAAATCGGTCACAGAGCTCGACGAACTTGGCCTGCTTCAGAGAAGACTGCACATCCAGAGATCCGGCGACGAACCGCGCGTCCGAAGCCAGGATCCCAATCGTGTGACCTTCGATCCGGGCCAGGCCAGTGCGAAGCGAACGACCGTAGTCCGGCGCGATTTCGAAGAACGTGTCCTGGTCTGCGATGCACCGTATCAGCTTGTGAACGTCGTAGGCGCGTCTCAAACTCGGAGACACGATCGAAAAGAGCTCGTTCTGATCATTTTCGGCCCAAGTCTCAATGACTGCCGGCCGGCGGCTGACATTGTCTGGCAGGTATGAGAGGACCTGACGGACTTGAGCAAGCGCCACATCCTCGTTTTCGGCAGCGTTGTCAATCAGACCAGATGAACGGGTATGGATCGCGACGCCACCAAGGGCGAACTTGTCGATCTCCAAACCAAGGGCCTGCTTAACCACGGGAGGGCCTCCGGCGAATAGACACCCGTTGTCCGAGGTCATGACGGAGAAGTGCGATATGTGCGCTCGGGCCGCAGAGCTGCCGGCGGTAGGGCCTAGCACGGCAGCCAGAACGGGGACTTGTTGCAGCAACTCGAACATAGGATAGGTGGGGTTGGCGGACTGCAGTTCCGGATAGCCGATCTGATCCTGCAGAAGGATGGAGCCACCGACCCCGTTGATCAGCATGACGAACGGGATTTTGTAACCGATCGCAAATTCTTCGATGAACCCGCCCCAACCGCCCTTGTAGCGCACAAGGTGCACGCCCGCGCCGCCGCCTTCAACACTGAAATCTTCCGCGCCGATTGCCACCGGGCGACCGTCGATTTCGCAGAGGCCGCAAACGAACGTAGGTGCGAGGAGAGAGCCATCCTCGGTAGGTGTGGTCACGAAAGTCCCGATCTCCAGAAAGCTGTCGGGATCCGCGATTTTGGCAATCCGTTCGCGTGCCGTGGAGCGACCGTAGCGATGCTCGCGTGCAATCCGGTCTGGTCCGCTCGATGCGAGCGCGATTTCGCGACGACGATCCAGTTCTTCCAGCAAAGCCTGCCATTCAGGACTAATGTTCTGGGTCATCCCATTCCTCCTCAGATTGCTAGGATCTTGGCGCAGATGCTCGCCAGTTCCTTCTTGTCGACCTTTGTTGCATTTCGGATAGGGAAGCTGTCGACGAAGACGATGTGTCGCGGCTTCTTGTAGGATGCGAGCTTCGTAAGAAGAAACGCCATGATCTCTTCCTTGGAGATGGTCCCTTCCTTCCGTGGCACGATCGCGGCGCAAACCACCTCTGTGAACTCCTCGTCGGGAAGGCCGACCACAGCGACGTCGATGACCGCGGGATGCTGGCGTATGACGTTCTCGATCTCCGCAGGGTAGATGTTCTGTCCCTTCGAAATAATGAGGTCCTTGCTACGTCCGACGATGCGGATCCAGCCCTCGTCGTCGATGGTCGCGAGGTCGCCGATCCTGAGCCAGCCGTCACGCACCGTTTCCGTATCGAGCTGGGGAGCGTTCCAATAGTTGTTCATGACCGCCGGTCCAGCTGTCCACACGTCCCCTACGCCTCCGGGAGGAACCAAGTTTCCGTCGGCGTCGAGGAGCCGGATTGACTGGCCGGGAACGCACCGACCGACCGATCCAGGGTGAAGATCGATATCGTCGCCATCAATTAGCGTTGGGAGACCGCATTCCGTGGAGCCGTAGGCGATCGCCAGATGGATGTGGGGCCAGCGTCGACGCGCTTCAGCGATGAGCGCGGGGGGGCAATTTTCACCACCCGTGTACCACCATTTCATGGACTGGAGGGGCAAGGGCTCGCGATCGTCTGCTTCGATCATATTGCGGAACATGGACGGGAAGATAAGGGCGTGCGACACGTTCCACTTCTGGATAAACTCGCCTAGTCGCTCCGCGCTCCATCCGCGGCTCGGCATTATGGCGACGGTTCCGCCGACGAGGAACGTCGGGATGGAGCTCTCATTCAACGCAGCCGTGTTGTACATCGGCGCATTGAGAAGCATGACCGTCTCTTGGTTCATCTGCTTGAAGATGCTGGCCTGCTGCATGGCACACCATATGACTGCGAGCGAACGCATCACGACGCCCTTCGGCTTTCCCGTCGTCCCAGAGGTGTACAAGATCATTTGTACGTCATGTGGGATCGCAGAGGCCAGGGACGGACAAGCATCGGCGAAGGCCTCATACGCAGATCCGCCTGCATTGGCCTCAAGCACGACTAGTTTTGGGCCGTTTGCTATAGCCCTCGACGCGTCCTCGGCTACGGGCGAGGTCTCTGTTTCCACGAAGAAGAGCTTAGCGCCGCTGTCATCGAGAATTGAGGCCACTTCGCTGGCGGTTAGCCGGAAACTCACGGGTACGAACACAAGACCGGCGAAAGCGCAGGCGAAATAGAGCTCGAAGATTTCGCCCCGGTTATAGAGCATCGAGGCAACGCGGTCGCCAGTCTGAAGCCCAGCCGCTCGAAACGCGCCGGCCAGCTTCAGCGCTCTGGACCGTAATTGCCCGTAGGTAAGCGCACCGTGCTCCCAGACGAGAGCGAGCTTTTCCGGCTGGTGCAAAACCTGAGGACCCGTATCGCCGAGAATAGAAGATACTGTCCACCCGAGGGTAGAGGAAATAACATTCGACATGTGCGTTCCCGTTTATGTGTACTGTTGCCCGCTATGCGGAGGCATACCGGGTAGGCGGCGCTGGCTCGCCTTTGTCGCTCGACGACACTTCGGTTCCCAGTCGACGTATCCAGTATCTGATAGGCGACTGTTCCCGAAGTTGACTCATCACCCGCGGATCAAGAAGCGAGTGAATGCTCAACCCGTCCGCGAGACCGACAAGGTCGGCCGCCACTCTTTTCGGCTCCAGGTCCGGGGGCAGATCACCGTGCGCTTGCGCCTGACGAATGGCCCGTGTCGCGGACTTTCTCCATCCCACGAGATAGCTCTCAAGCTCCTGCCTCAAATCAGCTTCAGTCATGCCTTCGGCATAGAAAAAGAAGAAGATTCGGCACAGCGCAAGCCGACGCTTGTCCAGGGGAATGCTGCCTTCGAGGATTTGCTCGAGGGCAGCGATGCCCTCCAGCGTATTTATAACGCGCGTATTATGTTCGCCAAGGATTTCGGCGGCTCGGCGCAATCCGCCAAGGAGAAGATCCTGACGATTTTTGAAGTAGTGGCCGATGACGCCGGTGGACCATCCCGAACGATCCGCAACCTCCCGGATGGTGGCCGCCGCTATGCCGGCCTCCGAGACGACATCCAATAGAACGTCGCAAATCTGCTTTCGTCGTTCGTTGTGATCCACCAGGCGAGGCATGTCATTCTTTCTTTAGTTGAGGGCGACCCAACGATTGAAACGATCGACTACTTCCGTGATATTTTTCGCGTAGTAGTCGGCGTTTTCCTCGATCGCTTTCTTAGCATTATCGCCTGCTACGATCCACGGTCCAAGATCGTCACCGTACGCAGTGCTGTCGAGGCCGACAATATCCGTTGCATAAGTGATCTGCTTGACAAGCGCCTTCTGCCCTTCCTGGTCGGCGATGAAATGGGCAATCATCGCTTGGCCGGCGTCGGCATTCGGTGCGCCTTTAGGAATGGCATATACGGCCTGGGAGTAGAGCGAATTCTCCCATTTCGCGGCGAGCGGCGCGTTGTCGTTCTTCACTGCGCTGTAGACGCGGCCGCTCCAGGCGATGCCCATTGAGCACTCGCCGCTTGAAAGAAGGCGGATCGCGTCATCGCCGTTGGACCACCAGAGGATGTCAGACTTGATGGTGTCAAGCTTCGCGAAGGCCTTGTCTAAGTCCAGGGGGTAGAGATTGTCGCGCGTCGCGCCGTCGGCAAGAAGCGCGGCCTCCAGCACGCCGCCGAACTGGGGATACTTAAACAGGCAGCGCTTGCCGGGGAAACGTTTTACGTCAAAAAGATCGACGACGCTGGCCGGCGCGTTATCGGTCGCGAATTTGCTGGTGTTATACGTGAAGACGATGCCATAGCGCAAAACATCCACGCCATATTCGTCGTGCGCCGTAGGGCCGAGTTTGCTCAGATCGACGATGCTGGGATCGAGCTTCTGAACGTAGCCGGCGTCACGGGCCTTGATAAAGTCGCCCTTTGTCGGGAACTCGATCATGCTCCAAGGAATCGAGGCGCCGCTGTCCATCGCCGCGAAGTACTTAGTCATGTCGGAGTTGAAGTCGCCTTTGACTTCGACCCCGGTCTCGGCCGCGAAGTCCTTGATTACCGTTTCCTCACGGGCCCGCGTCGTGGCACCACCGGAACCATCGTGCCAGACGAGCTCTCCCGATATTTTTGCTTTCACGTCGGCCGGCAGAATGTCGGCGGCGTACGAAGCCACCGACGACAGCGTGAGCGCTGCGCCTGCGACGATAAACGTGGCCTTGCTGGTCAATTTCCTCATTTGCATTCCCCTTCCTCTGGTTTGCCTTTGCTAAGACAATTGTAACAAAAAGAATCCGTCGCGCAAGCCGCAACAGGCTTTTTTTATAACAAGCGTCTTGATAAAAAATGAGGTAGCCCGCTATGATGGGCAAATAGCAGTCCGATGAGCGATGTCGGTCGCCGTCCCGGGCTAGCGGAGGAGGGTAGCAATATGATCAGCCAAGACGCCACCACGACGAAATCCCGCTCGGAAAGAAACGAAGCGGAGCGGGCGAACGGTATCGAGGTGAGAGACGTCGAAATTCGGTTCGCCAACGGCTACTTCGGGCTAAAAAAAACAGCTCTTAGTATCGAGCCTGGCTCGTTCTGCACCTTGCTCGGTCCTTCGGGCTCTGGAAAGACGACACTTCTACGAACGATCGCCGGACTTCTCACCCCGAGCTCAGGCGTAATCATGATCGGCGCGAAAGATGTCACCCGTCTTCCGGTTCAGGCGCGTAACATCGGGTTCGTCTTCCAAAACTACGCGCTATTTCCGCATATGACCGTCGCGCAGAACATCGAATATCCCTTGAAGCTGCACAAATGGCCGCAAACCGATCGGCGGCGTCGTGTACACGAAATTCTTGAGCTTATCGAGCTCCCCAATGCGGGCGATCGGGCGGTGGGCGAACTCAGCGGTGGTCAACAACAGCGTGTCGCGATCGGACGCGCGCTGGTCTATCGCCCCGCGCTGCTCCTGCTCGATGAGCCCATGGGTGCGCTCGACCGTAGGCTCCGGCAGCAACTGGGCGCCGATCTGCGGGAAATCCAACAGCGCACCGGCATTACCGCGGTCTATGTAACGCACGATCAGGAAGAGGCGTTCATCCTATCGGACAAGGTCGCGATCATGGATGGTGGGGAAATCCTGCAATACGACACCCCATCCGAACTCTATTTCCGACCGAAGTCTCGTTTCGTTGCCCGCTTTTTGGGGGAGGCGAACCTGATTGACGTGTCGAGCTTGGAACAGGGTGGCGATGGACGGACCCTTATACGGACAGGCCGCGCTACCTTCTCATTGCCTCTTCCGCGCGCGATCCTCAAACAGCACTCGTCGCTGTCGATCGTTCTGCGCCCTGAAGATCTGATCCTGCTCGGCTCAGACACAGTCGATGAGATGCAAGCCCCTGCTATCCCCGTTCGTATCGAGAAAGAACTCTTTCTTGGAAGCCGCTGCATCGTTACCGTTTCTGACAACTCCGGTGCAACGTATTTGGTGGAATGCTCAAAGTCGCAAATTCCTGCCTCCGGCGCGGAGGTGTGGCTGACTTGGAATCCCGCGTCGATGGTTCTTGTCGATCACTAAGAGCTTGAGGAATGAAAATGAAGAAGATCCTTATTGCGAACCGTGGCGAGATTGCCTTGCGTATCGTCAGGGCATGCCGCGATGCAGGCTACGTGTCAGTGGCCATCGCCTCCGAGGCGGACCGGGACGCCCTGCATGTTCGAGCAGCGGATGAAGCATTCACGCTCAAAGGCCACTCGCCCCTGGAGACGTATCTCAATCAATCGGCCATCCTCGACATTGCCAAACGTAGCGGCGCCGACGCGGTCCATCCTGGATATGGCTTGTTGTCCGAGAACGAGACCTTCGCCGCGGCCGTACAGGCGGCCGGGCTCGTGTGGATCGGTCCTCCGCCAGAGGCTATCGCCCGGCTTGGCGACAAGGTGAAGGCTCGTGCCATCGCGCGGAAGGTCGGAGCGCCGCTTCTTCCATCTCTGGACGAGGGAGCAGTTACCCAGGAACAGGTTCGGGCATTTGCCGAAACTCATGGCCTGCCGGTTATCATAAAAGCACAGAATGGTGGTGGCGGACGCGGCATGCGGATCGTCCGGACAATGGAAGAAATCGTACCGCTCATGGCGGCTGCGGAGCGCGAAGCAGGCCTCGCGTTCGGAAGGCCGGAGTGCTTCGTCGAGGTGTATGCCGAGCATGCACGTCATGTCGAAACCCAGTGCCTCGCCGATCAGCACGGTATCGTTGCGGTCATTTCGACACGTGATTGCACTCTGCAGCGCCGACAGCAGAAGCTCGTGGAAGAGGCACCGGCACCATTCTTGAGCAACGACCAGATTGACGTTTTAAGGAAAGTGTCGATCGGCATCCTTAAGGAGGTTGGCTACTGCGGGGCTGCGACCTGCGAGTTCCTGGTAACGAATGCGGGGAACATCTATTTTCTCGAGGTGAATACCCGTATTCAGGTCGAGCATCCTGTGACTGAAGAGGTGACAGGCATTGATATCATACGGGAGATGTTCAGCATCGCCGAGGGCAGCCCATTGCCATTCACCGACGCGCCGGTTCGGGGACATTCGATTGAGTTCCGGATCAACGCTGAGGACCCATGGGCCGATTTCCGACCCGTGCCCGGCAAGATCAAGCGAATGCGGCTTCCTGGCGGACCGGGCGTGAGAGTGGATTTCGGTTATGCCGAGGGTGACACCATTCCTCCATACTATGACTCTCTTGTCGGAAAACTGATCGTAACCGGCCGCGATCGGGAACAGGCAATCGAACGCGCTGCACGCGCGCTTGACGAATTGGTGATCGAAGGCGTGAGCACAGTGACACCGCTCCATCGCGCTATCGTAAAGCGCGGCGAGTTTGTCGCTGAGTATCGTCAGGAATTTGCCATCTACACACGGTGGATCGACGTCGAGATGCCCCAGCTTGCCCAAGAGGCACTGGCGTTACACAAAGCCGTTGCACCGCAAGAAGAGACCACAGAAATGTCGATGCTCGAGCAGCCGCAACATGTTGATGAGGCTCCCATCTACCGCATCGGCGTAAAGGCTCCGCTCTCGGGGATGGTAATGGAGCTTTGCGTGAAGACGGGGGACAGAATCTCCCGGGGCGATGTAGTTGCGATCATGGAATCCATGAAAATGGAACAGTCGATCCTCGCCGAAAACGAAGGTGTGGTGGCCAAGATCAATGTTGAGATTGGCGCCTTTATTGAAACGGGCGACGACCTAATGGGGCTCGACTGAGATGCCGGCAGCAATGTTTGAATTCGAGGCTGTAGATGATCGCCCTCAAGAGAATGCACTCTTGACACTTGAGGCAACGGTGGATGATCAATGGATTGATTACAACGGCCACATGACGGAGTGGCAATATTATAAGTTGTTAGCTGATGCAGGTGAAAACTATCTGCGGGCGATTGGCTTCACGGAAGAGTATCGCCTCCAGGGGTTCAGTTTTTTTTCAGTAGAAGGGCATCAGCGAAATCTCCGAGAGTGCCGGCTAGGCACGCCGTTACGCGTGTTCACCGAGACGATCGGTTACGACGAAACGAGGCTCCATATCTACCAGTACGTCGTAGATGCCGCCCGAGACATTGTTCTTGCTACGGGTGAGCACATGATGGTTCATGTGGACACTGTTAAGCGGCGGTCCGCACCCATCAACGACTATATGCGCAGCTGCCTGCAGCGGGCGTTGGATTCCTGGCGGCCGGTGAAAGCTCCCAAAGGGCTCGCTGCAGCGATAAAGGCACCGAGAAGGTCCTGATCTCCTGGCCATCGTAGGCAAACGCAACGGGTTTTGCTTAGGGAAGCGGACGGCTGACCGTGTCACCGGAGTGAAGCCTCATGCGATTACCGGCGGCCAGGCGCTCTCGCCACGCAAACCACACCCGAAGCCGATGGTAGCTTGGAATTATATTATAAATTGATGCTCAAGCGGCGCGGCACCGGCTACATAATCGCAGCCTCCGGCGCCACAAATTTGCCCGCGGTCACCACATCGGCAACTCCTCCACCTTCCCGATCATGAAGCTGCACATATACGTCGAGGCTGGACCCGCGACGACGGCTTTGAGCCGCGCCGTCTGTTCTCCGATCTTCGCTCGAGCATCCAGAGGATCCGCTCGAAAGTGCGACTCCGAACCGGGCCGCCGCCAGGCCGCCGCCTGACGGGCCGATGCCCCGTCATCTTCAGCTTTAAAAACACGTAGCCGCGAATCTTCGCCCAGCGCTCTGGCCATCATCACCACCGTCAAAGCGGACGCTGTCCAGAACGTCTGAAGCAAGTGATGTCAAAATCATCCATCGACCCATCGCCGTGCTCTAGTTCGTCAGCTCGCTGAGGAGAGGCAATTGCTTCGCTTGCCAAACCTACGACCGGAACGCTGCGAGCCAGATCCGGCCGTGATCCATGATAGAAGGCACCAAATAAATGTGTGCGGGATTCCTACGAGACCGAGAGAGATGATTTAAAAGAGACCTAACGACCGGTACCGCAAAATTCAATGCCGGCCTTTCGTCCATCTTTAGTGGCCTGAGCGATTTGGCCCGGCCCAAGACAGTCCCCTATGCGTTCGACCGACGCAATCTCTCCTGCTTCTTTCTTTGCAACTAACTCATGATAAAGAATATCATCGGATACTTGGCCGGTTACCAGAACGACGGCGTCCACTTTTCTACTGGATTCCACACCAGTAAGAATACGACTCGTCGTAATGTTGCCCGACGAGATACTAGTTACGGAGGTTCCGACAACGATTTCAATACCCATCTCGTTCATTGAGTTGATTACGTGGACAAGTTCCAGCGTGTTGATCGTCCACGGTGCCGGATCGCTCGCAGTCGTGATGTAAGTTACTTTACAGCCCGCCCGGGCAAGGCGCTCAGCCACTACCGTTGCCATGTAGAAGTAGTCTTCATCATAAACGACAACCTCACCGCTTGGTAAGTTGCCATCCAAGATTTCTTCCGGGCTGTACACGTGGGGGAGATCGGCGCCGGGTATCGGTTCATCGTGATTGCGACCGATCCCGTCCTTGCGCCATTTTGCTCCGGTCGCCACGATCACATGATCAGCTTCGAAGCCGATCACGTCGTTAGCAGTCAGGGCACTGTTGAGATACATGTTTGCATTGGGCATCGTCTGCAATTGCCCAACACGGTAATCCACCACGCGCCCCCAGGCACTCAAGCGAGGCATTTTACGCTCTCGCACCAGACGGCCCCCCCACTCCGATCCCCCATCTGCGATAGAAACCTGGTAACCGCGTTTCGCAAGTGTGTGGGCCGCTTCGAGACCCGCGGGACCACCACCCACAACAAGAATCGTCTTGGATGGGTCATCGGCAGGAGGCACATTTTCTGGATGCCAGCCTAAAGTATGCTCTTCTCCTGCTGACGGGTTCTGAGTACAGCGAATACGGACGTATGTCATAACCTCTGCTGTGCAAGCATTACATCCTATGCACTCACGGATATCATCATGGCGTCCTTCGTCTATCTTGTTTGGCAAGAAGGGGTCGGCTATTGAAGGTCGGGCGGCCCCGATTAAATCCAGAACGCCCCGCTTAATCTGGCTGACCATAGCGTCAGGAGACGTAAATCGCCCAACACCTACAACAGGTTTGTTCGTTACGCTCTTAACAAAATCGATAAACGGCTCTTGCTGCCCTTCTTCAAAGAAGCGACTGCTTCCGCTATCCCACGGCCAATCACTAACATTGACATCCCACAGGTCAGGAACGTCCGATAGTGCTTCAACAACGCGCCGCCCGTCTTCAAGTGCGGTAATATTTGATGCCCGTCGCCTGTCTTCTACCGCAAATCGGACCGCAACCGCGCAAGTGTCGCCAACCGCATCCTTCACGTCAGAAAGAGTTTCGCGAAGCAGTCGAACGCGATTTTCGAAGACCCCACCGTATTCGTCGGTTCTCTTGTTTGTTTTTACATCAAGGAAGTCCTGCAGGAGGGACAAATTGTGAGCGCAGTAGACATACACAATGTCAAATCCGGCCGATTTAGCGCGCACTGCCGCATCTCGATACCAGCGTCTGAAGTTGGCAATATCCTGCTTGTCGATTGTACGGGCTGTGATCGGGTTGTAATAGTAGTGGGGGAATTTGGCGGTAGGAGATAATGGATGCTCGCGATGGGAGGCGGCCGGTCCCGACGCACCTGCATGTGCGAGTTCCACGCCGGCCAACGCACCATGTTCTTTTATGGCTGCGGCAACGCGTGCTAGTTGGGGGACATGACTGTCGCTGTAAAAACAGGGGTCCGGGAGCGGTGCATGGTCAGAGGTTTGATGAATCATCGTTTCCTCCAAGCATACGACGCCCCATCCTCCTTCGGCCCGAGCTTTTCGATACGCGATCATTCCGTCGATGGAGGACATACCCATACTTAGAGCATGAGGTACAACGTAGAATCGGTTCTTGGTTCTGACGGGACCAATTTGAACGGGCTCGAACAGGATGTCATAACGTGGATCTCGCATGAGAGACGCTCCAATCGGTGTCGGGTATGCTGTACAACGCTAATGATGGTGCGCTGACAATTTAAGATGGCGAAGAAGTTAATGCTTACAAACCGCCGGTGTTCAGATCGTGCGGGTTGAGATCTCGCGCGCTTTGCAAAACGCATTTTTAACTGCAATTTTTCCCTCGCGGAAGCGAAGAATATCGAGACCGTCGATGGCAGAGGTGTTTCCATCGGATGTTATTACTAGGGTCCATGTAACGGTCGCAGTCGAAGTATGCTCGTCAATGGACGTGGATGTGATGTCGTATTTTGTGGAGGCGTTCAAAAATTGATCACTCGGCGCAAGCGCTTGTCCAATTGCTGCGCGTCCACTGTGCTGAACACCGAAAGGGTCCACGTATACACTAGCGTCGGTGAAGAAATCGAGCGTCTTCGAGAAATCGCGTGTGTTGAACGTATCCATAAAGGACTCAACCTGTGCGATAAGATTTTCCATTTACAATCCTCCAATAGATTCCTACAATCCGAAAGGTTCGAGTGCTATCACCGAAAGAATGACCAGATGGTCAGTCCACCTCGGGGCGCAGTATTAACTGCGCAAAGAAGACAAGTTGGGGCTCAGCTCACATGACCGGCGAGCCAATCTATGATCTCCCGAGCTATATCGTCGGAGTTATACTCAGACATTAACATGTGACCATTCCCGAAGATGCCTTTCTCTTCAAGACGAATGTGGTCGACATGGTTTCCCCGGCCCCGGATGTAGTCTGCTGCTTGTGCATTTGCTTCACGCATCCAACTTGCTTCACCTGTTACAACCGCGATCGGCCGCATGAATGGATCATGCTCCCCGGAAAGGGGTGCCGCGTTGAGGCCGTGCGAAAATTGGCCTAGGGGGTGTTTGAAGCCAGGACAGCCTAGTGGCTCCACCGCAACGATAGCCTTCACTGATGGGCCACCAATTGCCGCCAATGCCCATCCGCACGGCGCACCAGCGGAGTGGCTGAGCAAAACTGTGTCCCCAACCATGCTGAATAGGCCCTGCGCGATAGCTTCCACGTGTTCTTGGCTTGCGGCGAGACTTGTTGCCATTGGCCCTTGACTCGCCATGAAGCGATCAACAGGGGTCTCACCGCCGGGCCATTGCGTGTGTTTTTCAGCCCCCGGCCAAAGTTGGCTTTTCGCTGCTTCAAAAAAACGTGGACCGAGTTGCTCATAACTAGGTGGTTCCGTCGCACTGCCAAGTACGCGCCTATCCCAGCGGCTTCGCCCATGTCCTGGCCGGTCAAGCAAGTATACGGGATATCCCGCGCGCAGAAAGGCGTGCGCCCAGCCGGGCCGCCCATCCGGAGTGCGCAGAAACTCCGAACTTTGTCCACCACCGCCATGTACGAATGTAATCGATACGCTTTTTGGTTCGACGGGCACGAACCATTCGACATAGGCAGTTGGACCGGGATAAGTCTCGCCCGCGTGCAGGTTGCGGGACGTTGTGAGAAATCTCCCCCCGAAGTCTGCGAGGGCCAATGGTGTTAGATTGCTCAATATACTGTCCGCATCTGTTCGTGGAACTTCATCACGACGCGCATCTTGTCTCTGTCCGCAGCGATCGCACGCGCCTCCTCGATCCACTGCTCTTTCTGCTGGCCAGGTAGCATATGATACATGTTACGTAGGTTTGAAGATGCGCGCGGCGAGACAATTTCAAGAAACTTGAAACGACGGTCTCTATCGTAGGTTTCCAATATGTCTTCGCTACGGTTATCGTGAACAACTTGGGTCAGGGCCTCGACGAGCGCGAATGTGTCAAACATACCCCCTGTCAGCCCTAGCCCCCCTGTGGGATTGGTGATGTGCGCTGCATCACCGACTAGCATAATGCGCCCTACCCGCATTCGATCAGCGCAGCGTTGATGCATTCGGTAGGGCGAAAATGCCTCCACCTCGAACGGAACGCCGCCGGTAAGCAAACTCGGCAACACCTTTGCAATTCTCTGAGGGAGTTCCTCGACTGGAAGCGCTGGGTCTTCCATAAATGTCACGCGCCAGAAGTCGCTCGTGTCGATTTTACAGATGACCGAACCGTAGACATGATCGATCTGCATCGTCGTCTTCGAATAGCCACGCCGATCCAGATCTACGCGTGTATTAGTTGCGACATAACGTTCTGGCCACGTGATACCGAAGAAGTTAAGCTTCAAAACCTCTCGCCGAACAAAACTGGTGGCGCCGTCGGCCCCGATCAACCAGTCGGCGTCAATGGTCTCGTTAACTCCATCCTTTACAATCGTCGCCCGAATACCACTACTGTTCTGTTCGCATGCAGCCAGAGTGGTCGAATAGTGGATCTCTACGTTCGGCAACCTCTGCAGATGCGAGAGAATGATAAGTGAAAGCTTATCTTGACCCAGATGAAGGGCGTAGGGGAATTCGATCTCGCCTTCAAGACACCCGATATCCCAACGAATCATCTCGCCGGTTTCGTGGATGCGCCAGGCGTGGTCCTGCCGAAGGAAGCCAGCCTTCACGCAATCATCGAGCACACCTAGATCTCGGAGATGTGGCAGAACAGATGAATGGTAAACAAGCGCACGAGGACTATCGTTGGGCCTCGCCTCTGCTTCCAAGACAGTCACACGCATACCGGAACGTGCTAAGCCTAACGTGGTAAGAAGCCCGGTTGGGCCGCCACCGACGACAACGACATGTGCGCTCATATTAACTCTCGCTCCCTTTGAAAATGGTGGTCGCTGACCCAACGGGCATTGAAGGTCACCACATTTACGTCGACGCTGCCGCGCCGGCCAAACATGGCACGCCAGTTGCCGCTGCCCTCCGATCGAACGATACTCGCCCGCAGTGAATTCACAAATTGAATAATTAGAAACCGCGCTGATGTCAAGACGACTGGGTTGCGCTCAACGGTCTGCCATTGAGCATCCACGTAAACCTGCGACCAGTACATAACGGTAGATTTGGGGAGCCGAGTCGACACGCGAAGCTGCCTTTCCGAGGCAAATTAATTATTCAATATTGTAATTTATTGAGGCCGGCGCTATCGTGTCTTTCGCCGACCAAGTCGGCGTCAAGAGTCGCAACACCCTCTGATCTGTTCGAAGGGGGCTGCACTTAATGGGTTTTGACGGAACGCGGGGGAGGAATTCATGAGCGTGGACGTTGGGTCATCTGATGCAGGCATACAAGTGCAAACCGTCGGTCGTTCGCCTGGGCTGGGTAATGTACTCCGACGGAAGTCATTAGTCGCGACTGGCCTGGGCAATACACTCGAGTGGTACGACTGGACGATCTATGCGGTTTTCGCGCCTTACATAGCTAAGGCAATGTTTGACACCCAAGATCCTGTCTCAGCTTTGTTGAGCACCTTGGCGATTTTTGCGGTCGGCTTCATCTCTCGTCCGCTTGGAGGTATTGTCTTCGGAGCCCTAGCGGATCGCCTGGGGCGCAGATCCGTGCTGTTGACAAGCATGGTACTAATGGGTTTCGGTAGTCTTTTGATTGCCGTGTCCCCAACGTATGCCGCTATCGGCGGATTCGCGTCTCTCATCGTATTGGCTGCTAGGTTGTTGCAAGGTTTTGCTCATGGGGGTGAGGCGACCGCTTCCTACGCATATCTTGCGGAAATCGCTCCAAAGGAGCGGCGGGGCCTGTGGACGAGCAGCATGTTCTTTAGTGTCGGCATCGGCAGCATAGTCGCTACGCTGCTTGGTGTGGTCTTGACCCGGGTAATTGATGCCGTAGACATGGACTCGTGGGGCTGGCGTATTCCGTTTCTCCTCGGTGCTCTGCTTTCCGTGCTCGTGTTGTTTCTGCGAAAGAGCATGATGGAAAGCGACGTACTGACGGATTTCGTAGGTTCAAAAGGGGAGGGTTCCCCTAATCCGGTCGAGACCTCCGATTGGCCGAGAAGCAAAATTATATCACGTGCTGTCGGGATTTTCTTCTACCAAGCCGGCGTCGGCCTGCCATATTATCTCTGGACCGCGTACGCTGCGGTGTTCGCGATAACGCAGCGTGGCATGGATCCAAGCGGCGCCTTCACAGCGAGTTTGTTTGCACAAATTCCCTATATCATCGCCGTTCCTGTATGGGGATACGTTTCCGATCGAATCGGCAGGAAGCCCGTCACCATATTCTATTTTCTGTCAGTAGCAGTGCTAACATTTCCGCTAATTAGCTTCATATCCAGTGAGCCTTGGACGCTATTTGTCGCACAGGGCGTCATGCTCTCGGTTACTGGTTGTATTGGTGGTACGCTACCCGCAATCATCGCTGAACGTGTTCCAACACGGTACCGGTCGCGCATTATGGGTATTTCTCTCCCTCTTTCACTTGCTCTGTTTGGCGGCACAGCACCATACTTGAGCAGTTGGTTTTCTAGCCAACAACTCTCTTGGGTCTTTAACCTGTATGTCGTTATCGTTGTTCTAATAGCGGCGGGCGTGGTGGCAACTTGGAAAGAAACTAGGGGCATTGACCTGCGCGACGTCAATTAATGCGTTGATTTTTGAAGGTGAATGGCGGTGGAGCTGTCATTCACCCATCGTGCTCCATTTACATACCGGATAACGGCGAGTTTCGCGGTATTGCTGCACTTAGCCGAAAGCCGAAGTGTTGGCGAAGGGTTGCTGCTGGCGAGCAAACAGGACTCAAAGATGTTGTCGGACGTTTCGGCGGCTTTAGCGGAAAGCAATGGGGTTGAATGGCAAACGCAAGATAAGGGAATCTAGTCAATGAGGCTCTTCAGAATTTTGAACCTAGGAAAGTAAGAAAGGCTTCGAAACATGCAAATAAACTCCGGCATTAAGATCATTGTCCCAGTGAAGCGCGTTGTTGATTACAATGTAAAGATCCGCGTGAAGTCGGATGGTTCGGGCGTCGACCTGAACGGCGTGAAGATGTCGATGAACCCGTTTGACGAGATTTCGGTCGAGGAAGCGCTGCGCCTGAAGGAAGCCGGCAAGGCCGA
>NZ_BAAJNQ010000026.1:0-23012 GCF_054558365.1 Rhizobium sp. No.120
AGTGCAAATCAACATTATTGAGCGACACCCGTTACTGGATTGAACACAAGACCTTTCCACCGGATGAGATAGCAATCAGATTCCATCATCGCCTCGTCGCCATCCACCCGGTCCCGAACGGAAATGGACGGCAGGCACGTCTCGCAGCCGACCTACTGATCGAGCGGCTTGGCGGTGATCCTTTTACCTGGGGCGGCGGCAGTCTGGCCAATGTTGGCGAATTGCGTGCATGCTACGTCGCAGCACTACGCGCGGCGGACAATCACGACATCGCTCCGCTTCTGGAATTCGCACGCAGCTGACAGGCCCATCGCATGCACGACAAAGACGGTCGGTAGCCATATGGCGCCCAATTGGCGGCACTCCAAGGTTCTTGGCCCATTCCCGTTCGCGACATAGCAAGGATGGACGGGCGAGTCCCAATGCTCTTGATGTTGGAATGGACGGCCCCTGAACGGCATCGAAATGTGCCAGAATGAGCTGTTGAGATCTCAATCGGAGGGGCCGCCCATGACAAGATTATTCGTATTGGCATGGATACGTCAAAGCATGTCTTTCAGTTGCATGGCGTGAATGCCGAAGAGGAGTCGGTCTTGCGTGAAAAAATGCGACGCAAGGAGATGATCGACTTCTTCACGACCTTCCCGCCAACTTTGGTCGCGATCGAAGCCTGTGGTGGTTCGCATCATTGGGCGCGGCTGCTCGCCTCATTCGGGCATGAGGTAAAAATGATCGCACCACAACTTGCTAAGCCCTACGTCAAACGGAACAAGAACGACGCGGCCGATGCCGCAGGGCTCTGCGAGGCAATGAGTCGCCCAACGATGCGGTTTGTTCCGGTTAAGACAGTTGATGAGCAAGCAGCACTCATGCTGATCAGCGTCCGTACCCGTCTGATAGCTAACCGAACCCAACTCGCCAACGCAATCCGGGGTTACGCCAATGAATTCGGCATTTCTGCAGCTAAGGGGCTAGCACATATTCCGATGCTGCTCGAAAGGGTACAAGTTGAGAAAACTGTGCCAGAGCTCGCACAGGAATTGTTTATGAGCCAGGCCGAGGAATACGCTGAACTGGAGAAGAAGATTGCGGATGTTGAGGCCAAGGTAAAGGCATGGCAGCGTAACGACGAACGCAGCATACGTCTCAACACCATTCCCGGCATTGGACCAATCGGTTCGGCTCTTTTGATAATGAAGACTCCCGCTCCAGAACTCTTCAAATCTGGTCGCCAGTTCGCAGCTTGGATAGGGCTGACGCCGAAAGATCACTCGACCGGCGGCAAGCTGCGGCTCGGTGGTATCACGCGAGCCGGCGATGAAGCTCTGCGGGCCATCCTGGTGAATGGAGCAACCGCTGTCATTCATCACGCGCGGCGATCTGGCAAGGCTTCTCGATGGTTGGCGGAACTGCTTAAGCGCAAGCCGCCTAAACTGGCAGCTGTCGCACTCGCCAACAAGATGGCGCGCATAGCTTGGAAGCTCATGGTCTCTGAAGAGACGTACAGCGCGCAATCAGGACCGGCTTCGACGGGATGCGCCACATGAAGATTGGGAAGCAAGACCAGGGGTATCCTGATCTTCACCACGTGTTGGCAATACTACAACTTGCAAGATAATAGCAGATGGTGTGATCGATCGATCCGGGACACAGGATACCCCGAGAATCCCTTCGGCCCGTCAAGGCCGCCTTGATGTTTGGGACCGGTGTCGCGGAAACCATCTTGGCCAGCGTTCATGTGCGAATGCAACAAAAGGCCGGACATATGGCCGCAAGCGATCAGATCAAATTATTTCGAAATATCTTGCGAGTCGGGGGCCGTCCACATACGGGATCTGAACCAACGACGCCGCTATTTTTTGAGATGACGTGAGCGGACCAAAGCTTCGATTGGATGGCGCAATTGAGTTGGGCGGAATCTCAGCTGAGACGGCTCCTCACGCGAAACCCACATCAACAAATCCCCAGGCGCCACCGTGGCCTGCCGAGATCTTTTTCGAGCAACAGGCGCCCTGCTGGGAGACCAAAACGAAAAAGCCTGCCGCGGGAGGAGGCGGCAGGCTTTTCGAAAATAACCGAACAGCAACTGGGAGGAGGAGTGTTGCTGTTCCCGCAAACGCCCTTGGGAGGAGGAGGAGTAGGACGTCTGCATATCGAACCGACGCGGGAGGAGGTGCATCACTTCGATAGCTACATCCTACGAGTTCTCCTCGCCTATTAAATAGACTTTCCTGCAGCGCAGTTATGTCGAAAGCGCATACCAATCCCACTGGGCCAAGTCGGTCATCCAGAGGCGATAGCGCTCCTGTCCGACTCCATGGAATAAAACGATTGCCCTGGAGCCAGGTAAAGACGGATCTCGATCCGAAGCGGTGCACGATCCGCACCGCGCCAGCGCTGCTGGCAAAGACGAGCGCCTGGCAGGACTATTGCGAAGGGCAGCGATCGCTGCAGCAGGCGACTAAACGGCTGGTCAAGTCAATGAAGCAGGCCGCCTGGACGCGGCATCCGTCAGGTACGTATCGCCGGTCAAGTTCTTCGAGGGCAGCCCAAACCTCGTCGATCAAAACTAGCTCCGGTGTTCCAGGCACCTGGCGCAAGGCTGGTTTTGAATCAACCGCATAAAAATCCGATGCCCAGGCGGCGAGGATTGTCCGCCTTTCATCGACGCACAGAGACGGCGCTCTGACTACATCCATTGGCCCTGCGAAGCTGCATATCCTGAAGCAGAACCATTGGTCCCATCGCCACGGCGTTGCTGGCCGCCTGCTGCAACATCTCGTGCATGTCGGCCTCCTTAGCGAACGTGGGGATCTTTGTCCCGCCGGCGACGGGAGGCGGCAATCACGCTGGTTTCCGGTGCCAGCAGATCGTGTTTCTCAGCAAAGGCAGCGAAGAGACCACGGGCTGTCTCCGCCTCAATCTCGCCTCGTAGCGCGGCACTGCATGCCTTAAGCGCCATCGAATAAGCCGTGTCGCGCATCGATGCTGGCCATTCCGCAAGATGCCGGTAGGCGTCCATAACCGTCCGGACCTCAGCCGGAAAGCCGAGGCCGACAAGTATGGTCACAGGTTCTCTGAACATATCGGGTTTCACGACGCTCTCCTTTCCAACCCGCGATGTTGATGGGCGCCGCCACGCCGGCGCCCATTCTCCACAGTCTCGATCAGGCAGCCTTCTGCGCTTCGATCTGCGCCGGCGCGACCTTTTGTGAAAGAGCCGGGTTTGTCTGGATATCGATTTTCCGCGGCTTCAAGGCTTCCGGGATCTCACGCACCAAGTCGATCGACAGGAGACCGTTCTGCAGGTCGGCGCCGTTCACCCGGACATGGTCGGCGAGCTCGAAGCGGTGCTCGAACGGCCGGCCGGCAATGCCGCGATGCAGGTAGCCCTCGGCGGAAGCTTCCTGCTTCTTGCCAGTGACCGTCAGAAGGTTGGACTGGAACGTGACGTCAAGATCATCCTGGGCAAAGCCTGCGACCGCGATCGAGATGCGGTAGCTGTCATCGCCAGTCTTGACGATGTCATAAGGCGGCCAGTCGCTGATCGAACGGGCGCGCTGGGCACTTTCGAGAAGATTGAACACCCGGTCGAAGCCGACAGTGGAGCGAAAGAGGGGTGCGTAGTCATAAGATGTTGCCATAGCCATATCCTCCTTGAAGCAACATGGGTACGGAAGCGCCGAAAGCGGCGCTCCCAGCAAGTCCAGCCCTGTCTTCAGCGGCTGGCGCCAATCGATTTGGTTTTTAAGAATTTCGGATTCAAGAACCGGCCAAAAAAATTTTAGGCTTGTTTGACCGGTCGTCGAGTTCATGAACAGCCGCGATGTCTTGGATCTCACGCAACCCTTTGTAGGATGCATGCCGGAGATTGCCGTCGTCGGTCCAGCCGCAGAATTTGATCTCAGCGATCGGCGTCGGCTGCGCGAAGACGTAGTTCTTGGCCTTTAGTGGAACGACCGGATTCCGTGTCTTGAGCTTTCGAGCGTCCCGAAGCGCGCACGAGCATTGCAAGCGATAGAATGAACGTCGCACTGGCGGGACGAACAGGAGCAGATCGATGGAAGGTTTACATGCTGATGACGTACGATACTCCGATCGATGAGGCTGTTGCTGGGGAGCTAACTGAAAGACCATTATCTTAAATCAGATGATGTGGGGTGCCGCGCGGGCTCTCGTGAACCGTATTGCTGGATGTGAGCGTGCGGGCTATCGGAGGAAAGAGCGTAATGCGAGCCGGTAGAGCAAGACAGTCTACTGTAATCCACTGGCCCTCCAGCCGACTTCCTTCCCTTCGCCTTCCGTTTCTTCAGCGGCTCACTGCACCATGCAATCCACAACACATGGCACGCATTGCCGGTTCTCACCTCTGCAGAGCTGCCAATTGCCTTTCGAAGTCGGCAGGATCGAAGTAGTCCCGCCAGACGGTGATGATTCCATTTTCGATGGTGAGCGTGCCCATGACCGGCAGCCTGACCGTGCCGCCGCTCACATGCCTGAAGATATCGACCCGTTCGTTCAACACCACATTGCCTGATGCTGCGATGTGGGTCACCGCCCAGTCGATAGTGAAAGACGTTCCGATACCGAAATCACGATGGAACTTGCGGACATTGTCCCGGCCGACGATGTCCGGGAACGGCACATTGTCGTAGAGAACATCGTCGGCAAGCATTGCCAGTGCCTCGTCGATGCGGTTGCCAGTCCAATGATCGAAGAAGGTCTTCGCGATCGAGATCGGATCATTTGTCATCGCTTTGTCTCCAGCACGGTGCTCAGGCGAACTTGACGAAATTAATCGCTGGCAGTGCGCCGCCGGGGAACTGGGCGAGCTTGCCGCCGATCGAGATCGGGCCAAGGTCGATGCCGGCAAAGCCGAGCCTGCCGATCAGCGCCGCCACCTCCGCCTTGGCCGCCGCATCATCGCCGGAATAGAACAGAACACGGTCTCCGCCTTCCGCATGGGGATCGGCCTCGACGAGAGCGGCGGACAGATGATTGAAGGCCTTCACCACGCGCGCGCCCGGCACGAGACCCATCACAATGTCCGTCGACAGTCGCCCGTTCAGTTCCGCCGGCTTGAACAGCGGTGCTTCGATCGGGTTGTTAGCGTCGATGACGATCCGACCATTCCAAGCTGGCAACCCGGAAAGGGCCGTCGGAAGCTTCGACCAAGGCACGGCAATCAGCACAATGTCCGCCTGCGCCGCTGCTTCAATCGTTCCGGCCGTAATATGCGGCGTCAGCGCGTTCACTAAGCCGGACAGGCTTTCCGGGCCACGGCTGTTGGCGATCGTCGCCGCAATGCCATTGCGTGCCAGGGCTCTTGCGAAGGCTGCGCCGATATTTCCGGCGCCGATGATGCCGATACTTGTCATTGTCGTTCTCCTTTTGAGTTCTGGTGTTGTGGAAAGATTCAGGCGGACTGGCCGCCATCGACATTGAGCGTGGCGCCGGTGATATAGCCGGCGTCCGGGCCGGTGAGGAAAGCGACCGCCGCCGCGATGTCCTCCGGCTGGCCATAGCGACCGAGCGCGGCAAGGCTCTTCAGCGTTTCCGCGAACGGCCCGTCTTCGGGGTTCATGTCCGTGTTGATGGCACCGGGCTGAATGACATTGACGGTGATGCCGCGTGGCCCGAGATCGCGCGCCCAGCCTCGCGTATAGGCGGCGACCGCAGCCTTGGTTGCGACATAGTCGGCAGCGCCGGCAAAGGGGATGTGGACGGCGCCGGTCGTGCCGATCGAGATAATGCGGCCACCATCCTGCATAAGGGGCACGGCAGCACGGACCGCAGAAACGACGCCCTTCACATTGATATCGATCTGGCGATCGAAGGCAGCGAGATCCGCGTTTGCATCGCCAACCGGTCCAGTGACGAAAACGCCGGCCGAATTGACCAGAATGTCGAGACGGCCAAGGGTTTCATGCACGTTTCTGACCAGGGATGCGACCTCGCTCGGAACGGCCTGATCCGCCTTGAGAGCAAGCGCCTTGCCGCCAGCTGCCTCGATGTCTCTCACCAGTTTTTCGGCGCGATCGGCAGACTCTGCATAGCTGAAGGCGATGTCAGCACCGTCTTGAGCAAGGCGCCTGACGATGGCTGCACCGATACCGCGCGAGCCGCCGGTGACGAGCGCGACTTTGCCTGCGAGAGGTTTTGCTGTGTTGGACATTGAAGTTCACTCCATTGCTGTCGATGGAGTGAAGATGGCTTAATCATTACTTCTTGATTAGCCAGGAATGCGCGATATTCATTTCAAGCAAAGCTTGAAGGAATGCCATGGACAGCCTCTCCAACCTGCAGTCGTTTGTAAGGAGCGCCGAACTCGGTGGCTTCTCGGCCGCCGCGCGACATCTCGGCCTCACGCCCGCCGCGGTCAGCCGGAATGTCGCGGCGCTGGAGGCGACGCTTGGCACGCGTCTTTTTCAGCGCAGTACGCGTAGCCTCACGCTGACAGAGGCCGGGGAACGGCTTCTGCTTTCGGTGCGGGACAGTCTGGAAAATCTTCAGACGGCGATGGCGGAGGCGTCCGGCGACAGCCACCAGCCGTCCGGTGTCCTCAAGATCAGCATGGGGCCGACCTTTGGCATCGCCTACATTCTGCCGATGCTGCCCGAGTTCATGGCGCGCTACCCGCTGATCCGTCCCGAGTGGATGTTCGAGAATCGGGCCGTCGATCTGGTCGCTGAAGGCTACGACGCCGCGATCGGCGGCGGCTTCGATCTCACTCCGGGCACTGTGTCGCGCACGCTGGCGCCGGCGCATCTCATCGCAGTTGCCTCCCCTGCCTATATGCACGGCCGGCCAGCACCGGTCGATCCCACCGGGCTGGCCGATCTCGATGGCATCGTCATGCGGTCGTTACGCACCGGCCGCATCACCCAGCGCCAGATGTGCAATGTCGATGGGCTTGAGCAGCCGGTCGCCCTGAAGCAGACGCTGGTGGTCAACGACCCGGCGGCCATGCGTGGGGCAGCCCTGCTCGGACTTGGCGTCACCATGATCGCCAAGCCGGACGCACTGCCCTATCTGGAGCGGAGAGAACTCCTCCGGCTCCTACCCGGCTGGTGGGTCGATGCGGGCCCCATCTCGATCTATTATGCCAACCGAACTCTGCTGCCTTCGAAGACCCGCGTATTCGTCGATTTTGTTGCCGAGGTGTTCCAGCGGGAGAGATATCCCGAACGGTTCGCTGCAAGCCTGGGATGAGCGACGGGTAAATCATGTCCGCTCTTGAACGGAAGCGGATCGGCGAACTGCGCCGCGATAAGCCAAAAGATTAACCGCCGGTGAGTTTCGCCAAACAGCACGGTCCCAAAGGAACAAAGAGCTTTCGCAGGAGGAGAGAGGTCGGAGCGGTGTACAGAGCCGCGGCGCACGATCCTGTCCACCGGAGAGCGGATCTACAGCATCCAGCCTCCGTCGATCGTCAGGCTCGATCCGGTCATGAAGGACGTGTCGGGACCGACAAGATAGGACACCATTGAAATCTTACACTAAATTGGGCTTAGCCGGTTAATCGGCATCATGACCAGATGGGCGGCGACCCGATAAAAGCTTTGAGCCTCTCCGTGAACACTCGAACCTTCGCCGAGGGCTCATGGAGCGCGCGCAGGAGGTGGATGCCCGGAGGCTTGCCGTTCCACGCCTCGTCGTCCAGCGGAATGCGGATCAGTTCGCCTGCCTTGATTGACGGTCCTGACACCCAGGCCGGAAGAAGGGCGATCCCCATTCCAGCGATCGCTGCACTGTTCAATGCCTCGAAGTCGTCCGAGCGGAAGGCGACGCAGTCGCAGACCTTATCGCTGGCTGGGCTGCCCAGCAGATCCGACCAGCCCAGCAGATCATTGCCATGAAGCTTGTCGAGCAGTCTGTGTCTTCTCAGGTCTTCTGATGACTGTGGCATCCCCAAGCGCTCGAGATAGACCGGGCTCGCGGTCAAGACCCGCGTTAGAGGCGCGATCTTTGTGGCGATCAGCGAGCTGTCTTGAAGCTCCCCCATGCGGATGACCAGATCGAGTCTTTCGGCCACGGGATCCGCGAGGCGCTCCGTCAGATCGAGTTCCACGCTAAGAGCTGGATATTCGGACATCAACGGACCCAGGATCGGAATGACGTATCGTTTGCCGAACGTCGGGAAACAGGCGATCCGCAATGTGCCACCGACCGCACCGTCGAACGCGGCTACTTCGGCATGGGTGTCGGCCAGGTCATCGAGCAGACGCTGGGCACGGTCATAGAGATGCCGGCCCGCATCGGTCATGGAAAGGGCCCGAGTGGAACGAACTAGCAGTGGAACGCCAAGATCCTGCTCGAGTGCATCGATCTGGCGAACGATCGCCGAAGGGGTTACCGCACGCCGACGGGACGCAGCTGAAAAGCTCCCGGAGCGGACAACCTCGACATACACGGCCAGATGTTCGGCAAAGCGTGGATCTCTCATCTTTGCCTACAGCGCAAAACGGTTTCGAGCATTGAGGTCGTTATCACCAAAGAACATCCGGAGCACATTCCTTCTCGTCAACAGGGCGCTTGTCTAGCCCATCACTCAACAGAAGGAAGTCCCCCATGGTCAAGGTTCTCGAAACAATTCTCTCGCAGTCGGCATATTCAGCCGAGATCGATGTCCCCTTCGAAAAGATCGATATCGTCGATTGGCTCTTCACGCTGCCGGAAGCTGAATATCTGCGCTGCTGCGCACCGGATCATATCGCAGCCGGCATCACGTGGACGGATGATGGGCGCCGCATGTCGATCAACGTCGAGCAGATCGGCTCCGGGCTGGTCGTCCAGCACTATGTCGCCGAGGTTGCCGAGGCTGCCTATTGCCGCATGAACTCCATCTCGGATGTGTTCACAGCGAACGGCCGCACCCAGGTCAACGTGGTTTGGGAACTGATCGCCGAGAAGATTGACGAAAACCGGACGCGCTATACCAATCGGGTGACCGCGCATCCGACGGATGCCTTCATGACCTTTTTGGAAGAGCACGGCGTCACTTACGAGGACGCAGCCGCCGCCCGCCAGGCGGCCGGTGGCGATCACAATCGACGCGAAACGCCGCTCTTCGCCGCAAGCATCGCACGCCGTGCTCTCGCCAAGTGAGGAAAAGACCAATGAAAGCGATCATCTTCGATGACTTTGGCGGGCCGGATGTGCTCCGGCTTGCCGAGGTTCCCTATCCCGAGCTCCGGCCGACCGACATCCTCGTGAAGGTCATGGCGTCTGGCGTCAATCGGGCTGACCTCCTTCAGCGCGAAGGTCATTATGGCTCGCGCGCCTTTGGAGACAGTCCTATCCTCGGCCTCGAGGTCGCCGGGGAGGTCATCGCTGTCGGCGAGGCCGTCTCCGAGTTTTCCGTCGGCGACCGTGTCATGTCGATCGTCGGCGGCGGAGCCTATGCGGAAGTCGCCAGAGCAGACAGTGGCCTGTCTGTCCACATACCAGCCGGTATGTTCTATGTAGAAGCGGCGGCGGTCATGGAAAGCTTCGTTACCGCCTACGAAGCTCTGTGCCATCTCGGCCAGATACGGCCAGAAGAGAGCGTGCTGGTCCATGCCGCTGCCGGTGGGATCGGATCCGCTGTGGTCCAGCTTGCGGTGGCGATGGGAGCCAGAGTGTTCGCAACTGCCTCCGACAGCAATATCGCCAAGGTTCGTTCTCTTGGCGCCGAAGCTGTGTGGGATTACCGCCGGCAGGATTTCGAGGCGGAGATCATCGATGCAACCGGATCCTGCGGCGCCGATTTAGTCATCGACTTCGTTGGCGGAAGCTATTTGGCCCGCAATATCCGCAGCCTTGCTGAAGGCGGGCGCCTGGTGCAGGTCGGGCTGCTGGGCCGGGACGACAACGCGATCATTCCGCTCGACACGGTGCTCTACAGGCACCTGAGGGTGATCGGGACTGTTATGAAGTCCCGCGCCATTGAGGAAAAGCGCGCCATGGTTCGGCGTTTTGCGGTGAACGCGCTACCGATGTTCGGTGACGGACGGCTTCGACCACTCGTCGGGGAAGTCTTTCCACTTGATAGAGTCGCAGACGCCCATCGTCGCATGGAAGCAGGTGGTGGGTTTGGGAAGGTGGTTCTTGAGGCGGGATGAACGGCGGGTAAGGGGTGAGCTCTTGATAAGGAATCGAACCGCTGTTTTCGTGTCGCATCCAATATTATCAATGGCTTAGGCATCCGATCCGGCATAGTCGGATTTATGGAACTTTATATGGATCGCGCCGCATACAGGTGAACCAGAGCCCGCGATCATTTTCAGGATATCTCGTTCCTTGCGTCGAACTGAACGTGAATTTCATACCCAAGCCTGTTCACGGTCAGCGTCACACACCCGATTTCGCCCACGAGCTTTCGCCAGGTACAGTGCTCGGTCGGCTTCGCGACAAAGATCCGAGAGGGTATCCCCTTGATGACCTGCTCTCGCAATGCCGACGCTTGTGGTCACCGTGAGGTCGGCGCCGATGGTCGGAAAGCGAAGGTCTGCCACTGTTTTGCGGATCCGCTCCGCATGGAGTACGGCATCTCCCACGCTTGCCGGAAGGAAAACGACAAACTCTTCCCCACCTTGGCGTGCGAATAAAGCCGATGCCGGCAAGATCGACTCTACCGCCCGGGCCATCATCGAAAGAACTTGATCCCCGATGGCGTGTCCGAAACGATCGTTCAACTGTTTGAAGTGATCTATATCCAGAAACAGAACGGCGTCGCCCTGCTGTGGCTCGCTTGGTGCTTTCGCATTAAATGAGCGACGATTATAGAGCCCTGTCAGAGGGTCGCGATCAGCCAGATTTTTAATCGCGACGTGCTGGCGCTCGTTTATGAAAATCACGATTGCAATGGCAAGCACAAACTTGGACAGGATCATCAGAGAAAAGCCGTCGACCACACCCAGTAGTGGGAAAGTGTGAAAGGAGAACTCCGTTCCCATGATCAATGAGAGCATGCTGGAAGCCGCAAGTATTCCGGCAACCAGTTTACGGATCGGTAGCGGCTCGTGAGACGCGTCGCGGTACACGATCCCTGCCGCCGCAGCCATGGTCAAACAACCAAGTAATGTAAAGGTTGCTGCCCGGTAGGTATTGTTCAGATGAAAATCCGTTATCAGTCCCGCCACCAAAGTCCCAACTGCTGGCACGAATATAAGCCATAGATTGAACGTGCGGGCCGGATTGCTGATGAGAACGAATGCCAAGCTCAAAAGACAGTATCCCAACACGGCCAATGCGATGTTGATGAGGCTGAGAGCCCCATAAAGCGCCGGATAAAGTTCTGCATATCCTGCCAACGTCGCGCCCGCCGCAAGCACTAAGAAGCTTGCCGCGAGAAGCCCGACCCCTCGGCTCTCGGTAGAGGTTAGCCGCAAATAGCTTAAGGTCATAGCACCCGCTATATAGGACGTCTTCTGCAGGAAGAGGACAGTCGGGAGGTCCAGTTGAGTAGCCATTCAACACCAAAGGTTATTCGTCGACGCTCCCGTATCCGCTATTGTTAAATCTTTTGCGAATACCGACCGCTATTTGGAATTTTCTTCTACAATTTGCGAACGTGACAGACTTTTGCTTCAACGAAGAGCATGAGGTCCTCGCATTCAAACACTCCCATCCTCGGATACTTGCAGTTCGCAGCCGTGATAACATATCGGCTGCGCTATTGTAGTTTTGGCGATGCCGCGCAATCTGCCTTTAATTGCATATCGCAAATGGAGATATCTGGTGGCGAAACGCTGAGCTAGGCGACAGAGATTCTCATATCCGGTGTCTTGGCGCACCACGCGACCTTCAACGGATCGCTATTCCCGAATTGTCGAAGAGATGAACTGTTTGCAGATTGGGCCCTACCTTGATCTTGGAGCCTGCGGTCGCGGTTAGCCGTCCCGTACGACCATCCACGTAATCGATCTTTACCTGCCGTCCGATAAAAGTCCTTCCGACACCCTTGCTAACTCCAGCAAAGATGATAACGTTTCAACTAAATTAGTCGATACAGCTCTATGTTAACATTTGGGAGGATGTGACATGACTGCAAGTGGACGAATTTTGCCTCGCGTCAGGCGCCGTACTTTTCTCGCTGGCGTTGGAGGGTTAGCCCTATCGGCCGTGACGCGGGCTAGCCAGGCTGCCGAGGAGATCAGTGGAGACCTTTCCATACTTAACTGGGCGGGCGGTACGGAGCTTGAAATGCTCCATACGCTTCAGAAGGCTTTTCTGTCGAAATATCCGAAAGTTACAATTCGGGAAGTCAATGTAACTGGACAGGGTGACATGCGCCCCGGAATGCGCACGGCTCTCATGGGTGGCGAAAAGGTCGATCTTTTCGTCAACACCTGGCCCGCGTTTCGAAAGGAACTGGCGGATGCTGGTATTCTGCGGCCGATTGACGATCAGTGGAAGGCATTCGCCTGGGATAAGCGGCTGGCGTCTTCATGGCGCGATCTCGGCTCTCTCAATAACGTAACCTATGGCCTTACCTACACGTTCGGCGACAGATCCGGCATCTGGTTCAAGAAGGATCATTTGACCAAGGCCGGCATTACCGATTTGCCCAAAACGTGGGAAGATTTTTTGGCTGTCATGCCGAAGCTTCAAACTGCCGGCTTTACCGCGCCAATTGCTATTCCGGGCAAGTACTGGGCGCATACCGAGTGGTTTGAAACATTGCTTTTGCGGACGGCCGGGGCCGAAACATCCGCCAAGCTCGCTGCCCACCAGATCCCTTGGACGGATCCGATGGTCAAAACCGCTTTGCAAAAATACGCATCCATCATCTCGGCCGGCTTCTGCGGCCAGGCTGCCGATATGCTTGCAACCGAGTGGGATGCCGCATCCGACCAAGTCTTCCAGGCAAACGCCAAAAATTTCATCCTGATCGGTATGTGGCTCAATGCCCGCGCAAAGGACGATTACAAACTCATCGAAGGCAAGGACTATAGCCTGTTTCAATTCCCTTCACTTGGCATGGGACATGACGATACGTCGAGCGTGGATTCGAAGGAATTTGTGGTTACCGCCAACGGAGACAATCCAAAAGCAGCAGACGCGTTTCTTGATTTCTGCACGACCGCTGACGCTGCAAACATCATCGCCAAGGCGGGCCTCGCCTCGCCCAGTAGCGAAGTTGACCCATCCCTTTACGGCGACGTCCAAAAGGTTGCAACTGCTGCCGTCGCGAGCTCGAAGGTGCAGTTCGTTCTCGGCGATTTGCTTCCCGGCGATCTGGTTGATGAATATCGCGTCCAACTGCAGAAGTTTCTGCAGGATCCTTCTGACGCTTCCATCGACAAGGTTCTCGCCGCTATCGAAGAGAAAGCCAAGGCATCCTATTGATGAAAAATGCTTTCTCACTCTCTGATGGAGGGCCGGAAAGGATCACCCAAGCCAATCCGTCGGCATTGATTTTCAAGCGTCGATGGAGGCTTGGCGATGGTCCGGCGGCCGCCTTGCTTCTCGCACCGGCAATGCTGCTGTTCGCGGTCGCAACCATATATCCCTTGCTTGAGACCATCCGGATCAGTTTTTGGGACATCCAGGGGCTGCGCAAGCCATCGTTTGCCGGGCTCGGAAACTACATTCTTTTGTTCCATGATGCTGGCTTTCGCAACACGATTCTGACGACGCTATTTTTTACTGCTGGAGTGACACTGATCTCCGTTGGCGTTGGCTGGGTCTTGGCGATGCTTTGTGCCTTGGCACCCAAGCAGACGCTAGTCTTCAGGATGATGTTCTTTGCCGCCTTCGGCATTTCTGAAACGGTGTCCGGTTACATGTGGACCGGCATATTCCGGTCGGACCAGGGTGGTCTTTCGAACTCCTTCATCCAGTTTTTCGGATTTCCCAATTTCGCCTTTGCGTGGTTGGGGAACCCAAACACGGCATTATGGGCCTTGATTATAGCCTCGTCGTGGAGCGGCGTCGGCCTTCCGTTAATGCTTATTTTTGCCGCTATCCAGTCTATTCCGAAATCCGTACTTGAAGCAGCCTATATGGACGGCGCAAAGCCACTGTCGACAATGCGCTTCATCATGGCGCCCTTGTCATTGCCGGGAGTTCGTGTTGCGGTCTTCATCAATCTTCTGACGGCGTTGCGTGCATTCGACATCATTTATGTGATGACCAATGGCGGGCCTGCTCGCGCCACCGAAACGGTGGGGTATTTCATTTATCGCGAGTCTATGACCCAATTCAAACTAGGCTATGGGGCAGCAGCAACGATCGTTCTTCTTGTTGCGTTCCTGATCGTATCCGCGCCTGCCATCATTCGACGTACGGCAGGTGCAAAATGACCTATAAGGCGCCGCTTTGGGCTGTTATTCTGGTTGGAGCAATTGCCTGCATCTGGATGGTGCCCATTGCCGGCATTATCATGACGTCAATACGTCCGCCTGAAGGAACGACGCTCGGTTGGTGGCGTATGGATCACTTCGACCTGACGCTGGATGCATGGCGGAAAGTCTGGAGCAAATATCCGCTCGCCCCAGCATTCTGGGTTACGGTCAAGACTGCTGGCCTTGCCACGCTCATGACGATGCTGCTGACACCTGCCGCAGCATACGCCTTTCATTTCCTGCAGTTTCCCTTTCGACGACTGATGCTTGTCGTGATCATAAATGCCTTCGTCCTCCCGCAGCAGGTGGTGATCATCCCGCTTTTCCGGCTCTGGCGGGACTTGGGCTTGATCGACAACATCTTGTCGGTTCTCATCCCCTATGTCGGTTTGTCATTCGCGTGGTCCATCTATCTAGTCAAGAGCTTCTTCGAGGACTTTCCAAAGGAGCTCGTCGAAGCTTCAAAAATCGACGGCTGCGGTCCAGTCGATACGTTTCGCTTCGTCGTATTGCCAAATAGTGTCTCTCCCGTTTTTGCTGTCGGAATATTGCAGTTTCTCTGGACATGGAACGCGCTTCTTCTTCCGATGCTGTTCATGCGTACTGAGATCCCTTTGCCAGTGCTTCTGGCCCGAATCTCGAGCAGCTATGAGATGAACTGGGACATGCGTTCGGTCGCCGCAATCATCACGGCAGCGGTCCCCCTTCTCGTTTTCATGATCTTTCAACGCCAATTTGCTGCGGGATCGCAAACGCGATCGGGAGCAAAGGAGTAGTGTATGTCGACTGCCAAAGCCAAACCCATGCGGTTCCGCCAGATCCATCTCGATTTCCATACATCGGAGCACATCGATCGTATCGGCAGCGATTTTGATCCCGAAATCTTCGTTTCGACGCTGAAGGCGGCGAATGTGGATTCAATCACGATCTTTGCAAAATGCCACCATGGCTGGTCCTATTATCCCACCAAGGTCGGTCAGCCGCATCCGAAACTCGCGCGCCCTGATCTTATGGGCGACATGGTCAACGCGTTGACTGCCGCTGATATTGAGTGCCCGATCTATATCTCGGTACAGTGGGACGAATTGATGGCGCGCGAGCATCCCGAATGGCGGGTCCTAAGCGCTACCAACCGCTTCCACCGTGATCTCCACGACGACCCTTCATCGGCCAAACAGCTGAGCCCCGCCTGGCATACCCTCTGCCTCAATCACGAAGGGTTGCGCCGGTACATCCTGGACCAAGCTCGCGAAGTTGCCAGCAACTACAAAACCCAAGGCTTGTTCTTCGATATCATCCTGACGCCAGATTGCGTCTGCCCAGCATGCCTGGAGCGCATGAGGCTCAACGGCCTCAATCCGCTCGATCCGGCGGACCGATTGAAGAATGACGAGGCTGTGAACGAGCAGTTCAGGCGGGAAACCAGCGCTGCATTGTTTGCCGAATTTCCGGAACTGCGGGTATTTTACAATTGCGGCCATATACACAAGCAGGGGCCGGAGCGCTTTTCAACCTACACGCATCTGGAGTTAGAAAGCCTGCCCACCGGCGGCTGGGGTTACGATCATTTCCCGTCGTCGGCTCGCTATGCGGCTACATTGGGCCTGGACATCGTTTCCCACACCGGCAAATTCCACACTTCCTGGGGCGAATTCGGCGGTTTCAAGCATCCGGATGCTCTCGAATATGAGTGTGCACAGATGGTGGCACTCGGCTCGAAATGCCTGATCGGCGATCAGTTGCATCCGAGTGGAGCGATCAATCCCGACACCTATGCCTCCGTTGCACCTGCCTATGCGCGAATAAAAAAGCTGGAGCCATATCTGGTTGACGCAAGGCAAATCTCTGAAGTCGCCATTTTGTCCGCGGAGCATATGAATCCACACGGAGGCAGAAACGACCCCAGCGACGACGGTGCCGTGCAGATATTGCAGGAACTGAAATGGACTTTCGACGTCATTGATCTTTCAGCCCGCTTTGAAGACTACCGGCTCTTGATCCTGCCCGACACGATCACTGTCAATGCTGCATTGGCTGGAAGACTCAAGACCTATCTCGAAAGTGGCGGTAAATTGATTGCGTCATGGCATTCCGGCCTGGCTGAGGATGGACGTTTCGCGGTCGACTTCGGGATTGAGCGTGAAGACCGCACAGTAGACTTCATGCCGAGCTACATGAAGGCATCGAAGACCCTCGATCCCTCCATGCCCGAGACCGCATTCGTGTGCTATGAAACGGCAGATGTCATCAAATCCCGAGGCGCCGAGGTGCTGGCAAGCATCTACCCGTCCTACTTTAACAGGAATTTTGCGCATTTCTGCTCGCACCAGCACGCGCCAGACGATCCGGCAGCCGATCCACTTGGCATTGCGGTAAGCGTGCACGAGGGCGCCGCCTATATAGCTTACCCAATTTTCAGACTATATCGTGCAGTCGGACAACCCTTGTACAAATATGTCGTGCGAGGGTTACTCCAAAAACTCATACCAGACCCAGCCATCAAAACCGATCTGCCCTCTTCAGGACGCGCCTCATTAACGCGACAGCCGGACACACGGCGCCATATCCTGCATCTCCTTTACGGCCCCCCGCAGATCCGCGGTAAGGAAATCCGCACCGAAGAAGGCGGCTTCCGGGTTATGGAAATGATCGAAGACATTCCCGCAATTGGTCCGGTATCAGCCAAGGTACGCCTGCCTTCGCCGCCAGCTCGGGTTTTCGATGCTCTAACGGGAAAGGATATAGACTGGACACAAGACCTCGATGGGGCAATCGGCGTCACCTTGCCGCGACTTCATATTCATAGCGCGGTTGTGTTCGAGAGTGCGTAACTGCCGCTGGCCATATAAGGGCGGCCTTGCCTCGCGGCTTCAGCTGCTATCTGGCATGACTGCAAGAGGATTCCTGGGCTATAGCACGCATCACGGCAGCAAGGGCTGTCTCGGTATGGATTGTGTGAAGGTGGCTAGGGATGGATGAAACGGAAAACAAAGAGGTAAAGCGGCGCAACCCAACAATCGTCGATGTTGCGCGCGCTGCGGACGTCGCCGTTGGTACAGTCTCGCGCTACCTGAACGGGCTACCGATCCGCAGAGTCAATAGGGATCAGATCGAACACGCGATCCATCAACTCGGTTACAAGCGGAATGCCGCTGCCGCATCGATCCGGACGGACTTGACTCATATTATCGGGTTTCTGGTGCCCAACTTCGACGAATTCCATGCACAGATGCTGCAGCATCTGAGCAATTCGGTACGCCGCACCGGCAGGGCGGTGCTCAGTTATTGTCACGGTGGCGATCCGCGCGTCATTGCCGAAGCATTGGATATTTTTGCCGCACAACGTGTCGACGCGATCATCATGGATGGCACGGCCGAGGTTTATGACCGCGTTGATGAGCTTCTCGCTCAGAATATTCCGATCATTTTCTACAACAACGATCTGCGTGGCTTGGCTGCCGATCGGGTGATGGTTGACAATCATAAAGCCAGCCATCGGATTGTAAGCCACCTCATTGATCTCGGCCATGAGCGCATTGGCGCGATTATGGGCGATCTCGCCAATTCCTCGGCGATCGAACGGCTTTCCGGCTACGAGAAGGCCCTGAATGATCGGGGCCTTGAAATCGACCCCACGCTGAAGGTCAAGGGGAACTGGACCATGGACGGCGGCTATCAGGCCACGACGCGTCTCATGGCTCTTGAGAAACCTCCAACAGCCCTTTTCTGCGCTAACTATGGTATGGCAATCGGGGCGATGAGTTGGCTCAAGGAAAATGGCCTTCATGTCCCGGAGGATATGTCCCTCGTCAGTTACGACGACGTCCCGGTTTTCCGGCTGTACGAGGCCGGAATTACGGCTGTCGCGCAACCGATTGACGCAATTGCTGAAACAATCACGGACATTTTGCTGGAGCGCCTGGGCGAGCCGTCGAACCGGATTACCCGCAGCGTGACTTTGGAATGCGACATTATCTTGCGAGGTTCGACGCGACGGGTTTCCTGAGCGCCGAACCTTGCAGCTAGAGGAGGAAGCATTGGCGAGGCTCGAACTACGCGACATAGGCAAGTGCTACGGCGCTTTTCAAGCAATCGAGAGGCTTAATCTGGCGGTGGAAGACGGTTCCTTCACCGTGTTCGTCGGACCCTCGGGCTGCGGGAAATCGACCCTTCTGCGGATGGTCGCGGGATTGGAGAAGATCACCAGTGGCGAACTGCGTATTGGCGAACGGATGGTAAATGAAGCCGATCCGATCGAGCGTGGTGTCGCAATGGTCTTTCAGAACTATGCGCTTTATCCCCACATGACGGTGGAACAGAATATCGGCTTTTCACTACGGCTTGCGGGCATGAACAAGGCGGAGATCGCTAGCCGCGTCAAAGATGTCGCGCAGACGCTTCAAGTTGAAAGCTTGCTGAAGCGTAAGCCGGCGCAGCTATCCGGCGGCCAGCGGCAACGGGTTGCCATCGGCCGGGCAATTGTGCGCAATCCGGATGTGTTTCTGTTCGATGAGCCGCTTTCCAATCTCGATGCGGAGTTGCGGGTATCGATGCGCGTGGAGATTGCCAAGCTGCACCGGCGCCTGGGCGCAACCATGATATATGTCACGCATGACCAGACGGAAGCGATGACACTGGCTGACAAGATCGTGGTTATGCGAGCCGGCAATATCGAGCAGGCCGGCACGCCGCAGGAACTTTATTCCGATCCCGACAATCTCTTTGTCGCTGGGTTCATCGGCTCGCCCCGAATGAACTTTCTCGATGGAATCATAGAAGATAACGGACTTGTTCGTCTCACCTGTGGAGAGAGGTTTCAGTCTGATCTCGGTAGAGTGGCGACGGGCCAGCCCGTCAAGATTGGGATCCGTCCGGAACATTTCTTTGCCGACGCGTCAGATATTGAACTCGATGTCACGATCGATGTCGTCGAGAACCTTGGTGGCACTCGCTTCATATATGGCCAGCTGTCAAGCGGCGAAAACGTGGTTGTCGAGGATAGATCCGAACGTGTTCTGCGGCAGGGAGAAGCCTTGAGGTTCGGCGTGCCACGACGACGTGCCTTACTGTTTGCCCCCGATGGACAACGCCTGCGCAACTCCAATAGCCGGGGCTAATACGACCATGACCGAGATGCGACTTTGGTATGAATCACCAGCGGAAATCTGGACCGATGCCCTTCCTCTTGGGAACGGCCGTCTCGGTGCCATGATATTTGGAGGCGTAAAGCACGAACGGATCCAAATCAATGAGGATACGTTCTGGTCGGGTGGTCCCTATCAGCCCGTCAATCCAAAGGCCCTCGAATATCTTGAACCTGTACGGCAGGCCATTTTTGGTGGCCGCTATTCTCAAGCGGAAGATTTGGCGGCAGCCCATCTCATGGCGAGGCCGATCAAGCAGATGTCCTATCAACCGATCGGAAATCTGCTAGTGGCATTCAAGCACGGTTCACCCCCAACGGATTATCGCCGAACGCTCGATATCGATGCCGCGATTGCATCATGCGAATATGATGTAGACGGTATCAGGTTCCACCGCGAAGCCTTTATCGAAAGCCAAGGCGGTGTTCTTGTCCTCAAGATTTCTGCAAATAAAGCAGCGGCACTGGCCTTACAAGTCAGTGTAAGCAGCCCACAGGCTGGGCTCACCTGGTCGGGAGATGCGGGGCGCATTGATCTTCGTGGTCACGGCAAATCGGAACATGGTATTGCCGCTGCGCTCGGCTTTTCGTTGGGGGTTCGCGTAATTGCGTCAAGCGGCACCGTAAATCTCCAGGATGGCGAGATCCGTGTCGATGACGCCGATGAAGTGATGATTCTTTTGGATGCGGGAACAAACTTCAAGCGTTTCGACGATGTCTCCGGAGATCCTCTTCCAGTTATTGAGGCAAGACTGGATAAAGCCGCAGCGAGAACCTTTGAGGACCTGCGTGATAGCCATATCGCAGAACATCGCAGGCTTTTCAGAGCGTTCACAATCGATCTCGGCACTTCCGAAGCTTCATTGAAGCAGACAGATCGGCGTATCGAACATTTCGTACACGGTAACGATCCTGGGCTTGCTGCCCTCTATGTTCAATATAGTCGTTATCTGATGATTTCATCCTCCAGGCCAGGCACGCAGCCTGCGAACCTGCAGGGAATATGGAATGCAGAGACCGACCCTCCCTGGGGCAGCAAATATACGGCAAACATTAACCTGCAGATGAATTATTGGCTCCCCGCCCCCGCCAATCTCATTGAATGCATGGAACCGCTTGTCGAGCTGGCGGAAGATCTGGCCGTAACTGGTCGGAAAACGGCAAAGGTGCACTACAATGCGGATGGCTGGGTGCTGCATCACAATACCGATCTATGGCGGGCGACTGCGCCAATAGATGGTCCTCAATGGGGGCTTTGGCCCATGGGCGGTGTGTGGCTGATGGTGCAACTCCTCGATACTTGCGATTATCTCGATGACGCCGAAACCATGCTGAAGCGGCTTTATCCACTAGCGCGGGATGCTGCGCATTTCATCTTTGACATTCTGGTGCCGCTGCCCGGAACCGATTATCTGGTGACCAATCCCTCGCTTTCGCCGGAAAATATCCATCCCGGCGGCGCTTCGATCTGTGCGGGGCCCGCGATGGACAATCAGATCCTTCGCGATTTTTTCACTCTCTTGCGTCCGATAGCGATAGGCGCGGAAGATGAGGACCTACTTGCGTCTATAGACGACACCCTGCCGAGACTCGTACCGGATCGCATCGGTGCCTCCGGGCAGTTACAGGAATGGCTGGACGACTGGGATATGCAAGCCCCCGAGATGGATCATCGACACGTGTCGCATCTCTATGGTGTCTATCCCAGTTGGCAGATTAATCTGACCGATACGCCGGAGCTTGCTACCGCCGCTAAGCGGTCACTTGAAATCAGAGGTGACGAGGCCACTGGGTGGGGAATCGGCTGGAGACTGAACCTCTGGGCCCGCCTGCAGAAGGGTGAGCACGCTTACGAGGTATTGAAGCTGCTCTTAAGCCCGGAACGCAGTTACAAGAACCTCTTCGACGCCCATCCGCCGTTTCAGATTGACGGGAATTTTGGGGGCGCGGCCGGCATTCTCGAAATGATCGTCCAATCGAGCCCGTTTGAACTGCACCTTCTTCCCGCTTTGCCTTCCACCTGGCCTCAAGGAAAGGTCAAAGGCCTGCGCGTTCGCGGCGGAACCGTTCTCGATCTCGAATGGAGGGATTGCGTTCCCGTGGGCATCACTCTTTCGGCACGGCGCGCCAATCGTTTGAGCCTCCACTTTGAAACCTTGCGGCAAGAGATTGATCTTCACGCCGGCGAGGCGCGCCAACTGATCTACGATGGATCAATGTTCGTCTGAAACGAGCGGCAAATGAGGAGGGAAGCGCCATGAAACAGATGGAATTCGGCGTGTCAGAACGCCTTGTTTCGAGTGTCGTTCTCGGATTGATGCGCATAACATCCCTGGAAGCGAGCGAAATCCGTGCCCTCTACGACACCGCGCGCAACGTCGGGATCGATGTTTTCGACCACGCAGATATCTATGGGAATGAGAAGCACCAGTGCGAAGCGCTTTTCAGCGATGCGGTCCGTCTTAGTTCAACCGAACGCTCGGAGATTTTCCTGCAGAGCAAGGTGGGCATTCGAAAAGGCTTTTTCGACTTTTCAAAACAACATATCCTCACGACTGTCGATGAGTCTCTAACCGCTTTAAGGACGGAGTATCTCGATCTCCTCCTATTGCATCGTCCCGATGCTCTGATGGAGCCTGAAGAGGTCGCCGAAGCCTTCGATCAACTCGAATTGACCGGTAAGGTTCACCATTTCGGCGTTTCCAACCATGTGCCTGGGCAGATCGAACTTTTGAAGACGGCAGTCCGCCAACCGCTGGAAGCCAACCAGATCCAGCTTAGCATTGCGCATGCGCCGACGATCGCATTCGGCCTTGCGGCAAACATGGCCAATCATACTCAATCGGTGGATCGAGATGATGGCATTATCAATTATGCCCGGCTGAATAGAATGACCCTGCAGGCTTGGTCGCCTTTCCAGAAGGACTTTTTTGGCGGCGCCTTCGTGGAGGATTGGCAAACCTTTGGGAAACTCAACCAGGAAATCGATCGGATTGCAGAACACTATGAGGTCCCCCGCGTAGCGATCCCGCTCGCCTGGATCGCTCGACATCCTGGAAATATACAGACCGTGCTTGGCACCACCAATATTGAACGCGTCAAAGCCGCCGCTAAGGGAGCCGATATCAAATTAAGTCGCGAGGAGTGGTATGGGCTGCTGACCGCATCCGGCTACGCGCTGCCCTGATCTGGGGCTAATGCTAGGGCGACCATGCCGCGCGTGAAAACGAATTCCCCATCCCCGAGATATCTCGCGATCGTTATATGGCCGGTTTCTGCAGCGTCTCCGATGCTGTCGATCATTCCGCCATGACGCGTAGGCTCTGGAGCGACGATCAGCCGGACAATCGGCAGACTCTTATTGAGCCGCTGGTCGCCTATGCCGTCCAGGGCGTCTGTGCCTAATCCTGGAAGGGTCAGTTGAAACCGGGCTTCGTCGCCGACTTTATCACCTGGGATCACGATCACGCCATTGATTCCGATGAAATGGCAATGTCGCGACACACTTCGTGATCTGAAGTGTCGTTTGACCGTTTATA
>NZ_BAAJNQ010000027.1:0-22683 GCF_054558365.1 Rhizobium sp. No.120
TGACTACCAATCGCGCTTCATCAATGAACGCGTACATGCCAACATCCAGAAGGACGGCTCCTATTCGGTCGTGCCGCGCATGTGGGGCGGCGTCACCAGCTCGAACGAGTTGCGGGCGATTGCCGATGTCGTCGACAAGTTCGAAATCCCGATGGTGAAGGTGACCGGCGGCCAGCGCATCGACCTGCTCGGCATACAGAAGGAGGATTTGCCCGCCGTCTGGGCCGATCTCGGCAAGGCCGGCTTCATCTCGGGCCAAGCCTATGCCAAGGGCCTGCGCACAGTGAAGACATGCGTCGGCTCCGACTGGTGCCGCTTCGGTACGCAAGACTCGACCGGGCTTGGCATCCGCATCGAGAAATTCATGTGGGGCTCCTGGACGCCGGCAAAGCTCAAGATGGCGGTCTCCGGCTGTCCACGCAATTGCGCCGAAGCGACCTGCAAGGACATCGGCGTCATCTGCGTGGACAGCGGCTTCGAAATCCATTTCGCCGGTGCGGCCGGTCTCGACATCAAGGGCACAGAGGTTCTCGGCCTCGTCAAGACCGAGGACGAGGCGCTCGAGCATATCGTCGCGTTGACGCAGATGTATCGCGAACAGGCCCGCTATCTCGAACGCATCTATAAGTGGGCCAAGCGTATCGGCCTCGACGAGATCCGCCGCCAGATCATGCAGGATCACGAGAAGCGCGGGGCATATTACGAGCGTTTCGTTTTCAGCCAGAAGTTCGCACAGATCGATCCCTGGTCGGAGCGTGTCTCCGGCAAGGACAAGCATGAGTTCAAGCCGATGGCGACTGTCGGCTTCCCGCAGGCCGCCGAGTGAGGAGATTGATATGAACTGGCCAAAGGAAACCTGGCATGCAATCGGCGATATCTCGGACATTCCACTGCGTGGTGCACGCTGCGTAAAAACCCCGCAGGGCAAGATTGCCGTGTTTCGTACGGCTGAAAACGAGGTCTTCGCCATCGAGGATCATTGCCCGCATAAAGGCGGCCCGCTCTCCCAGGGCATCGTTCACGGGAAAGCCGTGACCTGCCCGCTCCACAACTGGGTGATCTCGCTCGAAACCGGCAAGGCGCTCGGCGCCGACCAGGGCGAGGTACGGACCATTCCCGTCCGCAACGAAGATGGCGCGCTGTCTATCGCGCTCGAAAGCCTGATGATGGCGGCCGAATGATGGAAACCGAGGTCAAGACAACCTGCCCGTATTGCGGCGTCGGTTGCGGCGTCATCGCGAAGGTCGGCGACGACGGGAGGGTCTCCGTCAAAGGCGATCCTGACCACCCCTCCAATTTTGGACGCCTGTGCTCCAAGGGGTCGGCGCTTGCTGAGACGATCGATCTCGACGGGCGCGTGCTTCATCCCGAAATTGCCGGCCAAAGGGCAAGCTGGGACGAGGCGCTCGATCTGGTTGCAAAACGTCTCAGTGAGACGATTGCCGAACATGGACCCGATTCCATTGCCTTCTATGTCTCCGGCCAATTGCTGACAGAGGATTATTACGTCGCCAACAAGCTGATGAAAGGCTTCATCGGCTCGGGCAATATCGACACCAATTCCAGGCTCTGCATGTCATCCTCGGTTGCCGGCCACCGCCGCGCCTTCGGCTCGGACACAGTGCCGGGCACCTACGAGGATATCGAGCTTGCCGACCTCGTCATTCTCACGGGGTCCAATCTCGCCTGGTGCCATCCGGTCATCTATCAGCGGCTGGCAGCGGCGAAGGCGGCACGGCCGGCGATGAAGATCGTTGTCATCGATCCGCGCCGGACCATGACCTGCGATATCGCCGATTTGCATCTGGCGATCCGGCCGGATGGCGACGTCGCTCTTTTCCTCGGCCTGTTCGAGCATCTGATCACAAGCAACACCATCGACCAGAATTACATTGCCGAACACACCGCCGGCTTTGCCGAGGCTTTCGCCGCCGCCAGCTCTCTATCGTTCAACCGGGTGCTTGAGCTGACCGGCTTGCCCGCCATGCAGCTTCGCGAATTTTACCGGCTGTTTGCCCAAACCGAGAAGGTCGTCACCTGCTACAGCCAGGGCGTCAACCAATCTTCAACCGGCACCGACAAGGTCAACGCGATCATCAATTGCCATCTCGCGACCGGCCGCATCGGTCGGCCGGGCATGGGACCGTTCTCGCTGACCGGCCAACCGAACGCCATGGGTGGCCGCGAGGTCGGTGGCCTTGCCAACATGCTTGCCGCTCACATGGCGATCGACAGTGCTGGGGATCGCGACAGGGTGCAGCGCTTCTGGCGGTCGCCACGGATCGCCGCCAAGCCGGGGTTGAAAGCGGTCGACATGTTTCGCGCCGTCGCCGACCGCCGCATCAAGGCGCTGTGGATCATGGCGACCAATCCGGTCGTCTCCATGCCGGACGCCGATGCCGTCGAGGCGGCCATCAAGGCCTGTCCCTTCGTCGTCGTCTCCGATGTCCTACGCGAGACGGACACGACGCGGCATGCGCATGTGCTGTTGCCCTCGCTCGGTTGGGGCGAGAAGGACGGCACCGTCACCAATTCCGAGCGTCGGATCTCGAGGCAGCGGCAATTTCTGGCAGCGCCGGGCGAAGCCGGACCCGATTGGTGGCAGATGGCCGAGGTCGGTCGCCGCATGGGATTTTCCGAGGCCTTCTGCTTTCAAACGAACGCAGAGATATTCGCCGAGCATGCAGGCCTCTCCGGCTTTGAAAACGAGGGCAGCCGCGATTTCGACATCGGCGCTTATGACGCGATCGCGCCGGAGGAGTATGGCGCGCTCCAGCCTTTCCAGTGGCCGCAACCTGCCGGAACGGCGCCGAAGGTCACGCGCTTCTTTGCAAATGGCGGATTCTATCATCCCGATCGCAAGGCACGCTTCGTCGCCATCAAGCCGCCGGTGAACGATCGAACCGACAACCGCTTTCCGCTCACCCTCAATACCGGCCGCGTTCGCGATCACTGGCATACCATGACCCGTACCGGCAAAAGCGCGCGGCTATCGGCCCATATTGCCGAACCCTTCGCCGAGATCCATCCGCGTGACGCGATCGAGATCGGGGTTGCTGAAGCCGGCCTCGTCGAGATCGAAAGCCCGCATGGCAGGGTGATCGTCCGCGCGCTGTTGACCGAGCGGCAAGCACGCGGCAGCCTTTTCGTGCCGATGCATTGGAATGACAGCTTTGCCGCCAAAGCCCGGATCGACGCGGTGGTCGCTCCGGTCACGGACCCGATTTCCGGCCAGCCGGCTTCGAAGAATGTTGCAGTCCGCGCGCGCCGCTTCCCGGCGGCGCATTATTGCTTCGCCGTCTCCGCCACAAAGCCGCACAAGCTCGACTGCGCCTATTGGGCGCTTGCCAAGGCCGATGGCGGCTGGCGGACCGAACTTGCCTTCGATACGGCGCCGGACGACTGGATCGGCTGGTGCCGCTCGACATTCGATATACCAGCCGATCGCGAGCCGCTCGGCTATGCCGATGAGGCTTCCGGAGATCTGCGCCTTGCCTTCTTCGACGGCGAGCGGCTGCTTGCAGCTCTCTTCGTCGCCCGGCAGCCGGTTGCCGTGGCACGAAGCTGGGCGATCGCACAACTCTCAACATCGCATGGAGATCTCAGGAAACGGTTCGCTCTCATTGCCGGCAGACCGGGCGCCGATACCATCGATGCCGGCGCGACGGTCTGCTCCTGCTTCAGCGTCGGCATCAATCAGATCGTCGCGGCCATCCGCGACGGCTGCCACAGCGTCGAGGCAGTGGGAAAACAGCTCAATGCCGGGACCAACTGCGGCTCCTGCCGTGCCGAAATCAGGGGGATCATCGATGGATGTTTTGCGGCTGCCGCGGAATGACGTGCCCGCCCGAATGGAGCCGGTTGCCAAGCTGCCGGTGTTCTGGGCGCTTGAAGGCAAACGAGCGATCGTTGCCGGCGGTTCGGATGCGGCGGCCTGGAAGGCGGAGCTTCTCGCCGCTTGCGGTGCGCAGGTGCATGTCTATGCAGACGAGCTTTCCGATACGTTCAAAAAACTGGTCCTGCGCGGCGCCGAACGTCCGCAAGCCGGCTTTACCTATCATCGAGCGCTGTGGAACGAGGCGAGCTTTGCAGGCGCGGCTCTTGCCATCGCCGACTGCGAGGAAGACGGCGAGGCACAGGCTTTTTTCGAGGCAGCCCGCGTGACCGGCGTGCCGGTCAATGTCATAGACAAGCCCGCCTTCTGCCAGTTCCAGTTTGGCTCGATCGTCAACCGCTCACCGGTCATCGTGTCGATTTCGACCGATGGAGCAGCCCCCATTCTCGCTCAAGCGATCCGCCGGCGGATCGAGACGCTGCTGCCGCGATCGTTGAAAGGCTGGGCAGCCCTGGCACAGTCATTGCGGGAAATCGTCAATGAACGGCTGGCGCCCGGGCCGCTTCGTCGTGCCTTCTGGGAGCGTTTTGTCGATCGCGCTTTTTCGGGTTCGGATACGCCGGAGGAGGGCGTCGGCGGGCAGCTTCTCGAGGAAGCCGAGCGGCTTCGGGAAGCGCCCGCCCACTCGACCGGCGGTCGCGTCACGCTTGTCGGAGCAGGTCCCGGCGACGCGGAGCTTCTCACGCTGAAGGCCGTCCGCGCGTTGCAGGCGGCCGACGTGATCCTCTTCGACGATCTGGTTTCGACAGAGGTCCTGGAGCTTGCACGGCGTGAAGCCAAACGCATGTTGGTTGGCAAGCGCGGTGGCCGCACGAGCTGTCGCCAGGAAGACATCAACGACATGATGGTGAAGCTGGCAAAGGCAGGCAAGCATGTTGTCCGGCTGAAATCCGGCGATCCAATGATCTTCGGTCGCGCTGGCGAGGAGATCGCTCATCTCGACCGGGAAAACATTCCGGTCGATATCGTTCCCGGGATAACGGCTGCGAGCGCCATGGCGTCTCGGCTCGGGATTTCTCTGACGCATCGAGATCACGCGCAGTCCGTTCGTCTCGTGACCGGGCATTCCCGCCACGGCGGTCTGCCCGCCGACATCGATTGGGGTTCCACTGCTGATCCGCACACGACGACCGTATTCTACATGGCCGGCAGGACGGCGCCTCTGATTGCGGAACGGTTGCTCAAGGAAGGCTTGTCCCCTGAGACACCGGTCATCATCATCAGTGACGTCAGCAGGCCAACAGAGCGCGATTGGCGCGGAACGCTTGTCGAGATACCAAGTGGGATCGCGAACATCGGTTATGATAATCCGGTGCTCATCGCAGTCGGAGCCGCACTCGCGGCACGTCAAAATCTGCTTGGTGGCGTGATCGTCACGAAAGGGGACGAGCGCCTCAACCTGGCAGTTGGCTAAGCCGCGGGCGCGACCGGGGTTCTATGGGTATTGAATGGTACCCATCCAAGGAAAAAGCATCGCAAGACTGTGTTGACGCAGTAGCTGCGGGGGACGAGGACGAAAGCAGCACGGATTCAGGTTTCGAAAGAGGTGACGATCGAGTTCGAGACCTGCCGGGTTTACCAGCCGAGCGGTGCAATTGGGTGACGATGAAACGGCTGCGCTTCTTCATGACGTATCCCAATGACGCCTCTGACCGCCAGTTCGTCCTTGAGACCATGCAGGCTGATTTGCGGGCTCTGCGCAATCCGCTCGGCTATGAAAGCGCGATGCGGTTCCAAAAGGCGTTTGCGATGCCGTCCCATCTGACCGGGCGCGACCGAACCGCTGCGACCACTTCACGACAGAGGAGACCGAGACACCAAACCGCACCGCCACCGAGCGGCAGCTCTCTCCCGCCGTTACAGCGCCAACGACACGTTCTCGCAGATCATTCGAAAGAGGTGCGACCATCGATGCTGTCGTTTGGCATTAAATGCCAAACGACAGCTGAGAATTCTCATCTTCCCCTTCGGCGATGAGAAAGGCGCATGATGCGCTCCAAGTCGACGCGGCAATGCCAGCGCTTCGTCTCAACCCACAGCCAGATCGCCAATCTTTTCTATCTTCATCGAAAGCAACTGACTGCCGTCGATCATCGCCAACTCCGCGCCCATGCGGTCGCGGACTGCCGAGAAACCTCGTTGTCGATTGAAGCGCGAAATTCGGGCAGAAGCAATTACTGCGTCCAACGTCCGATTAACGGACACCATGATCGATACTAAACATCTCAACTTCAGATGGTGGTTAGGGCACCTGGCCCCCAGTCGCTGGCGTGAGGTGCTCGCCGTCCATTCCGTCGATGAGCGGGTCGGGTGCGCATTCGGCGGCAAGCTGTACCTTATCGAGAATTGCGATCGTTTGACCTTCGACGCTTATACCTGATTTCTCCAAACTCGACAGTGCGCGCGAGAACGACTCCCGTGTTATGCCGAGTTCTGATGCGATGAGATGTTTCTCGTAAGGCAACACTACCTGATGAGGCGTGCCTTGTCGCTGGGACAAAGCCAAGATGTAGCATCCGACGCGCTGCGTCGAGGATCGCAGTTTCAGGTTTTTGATTTGCCTGACCATGCGCCGGAATTGTTGCGCCAGACTGCCGATGACCGCATGCGCCAGCAAAGGCTCTGCCTCGACCGCTGCACGAAACGCTGCCGCATGAATCAGCAAGAAGCGAGAGAACTCCGGTACCCGCGCCTGCATAAGATAAGGCGCATCTGCAACGACAGGAATTATAAGATCAGGGGCGCGTACAACTTCGATCAAGACTTCTCGACCTTCGGCGGAGCGCCCAAATAATTGGGCCGATCCGGAGAGAACAATCAGTTGGAAGTTCGGCACCTCACCCTGCTCGAACAGGATGGTGCCAGTAGCTACGCTATGCACAATGGCATTTCGCAGCAAGTCGGTACGCTTTGCCTCAGATAGTGCCCGAAATAGCGGCAAGGCATCCGGTACCACTTCTTTACTCGTCATTAGATCCAACCGATCTTTTCTCCGATTGAGGCCCTCAATCACCACCTTATCGTCTGTGACAATTATCACGTCCGTCATTGACTTTGATCAATGCCGCAAAGCGCTGGCTTCAGCAGTTTAGTTTCCGGCGAACACGAATCCACTCGCCGATGCTCGCTATCGAGGGGGACAATCCATTATGCAACCAACTGCATATCCGAAATCAGGTCAAATTCTAGGTGCGAGTACGGTAGCGTTCACGGTCTGCTTCGCGGTCTGGACCATCTTCTCGATCATAGGTATCCGTATCCGCGAAGAGCTCGGTCTCAGCGAAACACAGTTCGGTTTGCTTGTTGGGACGCCGATACTCGCGGGATCGTTGTTGAGGCTCGCGCTGGGCATCTGGACGGATCTCTATGGCGGCCGGGTCGTTTTCACGGCAAACATGTTGGCTGCAGCGGCTGCCACATTTCTGCTCTCCTATGCCCATACCTACCCTCAGATGCTGCTTGCCGCGCTGGGCGTCGGTATCGCCGGCGGCTCCTTCGCAGTCGGCGTCGCCTATGTAGCGCGCTGGTATCCGGCGGAAAAACAGGGAACGGCGCTCGGTATCTTCGGCGCGGGCAATGTCGGCGCCGCCATCACCAAGTTCCTAGCTCCTTTCGTGCTCGTCGCCTTCGGGTGGCAGGCTGTGGCACAGGTCTGGGCGTTAGGCCTCGTCCTTATGGCCGTCGTCTTCTGGTTCACGACAAGCGATGATCCAGTTCTTGTCGAACGCAGGCGGTCCGGGATCAAGCCGAAGAGCGCCTGGCTTGAACTCGAGCCCTTGAAGAATGTACAGATCTGGCGTTTCGCTCTCTACTATTTCTTTGTCTTTGGCGCCTTTGTCGCGCTCGCGCTGTGGCTGCCGCAATATCTCATGAACGTCTACGGCCTCGACATCAAGACCGCCGGCATGATCGCAGCCTTCTTCTCGGTGCCGGCAAGCCTCTTTCGCGCCTATGGCGGGCACCTCTCGGACAGCTTTGGCGCACGGCGCGTGCTCTACTGGACTTTCCTGGTCTCGGTCGCGGCGACTTTCATCCTGTCTTATCCCCCGACTGACTATGTGGTCCACAGTGTCAAGGGTTCGACTGCCTTCCACCTTGAGATGAGTCTCGTCGGCTTTATCATTACGATCTTCGTCCTCGGCTTCTTCATGGCCCTGGGCAAGGCTGCCGTCTACAAGCACATTCCGGCCTATTATCCGGATCATGTCGGTGCCGTCGGCGGGCTGGTCGGGATGATCGGTGGTCTCGGCGGCTTCGTGCTTCCGATTCTCTTCGGTGTTCTGCTCGACTTCACCGGTCTTTGGACCAGCTGCTTCATGGCGCTGTTCCTGCTGGTCTCGGTGGCTCTCATCTGGATGCATACGGCCATCCGTCAGATGGAGCGTGGTGCCACGGAAAAGACCCTCGCTGCGCTGCCGCCCTTCCCGGAAATGCAGGGCATGCCGACGCCGAAGATCGAGCCTCGCCGCAGCGATGCCGTGCTCACAAACTGGCGTCCGGAAGACCCGGCCTTCTGGGCGGAAAAGGGTAGGCGCATCGCGCGGCGCAATCTCTGGCTCTCGATCCCGGCGCTGCTTCTTTCCTTTGCTATCTGGCAGGTCTGGTCTGTGGTCGTCGCGAAGCTGCCGCTCGTCGGCTATACGTTCACCACCGATCAGCTTTTCTGGCTGGCTGCACTTCCCGGCATTTCCGGTGCGACCTTCCGGATTTTCTATTCCTTCATGGTGCCGATTTTCGGCGGGCGGCTGTGGACGACGCTCACGACCTGGTCGTTGATCATTCCTGCAGTAGGCATCGGTTTTGCGGTGCAGAACCCGAATACGCCCTATATCGTCTTTCTTCTTCTTGCCCTGCTTTGCGGCTTCGGCGGCGGCAACTTCGCTTCGTCGATGTCCAATATTTCCTTCTTCTTTCCAAAGTCGGAAAAGGGCAATGCGCTGGCCCTCAATGCCGGTCTCGGCAATCTCGGCGTGAGCGTCGTCCAGTTCGTCGTTCCGCTGGTCATTACCGCCGGCATCTTCGGCTGGCTTGGCGGCGATCCGGTGATGACGAAAGCAGCGACCGGCAGCGCACCGCTCTGGCTGCAGAATGCCGGCTTCTTCTTCGTGCCCTTCATCGCGATCTCAGCTTTCGCCTCCTGGTTCGGGATGAACGACATCGCTTCGGCAAAGGCATCCTTCGCTGAGCAGGCGGTCATCTTCCAGCGCCGGCACAACTGGATAATGTGCTGGCTCTATACCGGAACCTTCGGCTCCTTCATTGGCTACTCGGCGGGCTTTCCGCTGCTTGCCAAGACGCTGTTTCCCGATGTCAACGCGCTGCAGTTCGCCTTCCTTGGCCCGCTGGTCGGAGCGCTTTCCCGCTCGGGAACCGGCCGGCTTGCCGACCGCTTCGGTGGCGCGCGGGTCACCTTCTGGGTCTTCGTGCTGATGATGGCTGGTGCCTGCGGCGTCCTCTGGTTCATCGCGACCAAGGATCAACCGGATGCCTTCTGGGGCTTCTTCATCTCCTTCCTCGTGCTCTTCTTCGCGACCGGCGTCGGTAATGCTTCGACCTTCCAGATGATCCCGGCGATCATGGGCAAGGAAATGATCCGGCTGATGCCGGACGCGACGCCCGAAGCCCGCCGTCTGGAGGCGGAAAAGGAATCCGCTGCGATCACCGGCTTTACCTCGGCCATCGCTGCCTTTGGCGCCTTCTTCATTCCGATGGGCTACGGGCTGTCGATCACCTTCACCGGCGGGCCGCAGGCGGCAATCTGGGCCTTCCTTATCTTCTACGTGACCTGCCTCATCCTCACATGGGCTGTCTATACCCGCAAGGGCAGCCTTCTCTACGACGTCGAGCGCAACAAGCGAAATACCACCGGCAAGGCCGCGGCGGCCGAGTAAGACCAGGAGAACGACATGTCTCATTTCCTCGACCGACTCACTTTCTTTCGAAAGAATGTCGGCCAGTTTTCCAACGGCCACGGCATCGTCACCAGCGAGGATCGCTCCTGGGAGGACGGTTACCGCAAACGCTGGCAGCACGACAAGATCGTCCGCTCGACCCATGGCGTGAACTGTACGGGTTCCTGCTCGTGGAAGATCTATGTGAAGGGCAGCATCGTCACCTGGGAGACGCAGCAGACGGACTATCCGCGTACGCGGCCGGACCTGCCGAACCATGAACCGCGCGGCTGTTCGCGGGGCGCCTCCTATAGCTGGTATCTTTATTCCGGCGCGCGCGTGAAATATCCGATGATCCGGGGGCGGCTCCTGAAGCTCTGGCGCAAGGCGCGGCAAACCATGTCGCCGGTTGCCGCCTGGGCGTCGATCGTCGAGGATGCCGAAAAGCGCAAGTCCTACATCTCCATTCGCGGCCATGGCGGCTTCGTGCGGGCGAATTGGGACGAGGTGACGGAAATCGTTGCCGCGGCCAATGCCTACACGATCAAGGCGCATGGCCCGGACCGCGTCATCGGCTTCTCGCCGATCCCGGCGATGTCGATGGTCTCCTATGCGGCAGGCGCGCGTTATCTCTCGCTCATCGGCGGCGTATGCATGTCCTTTTACGATTGGTATTGCGACCTGCCGCCGGCAAGCCCGCAAACCTGGGGCGAGCAGACCGATGTGCCGGAGAGCGCTGACTGGTACAATGCCGGCTTTATCATCGTTTGGGGCTCGAACGTGCCGCAGACGCGCACGCCGGATGCGCATTTTTATACCGAGGTCCGCTACAAGGGCACCAAGAGCGCCGTCGTCAGCCCCGACTATGCCGAGGCGACGAAATTCGCCGATATCTGGTTGAACCCGAAGCAGGGAACGGATGCGGCGTTGGCGCTCGCCATGGGCCATGTGATCCTGCGCGAATATTACCTCGAGCGGTCAGTTCCCTATTTCGAGGATTATACCCGCCGTTACACCGATATGCCGTTCCTCGTGCGGCTCGTGGAGCGCGAGGGCCGGCTGGTTCCCGAGCGCCTACTCAGGGCTTCCGAACTGGAAGGCGCGCTTGGCGAAACCAACAATCCGGAATGGAAGACGGTCGCGATCGACGAGAAGACGGGCGAACTCGTCGCTCCTCTCGGCTCCGTTGGCTATCGCTGGGGAGAATCGGCCAAGTGGAACCTCGAAGAAAAGGACGGCCACGGCCGTAGCACGTCTCTCAAGCTCTCGCTTGCGGGCGAGGGCGTTGCGATCGAGGCGGTCGATTTTCCCTACTTCGGTGGCCGTGCCACGGAGCATTTCGTGGCGACCGAGCACGGCGAAATCCTCACCCGCAATGTTCCAGTTCGGACGATATCAGGCACCGATGGCGCTCCCATCAAGGTCGCGACCGTCTATGATCTGATGATGGCGAACTACGGTCTCGATCGCGGCTTCGGCGGTGCGAATGTTGCCCGCGACTACGACGAGAATGTGCCGTTTACGCCCGCCTGGGCCGAGCACATCACCGGCGTCAAGCGTGACGCGATCATCACCGTCGCCCGTGAATTCGCCACCAACGCCGAGAAGACCAATGGCCGCTCGATGATCATCATCGGCGCCGGCATGAACCATTGGTACAACATGGACATGAACTACCGCGGCGTGATCAACCTCCTCGTCTTCTGCGGAGCGATTGGTCAGTCCGGCGGCGGCTGGTCCCATTATGTCGGGCAGGAGAAACTGCGACCGCAGACCGGCTGGACACCGCTTGCCTTCGGGCTCGACTGGTCTCGTCCGCCGCGCCACCAAAACTCGACGTCGTTCTTCTATGCGCATACCGATCAGTGGCGTTACGAGACGCTGACGGCGGCCGAAATCCTGTCACCGACGGCACCCGAGGGTGATTGGGAAAGCAGTTTCATCGACTACAATGTCCGCGCCGAGCGCATGGGCTGGCTGCCGTCGGCCCCGCAGTTGAAGGTCAATCCACTCTCGATTGCGGAAAAAGCGAAGGCGTCCGGCCTGGAGCCGAAGGATTATGTCGCGAAGGCGCTGAAATCTGGCGAGCTCGAGCTTTCATGCGAGGACCCGGATGATCCGGCCAACTGGCCGCGCAATATGTTCGTCTGGCGTTCGAACCTGCTCGGCTCCTCCGGAAAGGGGCACGAATACTTCCTGAAGCACCTGCTCGGCACCGAAAACGGCGTCATGGGCAAGGATCTCGGACCGGAAGGAGCTGTCCGCAACAAGGAAGTCGTCTGGCACGACGAAGCGCCGCGCGGCAAGCTAGATCTTTTGGTGACGCTGGATTTCCGCATGTCGACCACATGCGTCTACTCCGACATCGTCTTGCCGACTGCCACCTGGTACGAGAAGAACGACCTCAATACCTCAGATATGCATCCTTTCATCCATCCGCTGTCGGCGGCGGTCGATCCGGCCTGGGAAGCACGTTCCGATTGGGACATCTACAAGGGTATCGCCGAGGCCTTTTCGCGGGTCGCTCCGGAAGTGCTTGGTGTCGAGCAGGACGTCGTGCTGACGCCAATTCAGCACGACACCGCCGGAGAAATGGCGCAGCCCTTCGATGTCAAGGATTGGAAACGTGGTGAGATCGAGCCGATTCCCGGCCGCAGCATGCCATCGGTCGCAGTCGTCGAGCGTGATTATCCGAACATTCATGCCCGCTTTACCGCACTCGGACCGCTGATGACCTCGATCGGCAATGGCGGCAAGGGCATCAACTGGAAGACTGAGCATGAAGTGGCAGCGCTGGCAGCGTTGAACGGCGTGCATCGGGACGGTGCGGCAAAGGGCCTTGCGAAAATCGAGACCGACATCGATGCCGCAGAGGTCATTCTGATGCTTGCGCCGGAGACCAATGGCGAAGTGGCGGTGAAGGCCTGGGAAGCCCTGTCGAAGGCGACCGGCCGCGACCACGCGCATCTCGCCCTTCCCAAGGAAGACGAGAAGATCCGCTATCGCGATATCCAGGCGCAGCCGCGCAAGATCATCTCGTCTCCCACCTGGTCGGGCATCGAGAGCGAGAAGGTCTGCTACAATGCCGGCTATACCAACGTCCATGAGCTGATCCCCTGGCGTACGCTCACAGGCCGCCAGCAGCTCTATCAGGATCATCTTTGGATGCGGGCGTTCGGCGAAGGTCTCGTCACCTGGAAGCCGCCCGTCGACTTAAAGACGATCGGCGTGGTCAAGGATCGCCATCCGAACGGCAACAAGGAAATCGTCCTCAATTTTCTGACGCCGCATCAGAAGTGGGGCATCCATTCCACCTATACCGACAATCTCCTGATGCTGACCCTGAACCGGGGCGGTCCGGTCATCTGGATTTCTGAGACGGATGCGAAATCGGCGGGCATCGTCGACAACGACTGGGTCGAAGTCTTCAACGCCAATGGCGCGCTGACGGCCCGTGCCGTTGTTTCGCAGCGCATCAAGCCGGGCATGGTAATGATGTATCACGCCCAGGAGAAGATCATTAACACTCCCGGCTCGGAACTGACCGGCAACCGCGGAGGCATTCATAATTCGGTGACCCGCACGGTCCTGAAGCCGACCCATATGATCGGCGGCTATGCCCAGCTTGCCTACGGCTTCAACTATTACGGCACCGTCGGCTCAAACCGAGATGAGTTCGTCGTCGTGCGCAAGATGTCCAAGGTGGATTGGCTGGAAGAGCCGCTTGCAACCAATGCTCAGAAGGAGGCTGCAGAATGAAGATCCGTGCCCAGATTGCGATGGTTCTCAATCTCGATAAATGCATTGGCTGCCATACCTGTTCGGTCACCTGTAAGAATGTCTGGACCAGTCGCGAGGGCGTCGAATATGCCTGGTTCAACAATGTCGAGACCAAGCCCGGCGTCGGCTATCCCCGCGAATGGGAAAACCAGGAGAAATGGAACGGCGGCTGGCGGCGCAAGCGGAACGGCAAGATCGAGCCGAAGATCGGTGCGAAATGGCGCATCCTTGCCAATATCTTCGCCAATCCGGACCTGCCGGAGATCGACGACTATTACGAACCCTTCACTTTCGATTATGACCATCTGCATACGGCGAAGGAATCGAAGGCCTTTCCGACCGCACGCCCGCGGTCGCTGATTTCAGGCGAGCGCATCGAGAAGATCGAATGGGGTCCGAACTGGGAGGAAATTCTTGGAGGCGAGTTCGAGAAGCGTTCCAAGGATGTGAATTTCGAGGGTATCGAGAAGGAAATCTACGGCCAGTTCGAAAATACCTTCATGATGTACTTGCCGCGGCTGTGCGAGCACTGCCTCAATCCGGCTTGCGCTGCCGTCTGTCCCTCGGGCGCGATCTACAAGCGCGAGGAGGACGGGATCGTGCTCATCGACCAGGATAAGTGCCGCGGCTGGCGCATGTGTGTTTCCGGCTGCCCTTACAAGAAGATCTATTACAACTGGTCATCCGGTAAGTCGGAAAAGTGCATCTTCTGCTATCCTCGCATCGAGGCCGGCCAGCCGACCGTCTGCTCGGAAACCTGTGTCGGGCGTATTCGCTATCTCGGCGTGCTGCTTTACGATGCCGACCGCATCGAGGCGGCCGCAAGCGCACCGGACGAGAAGGATCTCTATCAGGCTCAGCTCGATCTCTTCCTCGACCCGAAGGATCCGAAGGTGATAGCCCAGGCACGCGCCGACGGCGTGCCGGAGGCATGGCTTGAGGCCGCCGTTGTTTCGCCGATCTGGAAGATGGCGATGGACTGGAAGGTCGCCTTCCCGCTGCATCCCGAATATCGCACCCTGCCGATGGTCTGGTATGTGCCGCCGCTGTCGCCGATCCAATCGGCGGCGTCCGCCGGCAAGATGGGCCTGAACGGCGATATGCCGGACGTTCGTTCGCTGCGCATTCCGCTTCAATATCTCGCCAACCTGCTGACCGCAGGCAATGAGGAGCCGGTCGCGCTGGCGCTGGAGCGCATGCTTGCCATGCGCGGCTACATGCGTGCCAAGTCCATCGACGGCCGTATCGACGAACGTATTGCCCAGAATGTCGGGCTCACCGGAGCCGATATCGAGGACATGTACCAGATCATGGCGATCGCCAACTACGAGGACCGCTTCGTCATCCCGACGGCGCATCGCGAATGGAGCGAGGACGCCTACGACCTGCGCGGTTCCTGCGGCTTCTCCTTTGGCAACAGCTGTTCCGGTGGCTCAAGCGAAACCAATCTCTTCGGCACGAAGCCGCAGAAGAAGGCCAAGAACCCGATGGAGATCGGATAATGACCGAGAGACATTCCGTTCTTACCTTCCGCGCACTATCCGCACTCCTGACCTATCCGTCAGAGGAACTCTGCGCCGCCGTGCCGGAGATCGAAGAGGCGATCGCCGCGGAGAAACTCATGCCGACTTCCGTCATGTCGTCGCTTCGCCCGCTTCTTAATGATCTTGCATCGCTCGATCTCTTCGAGCTGCAGGAACGTTATGTCGAGCTATTCGACAGGAGCCGGCGCCTTTCGCTGCATCTCTTTGAGCACGTGCATGGAGAAAGCCGCGACCGCGGCCAGGCCATGGTCGATCTTGCCGCCCTTTACGAGAAGGACGGATTGGAGCTCCACGCCAATGAACTCCCGGATTATCTGCCGCTCTTCCTCGAATATCTGTCGACGAAGGAGCTTGGCGAAGCGCTCAACCTTCTCTCGGAGACTGCTCATATCCTGGGCGCGCTTGAAGAGCGCCTGGTCTCAAGGGCTTCTCCCTATGCGGCCGTATTGACGGCCATTCGCGTCGTGGCGGGCGTCTCGCTCGATGCGTCCGGCGAAGCGGATCTCTCCGAGGGAGGGGCAGCCGATCTCGCCGCGCTCGACGCGGAATGGGAAGAAACGACCGTCACCTTCGGTCCGGGGAGCGGCGCCATGGATGGCTGTTCCACCGAACGGCTTCAAACCCGACTGCGGGCCGCACATCGCGATGTGCGCAGCAACGTCCATTGAAGGAGGAAGATCATGTCCGAGACGATCAATTCCGCACTCTTCGGCTGGTATCCCTATTTCTGCCTCACTGTCTTCCTGCTTGGCAGCCTGATCCGCTTCGATCGCGAGCAATATACCTGGAAGACCGGTTCCTCGCAGCTGCTGCGGCGCAAGCAGCTGCGTTGGGGTTCCAATCTCTTTCATATCGGCATTCTGGTGATCTTCATCGGCCATGCCGGCGGATTGCTGACGCCGATTGCGATTTTCGATGCGCTTGGGATCCCGCACAGTTTCAAGCAGGGGCTTGCGATCGTCGTCGGTGGTGTTGCCGGCATCGCCTGCTTCATCGGCATCACGCTTCTTGCCCATCGTCGTTTCTTCGATCCGCGCATCCGGGCAACATCGGGCTTCGGGGATATGGCGATCCTGCTCGTTCTGTGGCTGCAGCTGACGCTTGGCCTTTCCACCATCTTCGTCTCGCTTCACCACATCGACGGTCATGAGATGGTGAAGTTCATGAACTGGGCACAGGGTATTTTGACGCTGCAGCCGGCTGCTGCTGTCTACGTCGCGGACGTGCATCCCATCTTCAAGATGCACCTGTTGCTCGGCATGACGATCTTCCTGCTGTTTCCGTTCACCCGTCTGGTCCATGTCTGGAGTGCACCGATCTGGTATCTCGGGCGACCCGGCTATCAGGTGGTGCGGAGCCGCTTCGATCGAGAGCGCCATCCCTCGCGTTCCTACAGGCGTCCGGGGGAGTGACCATGGTTTCCATCATCATCGATCGTACCGTCACACAGCCTCACGACGAGCACGAGCACCGGCATGACCACCAGCCAACTCGGGCGGCCGGGGCAGGCGTCATGCCGCCGGTCAGCGTCAATGGCGTGCCGATCTCCCGCAAGGACATCGCCGCTGAGACCCAGAATTTCCCCGCCGACAATCCGGGTGCTGCGTGGCATGCTGCGACGCGGGCGCTTATTGTTCGCCATCTGCTTTTGGCAGAGGCGCAGCGTCTGGGCATCCTCATCGAGCCACAGGCCGATGCCGAGGGGCGCGTCGAAACCGACGAAGACGCACTGCTGCGTGCGCTCCTCGAGTGGGAAGTACAGACGCCTGCGGCGGACGACGAGGTGCTGCGCCGTTTCTATGACAATAACCGCAAGCGTTTCGCATCGCCGCCGCTTTTCGAGGCGGATCATATCCTGATTGCCGCGCGGCGGCAGGATGCCGACGCCTTCACCGAGGCGCGGGAGCGGGTGGCCTCCCTTGCCGGCGTTCTCGGCCGTGAGCCGGAGCGCTTTGCCGAATTGGCCAGAGACTGTTCCGACTGTCCCTCCCGCGAGGTCGGCGGCAGTCTCGGGCAGATCAGCCAGGGAGATACGACGCCGGAATTCGAAGCAGCCTTGATCGCGCTTGCCGTTGGCGAGATTTCGGCGCCCGTCGAAAGCCGCTATGGGGTTCATCTCATCCGCCTCGTTCGTAAGATCGAGGGTTCGCTCCTGCCGTTCGAGGCGGTTAGGACGCAGATCGCCGAATACCTCGAAGAACATGTCCGCCGGCAGGCGACGGCGCAGTATATTTCGCTGCTCGTTGGCCGAGCCGACATCCGGGGGATCACACTTCAGGGTGCCGCGACACCTCTGGTACAGTGAGGAGAAACCATGTTCGGTGCGCTACTGGCAAGCCTCGATAATCCCCAAACCGTTGAAAGGCTGATCGATGCTCTTGGTATGGAAGGGCTGGCTGAACGGCTCGAAAACGCGGCGGCTGCAGAAGCGATGGAGCCGGCAAGCTACTTTGCAGCGATCGTCCGCTCGTTCATGGAAACGGCATCTGACGATCATTTCATGCAACTGATTGGGATCATGAACCGCTCCGAGGATCCGGGCCTTGCCGCGGTTCGCGCCATCCTGAACAAGGTGTTGCCGGAGGAAGCTTGCCGTGACGCTCGCGCTACCGCATGACAGATGTTTCCCTGCACATGTCAGGATGGCGCCCTCCTACGCAGCCGGTCATAGGGCGGTGAAACTTGCCCGACTGCTCAGATCAAGGCGCCGCATGCCCTCCCGCCCTCTCGGTGAAGGCGCTTGAAGCGCACCCCTATCCCAATGAATGCCAATCCGAAGGAAACCTCCGATGAGCCTCGATCGTTTCAGCTACCCCATCACCGCGATCGTCTATTCGAAAGGTTCAGATTTCGAGAGATTTCTGCGCGAGCTCACAAAGACGATGATGGACGAGGGCATGCGCCTTGCCGGTCTTATCCAGCTTAGCGAGCCGCGTCCTGATCGCGTCAAATGCGATCTGTATCTTAGAGATCTTACGACCGATAAGCTCTATGGAATAAGCGAGGATCGCGGACCAGAAGCCCGCGGATGCGTCCTCGATACCGATCGATTGCTCGTGGCATGCGAGGCCGCGGAAGAGAAGCTCTCCGACAAAACCGATCTTCTGGTGCTCTGCAAGTTCGGCAAGACTGAGGTGGAGGGCGGTGGCTTCCGATCGCTGATCGCCCGGGCAATGGAACTTTCGGTTCCGGTTTTGATCGGCGTTCCAGAGATCAATCTTGTACCGTTTCGGGAGTTCGCGGCCGGATTTGCCAAAGAAATCGCGCTACCGGATCTTGCCGGCAATTGGTTGACGCTGCAAAGCGTCCGCGCTCGCGCCATCGATGGCAGGAATGACGGTCGTCACGTGGGGGGCGAATGATGGATGACATCGTGGTCGCCCGTGCTCTGCATGTGCTTGCCGTCATTCATTGGATCGGCGGACTGAGCTTCGTGACGCTGGTCATATTGCCGCTCGTCAGATCGGATCGGGTCAGTGCTGACGCACAGATACTGTTCGAAAGGGTTGAACGGCATTTCTCGGCACAGGTTCGCATCTCTGTACCGGTTGCCGGCATAACGGGCCTCTGGATGACCTACAGGATGGAGCTCGGGGACCGCTTCGCCGATCCGAACTTCTGGTGGATGTCGGCAATGTTTGGCATGTGGCTGATCTTCATGCTTATGCTGTTTGTGATCGAGCCGCTTTTCCACGCGAAATTCCAGCGGGACGCTCAGAAGGACTCGCGGGCAGCCTTCCGTCGCATAAGCCGCCTGCACGAACTTCTTCTTCTGCTTGCGGTCGTGACGGCATTCGGCGCTGTTGCCGGAGCTCATGGGCTTGTTTTCTTCTAATGTGCCCATTCGAGGATGCTGACGGCTCCCCATTTCCGATCTCGTTTGAAAAAAGCTCGGCAATCGTCGAATGCAAATCGATGTGAAGCGGACCCGACGGTGCCCTCGGGGACAGAACCCAACATATTGACTTACTTATGCAATTTCGCGCCAAAGCGGAGTTAAGGTCGGCGCGGCGGTAGCTCACTTAATTTCCTAATTTTTAATGCGTTCCCAAATAGTTGGGGCCAGAACAAGAGCAGTGCGAAATCGATGGGATGGAAGGCTCCCGCTCCGCCGGTGCTAGGATGGCATCGGTTAGGATGGACAAACCGGGAGCGTTCGAATGAAAGAGATTTCTACCGTAGGCATCGATATAGCGAAATCGGTGTTCCAGGTTCATGCGATTGATGTCGATGGCAATGTAGTTGTGCGGCGACAATTACGTCGCCAACAGATGCTGAAATTCTTCGCGCAGGTTCCGCCTTGCCTCATCGGTATCGAGGCTTGTGGGACCGCCCATTACTGGGCGCGACAACTTTCGGCCTTCGGGCATGACGTGCGGCTGATGCCGCCGGCCTATGTGAAGCCCTACGTGAAAAGGCAGAAAAACGACGCCGCGGACGCTGAGGCGATCTGTGAAGCAGTGACGCGACCGACAATGCGTTTCGTGCCGGTGAAGTCCGTAGAGCAGCAGTCAGCGGCGATGTTGCACCGTTCAAGAGCTCTGCTCATCAAGCAACGCACGATGCTTCTGCACTCCATCCGTGCCCATCTTGCCGAGCTTGGCATTTCGATTGGTGTCGGAATTGCTCAGATGGCACGCATTGTCCGCGAACTTGCTCAAGGTGAGCGATCAGATCTCCCGGAGCTTGCTCGGTTCGTCCTTGAGGCGCTGGCGAAGTTAGTTTGCGACCTGGCGCAACGTCTTCAGGCAATCGAAAAGAAGTTAATCTCCTGGCATTACAAAAATGACCTATCGAACCGACTGGAAACCATACCTGGCGTGGGGTTTGTCACAGCGTCGGCCCTGTCGTCGATTGTTCCCGATCCGCAGGCTTTCAAGTCAGGGAGACATTTTGCCGCCTGGCTCGGCTTAGTGCCGCGGCAGAACCCCTCCGGAGGCAAGGCGCGGCTTGGCCACATCAGCAAGCAAGGAAATCCATATATCCGGCAATTATTAGTGCTCGGCGCAACCTCTGTTTTACGCTACATTCGTCGCGACGGAGGTAGTGGCACAGGATGGATCGTTGGCTTGTTGAGACGTCGGCCGCCAAAGGTCGCAGCCGTCGCACTTGCCAACAAGATGGCTCGCATCGCGTGGTCGATCATGACCCGAGGTGGCGAATATGAGGAAATCAACGATCTGAGAGCGGTTCAGCCCGTAAATAGCTGAGGCCGTTCGAAGTTTGAGGCGAAAGAGGTAAGTGAAGGCAGCAACTCGATCCCGATGGATCAGCCGAACCCGTTTAGCGTAGCGGACATAAAAGTCCGTCTAATCGATTGGGGGCACGATCCTGGCGGAACCCTTCAAGGCCAGCAGTCGAAAGAAGGGCTGCATCGAAGGCCGGACACACGACTGCACTCGAGACGCGCTGCATAACGAAGCCATTTTCCCTCAACGCGGGAGCCTTCCACACACGTACGCTAAGGGCGAACGGAATGAGAACTTATGCGACCCGCTGCAGCCCAGCTGGCAAACGGAGCGATCGAAATCCGTTCGGCATCTGATGTTCCGCATCCCAGGTGTAGATGCCGGTAAGGTTGATATGCTCCCAACTAAGCGGCGAGATGTGCTTCAACAGAGTATCAGGAATATCTCGACCCGCTCGCTTCAGCTGTGTGATCGCGCGGTCAAGATAGACTGTATTCCAGTGCACGATCGCACTGACGACGAGGTTGAGACCAGAGGCGCGGAACGCTTGGCTTTCGAACGATCGGTCGCGGATCTCGCCTGGCTCGTGGAAGAAAACAGCGCGTTTCAGCTTATGGGCGGCCTCGCCCTTGTTGAGACCGGCTTGGCATCTCCGCCGTAGTGCCGGGCTTGAGTACCATTCGATCATGAAGAGCGACCTTTCGATACGGCCAAGTTCGCGGAGCGCCCTCGCGAGATGGCTTTGCTTTGGAGAATCTCGAAAACTATGTTGAGGACGTGAGCGGCCACAAAATCCTTTACGTACCCCAACGATGTGTCGCGGCAGTAATCTCCGGGGCAAAGTCTTCGCCCCAGACGAAAGATGCTCTTAAGGATCCGGCAGAAGAAATCCGCGCCGACTTCTATGTCGGAAAAATAGGATGCAGCTATCCGACACCTTATCTGATGACAGGCGAAGGTCGTGCCAGAGTGTTTGCGGATGGGGAGATAGCATCTCCGATTGCGGAATGTGCAGAATGCGTGGAGCCGCTGAGAGACAAGCGCGAGCTGTGTCCATGGTGTTCTATTGATGACGCCCAACGATTAGAGGCCGCCTCAAACAATTCTTTCAGGATCCTTGATCATCTAGGGTTACTTCAGGAATATGTCGAAGGATATTCCGCGAGGCCACGTAAGCCCTACAAGTAAGCTGATGATCGATCGCCGGGTGGACTTTCTGCGACACTCTCACCAAACAGATCGACATTCGGCAACAACATCATCAATCTTTTCAGTGCCTTAGTGACATAAGATCTGCCGGGTCGTCGGTTCAGATCCTTTCAAGAGCGTTGATCCGCGACCTTTATTTCCAACCATGCCGAGGGGTTCGCTATCCTACATTAAGCCGAGCTGGCCTATGGACTTCTTTATTTACCTGATCGCGAAACATCCGGCGGCTGAACGTGGTATAGCAGGTTGCGGCACGATCAGGTGCCCATGGAGATGGTCATGACCAAATTCGCACTCTACGTTCCGATTGAAGCAAAACCCGGCAAGGAACAGGAGGTCGCCGATTTCCTGAGATCAGCCATACCTCTCGTCAACGCGGAGCCGGGCACGATTTCCTGGTATGCGATACAGGAAGGCCCAAGCTCGTTTGCAATCTTCGATACGTTCGACGATGAGGACGGAAGGGACGCCCACCTAAATGGCCAGGTCGCTGCGGCTTTGATGGCGAAGGCCGCCGAAGGCGACTTATTCGCCAAGCCACCACAGATCCACAAGTGATCCATTATCGCAGATAAGCGGTCGTAAGTGTCGGGCTGTTGTCGCGGTCATTCGTGGCGGCGCTCTTCTTCGCCGGAGAAGGCAGAAAGATTGAGCGTCCCAGCCGATCCCTTCAGTTCAGTCTGAAGCCTTATTGGCCGATCCCTTTCGTGGCAGCATCGTTAAGAAGAGTGGTCAATGCTGTGACGAGCTGGGCATGGACAAAAGGCTTCTGAAGCAAGACGCTATTGGGAACGCCCTGGGCTGCCCAGTCTTGGGCGCTGTCGCCAGTCACATAGATGACCGGCATGACTGGCTGCAGTTCCCGAGCTCGCCGCGCCAAATCCCAACCGTTTGCCTCTCCTGGCATCCTGATATCGGTTAAAACGGCGCAAAAACGGGCCGAGTCGTCCTCCAATGCAAGGATAGCCTCGTCCGCATTCGATAGGGCGAGATGCTCGAAGCCCGCATCCCTGACGACGTCTTCGAGATCAACTTTGATAAGGAATTCATCTTCAGCGATAAGAACAAGCAGCTGACGCCCATCTCCGCTGGTGATTTTCTGGGATTTCTCGGCCATGAGCGAGTCCTGCACATGCAGGCGGGAGCTCTTAGCCCTCAGCCGCCAGCGCCTACGA
>NZ_BAAJNQ010000028.1:0-19734 GCF_054558365.1 Rhizobium sp. No.120
TAGTCAGCCAGAACAAATTACTCATCAGTCAGGCTCCTATCCGCCCGTCTGACTCATAGCCGTCAATTCAAATCAATGGGTCCTGACCCTAGATCACGCCGCTGCCATGCCTGCCTTCGCCGCGCTGGTCAGCGCAAATGCGGATGATCGGCTCGCCAGCTATCATTTGAGGCGATTGCTCAATGGCGCCAAAGGAATTTGCATACAGATCGGATGAGCGACCCCGAAGACGACAGAGCATTACCTAGGAGGCGCCACGACCGTCGCCGAGCGCCTTACCAAGCAGTGGAGTAAATTAAGAGGGGTGATTGACTGTCAAACTTGGGCCGCTTGCATTCTGTCAGGCCGAGGTGTTAGTGCTTCAAGGCGGTTAAGACGAAACCGCGCACACCCAATGGTAACGCAACCTGCTCAACGCCTATGTCGCTCTTTTGAAACCCGGCGCCAACGAGCATCTCCACAGCCTCGGCAGACCCGAAGATCCGGTGCGTTCGATCTTCGCAAAAGGGCCATCGCCGCATGGTTTCCTTGTCTGTGGCATAGATCACGATCCGACCGCCGGGCCTCAACACACGATGGCATTCTACTACATCATGGCCCGCCTGATCGAAGAAGTAGATAACGTTCACAAGTAGGATGCGGTCGAAGGAGTTGTCCGCAAACGTCAGTGGTGAAAAGCTCTGGGCATGTAGTTCAAGCTGCCCGCTTGTGATGTACCTTCTGTTTTTTCGGCGTGCCATGGCAAGCATGGCTTCGGAGTGATCGATCGCGAAGACCTTGCCTTTGGGTGCGAGACGGCAAAGTGCAGCAAGACTGCGCCCCGCGCCAAAGCCAAGCTCGAGGACCCGGTGAGACGTGGCGACATCCAGTGCCTTGATGGCAAGCTTATAGGGTTGCCGGTTGACGATCGTCATGACCCGGCCAATCCATTGGCCGAAAACGCCTTCCGGACGCCGCAGTTGGCGCCCGGTTGCAGACCAGATCTCGTGAATGTCCACGAACATCGTTATGCCTTGGCCTTTATCTTGCCGATCAATTGTTCGATGACCAATCGACGATTGTGATCCCACAGCGGCCGATCCTGGCTCGGCGGAATTTTCAGGGCCTGTTCCAGAACGGCCTGAGCTTTTGGATATTCGTGCTGTTCGTAGAGAAAGTCCCCATAGAAGTATTCCGCATCGAGGCTTTGCGGAGCAGTGTGAACCGCCTCTTCAAGAAGGGCACGTGCTTTGCTGGTGTCGCCGAAACCGAGCGGGAAGCCGGGCACCCTGTAATAGAGAACGGCAAGGCTCGTCGGAGCGCCCGCTTCGAGCGCGCGTGGGTCAAGATCGTACGCTTTCTGCAGAATATCTCTAGCTCGCTTGGCTAGGGTTAAAGCCGAAAATGTGCTCGCCATCGAGGCGCGCTCACTGGTTATGATCCCATCCCAGATAAAGGCTTCGGCATGAGTGGGATATTTGGTTGCGAGTTGATCGGCATCCTGACCGAGCCGGTTCATGAGCGCGGTCTGCTTGTCGCCAGGTCGCATCGTGAACTTAAGCGTCTCCCACTGGCCGCGGACCTTTGCGATATCGGCATTCATGTCGGCCAACTCGTCCGCTCGTAAAGCGGGAACGAGGATAGTCAAGAAAAGTGCTCCAACCGCAAATACGGTCTTAATGCTGGACATGGGTGGTCTCCTTTTGGATCTGTTGTCCTTGCGTTGCGGGTGTCTGGGTGGGCTTTCCAGCGACGGCACGATCGACGAAGCCGGGGGCAATCGACTGAAGCAGCATGAAGAGCCGTTCTAATCCGGAGGGATACACATGCTTCTTGCCGAGATGCACCGCATCCCAGATTTGGGCAGCAACGCGGTCAGGCGAATCCAGCTTGCGGTTGCCGGCTTTCTCCAGTGCCATCGCTGCGCCGTCGGTGTCGGTCGCTCGCGGGGCGGCGTAAGTTACTGCAATGCCGGTGCCGCTCAATTCGCGGCGCAAAGCGATCGAAAAGCCCTTTATCGCAGCCTTCGAAGCCGAATAGGCGGCGAAATCAGGGAAGGGAATTTCTCCGAACATGGATCCTATGTTGACGACGCGCGGGATGGCGCCAATCTCCAACAATGGAATAAGCTGTCGCGTCAACAGCATCGGCGCGAGGACGTTCGTCGTGACGAGCGCTTCGATGTGGGCGGCGCTGGTCTGCTCCAGCGCGCCCGATGTGATCAGGCCGGCATTGTTTACCAGTATATCGAGGCCATCCCACTTTCGGACCAGCAATTGCAGAAGACGGCTCCTGTCGACGTCGACGGTTATATCCGCCGCCAGTTCCATATGGCCTGCTCCGAGCAAACTCTCCATGGTCTCATGGAGCTTGTCCTCACGCCTTCCGCAGATGCAGATGCGGGCGCCCCGCCGGGAGGCATCTATCGCGAGCGCTCGCCCAATGCCAGAGCCAGCGCCCGTTATTAGAATGCGCTTGCCCTTAAGCGGCATGTCGAATTTCCACCTGTTCGCCGAGCTCATGGAAGATCCCTCCGTAGAGGCGATAGAACATCTTTGATTGTGCAATGATCAGCTCCTGGGTGCCTTGATCCTCGAAGCCATTGATCATGGTTCTGAAAAAGGCGACATGCTCCTGGTCGAGCGCGCCGTGGGATCGGAGATAGGAGAAGCCTGCGTCATCCGAAATACCGAATTTGGCCTTCAAACTATCGGCGAGCTGATCCGCCAGCAGAACCGACATGCCCTCCAACACGTGAACGCTGCCGAGCATTGCATAAGGGCTGACATGTTCGATTGCGTAATAGGTGTAGCCGACCATCACCTTACAGGCCGGACCGGCTTCGCCGGCTGCGACGGCGGCGGCATCGCCACCAAGTGCGCGAATGTCATCGAGAATCCACTTTTCGTGACCACGTTCCTCTTCCATGTATTCGACGAGGGCGTCCTGGTATCGCTCGTCTTCTGTTCTCGAAGCAGCCAGGGCAAGGAGTGGGAACGTGTGCTTTACGTGATGATAGGCTTGGGCAAGAAATGCGAGATAGGTCTCTTTTGCGGCGCCGTGCCGAACGCTATTCGCAACAATCGGAATCTTCAGAAATGCATCTCTTTGAGCGGCGGTTTCCGTGATGAGCCTGTCATAAAATGACATGTGGTTTCCTTTCTTACGGTTTATTGAGCTGCGGTTTGATGGAATGAAGTAGCGACGAAGTCGTTGATCCGGCAACGGATAGGTCGCCCATTGGTGGTTACCAGCATCGCCTTGATGGCATCAGCCATGGAAATGGTCTGATAAGTCTGGGGAACAGCGTAGTCGGGAAGATCGGTGCACAAGGCTGAAAGGAGGCAATGGATATCCTTTGGGCCTGCGGCTGCGAACCAGCCTTCCCCGGATGCCGTTGGAACCAAAACGACGTGCAAGGTGGATTGCGCCGATGCTGTAACCACCGACAGTCCGATGCGGGCATCGGCTAGAAGCGCAGTCTCAACCCATTCAGGGCTGACATTCCTTCCAAATCCGGTGACAATGAGATTGTCTTTTCTGCCACTTACGGTCAGAAATCCGTCTTGATCGATCGATCCAAGGTCACCCGTATGCCACGGACCATTCGTGGACGGGTTACCGACATAGCCCTCCATGAGAGTTGGGCCGTCGACGATAATCTCGCCGTCCTCAATCGCAATCTTAATGCCGGGCAGGGGCTTGCCCGAGGTGCCCCGTTTGCATTCATTCGTTCCATTCAGCGTTACGACCGAGCAGCATTCAGATAGTCCGTATCCTTCGAAGACCGGAACGCCGAGCTGAGCAGCCAGAACCAGCAGCGCCTGGGAAACTCTTGCGCCTCCGACCGCCACGAACCTCAGCCCCGGCGAAGGAGCCATTTGCGTCGCCTTCATCTCGAAAAGCCAGGCTTTCAAGAGTTGTGGGACGAGCACGGTTGCGGTCGGTCTCCGCTCGGCAATGGCTCTCGCCAGCCCATTGACTTTGCCGCTTGCAACCTGCTCGGCGATTTCGGCATCGAGGTAAACCTGGGCGCCACAGAATAGAGGCAGAAAGATCGCACATATCGTCTCGAGCAGCATCGGTAGAGGCAAAAGCGAAAGATAGCGATCTTCGGCGGTCGCTTGGCTCACGCTGGCGAGGCCGCGCACAACGGCCTCGATCTGGCGAGATGTATGTCGTACCCCCTTAGGCGCGCCGGTGCTGCCTGATGTATAGATGATCGTTTCGAAGCCGCTGATGGGCGCGCTCCAGACACAATCCCGCAAGTCCAGCCCCACGAGACTGTGCCGAAGCTTCAACCGGGCGGTCCGTTCCGTGGTTTCGCCGGTCACGAGCACCTCGTCGATCCTTGCATCGGCGATGATTTTGGCGAGTTGTGCATCACTGAAAAACGTCGGCAGAGGAACCAATGTCTTGCCTTCGGCGACTGCGGCCAGCATTGCGACGACATATTCGCATCCATTCGGCGCCAGGAGCCCGAATTTCTTGTCTTGGGACGAGAAGATTGCCCGGCAATTGCCCACGGCATTCCTAAGTGATGTCCAGGTAAGACTGGTACGGGGATCGGTCACTACGATCTGCGAGGGGCGAGCGGCGGCATTCCGTTCGATGCTCTCAAAAAGAAAGTGCATGGCGGCTTTCCTCCATGGGTTGAGTGGTGATTGAATGTGCGGGGTTTTGCAAAGCGTAGACGCTCGGCCGGTGACTGTAGTAGCTGCCCCAATCGGAACTGCGAGCGACCCTGTGAGACTCGGCGTCCGCGAGATGAACTAAATGGACGTCAAGGTGAGAGAGCATCCGTGACAAGCGGGCCGTCAACGTGAAGAATGCCCAGCCGCAGCCCAATAGTTGGCCATGCAGGATAATAGCGCGGATGAAACTAATGGTGTGATGGACATTTCGACTTGCTAGCGACGTCACCTCGATCAGTTCGTCACGCTTGACTGGACGCCGATAGGCCAAGGACAGCATCTGTTCGATCGGCTGGTCCAGATACTGCTCGGAGAAAAAACCATCGCGATCAAAACGCAGTCCGGCCGCACAGACTGGCTGCAGCCCATCGACATCGAATTTGACGATAAGGGTTTCGGGAAACGCGGAAACGGAAGCGCCGTAGCACGTTTCGAACATGCCGGCTATCAGGGCCTCGGCGGCCGGTCTTCTGACATCTTCGCGCGTCAGTAATGAGGTTTCAAGCATCTCGCCCTCGCTTGATGAATGCGAGGCAAAGCTGCTGCGCCAATATTACTGTGCACTTACAAAAGGATGGCGTTCCAGTGATCTTAAAATGGCGAATAGGGGGCGAGACCAAATGGGTGGTTGCCGTCCTCTCCAATCGTAAACTTAATCGCGAACTCTTGGAGGTTGCGACCGGTCCGCGACTTGTCTGAGATTTGTTACGCGACGGATTCAGGACTTTGCATCGATGTCTCTAATGCCTCGTTTTCGCGACGACCGTCTAGGCATCCGGCAGCACCGTTCTGACTAAATCGGCCATTCCATGAAAGCCGATGATGCCGATATTGAAAGTTTCAAACGCGTGGCACTTTGACAACAGGGTGCGCGGGTTCTGATCCGTTCAAGAGCGCGAAATTGCATGAATGTGGAACGCTTTGCTATGTCAGTGCTTCGGTAGATGTCTATGCCACCCGCATGCTTCAGTTTGTCTTATTTAACCGATTCCATCCTAGCACCTGTGAAGCGGGAGTCTTTCAACCCATTGATTCCGCGCAGGCCCTGTCTCGCCGCTCTCTCGGCATGGCGTCTGAAAATGGCGACTGTGAGAGATCGCTTGCGCGCGCTGGAGCGGCCTTACGGTGCGATTTTCACGACGACACGCCCCCTGATTTTGCCCTCGACGATATCCTGAGCGAGGCTCGGAAGCTCGGAGAAGGGCTCGATCCTCGCCAATGTCTCGATCCTTTCCGCTTTCAGGTGTTCGGCTAGGGTCTGCCAGGCGCGGATGCGTTTGAGCATCGGCGCCATAACTGAATCAATGCCAAGCAGTGCCACGCCGCGCAGGATATGCGGGAGTACCGTTGCCGGCAGGTCTGCGCCGGCCGCAAGGCCACAGGCAGCAACCGCCCCACCGTAGACGGTCTGTGAAAGTGCGTTTGCGAGCGTCGTCGAGCCCACAGAATCAACCACCCCCGCCCAGCGCTCCTTTTGTAGAGGACCACCCTTTTCTGAAAGCGATGCGCGGTCAACGAAAGCGCTCGCGCCGAGCGATCCGAGATAGTCCCACGTTTCCGGGCGACCGGTCGATGCGGTTACTTTGTAACCCTTGTCCGCAAGCAAGCTGATCGCCACCGAGCCGACACCGCCCGCGGCACCGGTCACGAGAATTTCGCGATCTTCGTTGAGGATCGTGCCCCAATCCTCAAGTGCATTGACACAAAGCGCCGCCGTGTAGCCGGCCGTTCCAATTGCCATTGCCTGCGAAAGCTTGAAGGTTTCGGGCAGTGCGATCAGCCATTCCGCTTTCAGGCGCTGAAATCGCGAATATCCGCCCCATTCTGTTTCAGACAGCCCCCATCCGTTGACGATGACCTTGTCGCCAGGCGCCCATTTGTCAGATTGGGATTCAACTACGATTCCGGCAAGGTCGATACCTCCGACCATGGGCGTACGCCGGGCGATCCGCCCTTTGCCGGTCAGGGCCAGACCGTCCTTGTAATTGACGGTCGAATAATGAACCTCGACGAGAACATCATGATCCGGCAGATCGGAGAGTGAAAGCTGGCGGAAACCGGCCTGCGGCTTGCCATCGGCCATGTCTATGACCATTGCCTGGAATGTATCGGACATGCGTCCCCCTTTCACACTTGAAATCGGCCGTTCGCCTTGTCAGGCCTGAGGCGTCGCCTTCATCCTGTCGCGTGCGTCCATCGCGGTTGCGTAGCTGTTGCGAATGTAGGCCAGCAAGTCCGCCAATGCCCTTGTCGCCGTCTCGGTGTCGCGCTTGGCGACGGCCTCCATGATCTGCCGGTGAAAGCCGGCGACCTTGCGGCGCTCGCGAACCCGGAATACGATCATGTTGGTGATGGGGATGAAGGACTCGATCACCGTGTACATCATCAGCTTCAGCGGGCCATTGCAGGTGGAATCCACCAGCGCGCGATGAAAGCGCACGTCGGATGCGCAGAAGTCCTCGTCACTGATCGTCTCATCGCGCTGGATCTCGATCTCCGCCGCCATTCGTTCCAGATCGGCAGCGCCGTGATTTTCGCAGGCGAGCCTGCAACAGATCGTCTCCGTCTCAAGGCGGGCCGTAATAATCTCGTGGATATCGAAGGCGCCGATGCCGACTAGCAGGGTTGCTGCTGCGGTGATCGCCTTGGAAAGCCCTTCCGGATCCGGCCGTTTGACGAAGTTTCCGCCGAGCGGACCGCGCCTTGAATGGATGAGATTTTGCGCTGCCAGACGTTTCAGCGCCTCGCGCACGGTTGGCCGAGATATGCCGAAGCTTCTCGCGAGATCCTCTTCCGTCGGAAGCCGTTCGTCGATCTTCAGGCGGCCATCCATGATCGCGGACTTTATGTTCTCCGCAACCTGCTTGGCGATGCCAGCCCTCACGACCTCGTCAAATTTCAGCGTCATTGATTGTCACCCTTACCTCGATTTCATAGATGCCACGGCCGCTTCGAAAACGCCACTGAAAATTGAATATAGGTTTGACAAATATCGGATAGACGATAACCTGCGCTTGATCCAGATAACCAAGGGGAACGAAATTGGGCGGATCGACTGGTCGGGCGGAGAGCGCCCAAGGTGCATGCGCGCCTGTCGGCCGGCATGCAGAATTGCTGCGCCGTCTCGACGGAAGGATCGATAGAAAGGCCGTTCTCGCCGGCGACGACGTCGGCGATGGTTATCGTGGTGACGCGACCGACGAGCGCGGTGAGCGTCCGATAATCGTTTTCCGGCCCGCGGATACGGCGGAAGTGTGCGCTATCCTTGAAGAATGCAATCGCCTAGGGCAGCCCGTTGTCGTCCAAGGCGGCAGGACGGGCCTTGCCGGCGGGGCGAGGCCTCAAGTCGATGAAGTGTCGCTTTCGCTTGAGCGAATGGTGAACCTGTCGCCTGTGGATGAGAATGCCGCCACTATCATCGCAGAGGCCGGCGTTACGCTTCAGTCGGTGCAGGAGGCTGCGGCAGGCCGCGGGCTGTTTTTCGGCGTCGATATCGGCGCCCGCGGCACGTCCACGATTGGCGGTAATGTTGCCACCAATGCGGGCGGTATTCGTGTCCTGCGCTATGGCATGTATCGGTCTCAGGTTCTGGGGCTTGAGGTTGTGCTGGCGGATGGCTCTGTGCTGACCAGCTTGAAGGGATTGCCCAAGGACAATTCGGGCTTTGATCTCAATCAGCTCTTCGTCGGAAGCGAGGGTGTGCTTGGCGTGGTCACGCGGGCCTGTCTGCGGCTGCATCCCGAGCCGCGGTCGCAAGCGAATGCCTTTTGCAGATTGCCGTCGTTAAGTGCCGCCATTGCCCTTCTGAAGCATTTACGTTCTGCGCTCGGCCCGTTGCTGTCGGCTTTCGAAGTGATTTTTCCGAATGTTTATGACGGGGTTCTGTCACTGACCGGTGCTCAGCCACCTGTTGCGGCAGGTGGCGGGATATACGCCCTTGTTGAGATGCAGGGGCAGGACGAGGCCGGTGCTCAGGCGCGTTTTTCCGAAGCACTTATGGCGGGCTACGAAAGCGGAATCGTAACGGATGTGGCTGTTTCGGGGTCGCTGCGCGAGTATCACGCAATCTGGAAACTTCGCGAGGCTGCCAGTGAATTCATCTTCTCGATGGACTGCATCTCCGGCTTCGATGTCAGTCTGCCCTTATCCAACATACACGCCTTCCTTGATGCTGCCAGCCACGAGATCGCGGCCGCCGATCCGAATGCCGAGATCTATATTTTCGGCCATCTCGGCGATGGCAATTTGCATTTTCTTGTCCGCACTCACCATCATGAGCGGATTGCCGATATAACTCTTTCTGCGGTGATCCGTGCCGATGGCGCGATTTCCGCCGAGCACGGAATTGGCCTTGAGAAGAAGAAGTGGCTGCCTCTCGGGCGAAGTGCCGCCGAGATGAATGCCATGCGCCGCCTGAAGGCCGCCTTCGATCCCAACAATATTCTCAATCCCGGGCGGGTTTTCGACATGCCGTTGCCGGGCGTGCCGGAGCGTGCGTAGATGCAGAACCTGTCCGAGACAGCCCGCGCATTGCCCAGTGAAAAAGGCCCGAGCCTTGATGACCGGTATACAGTCGATCATGGAAAAATCCTCGTGTCGGGCACACAGGCGCTGGTGCGTCTTCCGATGATCCAGCGACAGCGCGATCTGGCAAGGGGTCTCAACACTGCCGGTTACGTCTCCGGTTATCGCGGTTCGCCGCTCGCAAGCTTCGACCGCGAGATGGCGCGCGCCAAGACCTATCTCGATCAGAACCATATCCGCTTTCAGCCCGGCCTCAATGAGGACATGGCGGCGACAGCTGTATGGGGAACGCAGCAAACGGCGATGTTCTCCGGCGTCCGCTATGACGGTGTCTTCTCGATGTGGTACGGCAAGGGCCCGGGCGTCGATCGCACTATGGATGTGATCCGGCATGCCAATGCCGTCGGCACGAACCCGAATGGCGGCGTGCTGCTGCTCGTCGGCGACGATCATGGGGCCGTCTCGTCGACCTTGCCGCATCAGAGCGAGCACAACCTGATATCGGCCATGGTGCCCTTGCTGTCGCCCGCCGGCGTCACCGAATATATCGACTACGGTTTGCTGGGATTTGCGCTTAGCCGCTATTCGGGAGCATGGATCGGCTTCAAATGCCAGACGGAGATTGTCGAATGCACGGCAACCGTCGATCTCGATCCAGCTCATCCGGCGATCGCCTATCCGGATGCGCAAGGCAACCTGTCGCTTCGCTGGCCTGACGGGCCGCATGCAATGGAACGCCGGCTGGAAGACAAGCTTTCTGCCGTCCATAGATTTGCCCGTCACAACAGACTCGACCGCATCATCTGGCAGGGGCAGCGCACCAAGGCGCGTCTCGGCATCGTCTCGACCGGCAAATCCTGGCTCGATCTGATGGGCGCGCTTTCGCGCCTCGGCATAGACGAGCGGCGTGCAGGAGAGCTCGGCATCCGGCTCTACAAGGTGGGTCTTGTCTGGCCAATCGAGCCGGACGGGATCGCACGGTTTGCCGCCGAGCTCGAGACGCTGCTGGTCATCGAAGAAAAGCGTCCGATCATGGAAGACCAGATCAAAGCTCTGCTCTTCAACATGCCATCCGACGAGAGGCCGAGAGTGTTCGGTAAACTTGGGCCGGCGGGCATGCCGCTCCTGTCCGCCGTCGGCGAGATCGATGCGGTGGCCGTCGGGCGCGCCATCCTTGCTGTGCTCGGGCCGCAGGCCGATGATCTCGATAGCCGGTCGCGGGAGATGGAGGCAATTGTTGCAGCCAGCGTAACGGAAAGTCCGGCACTCAGGCGCGATCCGTACTTCTGCTCCGGTTGTCCGCACAGCGTATCGACCAGACTGCCTGAGGGAAGCCGTGCATCGACCGGTATCGGATGCCACATGATGGTCATCGGGCTTGAGGACCGGAACACCTCGACCTTTACCCAGATGGGGGGTGAGGGCGGTGCGTGGATCGGGCTTTCTCAGTTCACCGATGAAAAGCATATCTTCGTCAACATGGGCGACGGCACCTATTTTCATTCGGGCCTGCTTGCGATCCGGGCCGCGATCGCCGCGAAGGTAAACGCCACTTACAAGATCCTCTATAACGATGCCGTCGCCATGACCGGCGGTCAAAAGCACGACGGTGAGGTCTCTGTTCCCGGTATCGTCGACCAGATGCTGGCCGAAGGGGCTGCTAGAGTGGCCGTCGTTGCCGAGCGGCCGGAGGTCTGGCAGGGCCGCTTGCCGCGCAATGTCACGGTCAACCATCGCGACGAACTCGATCAGGTGCAGCGTGAACTGCGCGAGATCGACGGGGTGACGGTGCTTGTCTACGATCAAGTCTGTGCGGCAGAGAAGCGCCGGCGTCGCAAGCGCGGGGCGCTGGCGGTCTCGGACAAGCGAGCCTTCATCAACGAACTGGTCTGCGAAGGATGCGGCGATTGCTCGGCCGTTTCCAACTGCATCTCGATCGAACCGCAGGAAACGGAGTTTGGCCGTAAGCGCAAGATCAACCAGTCGAGTTGCAATACCGACCTTTCCTGCATCAAAGGCTTCTGTCCGAGCTTCGTCACGGTGGAGGGCGGAAAGATCAGAAAGCCGGCTGCGAAAGCTCAGCAAGCGACATTCGATGATATGCCGCTACCTGTTCTGGCGGATATCGGAGCGCAGCCATATAACATGCTGTTGGCCGGTATCGGCGGGACGGGGGTGATTACCGTCAGCGCCGTCCTCTCCATGGCGGCGCATCTCGATGGCCTTTTTGTGCAGACGCTGGATCAAACGGGGCTTGCGCAGAAGAACGGGGCCGTCATTTCGCATCTTCGCGTGGCGCGGATGGCTGGTGACTTGTCGTCGGTCCGCATCGGCGTTGGCGAAAGCGATCTGGTGCTCGGTTTCGACATCGTGGTGTCGGCCAGTCGCAATGCGCTATCGACCTTTGGCGCTGGCCGCACGCGCGCCGTTCTCGACAATCACTTCGCGCCGACGGCGTCTTTCGTCCAGAACACGGCGATCGATTTCCAGCAGGAAGCGACGCTGAAAACGCTGCGCCGCGCAGCCGGCGAAGATGCTGTTCACCTCGTCTCGGCGACCAAGCTCGGCGTGGCGCTGATGGGCGATGCGATTGCAGCCAACATGTTCCTGCTTGGTCATGCATGGCAGCGTGGCTTGGTGCCGATCAGCCTTGCTTCCATCGATCAGGCGATTGCACTCAACGGAACCGGCGTTGCGATGAACCGTGCCGCCTTCGGCTGGGGCCGTCGATCGGCGGTCTCCCCCGATATCGTCGCCAGCGCTGCGAGAGCCGATCTAGCCGAGGTCAAGCCCGTCGAGACACTCGACACCATCATCGAGCGCCGCGAAGCTTTTCTTGCCGCCTATCAGAGTGCCGCCTATGCACGCCGGTACCGGGCACTGGTCGATGCTGCGCGGCAGGCCGAAAACGGGCTCATGGCCGGCGAGGAGTTTGCAACGGCCGTCGCCAAAAACGCCTTCAGGCTGATGGCCTACAAGGACGAATACGAGGTGGCGCGTCTGCACCGCGACCGGAGCTTCAAGGCTGCGATCGAAGCGCAGTTCGAAGGCGACTTCAGCATCAAGCATCATCTGGCGCCACCCATCCTGTCACGGCGGATCGATAAACGCACCGGAAATCCGGCGAAGATCGCCATCCCCGAGAAAATGATCGGGCCGGCCTTCGCGCTTCTGGAAAAGCTGCGCTTCCTGCGCGGCACGGCGCTGGATCCCTTCGGCCATACCGAAGAGCGCCGGATGGAGCGGCGCCTGATCACTGACTATCGGGCGATGATCGAGGATCTCACGAGACAGCTTTCCGTCGAAACGCACGGCCATGCCGTCGCGCTCGCCCGGCTGCCGGAAGAGATCAAAGGGTTCGGCCCCGTCAAGATGGCGTCGATCGGGCGCTTTGAAAAGAAGATGGCGGCCTTGCTTGCAGCGCCGGCCAACGACGAGAAACGAACAGCGATGCCGGATCAGGACGCGGCCAAGAGGAAAAGCATATGAGCACTTCCGAGACCTTCGAGACGATCCTTTACGAGAAGGATGGACACGATAAATTCGCGACGATCACCATCAATCGTCCTGAAAAACTCAATGCGATGAACAAGACGACGGTGCGCGAAATCGACCGCGCCGTCGCCATGGCTGTCGCCGACAAGGAGGTCAACGCGCTCATCATCACGGGGGCGGGCCGCGCATTCTCGTCCGGCTATGATCTTCAAAGCGCCGATTACGATGTCGATATCGAGGGCTGGCATGCGGACATGTCGGAGAACGCCCAGGCGCTCCTCAATATCTGGAAGGCACGGATCCCGGTCATCGCGTCCGTGAACGGTTATGCGCTTGCGGGGGCGCTTGAGCTGATGATGGCCTGCGATCTGGCCATTGCCAGCGACAATGCGAAGTTCGGCGAGCCGGAGGTGCGGCACAATTCCGGCCCCCCGGCACTGTTCATGCCTTGGCTGCTGGCCACCCGTGACGTGCGCTGGCTGATGTACACGGGCGATGTGGTCGATGCCGAGGAAGCCTTGCGCATGCACCTCATCAACAAGATCGTGCCCGCCGATCAATTGAGGGAAAAGACCGAGAACCTGGCACGCAAGCTGGCCCGCATGCCCGTGCCGGCCATCAAGTTCGCCAAGTCCTCCATCAACAACCAGCAGATGGCCGCTGGCCTGATGACATCCTTCGATTTCAACGTCCACGCCATCGCCGCCCTGCATGTCAGTCGCGACGGCCAGGAGTGGATGCGCAATCTGCAGAAGATGTCGCTGAAGGAATATCTCGAGTTCCGCGATGCCCCGTTCAAGGGGCTCGACTGACCCCGTTTAACGATATCGCCCGGCGGCACCCATTCAGTGCTGTCGCCACCGCCGATCAAGGAAGGAGGCTTCAGGATGCAGACGATCGCCGCGCCGGATGAGGTGCAGGACAACATACCCGTCATCGATATTGCACCATTCATCGCAGGCGCGGAAGCGGGCCGGAAGGTCGTCACTGCCATCGAGGATGCCTGCCGGCGAACCGGTTTCTTCCTCGTTACGGGACACGGCGTTAGCACTGACGTGACGACCCGTCTCTACAATCTCGCTCGCGATTTCTTCGATGAGCCGCAGGAGTGGAAGATCGAGCAGGGAAGGGGCACCTCGATAGAGGGTGGTGTTGCCTTTTCGCCGATCGCCGACGAGGCGCTTGCAGCGACGCTCGGCATCAAGACGCCGGGCGATTACAAGGAAAGCTTGAACTTTGGCCCGCGCCTGCCCGGCGATCTATGGCCAACCCGGCCGGAAGGGCTGGAACAGGCCTTCGCCGACTATTTCAGAGAGATGGAAAAGCTTGCGGGCCATTTGCGCCGGGCGTTCTGCGAGGCGATTGGCCTCGCCCCGGACTATTTCGAGCCGGCGTTTGAAAACCACCTCTCGGCGCTACGGGTAATCAATTATCCGGAGCAGAAGGAGAGCCCGCTTCCGGGGCAACTCCGCGCCGGCGTTCACACCGATTACGGCTTCATGACCATCCTGCGTTCGGAAGCCTCTCCGGGCGGACTGCAGGTGAAAAACCGGGTGGGTAACTGGCTGGATGCGCCGAATGTCGAAGGCGCCTATGTCATCAATATCGGTGACGCCTTCATGCGCTGGTCCAATGATGAATGGCTGTCGACGCCGCATAAGGTCGCCAATCCGCCCGGCGCCTTCAAGGGGACGACGCGTCGCCAGTCCATCCCGTTCTTCCTCAATCCGTCCAGGGACACAGTGATTGAATGCCTCGCGCCTTTTGCAGCGAAGGGCGCCGCCAAATACGAGCCGATCACCTACGGCGACTACATTTCGCTGAAGACCAGCCAGGCCTTCGGCAGAACCTGACGGCAAGAAGCGGAATACCGCCTGCCCCGCAATGTATGACCAAGTCAGAACCAGTTTGAGGGAACGTCAATGATGAACATGAACAGGCGGCAGGTTCTTACCGGAATGGGTGGAGTGACAGCGGCGGCCATGGTTGGCCTGCCGGCATGGGCGCAATCCAAGACACTTGTCGTGCCGACGCTCGGCGGCGCATGGGAGCAGTTCTGGCGCCAGACGCTGGCACCGGCCTTCACTCAAAAAAGCGGTGCGCAGGTGACGCTGGATGCGGGTAACGGGCGTGTCTGGAGCGCCAACCTGCGGGCGGCAGGGGCGCAGAAGCCGCCATATTCGATCCTGATGACCAATGAGGCATTCGCATCGAGCCTGCGCAAGGAAGGCTTCTTCGAAAAGCTCGATCTGGCGAAATTGCCAAACTATGCCGACCTCTATCCTCTTGCCAAGAAGACCGACGGCTGGGGTGCCGTGGCCATGGTGTCACCCATCGGCCTCGCCTATCGCACGGACATGGTCCAGACGCCGCCGAAAGCCTGGAAGGATCTCTGGGACAACCCCGAGTTCAAGGGGCGCATCGGCCTCTACAATTTTGCCAATACTGCCGGCAAGATGGAGCTGATGCTGGCATCCAAGATCTTCGGCAAGGATCAATATGATGTCGATGCCGGCTTCAAGGCGCTGGAAAAGCTTGGCCCAGTCATCCAGGCCGATTTCAACCTTTCCACCGGCATCGCATCCGGCGAATTCGTCGTCGCTCCCTTCGATTTCGGCGAGGTGGCGCGTTTGCGCGGCCAGGGCCTTCCGATTGACGTCATCGTGCCAGAAGAGGGGCTTTTGATGTTCGATCAGACCCTCAACATTCTCGCAAACGGCCCCGAGAAGGATCTGGCCTACCAATACGCCAACTTCCTTCTGTCACCTGACAGCCAGTTGCCGCTGATGAAGCAGTTCTTCGTCTCGCCAACCAATGCCAAGATTGTCGTCCCTGACGATCTGAAGAAGGACGTGCCGATTTCCCGTGAAATGATGGACAAGATCCTCACCTGGGACTGGGACTTCATGAACGAGAAGCAGGCAGGCTTTGCCGAGAGCTGGGCCAAGATCATGAAATGATCTCTGTCTTCTCCCTGAGGCAACAATAAAGCATCGCCGTGTTGGGGCACCCCAGCACTATCCCCTGACGCGAGAGATTTGCGGTACGCCGCACAGACAATCTGGAAGATCGATCATGACCGAGGTGAACATCGAAGGGCTGACCAAGCATTATGGCGCCTCGCGCGCCGTCAATGGCATTTCCGTCAAGATAAGGCAGGGGGAATTCATCTCGCTCCTCGGGCCATCGGGATGCGGCAAGACGACAACGCTGAAGATGATTGCCGGTTTCGAGGATGTCACATCCGGTGCTATTCGCTTCGACGGGCAGGATGTCTCGCATGTGCCGGCGGAAAAGCGCGATATCGGCATGGTGTTCCAGAACTATGCGCTCTTCCCGCATATGACCGTGGCGCAGAACCTCGCCTTCGGGCTGGAAATGCGCAGGATTTCGCGGCCAGAAATCGTGATCCGCACTGCCAGGGTTCTGGATATGGTGCAGCTATCCGGATATGCCGACCGCTATCCGCGCCAATTGTCCGGCGGACAGCAGCAGCGCGTGGCGCTTGCGCGCGCGCTGGTCATCGAACCGCGTATCCTGTTGCTTGATGAGCCGCTTGCCAATCTCGATGCCAAGCTTCGCGACGAAATGCGGGTCTTCATACGCGATCTGCAGAAGCGCGTGGGCATCACCACCGTCTATGTGACCCATGATCAGGCCGAAGCAATGACGATGTCGGACAGGATCGTCGTGATGTTCGGCGGGCAGATTGCGCAGTATGGCGCCCCATCTGATGTTTATGATCGACCGGCAAGCCTGGAAGTCGCGCATTTCGTTGGGCACGTGAATACATTGCCCGGCCGCCTGAAGGGCAGGACCGATGACGGTACGTCGGTCGTCGAAACCGCACTTGGAACGGCGAATGTCAAGGGTACGCTACCGGCAATCGACGGCTCCATCCCCGTATTGCTGCGGCCCGAAGCCATCGAACTTGCGGCCGCGGGGGATGAGGGCGCGGGTATCATCGCAACGGTTTCGCAGAGCTATTATTCTGGCAGCCTGATCGACTATCGGCTGATGCTCGAAGGCGGCGAAACGCTGAGCGTCCAGACCTCCCCGCGAAGCCGCTTCCATCCGGGTGATCGCGTGACGGTGAGGGTCGACAGCGAGAGTTTCTGGGTGCCGGGAACGATCGCATGATACGCCGCGTCACATTCGCCTATCCGCTTCTCCTGATCGCGCCCTCGGCATTGCTCCTCGGGGTGTTTCTTGTTCTGCCTTATGTCAATATTGTGGTGATGAGCCTGCGCAACCCGGCCAACGGCTCGCCCTATGCGCCTGGATTCACGATCAGCAATTACCTCAGGCTGGCGACCGATGCGTTCTACATGCAGCAGGTGGCGAACACGCTCTTGATCGGTCTGGTCACGACCCTTGCTTGCCTCATTCTCAGTTTTCCGGTTGCCTGGCAGCTGTCGCGCGAGAAGATGCGGTTTCGCGGCCTTGCCTATGGGCTCGTGCTGTCGCCGCTTCTCGTCGGCATTGTTATCCGCAGTTACGGGTGGACGATCCTTCTTGGGAATAACGGCATCATCAACAAGACGCTGATGAATTTGGGCCTGATCGAGCGTCCGGTCGGGCTGATGTACAACGCACTCGGCATCGTCATTGCGCTCGTCCACGTCTTCCTGCCCTTCATGATCCTGCCGTTGATGAGCGCGCTGCAGGGGATCGACCCGTCGTTGAAGTCGGCGGCACGGTCGCTTGGCGCCGGAAAGCTGACGGTCTTCAGGCGCGTAATCCTGCCGCTGGCCATGCCGGGTATCCAGGCGGGCTGCATTCTGGTGTTCGTGCTTTCACTGAGCGCCTATGTGACTCCCGCCCTGATCGGTGGCCTGAGGGTGAAGACGATGGCAGTCAGCGTCGTTGACGCGCTGATCGACACATTCCAGTGGCCGTTCGGCTCCGCCATGGCGCTGACGCTTTCCCTCACCGGAGCGGTGATCGTCGTGATCTTCGCGCGGCTTACCCGCATGAAATGGAAGATGAGCTGATGTCCAAGCATATGTTGAATGGCTATTGCCTCATCATCTACGGCTTTCTACTGCTGCCCATTCTCGTGGTCGTCGGTGCCTCGTTCAACGCGGGGGCATTTCTGACCTTTCCGCCGCAGGGCCTCTCATTTCGGTGGTATGTCGTCTTCTTCCATAACGATGTCTTCTGGCGTGCCATCCGAACCTCGCTTGGGATCGCGGCCGTCTCGACACTGATTTCCGGTGTCATCGGTACGATGGCTGCAATGTTCTATGTGCAGCATGCGGGGCGATGGAAGGAGAGTGTCCGGCTTGCGATGCTACTGCCGCTGCTTTTGCCGGAAGTTCTGACAGCGATCTCGCTTCTGTTCTTTGTCTACGCGATCGGCATCGGCACGACGACAATGGCTGGCATGCTGATTGGGCATGTGCTCATGACGCTGCCCTTCGTCTTCATCAACGTGTCTGCGGCGATGGAAGCCTATGAGCCGTCGTGGAGCCTTGCCGCCCGCAGCCTTGGTGCCGGACCATTCACGCGCTTCAGACGCATCATGCTGCCGTTGATCAAGCCCGGCGTCATCGGCGGCTGTCTGTTCGCGTTCATCATCTCGTTCGACCTCTTCACTATATCGTTCATGTTGAAGAATGTCGGAACAGCCACGCTTCCGATCCAGATCTACGATTATCTCAGAACGAACTTTACCCCGGAGGCGGCGGCAGTATCGACGTTATCTATCGCTATGACGGTGGTCGTGGTCGTGGTCTCTGAAAAGCTGCTCGGCTTGCGGATACACCGTTTTTGAACGGCCTGTGCCGTAGCGGGGCGAAAAGAAATCTTGTGTGTTTTTCTCCTGTTTCGCGGTGGAGACTCAGCCATGTATTCTGCGAGAAATGGGGGGACGGCACGTGCCGACATGCATGCCAGCCTCTTGAGTGCATTTTCGCATCCCACACGCCTTCTTATTTTAAACGCCATTCGCGCGCGAGAAGTTAACGTGGGCGAGCTTTGCGGGATTTGTGGTCTCAGTCAGTCAGCCATCTCGCAACACTTGGCGCGGCTGCGAGAGCAGGGCGTCGTAAAGACGCGCAGGATACTTCAGATGATCTTTTATCGTCTTGCGTCACCGGATGCAGAAAGGCTACTTGCAGCGCTAGTTGAGATCCACCGCGTCGGAGGCGGAGCTCCCATTGGTCGCCATCCCGGCAGATTTCGATCGAAATGACGCATGATAGACGATCTTCTGTTGTGGTGGTCGGCGTACATTGCGTTCGAGTTTACTGTCAACGAACCCCAAACTGGTGGAGGTGCTTCGATCTGAAATAGCGCCTCCTGTGAGGCATTGCGGCATCTCTACGTTGCACACAATTGAGCACCAGCACGAAATAAGCAGTCAAGGGCTTTGCAGTCGTGGCGCAGGAAGTTCGCGAGTTCGCCCAGCGTTCGGCGCAGGCGGCGAAGGAAAATCAAGGAACTCATTCGCAGCTCGTCGGCGGAAGTCGCCAAGGGTGTGAAACTTGTCAGCGAAACCGGTGCCGCATTGGAGATCATCCAGCAGCAGATCGTGTCCATCAACGACCACATACAGGCAATCGTCAACTCGGCGAACGAGCAGGCGACGGGCCTTGCGGAGGTGAATACCGCGGTCAACCAATTGGACCAGATCACCCAACAGAACGCCGCCATGGTCGAGGAATCGGGAGCCGCCAGTGCGACACTTGCCAAAGAGACGGCGAAGCTGCGGGAGATGGTGGCATAGTTGCAACTGCGCGCCAGATCCCGACCGCCCCTGCCGGCCGCGGCTGTGCCGACTTCTCCGTGGCTTGAAGATGCCGGGCCTGAACGTCAAGCACGAATTCGCCGGCGCGCGAATGTCGGTAATGCTGCCCTTCAGTCCCAGGGATGGAAGATTTCTAGGAAAAATCGTTCGTCCCGAGGCGGCGGCTTTTCGGCTACGCTCGCTGGCTTTAAAAACCTGCCTCAGCCATCCAGAGTTCAGCATCTGCACCGCCCGGAATTCGCAGCGGGGCGGATGGATCGGTGGCTGCCCGCCACACTGCCTTCGCTACGG
>NZ_BAAJNQ010000029.1:0-19107 GCF_054558365.1 Rhizobium sp. No.120
GTGGGTTCAAGGATGAAGTGCGACTTGCGAATGATGCCAATGGGTTATCACTCGCAAGGAAAACGCAATGAGACGCACCTACTCGCAGATTGGATTGGACGAACGCCGTAAGATTGCTCGCTGGAGAGCGGCTGGGCTCAGTGTTGACGCCATCGCCGAGAAGCTCGGACGACATCGTTCGACGATCTTTCGCGAAGTCAGACGCAACATGTTTATCGATAAGCAGATACCCGATCTAAGCGGCTACTATTGCGTGACGGCGCATGAGATGGCTTGCGAACGTCGGGCGAAGTTGCGGAAGCTAGCGCGCTTCTCGCATGTTCGGCAGTCGGTGATCGATCGGATCGTGCATGGCTGGTCGCCGCAGCAGATCGCCGGCCGCATGCGCCTGGAACGGCACCCCATCTCGGTCAGCCACGAAACGATTTATAAGTTCGCGTATTCGGCCGACGGCCATGCGATCAAACTGTGGCGACATTTGCCGGAGCATCGTGCCAGACGCCGGCCGAGGCATGCCAGACGCAAGCACGGCCAACGCTTTAGCCCCGACTTGAACATCCTGCGGCGCCCGGATGTCGTTGCCGATCGCAAGCAGTTCGGCCATTGGGAATGTGACCTGATCCAGTTCCGCAAGAAGTTCGGAAAGGCCAACGTGACATCGCTTGTCGAGCGGGTCAGCCGCTTTGCGATCTTTCTGCGCAACAACGACCGTCAGTCTCGGCCTGTCATGGATGGCCTCATACAAGCATTGCAGTCCCTGCCTCATCTTGCCCGCCGTTCAATCACCTTCGACCGCGGGACGGAGTTCACCGACTGGCCGTACCTACAGGCGAGCATCGGCACCCAGACATGGTTCTGTGATCCACAATCACCCTGGCAGAAAGGCACGGTCGAGAACACCAACGGTCGGGCACGAAAATGGCTTTCGAAAGAGGTCGATCCCCTATCGGTGACGGACGCAGATCTGATCGAGATCTGCAACCACCTCAACGCGACCCCGCGCAAATGCCTTGGCTATCGAACGCCCGCCGAGGTCTTCCGCAAGAAACTGCTCGCTCAAATGCGGCATGCGGGATAGGTTAAGACGATCCGCAAGTCGCGGTTCAGCATGAACTCACACATGCTTCTCGCGCGAAGGAGACAAGCCGGTGATGTTCTTGGCCGGCATTCATGTACGCAGTAGAACTTCGCGCGCGAGGTCACGCATACACGCTGTCAATCGCCGTCTTAACATTCCGCGCCAATTGATATCATTTGGATTCCATTCGTCCCGGCGCGACAGGTTCGCTTCGCGGCAACAGCGCGCCGAAATAGCGGGCGTTTCATTGGCCTGCCCCCACCCGGACGAGTTGCCGCCGGGTGGAGAGAGGGGTCAAATCAAGGCGGAATTCAACCACCCACGGGCACCGATCAAAAGTTTGCCGCTGCTTTAGGTCACTCAACCGGCTTGATCGAGGCAACGATTGCCTTGACTTCAGCATCATGCTTGTCTTCTTCCCCCTTGTCTCCCCAGTATGTCACCACGAGAGCGTTGTCAGCGCTCACCTGTACGATGAGCAAGCCGACGCTAACGGGACCGTCTTCATCTTTGCCATCCCACTCCAAGGTGGCCATTTGCATGCCGTTGACTTCAGTAGTAGGCGTCTCCTTTTGAGTAGAGGGGTCGATCGTTACACTGTTTTTCGTGAGAAAATCGATCGCGCCGGTCACTACTTTCTCCATGGATTTGCCGCTGGCGACCTCGGCCGAAAGATAGACGGCGGAATCGGCCGAGGTTCCCTGGACGCCGCCGTCGGTTTCTTCCGGCTTCCAGCTATCTGGAATGGTGATACTGGCGACGGGCTTGTCCGTCGGAAATGTCAAGGTCGCAGCATTCGCGGTGAATGGGGACGTTAATGCAAGCAAGGCCAATGTGATAATTTTCTTCATGGTAGAATCCTTAGAACTTAAAACCGATATACAAGACGGCAATGAGATCTTTAAATACAACGTGTTAAGATCGTAACTAGTTGGCGAGCAAAACAATGATTTTAAGAAAATAACATGAATCCACGTGCGGGCTTTTACTGCCATGCTTAGTCAAACATCAATCTCTGGCGGCAGACGGGATTTTCGTAATCAACAGTTGGGAAAAGATAGTAGTTCGAGGATATCAAAAGCGCACCTTGAGCCCGAAATAAAGCCGGCTATGAGGATCGACCTTTCGGGAGGGCTTCACAACGACCGAACGACCTTCACAAGGTGTTTCATGTCGGTGGGTTTCCAGAGATTGAGCACCTTGGCTAAAACATCATGCGGATGCTGATGGCGATCGCTCTTACAACAAGATGGCGGGTAACAAGGGCATATGCGACTGCGCGAAGCCGAAAGCTGAAGCGAGGCTCCTACTCTTTCAGGCGCTGCTCTCGTCCACGGTCCGTTTTCGTTGCGGCCCAGCCGCCGATCGCCGCCGCTGCATATCGCCGAAGAGGCCGCCGGGACGCACCAGCAGGATGATGCAGAGCATAACGCCGATTGCCACGATCTGCAGCGATGCCGCACGCGCCTGCTGTTCGGGCGAAAAGAGGATACTCGTCAGCGCACCGGAACCGGCCCAGATCGCCCAGACCAGAACGCTGCCGACGATAGCACCCTTGTTGCTGCCAGAGCCACCGACGATCAGCATGACCCAGACCTGAAAGGTCAAGATCGGAAGGTAGTTGTCCGGTGCGATAAAGCCGATGAAATGCGCCTGTATGGCGCCGGCCAGCCCCATGATCGCACCGCCGACGGCAAAGGCTTGTACACGATAGAAGCGAGCGCTCTTGCCGAGAGAAATGGCAGCGCGCTCATCTTCACGCAACGCCTTAAGAACACGTCCCCAGGGGCTTTTCGCCAGATGCTCCAGCGCAAGATAGACGATCAGCATCACGACGATCACGACAGCGAGATTGGCCAGATTGAAAAGAAGTGGCGTTTCGGCGAGGCTGGAAAATGGGCGCGGAATGAAACCGATGCCAAAGGGGCCACCGGTCAGTTTCTGCGCATTCAGCGCCACGAGCTGGACGACGACGGCCACGCCGAAGGTGGTGATCGCCAGATAATCGGATTTCAGCCGGAGCGTCGCCACGCCGATGATGGCGGCGGCAAGACCGGCGACAATCATCGCGCTGAGCCAGCCGACGATAACAGGCAGATCGAACCCGCCGAGCCGCCCGGCAGTATCCGGGGTCGTCAGCAGGGCAGAGGTATAGGCGCCAATCGCTACGAAGCCGGCGAGCCCGACATTGAAGAGGCCAGTCAGGCCCCATTGCAGGTTCAGGCCGAGGGTGATGAAGGAGAAGATCAGCGCGGTAGTCAGGAAGAAAGCGCCGTAACCAATAATGTCCATCATCGCTCCCTCACTCCGAAAAGGCCGATCGGCCGAATGAACAGCACCGCCATCAGGATGATGAACGAGATGGCGGCACGCCATTCCGCACCAATAAGCTGGACCGCGGCCGCTTCGGCAAGACCGATGATCAGGCCGCCCAAAACTGCGCCCGGCACGCTGCCGATACCGCCCAGAATAGCCGCAGCAAACATCGGCAGCAGCATGTCGAAGCCCATCAACGGCCGGATCTGCACGAGAATGCCGATCATCACGCCGGCGACGCAAGCCAGCCCCCCACCGATCAGCCAGGTGACGCGCACGACCTTGGCGACATCGATGCCGACGACACGGGCAAGTGCCGGGTTTTGGCTCAGCGCCTGCATGGAGCGGCCGGTCCGCGTCCTCGTCATCAGAATATGAACGCCGAAAACCAAAAGCGCAGTGACAATCAAAAGGGCGATCTGATCGGGCGTGATGCGGATGCCGAAACCGACGGGCATGGCGATCTGGATCGCGCGGCTGAAATAGGTCGGCCGTGAGGTGAAGAGAAACTCAAGAAGGCTGCGCAGCGCCATGGAAGCGCCGAAGCTCGCCATGACGACGATGATCGACTGGCCCTTGGCGCGTAGTCTTGCAAACAGCACCTTGTCGAGCGCGAGGGCAAGGACGCCGGTAAAGCCCATTGCCACGATCACCGCCACGAGCAGCGGCCAGCCGAAAGAGAGCGGGCCGATGGGTGCGACCTTGCCGAAGATTGCACCGATGGCACTGACGACGGTGAGCGTCGCGTAGGTACCCCAGGCCATGAAATCGCCGTGGGCGAAGTTCGAAAAACGAAGGATCGAATAGGTCAGCGTGACACCGATGGCGCCCAGACCGATCATCGAGCCCGTCAGCAAGCCGTCGACGATGAATTGAAGGTTCATGCCGCACCTCCCTTTGTCGACGGTGCTGGTCGCTGCCCGAGATAGAGTTCGGCTACGACAGGATCGTTCCAAAGTTCCGATGCAACGCCTTCATGTCTGTCCTTGCCTTCGACAAGAACATAGGCACGATCGCCGATGGCCAGCGCCGCCTTTGCATTCTGCTCGACCAGCAGAATGGTGACGCCGGATTTGCGGATTTCGGTCAGCATGTCGAAGACCGTCGAGACGAATTTCGGCGAGAGGCCCGCCGAGGGCTCATCGAGCACGAGAAGCTTCGGATGCACGATAAGGGCACGCGCGACGGCGAGCATCTGCCGCTGCCCTCCGGAAAGATTACCGGCCGCGATGCGGCGATGACGCGCGAGATCCGGAAAGGTCGCATACATTTCGTCGATGCGGGCCGGCACGTCCTTCGGCTTCAAAATTCCGCCGGCGACCTTCAGATTGTCTTCAACGGACATCAGCGGAAAGATATTTTCCGTCTGCGGCACGAAGGCAAGGCCGAGTCGCACCATCATATGCGCGGGCGCACTCGTTATGTCCCTGCCGGCTAGCTCCACCGTGCCGCTTTCGACCGGAACGAGACCGGCAATCGCCTTGATGAAGCTCGATTTGCCAGCGCCATTGGGGCCGAGCACAACGACGATTTCCTTCTCCTTCACCGTAATCGAGGCGCCGCGCACGATCGGAACACCCGGCTCGTAACCGGCAACGAGATTGCGAACGTTCAAGACCGGTTGGCTCACGCCGCGCCTCCCAGATAGGCTTCGATGACGCGCGGATCGCGGGCGACCTCTTCCGGCGCGCCCTCGCAAAGAAGCTGGCCGCTCGCCATCACAAGCACGCGGTGACAGAGGCGCGTGACCATATCGATATTGTGTTCAATCAGAAGAAAGGTGACACCGCGCTGGTTGATATCGCGGATACGGTCAATGATCGTCTCCAGAAGAGTAGCGTTGACGCCGGCAGCGGGCTCGTCGAGCAGGATGAGGGCAGGATCGGCCATCATGACGCGGGCAAGCTCCAGAAGCTTGCGTTGACCGCCGGACAGAACGCGCGCCGGTTCATGCGCCAGACGCGTCAGGTGAACGAGGTCGAGCAGCTCCATCGCCTTGGCATGGGCGGCCTTCTCCTCAGCGGCGACCTTCCGTGGCCGTAGGAAATTCGACAAGAAGCGCTCTCCTGTCTGACCTTGGGCGGCCAGCATCACGTTGTCGAGAAGCGTCAGATTGGGAAACGGCCGCGGGATCTGGAATGTGCGTCCAAGCCCGCGGGCGATCCGTCGATGGGCAGCCTCGCCTGCGACTGCGGTGCCATTCAAGACGATTTCGCCGCTGCTCGGCGCGACGCTGCCGGCCAGAAGGTCGAACATCGTCGTCTTGCCGGCGCCGTTCGGACCGATCAAGCCGAGGATCTCGCCCTGGCGCACATGGAAGGAAACGTCGTTGACGGCCACGAGACCGCCGAAACGCCGCACCACGTTTCTGGTTGTCAGAACGGGCCGGGCTTCCTCCCCATGCCGTTCAGGTGTCGTACTCATGAGATCCCTCTGGCCGGAAGGCGATCATTGCCGCTTCCCTGATTATTTGATTTGTGATCACACTTGCATTGATCACGCTAATCAGCTTTAATCTTCTTCGCAAGCCGAAAAAGGAATTTCGAATGCAAAAGGCCACCGCCGACAAGAGCGATCCGATTGCCGCACAGCTTGCGCCAGTGGGGCGAGAAACCGTTCAGGACCGGGTTTATCTGGAGCTGCGCCGCGCGCTGATCGGCGGGCTGTTCGAGCCGAGCCAGGTGCTGACGATCCGCGGCTTGGCCGACGCATTGATGACCAGCACCATGCCTGTGCGCGAGGCGCTCGGTCGATTGATCACCGAAAAGGCGCTGGAAGCCCTTCCCAACAGATCCGTTCGCGTGCCGCCGATTACGCTGGAGCGCATGGACGATCTTCTGCGCGCCCGCATCCTGATCGAGGGCGAGGCGATCGCGCTTGCCGCGACCCGCATGACGCCGCGGCAGATTGCGACCATCGAGAGCATGCTCGGCGAATGGGACGAGATGCGCGCGCTGAAACACAAGAAGGACGTCGACCGCGAGGTGACGCTGAACCAGGCCTTTCACTTCGAGATCTATCGCGCCTGCGGTTCGACCGTGCTGATCCCGATGATCGAAAGCCTTTGGCTGCAATCCGGCCCCTGTATCCGCGTCGCGATTTATGCCTTCTCGGATGCCGGCGAGGTCGATACCGCCCATTATCACCGTACGATCGTCAAGGCGATCGCCACGCAGGATGCAAAGGGAGCCCGCGATGCGCTGGTGGCGGACATCAGCCGGCCGTTCACCTTCCTGCGCAGCAAACTGGAAGCCGAAGCCAAGAAGGGCCTATCCGTATGAGCCAACGCGCCATCAAGATCACCGAACCACGTTCCGGCCTCAGTGTATTGGCGCCTCTGCTGGAGGCCAAGGCGCCCGACAATGCCGCCTTTCTGTGGACCTATCTGAATGAGCCGCGCGTCGTCGGCGGTATTCATGCCATGTGGACCGGCCCGGAAATCTCCTGCCCGATCCCGTCGGCGCATCTGAAAGGTGCTTCCTATGCGAATGCCCTGCCTGCCGAGAACGCGACACTGACGCCGCAGCCAGGCGATATCGTGCTCAGCTACGTGCCGCCGCGTATGTGGGGCGGCAATCCAGATGCGATCTTCGATATCGGTCTGTTCTATGGTCAGGGCGCTCGCCTGCTCTTCCCGATCGGCTGGCTTGCCGGCAGCGTCGTCGCGCAAGTGCGCCCTGAAGAACGCGAACACTTCGCGGCGGCCTGCGGCGTCATCCGCCGCAACGGCGCCTGCGACGTCACCTTCGAACACGCGGAGATCTGAGATGGCGGCTGAAAGCGACGACAGTTTCGAACTCTTCGACCTTAGAGTGGAAGCGATCATTCCCGAGGGCAAGCCGATCTATTGCGGCGCCAAGCCGGGCGACTATTTCGAACTCAAGGGCGAAATGCTGTCCCTGCCTGCTGGCCAGGGCTTCTCGATCTACTCCATTTCAGCCGCCCTGCCGCTGTTGGCGGCCAAGCAACGGCCCACTCATAAGAACGACTGGATGACCTCGGACGCGGAAATCGCCTGCCCCGATCCCAACTGCGCGAGCCGGCTCCGGATCGTAAGAACCGGCAAACGGCGGTTCAGCCATGCCGAAACAACGGCCGTGCAGTTGCCCGAAGGAGAATGAATTGCATGACCGCCAAGACTTTTGAGCTCAGCCCCGGATACGAGATTTCCCGCGTTATCCGCGGCGGCTGGCAGCTTGCCGGCGGGCACGGCGCCATCGATCGCACCCAGGCGGTGACCGACCTGATCGCCGCATTCGACGTCGGCATCCGCACCTATGACTGCGCCGACATCTATACCGGCGTCGAGGAGCTGATCGGCGAGGCCCGCGAGCGGCTCCGCAACGAGCGCGGCACGGAAGCCTCAAGTGCGATGAAGGTCCACACGAAGCTGGTTCCCGATCTGGAAAAGCTCGCAACCATCAGCCGCGATTATATTCGCGGCATCGTCGACAAATCGCTGCGCAAATTGAAGACCGACCAGCTTGACCTGGTACAGTTTCACTGGTGGGACTACTCACTATCAGGCTATCTCGAAGCCCTGAGCTGGCTGGACGAGATGCGCCGCGAAGGCAAGGTGCGCAATGTCGGCACGACCAATTTCGATACGCCGCATATTGCCGAGATTCTGAAAGCCGGCATTCCACTCATCAGCCAGCAATTGCAATATTCCGTTCTCGATCAGCGGCCGTCGCACAGCCTCGCCAAGCTGGCGGCGGAGAACGAGGTGAAGTTCCTCTGCTACGGCTCGGTGGCCGGCGGCTTCCTAAGCGATAAATGGCTGGGGCAGCAGGAACCGGAAATGCCGCTCGAGAACCGCTCTCTCGTCAAATACAAGCTGATCATCGATGACTTTGGCGGCTGGGAGCTGTTTCAATCACTGCTCGGCACACTGAAAGCCATCGGTGACCGTCATGGCGTCGATATCGCCACGATCGCCAGCGCATGGGTGCTGGAGCAGCCGCAGGTGGCCGCCGTCATCGTCGGTGCCCGCAATCAGGCACATGCGCTCGCCAATGCCAAGATCATGGACATTGCACTTTCGGATGACGACCGCCGCCAGATCACCGACATCATCGCCCAAAGCCCCGGACTTGAAGGCGACGTCTATACGCTGGAGCGTGACCGCACAGGCAGGCACGGCTCGATCATGCATTACAACCTCAATGCGGGGAAGGTATGAGCCAGCAATCGCCTCTCTTCCGCAAAGCCAGCGCCGAAGTCATCGATTTCCATCGCTTCTTCGAAGCCTGGTACAATGCCGCCACTGCCGATTATACGGATTTCGGCCGCTGCGAACGCACTTTCGGCCAGGCGTTCCACATGATCCCGCCGACCGGCCGTATCTTCGACCGCGGGGAAACCATCGAGCTGATCCGGGTGAACCGGGCGACGTTTCAGGGCAATTTCACCATCGAGATTTCGGATATCTGCGCGAGCTACGAAACTGCGGATACTATCGTCCTGACTTATGTCGAAACGCAGACGCGGGCGGGCAAATATAGCCGGCGTCAGGCGAGCGCCCTTTTCACTGCAAGTTCATCGGCACCCAACGGCGTCGAATGGCAGCATCTGCATGAAACCTGGCTGCAGATGCCGGAGACCTGACAGGTTCTTAAAAAGCAGAAATGAAAATCGTTGACCGAACAAGGGGAACAAAGATGAAGAAGACGATATTTCAAATCACCACGGCTCTCGCCCTTCTGACTGCAGCCGGCGCCGCCAATGCCGCAGACTGCAAAGTCACGGTCGGCCTCGTAATGGAACTGACCGGCCCGGCCGGCGAATATGGCCAGGCGGGCGCCAAGTCCGTCGAGATGGCCTTCCGCGATATCAACGCCGCCGGCGGCGCCCATGGCTGCGATCTGGTGACGGATACGCGCGACAGCCAGAGCCAGGGCAATGTCGCAGTGGATGCTGCGACCCAGCTCGTGCAGGTCAAGAAGGTTCCGGCCATTATCGGCGGTATTATTTCTTCGGTGACGATCCCGATCCTGACGTCGGTCACCGCACCCGCGAAGATCGTGCAGGTATCGCCCGCTGCCTCCTCGCCGACGCTGACAGCGCTCGGCCGCGACGGCAAAACCAACGGTATCTTCTTCCGCACCATCACATCGGATTCGCTGCAGGGTATCGCCGCCGCCAAATATGCGATCGATAAAGGCTTCAAGAAGCTCGCGATTATTCACGTCAACAATGATTTCGGCGTCAACATGGTCGCCGAATTCTCTAAGGCCTACAAGGCGCTCGGCGGAATGATCGTCTCTACGACGCCCTACAATGAAAAGCAGTCGAGCTATGCCTCGGAAGTCACCGCCGGCATGGGGGGCGATCCGGACGGCCTCTACCTCGTCAGCACGCCGGTCGACGGCGCGACAATCGCCCGCACATGGATCTCGCAAGGCGGCCCGCAGAAGTTCCTGCTCAATGACGGCATGAACAGCCCGGACTTTATCGATTCCGTCGGCGCCGACTATCTGAAGGACGCCTATGGCACCTCCTCGGGCACGACACCGACGCCCTCGACCGACTACTTCAACAAGAACTACAAGGATTTCTCGGGGATCGAGCCGACCAACCCGGCCGCTGACCGAGCCTATGATGCGGGCGCGATCGTCGGTCTCGCGCTGGCTATCGCCGGCGACGACACATCCAAGCTCAAGGATGACATCTATAAAGTCGTCGATCCCAAGGGCACGCCGATCTATGCCGGCAAGGAAGAGTTCGCCAAGGCGCTCGGTCTCATCAAGGAAGGCAAGCCGATCCGTTACGAAGGGGTCATCGGCGCGGTTTCCTTCGATCAATATGGCGACATCACCGGCCCATTCCGTCTCTGGAAGATCGCCGACGGCAAGGTCATCACCGACGGCGAGCTGAAGATGGAAGACGTTTCGGCCCTGAAGGATAAGATCAAATAGGCGACACTCTACTTTGCAGAAAGGCGAGGTGCACTCATCGGCGCGCCTCGCTCGCAATCATCTTGGCGCAATCCCTTCAGCGGCTGATCTATGGTGACAGCTATCTGGCGTAGTTATTGAGAGACCCTCCGCTGATGCCCGGCAGTGCCCCTCGCCCCACTAATCCGACCCTGTGGACGCTCACAGCCGGCCCTGCCCCTGAACTTTCCCACGACCTGCCTTCCCGCTCAGACGTCGTCGTAATCGGCGGCGGCTTCACCGGCCTGACCGCAGCACTTCATCTTGCCCGCGCCCGCCGCTCCGTGACCGTTCTTGAGGCCGGGCGGCTGGGTGCGGGAGCTAGCGGGATGAATGCCGGCTTCGTCGTTCCCAATTTCGCTAAGGCCGATCCAGCGACCGTCCGTCAGAAGCTGCCGCGCGACAAGGCGGATGCGCTGTTGTCGCTCGTCGGTGCGGGTGCCGACGAGGTGTTTGCGACCATCGCGGAAGAGCAGATTGCATGCGATGCCGCGCAGACCGGTTGGCTGCAGCCCGCTTATGGCGACGACATGGCTGCGATCCTGCGCCAAAGGGCGAAGGATTGGACAGAGCTTGGTCGTCCAGTCGAATTTCTCGATGCCGGCGCCATCCGGAACGACACCGGTATGGCGATCTATTCCGGAGGATTGATCGATCACTCCGGCGGCACCCTCCACCCGCTAAATTATCTCTATGGACTCGCAGGCGCGGTCATGCGCCGCGGCGGCAAGATCCTCGAAAACAGTGTGGTAGAGCGCGTCGAGCGACATGGCGACACCTGGCGCGTTAACCTTGGGGGCCATGAAATCGAAACGGATGTCGTCATCCTCGCGACCAACGCCTTCACCAGCGGCATAGCCTCCCGCATGGGCCGAACGGGCGTGCCGCTCAAGGTCTATCAAGTGGCGACGAAACCGATCGACGCCAAAACCGTTGCACGGATCGCTCCAAATCGCCGCCCCGTCGGCGACACGCGCTCCAACCTCTTCACCTATCGGCTCGATCGCGACAACAGGGTGATCAGCGGCGGCATGGCGATCAATCCGGTCGGCGCCTTCGAGCGTGTCGGCCGCGCCGTCGCCGACCGGCTCGCATCCGAGCTCCGCCTGTCGCGCCATCCTGGCATAGAGATCGTCTGGACAGGAACGGCGATCATGACACCGGATTTCCTGCCGCGCCTCTATCGGTTCGGCGACGGCTTCTTCGGGGGGATCGGCTGCAACGGCCGCGGCATTGCCATGACGGCGCAACTCGGTCGAACACTGGCGAGACTGGCGCTCGGTGAAATCGCGGAATCCCTGCCTATCCCGCTGCAGTCCAGCCGGCCGCTGCCATTTCACGGGCTCATGCCTATCGTGGCCTCGCTTGCCTTGACGCATGCACGCTTCGAAGATTGGCGAAACGGCCGTCGATAAAGGGCCAATGCGGTGTGGCTGTATTTCCGTTTCCCGCTGAGCCGGCGCTTGGTAGAGGAAACATTTGCCACTACGAAAACGGGAGCGGGCGATGCAGGGTTTTCGGTCCGCTGGCGGTTTGCAACGATTTCTCTCGATCTTCTTAGCAATCCTAAATCTTTTCGTCCCGCCGCACCAGAAGCACACCGCCCTCGCCACCCACATTCATCGCATCCGTCTCTCTGACCTCGTCATCTCCTGTTCCAAGATCACCAGCTTTCGGTGGTTTCAACGCCCTGCATCGATGATCATTCCTCCGTCGGGTGTAAGGCTGTAGCCAGTAATGAACTGGGCATCCTTGCTGGCAAGGAACAGCACCACAGGAGCGATGTCGTCTTCGGGTGAGCCATATCGAGCAAGCGCATTTGCTGGAGCTGGCGCGTTGGCAGCGGCTGCACCCCATGTATCAGCGACCGGAAGGACGTTGTTCACGGTGATGTTGTCTGATCCCCATTCGCGGGCTGCGACTCTTGTCAGCGCGCGCACGGCTTCTTTTGCCATGTTGTATGGGGCGTATGGCACCAGACCCGTCACGCCTGCCATCGAGCCGAAGTTGATGACGCGCCCTTCGCCGCTAGCTTTAAGATACGGATAGGCTGCTTGCATGGTCCTTAGAAAAGCAATCGGGCCTGTATCGAAGTTGCGTTGCAGTTGCTCGACAGACAATTCTAGAACCGACGCCTGCACGACGGATGGGTCGAAGGCATTGTTGACAAGGATGTCTATGCCGCCCCACGTTTCAACGACCTTGCCGATGGCGGCCTTAATCTCGCTAGCATTGCTGACGTCAGCGGCAATCCCTAAAGCCGTTCCACCTGCAGCTTCTATGTCAGCCACAACGGCATCAACATTCGCCGGCGTGAGCGAAACCACTGCGACCTTTGCGCCCTCGGCGGCAAAGAGTTTAGCGGTAGCACGACCAATTCCACGGCCTGCGCCGGTGATGAAAGCAATCTTGTTTTCAAGCCTTCCCATGGGAGTTTCCTTTTTCGTGGGCGGTTATTGATTCACCATCGCTTGAAAAGCGTATGGTGATGGGACCTCGCGAGCGTAGTTCTGCGTCGCGAAAGATGTTGCTAACAGGATGAGGCCAATGCCGGCGGGAATTGCTCCCTTGACGCTTCGGACGCCGAGATGCGCCATGCCCGACAAGATCAGGTGATAGAACACGCCCGCATAGGCGAGGTCGCTCAAGGGCAGGCTAACTCGGCTCAAGATGGCAAGCGGCCCGATGATCTTCACGACAATCAGAAAGGGCACGAGGTGGGGAACGTGATACCCGAGATCGGCTTGTGCCTTAGCAACAAAGTCCGTTTTCGTAACGTATAATGCTGCTGACGACAGATAGAGTGCCGACAAGAGCACGGTGCTTATCCAATAGGTATATATAGCGGCCATAGGTCATTCCTTTCGCCAGGAGCTCTGGCGAACTAAGGTTTATCTTTGCGCTGTCCGGAAGATGCTTTGCATCAGCTACGAAAAGCTTATAGTGAATTTGATGCCTATGATGACTTTTCGCAAGTAGGATGAATTTCAATCACTAAGTATGGAATAGCATACCAATGGAGCAATCGAACTTTACAATGCAAGATGAGATGCGCCGCGCCTTTGCGATGCTCTCTGGAAAATGGAAGCTCGAAATCATGTGGTTGCTACACCAGCGGGTTCACCGCTTCGGAGAACTCCGTAAGGCCATCCCAGGCATAACCCAGCACATGTTGACCGCGCAGCTCCGTGAACTGGAAGCGGACGGGCTAGTCTCTCGAACTGTTTTTCCAGAGGTACCGCCACGTGTTGAGTACGAAATGACCCAGAAGGCGCTCGGTCTCGGTCCAACAATGCAGGCGTTGACGGCATGGTGGGAGGAGTATGGAAAGACCGTTCCCCCGAAGCCCACCGCACGCGGTCGCAAGCAGATGAAGCCTTTGGCTCGGAAGAGTTAGGTGTCAGGAACTTGATGGATCAATATGACCGCTATTGGCCCAAATCGGTCGCTCTTCAGAGGGCATGGCTGGTTCCCTCCTATGCGCTGTGAGTTGGGAACGAAAGGCCATATGCGCGCAGATGAGAGATCAGCCGTCCCCTGCCCTACGCTCCTGGCTTCTTGAAACGAACACCAACTCCGCCGCCGTTTTCGGCGATAAATTCTATTCCGGCGGTTTCCAAAGCCAGTTGCATGGCCTTTAGATTTGCGCTCGTCACAGAGGGAACTCCATCTTCGATCTCTGCGCGGCTGACTGTCGCGACACCAATTCCCGCAGCTTGTGCAAGGTCTTTTGCACTCCAACGAATCATTGCTCGCGCCGCGCGAAGTTGTGCGCCTGTGATTTTGTTGAACTCATGTGATTTCGAATTGATCAATCGAATCTCGTATGCTACGTAAGTGCTACTAGCAGCTGCACTCGGCGCTCGAACACCGAATGCAGCCTGACCACAACCTAAGCTGTCAGGAGCTCGGATCATGGCTGATTCCGACAATAGCAGAACTTTGCCCAGGGTCACGCAGAGAGACCTACATTCCTTCGTAGCGGCGTCTTTTCCCACACATCCTCAGCTTGCAGCCCGGCTCACGGGACCGCTGGATGTCCAAAATGACGATCTCGCCTTACCATTTTGGCAGCAACGATGGGCGGCCTGGCACCGACTGATCGAATCATGCCTGTGGCAGGAGCGGCTCGAAACGGACCGACGGCCGCTGCATGATTCTCAGGTTCTTGACCGCCAGCCGAACCGAACCTGAGCGCAAGATCTCGGGAAAAATCCGCCGCTGTCAAAGCTGTTACGCCTGGCGTGGATGCTGCAAGCATCTTTTTCGCATTGCTTGGCGCCCAAACCCAACGGTCTCCGCAGCATCGCCCAGGAGATAAAAAGCAGCCACATAAGACGACCTTATTTCTGCGTCACGCGGGCGTAAGGCGAGAGGATTTGCGTGCTCAATTTTGCATTTCAGTTCGTCAATGGTCTTCAGATCACCGTTGTGCTTGCGCTCGTGAGCGGCGCGCTGGGTTCTCTTCTTGGCCTGCTCGTCGCCGTTATCAAACTATCGACGATGCGCGTGCCGGCCCTCGTCGGCCAAGCCTATACAACAATCGTTCGCGGCCTACCCGAGCTACTCGTCATTCTCGTGGTCTATTTCGGCGGAACAGCCGCTATTACGGCGCTGATAGGTCGCTACGTCGAAATCAATGCGTTTGCCGCCGGCGTCGTGGCGTTGATGATCGTCTTTGGCGCTTATTGCGCCGAGATCTTTCGCGGCGCAATCATCAGTATCCCGAGAGGACAGGCGGAAGCCGCGCTCAGTCTCGGCCTGAAACCATGGCAGATCTGGACCTTCGTGATCCTGCCGCAGATGATGCGCGTCGCCCTGCCCGCTTACGGCAATCTCTGGATTTCCCTTGTGAAGGATACGTCTCTCGTCTCGGTCATTGGACTGACGGACATCATGCGCGTGGCCTTTATCGGCGCCGGATCTATGAGAGCACCCCTTCCCTTCTATCTTGCAGCCTCCGCACTCTATCTCGCCCTCACCAGCCTCTCGCTCGCGTCGTTTCGCCTGCTGGAGCGACGCATCCAGATACCCGGCCATTGAGGGAGGCTGATCATGGACATCGATCTCATCATCGAGAGTATTTCCGTACTGGCGCACGGTGTATTCCTCACCCTTTTGCTGACGCTGCTGTCCATCGTGTTTAGCTTCGTTCTATCGGTACCGCTCAGCCTTCTTCGGGCATCACCGAACAGAGCACTCTCGGCATCGGTGTTGGTCTATACCTACGTCTTCCGTGGCACACCATTGCTGGTGCAGCTCTTCCTCGTCTATTACGGCCTCAGCCAGCTTTCGATCGTCCGCCAGAGCCTCCTTTGGCCTGTGCTGCGCGAGCCCTTCTGGTGTGCCCTCATCACCTTCTCGCTGAACAGCACCGCCTATACGACGGAAGTGTTTAAGGCCGGCATATTGGCTGTGCCGCGCGGCGTTGTCGAAGCCGCAAAAGCCCTCGGCCTGTCTCGGTTCATGCAGATACGGCTGATCATATTCCCATTGGCATTCAGGACCGTCCTTCCCTCCTATGCGAACGAGGTCATTGGTTTGGTGAAGGCAAGCTCACTGGCAAGCACCGTCACTCTCCTAGAGATCACAGGGCTGGCGCGCCGGATGGTTTCCGAGACATTCGCGCCGTACGAGGTCTTCTTGGCCGCAGGTCTCCTCTATCTGCTTCTCAATTTTACGGTTTCGATCGTCTTCCGATTCCTGGAAACACGCCTTGCTCGCTCATCCAGCAGTGACACAAAGAACCTGGCCACATATCCGCTCGCTAGGCGGCTCTCTCGCCTCTGGAAGGCGATCGGAAAACAAACCCGCACCAACCCGTCCACTCATTCGCTATAAAAAGGGAACAGCCAATGTATAAATCCATTCTCCTGGCATCCTTCATCGCTGTGGTTCTCAGCCAGTCCGGCGCTGAGGCCGCCGAACGCAAGGTGCTGACGATTGCGACCGAGGGCGCTTCTCCGCCTTGGGACATGATCGATACGGAAGGAAAACTCGTCGGCTATGACATCGACGTCGGCTACGAACTGTGCCGGCGTATCGCAGTCGAATGCAAGTTCGTCGCTCAGGATTGGGATGGGATGATCCCGGCGCTGACGGTCGGCAAGTTCGACGCAATCATGTCCGGCATGGCAATCACCGAAAAGCGCAAGAGGTCAATTGCCTTCTCGCGGCCCTATGCCGGCGGCTTCAACCAGCTTGTGATGCGCAAGGATCTCCAGCTCCCCGCGACCGACACCAAGATCAAGATCAATCTGACAAGTGTCGGCAGCACCGAGCAGGCAGTCCTCGAGCAGCTGCAATCAGCGCTTTCCGGCAAGACACTCGGTGTATTGAGATCCTCGAACTCGGAAGCCGTTCTCAACGAACTCTTCGGTAAAGTGGCGACGATCCGCAGCTACGACACCCAGGACAATCTCCATTTGGATCTTGCTGCCGGTCGCATCGACGGCGGCCTTGCCGACTATTTCACATGGAAGACATTTCTCGACGGCAAGGATGGAGACTCTGCTGCCTTTTACGGTCCCGAGCTCTCCGGCGGTCTATGGGGTCCCGGCGTCGGAGTCGGGATCCGCAAGGACGATACCGATCTGGTGGCGGCCTTCGACAGGGCCATCAACGACACTATCAGCGATGGAACACTGAAGAACCTCAGCCTGAAGTGGTTCGGGATCGATATTTCTCCTTCCGCGACGCCGTGAGACAGGCCGGCGGCTGAATGACTGCCAACACCGCACCAGGCGCCCGATATTCGACCGGCGACTGAATAGAAATTGAACTTTGCAGGTACAAGATGCCCTCCACCTTTACCGTAGCCGTGACCGGCCAATCGCTCATCCATCATGACATCAGGACGTGCGCCGACCCCGGCTTCCTCCAAGTCGTCGAAACCCTGAAAGCGGCCGACGTTGCCTTCACAAACTTTGAAGGAACCATTCTGGGACGGCATGGCGGGTCGGCCATGAAGGGGTCATATTTCGGATATTCCGAACCTTATGTTCTCGACGCTCTGAAACAAGCGGGATTCAACGCCCTGGCGCTTGCAAACAATCATGCCTTCGACCTCGGTCCGCCGGGCATTCTGTCGACGCTCGAGGAGGTTCGCGGCCGCGGCTTCCTTCACGCTGGTATCGGCCTTGATCGCGATCACGCCATATCGCCTGGCATGGCCGCGTTCGGCGATCGCGTCATTGCCCTGGTGGCGATGGATGGCGGACCAGGGCCGCGAACCATGTATGCCGAGAATGCGGGCTACCGTCGTCCATCCAGACCAGGTGTGAACCGATTGGAGGTAACCAGGATTTTCGAGGCGGATCAGGCGGCGTTCGACATGCTGGAAACCATCCAGACGACGTTTCAAAGTTCGAAGCTCGAGCGAGCAAACTATGCGCAGCCCGACGACCCTCCGATCGTCGACGAGGATAAGGAGATCGACTTCTACGGCACGATCTTCAGGCGCTCCAACGCCAACCGCCGTGTCGTTGCGGTTAATCCCGAGAGCGCTTCAAGTCAGCTGGCGGCAATCGCAAGGGCGAGTTCCCATGGGCAGTTCGTCATCGCCTATCTCCACCATCATCACTGGGAGCCCAATTGGCGCGACGTTCCCGAATGGGTCAGAGCCTTCGCCCATGCCTGCATCGATGCGGGCGCGAATGCCTTCGTCAGTCATGGAACTCCAGTCCTGCAGCCGATCGAGATCTACAAGCGCGCGCCGATCTTCTTCGGCCTAGGCAATTTCATCTTTCATACCGAAAAGGGCGAAACGGAATGGAGCTCGCCCGACGTCTGGAAAAGTGTCGTTGCCACATGTGCCTTCGATGCGGCGGGATCCCTGCAGATCGATCTTTTACCCGTGGTACTTGGTGGCGAGGACAGGATCGAAGGGGTCGATTTTCATGAGCGGCGCGTGCCAATGGCCGTTTACGGAAAGACTGGCGAGCAGATCATCGACGATCTCGCTGCGCGCTCCGCTGTATTTGGCACGCGGGTAGAGCGCGACGGGCCAACGGGCAGAATTAAGGTTGCCTGAGGTCTCGACCGGCGAAATTTTACTGGAATGGCCGCACAAACATCCATGCTGCACATTCGGGTAGACGACAAACTTAAAGCCGACGCCACGGAAACTCTCGCCAATTTTGGCTTGTCCGTCTCGGATGCCGCGCGAATCTTCCTAACCCGCGTCGCCGAGGAGGGTGGCTTGCCGGTCGGCTTGACGGCTGACCCGGAAGCCCATGACGAATGGTTCCGCGCCAACGTGCGCGAGGCTCTCGCCGATGCTGAACCGAGCGTGCCTCATCGACAGGTTATGGAGGACGCACAAGCATTGATCGACAGGAAGCGTCGTGCCCGAGCCTGAATGGTCGAACATGGCTCGCGCCGATCTGCTGGCAATTATCGACTACGTCTCGGACGATAATCCCGAGGCCGCGCAGAGATTGAAAGATGATATCGAGGCCAAAGTCGCAAAACTCCCCGAACACCCCGGCTTTACCGATCCGGCCGGGTCGAGGGTACGCGAGAGATGATTGTGCGGGCGAACTACATCGTTGTGTACGCAGAAGGTCCCTCTATGCTGCGTATCCTGCGTGTGTTGCACGCGGCCCAACAATGGCCGCCGGAAAATTAAGGAATTCGCTCTTAGTAACCTTTCGCTGCACCTTCCTAGAAAGGCCGGTTCAATGGCCTTCGCCATTATCCAACCTCGGCTATCGCTCTGATCACAGTTAATTTCCTTGTCCTGAGCTTTGGCGGCAGGCGAAGGTGTTGATTTGCACT
>NZ_BAAJNQ010000030.1:0-18732 GCF_054558365.1 Rhizobium sp. No.120
AGATCGAATTGGCGTTCTTGTCGCGCCAGCAGCTAAGATATTGATCTCTTTGGAGAGCTTCACCAATGGATCACCCTTTGACTGCGCAACCTTGGAGAGTGTAGACCTCAGTGCGTGACATCGGGTAGAAATCGCTTTTGAACGGCATCAGTGGCAACTATCTGCGCAAAATCCTATTAAATGCCACCAAAGATACTGGCAGCCGCCAGAGGGTCGGCCGCCAGTTGAGTTGGATCGATCAGCTCTTGATGGCGATGCGCTTGACCTGCGACTGCGCCTTCTCGCTCTTCGGCAAGGTCACGGTCAGCACGCCATTCTTGAACCGGGCATCGACCTGGTCTTCCTTCACTTCGACGCCAAGCGGGATACGGCGCTCGAAGTGGCCGTAGTAACGCTCGGAGAACTGGCGATCTTTGTCCTCGTTCTCGGAACGCTTCTCGCCTTTTAGCGTCAGGATGCCGTCGTTGAGCAGGACCTCGATGTCGTTCTCCTCAAGCCCGGGTACTTCGGCGGTCACCTTGATCTCTTTGTCGGTGTTAGAGATTTCGACGTTCGGCCAGCCGGCACTGAAGAGTGAGCCGTTTCCGAAGGATGACAGGCCTGAGCCGAAGCCACGGAAGACATCGTCGAACAGACGGTTTACCTCGCGATGAAGCGACAGGAAGGGATCACGCTCGCCATCGCGCGCGATGCTCGGAACCTGGTTGCCATTGTTGCGGTTCCAGGGAATCAAATCACGAACACTCATGTTTCTTCTCCTCGCTGTTGGTTCCGCCGGCCAAGCTTTCCTGCTGGCGCCGAGCAGCGCCCGGCGCCTTGTGCGCGTGTTGCGCTGATGGAAGGCTTAAGCCGCGTGCTTCTCGGCCTCGATCTGCTTCGTCTCGGCCTTCGATAGAGCCATGTCGGTTGCAATCGCGATCTGGCGCGGCTTCATCTCTTCGGGGATTTCGCGCTTGAGATCGATCGTCAGCAGACCATTGACGAGACCGGCACCTACCACCTTGACGTGATCGGCAAGCTCGAACCGGCGCTGGAACGAGCGGCCGGCGATGCCGCGATGCAGATACTGCACATCTTCAGCATTTGCCTTCTGGCCCGAGACGACGAGCATGTTCTGCTCCTGGGTGATCGTCAATTCGTCCTGCGAGAAGCCCGCCACTGCCATGGCGATGCGATAGCTATCCTCGCCGGACTTGACGATGTCGTACGGTGGCCAGTTGTCGATCGTGTCGACGCGGCTTGCAGCTTCGAGCGCATTCAACATTCGATCGAAGCCGATGCTCGACCGGAACAGGGGTGAGAAATCGAGGTTTGTCCTCATAGCCATATCCTCCTTATAAGCAACATGGATACAAGGAGACGCCAAGAGCATGACGTCTCCTGGACTTCGTTCAATTCCCGTTGGGCAATCGAACAATATCTATGTAATTCCGTGGCTTACAGTTTCAAGAGGAGCGGCACTCCCTGACTTAAAAAATTGATTTTTTTATTGCGTGACCAGATTCGGGTGATGCAAGGAAGGAGCAATGGATATGACGATGACTTCTGACGACGTCATCGCCATCCTTGGACCTATCGATGAAACACTCCTGGCCGAGGTCGTGGCGACGGGTGCCACTCAGGCAGAACTCGCCGAGGCATTCGCCTGGGCCAACAACGACGAAGCTTAGATGGGTGAAGGACGGCATTTGCCGAGCGGCAGGGTTGCCGCCCTGGTCGAGCTGCTAGTTTCGGATGAAGAGGAACCGAAATAGGTAAGGCGGCGGACCCCGCCTCCTTTGCCGCCTGCCTATGCCGTCGTCAGCACCCGGACAGCGCCTCGGCGATCGACGACGTCGACCACGACATGGCGACCGGACCGGCGGATGGCGACGTCGGCCGAGCCATTACCGATCTGCAGGCGCCGCAGGGTCACTTCATCCACGAAAGCAGGCAGTTGCGGCTCGGTGAAGCTAATGTGCAAAGCATTCGGATCAAATTCGAGGCCCAGACAGGATTGCAGCAGGAAGAGTGGCGCCGCGGCTGCCCACGCCTGTGGAGAGCATGCAACCGGATAGAAGGTCGGCCCTTGTGCACGCTGGCGCGGTAGCCCGCAGAAAAGCTCAGGAAGCCGTCGCAGGCCGATGTAGGTGGATGCCGCGAACAGGCCCTCGAATATCCGCGCAGCTTCAGCGCGGTATCCATAACGGGCAAGCCCGCTGGCGATCAGGGCATTGTCATGCGGCCAGATCGAGCCGTTGTGGTAGCTCATGGGATTGTAGCGCGCCTCGGTCGAGGGAACGGTGCGGATACCCCAACCGCAAAAGGACGAGGCGCTCATTAGCGTGCCGGCAACCTGCGCGGCCCTTTCGGGGTAGGCGATGCCGGTAAACAGGGCATGGCCGGCATTCGAGGAACGAACCCTGCAAGGGTGCTTTTCTACGTCGAGCGCAAGTACATAGGTGCCGAGTTCCTCATCGAAAAAGGCAGCGTCGAAGGCGCGGCGCATGCCCTCGGCTCGCGCAAGGAAATTTGCCGCCCGCTCGGGCCGGTCGAGCAGCCGGAAGATCTCGGCTGCCGCTTCCCAGGCGCCGTAGACATAGGCCTGAACCTCGGCAATCGCGATCGGTCCCTTCGCCAAAGTGCCATCGGCGTGGAAGACCGAGTCGTGGCTGTCCTTCCAGGCCTGGTTGATCAGCCCTTCCTCCGTCAGTCGTCCGTATTCGACGAAGCCGTCGCCATCGCGATCGCCGTGCTCGTCGATCCAGGTCAAAGCTGCCTCGACATGCGGCAGCAGACGATAGATGGTGGCGAGATCGCCGGTCCGCCTGACATATTCGCCGGCCAGCATCACGAAGAGCGGAGTCGAATCGATGCTGCCATAGTAGCGGCGGAAAGGTACCTCGCCGAGTTCGGCCATCTCGCCGTAGCGTACCTCGTGGAGGATTTTTCCAGGCTCGGCATCTGAGGCGGGATCGACCTCCGTCGCCTGATTGGCCGCCAGATGCCCGAGCACGCCGCGGGCGATCTGCGGATCGAGCCAGAGTGTCTCCAACGCTGTGATCAGGGCGTCGCGACCGAAGACGGTGCTGAACCAGGGAATGCCGGCGTAGGGATATGGTCCTTCCGGCTTGTCGGTCATCAGCATGTAGAGGTCACAGACGCTCCGTCGCGCGACCTCGTTGAAGATCTCGTTGGATGTGACGATCGATGCCGCACGCGAGGATGAGGCACGCAACGCGCGGCGGGCATCGCGCAGCCCCAGGAAGAAGGAACGATGGCTCGGCCGGTCGGCGGCGGTCTGGTCGCAGCCGATCTCGATGAAGAGGGACTGCGTCTCGTTCGGCGCCAGACGGAGATCATAGACAATGAGGTCGCTCCGAATTTCGTCCGGTCGCGGGTCGAAGGACAGGCGCGTCGATCGGTTGCGGTCGTCGAGGCCGATATAAGAGAGAAGGACACCGTTCTGCTCCACAACGGAGGGAAGAAGGCGGCCCTTCTTCGCTCTTACGGTCCCACGAACCTCGAACAGATCGGCGAAGTCACTTCGGAATGAGATCTCGATACGCACATGTTGGGGGTGATCGTCATAGTTCCGTACCGCCACCCGTTCGTAGCAGCAAGCATTCCAGAGGAAGCGGATCCTGCGCAGGTGAACAAGGTCATGCGCGAGAATAAGCTTTCCCTTGTTATCGAAGAGATCAGGATTGGTAAGATCGCAGATGAGCGTCGCGTTATCGTCGCGTAAGGTCGACGACAAAAGCATCGGCCTCTTGCCGTTGATCGTCAGATAGAGATGCGAGAGGTAACGCGTATCACGATGGAAAAGGCCCTCCGGGCTACCTGGCCCGGAAAGCGCATCGCCATTGTGGTCGAAGACGGCGAAGGTATCGCCGTGCTTCAGGGTACGCGGTCGCCGCTCCTGCAGGGATGCGGTTGCCGGGATGAAGAACTGCGCCCCCGGGGCGGCCGGCTCTGCCGACGCGACGGATGGCTTGCTGTCCACAGAAGCGGTCGACATGCTGCTATGTCTCCTACGCCACGACCTGGAGATCCAGATCTTGGCCGTTGGCGCGGCGCAGTGACGCCGCCTTCGTGCGAACGCCAGGCAGGTTGCGATAGATAGCGAGATAGTCTCGCGCCATCCGTTCCGCGCTAAAGCGCCGTTCGAAGGTCGCGCGCACCTTGCGGCGATCCATGCGCAGCGCCCATTCGATATTCTCGGCCGCCTCCGTAACGCTATCGACGACGACGCCCGAAATCCCGTTATCAATCACTTCCGGAACCGAACCACATCCGAACGCGACCACCGGGGTGCCGCATGCCATTGCCTCGATCATCACCAGCCCGAATGGTTCGGGCCAGTCGATCGGGAAAAGCAACGCGCCGGCGTTACCAAGGAAATCGGCCTTCTGGTGCTCGTTGATTTCGCCGATGAACTCGACGTTCGGATGGCTCTTGACCATCGGCGCGATCACCGTGTCCCAATAGGCCTTGTCCGCATTGTCGATCTTGGCGGCGATCTTCAGCGGCATACCAACCTTGGTTGCGATGCGGATCGCGCGATCCGGACGTTTCTCGGGGGAGATTCGTCCCAGGAAGGCAAGATAGTTGCCTTTGGGCTTTGCCGTGAAGGAAAGAAGATTGGTCGGAAGACCGTGATACACAGTTCCGGACCAGTTGACCGGTGGCATCGGGCGACGCTGATCATTGGAGATCGATACAAGCGGGATATCAGGAAAAGCCTTGTAGAAAGGCTTGAGATCCGGCAGGTCGAGACGTCCATGTAGCGTCGTGACTGTACGATCCGAAAAATCCCGGATCAGCGGGAAATGCAAGAGATCAATATGGAAATGTAGGACATCGAATTCATGCGCCCGCCGGCGGATCTCCTCCAGCTGGACGACTTGATGCGGAAGATGATCCTTGACGGCCGGGTTGAGCCTGAGCGCGACGTCCGAGCACGCCACCAAGGTTGCATCTGTAACGGAGTCGCCGCTAGCAAACAGCGTGACGTCGTGACCCTGAGCGACAAGCTCTTCGGTAAGATAGGAAACGATGCGCTCGGTTCCCCCATAAAGCTTCGGTGGAACGCTTTCGGCAAGCGGCGCAATCTGGGCGATCTTCATCGGCAAAACCTCCTCATAAGAGCAAAGAATGGACGGCAAAAATCGGGTAGCGTCCTAAAAAGGCACGCGTTTACAAGGCGATGTCTAGGCTTCTGATATCTGGCGGCGGCGACCTCCCTTTCTAAGGCTGCTAGAAACAAAACGGCCGGTAAAACGGCGCAACCGCGATCTCTGGCGACGAAGTTTGTCGGCCTCCACAGGCCGCAACGAGATCATGTCTTGGCCGTCATCCAAGGACTTTAAAGCGGCGATGATGTCGTCATAGGAGACGACATGGTCCGCGCCTGGAAAGCGCCGAAAGCCGGGCATCGATTCGATTGCGAATATATCCGAGGCCCAGGACGCAAGAATGGCGCGCTTGTGATCTTTGGTGATATGCTCCGCCGACAAAACATCGCGCGGATGGGCAAAATGTCGGGCAGGATACAACAAATGCGCCGAGGTGACCGCTGCGGTGGATGGGTCGCTTATTGTGATACTGTCGGTTTCCTTTCTCATATCTGGCTCCATCGATGTCTGATCGCTAAGTTCCGGCCACGTTAGGAAGCTTCAGCTTGGTCCGTTACCCTCCATGGCGCCCCCTCAGCAAATGAATTGCCTTCGAGCTCGGAGAGTGCCGCAGCGCGCAAGGCTGACGGTTCGTGCGGGGCTCTGCTATAATATCTTGCGACCGTCGTCATGATCTGCGCAACGGCAGTAGGATCACGTGAGGCCCCTTTACCACGCGCTATCGATTTGACGACGTCCATGCGGATCCGCAGATCTTCCCGCGAAAGAGAAAGATGGCTGTTCATCCTTCCGCCACCTCCGGAAAGGTGCCGCGCGCACCCTGCACCAGTATTTTCAGCTGCCGCGAATTTCGTACTCCCTGGCGGTATAGTTCTATTACTATAGCAGCGATCCGCTCGCCCTCTTCCGATTTGCGCGGAATATCAGCCGCTGCCCGGATCTCATCAAAAACGCGCTGGCAAAGGTCCAGGTCGCGCGAATCGAGCGGCGCATCTGATCTCTTGATGATCGTCTGAACCATTCGTGATCTCCATTGCGGAGCCCGCTCCACCAGAGGGTGGAGCGGGCTTGGCCGTTAGAAGTCCATTCCTGCTCCGGCCGGCATCGCAGGTGCCGCTTCCTTCTTCGGCTTCTCTGCAATCATGGCTTCCGTCGTGACCAGGAGGCCGGCAACGGAGGCGGCGTCCTGAAGAGCCGTGCGCACGACCTTGGCAGGGTCGATCACGCCCTGCGCATACAGATCGCCATATTCGCCGGTCTGCGCGTTCCAGCCGAAGGAGAAATCGCTCTTCTCCTTGAGCTTGCCAACGATGATCGAGCCCTCCGCACCGGCATTTTCCGCGATCTGACGGACCGGAGCTTCGATCGCGCGCCGCACGATGTCGACGCCGACGCGCTGGTCGTCATTTTCTGTGGCGAGCCCATCGAGTGCCTTGATGGCGCGCAGAAGGGCCACGCCGCCGCCCGGCAGGATGCCCTCCTCGACGGCGGCTCGGGTTGCATGCAGGGCATCATCAACCCGATCCTTCTTTTCCTTCACTTCGACTTCCGTCGAGCCGCCGACGCGGATGACGGCAACGCCGCCAGCGAGCTTAGCAAGACGCTCCTGCAGCTTCTCGCGGTCGTAGTCGGAGGTGGTTTCCTCGATCTGAGCCTTGATCTGGGCAACGCGGCCATCGATGTCGGACTTTGAACCCACGCCGTCGATAATGGTGGTATTCTCCTTCTCGATCGAAACCTTCTTGGCGCGGCCGAGCATGTCGAGGGTGACGGACTCGAGCTTGATGCCAAGATCTTCGGAGATGACGGTGCCGCCGGTGAGGATGGCGATGTCTTCCAGCATGGCCTTGCGGCGATCGCCGAAGCCCGGAGCCTTGACAGCAGCGATCTTCAGGCCACCGCGCAGCTTGTTGACGACGAGGGTGGCAAGCGCTTCGCCTTCGACGTCTTCAGCGATGATGAGAAGCGGCTTGCCGGTCTGAACGACGGCCTCGAGAACCGGGAGCATGGCCTGCAGGTTCGAAAGCTTCTTCTCGTGGATCAGGATATAGGGGTCCTCGAATTCCACGCGCATCTTGTCGGCATTGGTGACGAAGTAGGGGCTGAGGTAGCCGCGGTCGAACTGCATACCTTCGACGACTTCGAGTTCGGTTTCGGCTGTTTTGGCTTCTTCAACCGTAATGACGCCTTCGTTGCCGACTTTTTCCATTGCCTCGGCGAGGTAGCGGCCAATCTCGGCGTCGCCATTGGCCGAAATCGTGCCGACCTGGGCGATCTCGGAATTGCTGGTGATCTTGCGGGCGTTGGTCTTCAGTTCCTTGACCACAGCTTCGACAGCAAGGTCGATACCGCGCTTCAGATCCATCGGGTTCAAGCCGGAGGCGACTGCCTTGGCGCCTTCCTTGACGATCGCTTGCGCGAGAACGGTTGCAGTCGTGGTGCCATCGCCGGCGAGATCGTTGGTCTTCGAGGCGACCTCACGCAGCATCTGAGCGCCCATGTTTTCGAACTTGTCTTCCAGTTCGATTTCCTTCGCGACCGAAACGCCGTCCTTGGTGATGCGTGGAGCGCCGAAGGACTTGTCGATCACAACGTTACGACCCTTGGGGCCAAGCGTAACCTTCACTGCATTGGCCAGCACATCGACACCCCGCAGCATGCGTTCGCGAGCGTCGCTGTGGAACTTGACTTCTTTCGCAGCCATTTCTTTAACTCCTCAATAGGCAGCTATCTGACTGATGGTTTCTGATCGTGGATGCCTCAGGCAGCTTGCTTCTGCTCGCCCTGGGCCTCGATAATTCCCATGACATCGCTTTCCTTCATGATCAGCAGGTCTTCACCGTTGATCTTGATCTCCGTGCCCGACCATTTGCCGAAGAGGATGCGATCGCCAACCCTGACATCGAGTGCCTGGATTTGGCCCGCCTCGTTGCGCGCACCGGGACCGACGGCGATGACTTCGCCTTCCTGCGGTTTTTCCTTGGCGGTGTCGGGAATGATGATCCCACCCTTGGTCCTTTCCTGAGACTCAATGCGGCGGACGAGAATGCGATCATGAAGCGGTCGGAACGACATGTTTTCCTCCGTTGGACAAAAAAGATGACGTTGATCCCAGGCCGGACCGGATGACCAGTCCGGGCGGGTACAAAACCTCATTCGAGCTTTTTGCGCGAAATGATCTGGTTTTGGGATTTTTCGATTTCAAGAGGGATAGACAGAAAAATTAGCACTCACCTCAATCGGCTGCTAACATACTGGAAAGGAACAAGGAAATGGCACTCTGCGTTGAAAGCCCATTGATGGCCGCAAAAATTTGCGCCACCATCCGACTGTCACGAAACGGGGATGAAGCATGCGATTTTCGTCGGAACTGGAAGGTCAACTATACGGCTATGGGCTGACCACCGCGCATATCCTCTATCACATTCCCGATTTCGAATCCGTCCTGCAGACCTACGTCTGGCAGGATTACGATCTGGCGCCCGATTTTCCCGAAATGCATAGGTTCCTCGATTTCTGGCAAACCAATCTCGACGGGCAGCTGCATTCCGTCCGCTACAGCCATAGGCGCCTGATCGGTCCAAACGAATGGCGTCGCGTCGAAGGCGAGTTCAAGCTCCATTAAGACCCGAACCGAAACTTTCCTCCCCCAGTCTTCGATAATCAAGGCTTGATGAGCTCGGTCGTTCTCCCTTGCCAGCCCTCGACAGGCCGGGGAGGCTCAGGCTCAGCTCCTGCGGACGGAGAAGATTATCGGCTGGAAGGATTTGAATCCTTGCTCTTGAACGGATACGAACCGCCGACCCGCCACTAGGTCAGATGCATGCAGGCAGGAAAACGAGGCTGATCAAGCATCTGATGTAGTTGGGATGTCCGGAAAGGGGCCGGAAGCGGACTGTCCGATTCTGTCGCGCCATAAACAGAAGCGGACATCTTACATCTGCCCCCTTGAGAACGGGCAGCGTGAAGGCGTCTCCGCGCGCGAGCTCGTCGTGCGGCTGTAGGCCTAAAGGAAATTTCGGGACCAAGGCGATGATCGCCTTCACGCGACGCCGGCCATGACCGGCAGAGTTCGCAGGCGGGCGACATCGCGCGCCGGCGGCTCGCCGAAGAGGCGACGATATTCACGGCTGAACTGCGACGGGCTCTCATACCCCACTCGCAAAGCGGCACTCGCCACATCGATGTCTTCGACAAGCATCAGGCTGCGCGCATCCTGCAACCGCAACTGCTTCTGGAACTGGAGTGGTGTCATCGCCGTCACGGCGCGAAAATGTTCATGAAGGCTGGACGGGCTCATCCCGACTTCCGCAGCGAGCGTCTCTATGCTGAAGCGCTGCCGGAAGTTCTTGCCAATCCAGGCGATGGCACGACCGACCTGGGCAACCCGCCCTTGGCTGGAGGTGACGCTCCGCATCCTGCCACCGTCCGGCCCAGCGAGCAGTCGGTAGAGGATTTCCTGCTCGGCGAGCGGCGCGAGGACCGGAAGTGCTGCCGGATCGTCCAGCAACCGCATCAGACGCAGCACCGCGTCGAGCAGGGCAGGATCGGCGTCGGTTACCGTCTTGCCGATCGGCGCAAAGACGCCAACTGGCGGCGGTATCCGATGCGCCAGATCGGCCAGCATCACCGGATCGAATTCGATGAATAGGCAAAGATAGGGGGTGGCCGGCGTGGCCTCGACCACATGGCCGACCACCGGCAGATCATAGGTCACGACCCCATACCGACCGGGGCCATATGTGAATAACTGATCTCCGAGCGAAACCTCCTTTTGCCCCTGCGCAACAAAACAAAGCTGTGGCCGATAGACGTTGGGCATCGGAATCGTCACGGTGGAGGATCGCGCAAGCGTTAGCCGTGCGATCGGCGTTGTGTGAAACCCGTCCGCCGGGACGTGTCGGGCAATAAGCCCAGCGATTTCGTCAATTCTGTCCATACCCAATCATCCCACCTGCAGGGCGCGCACGCAATGTGCACCTGTCCAGTCTCGGAGGATTATGCAGGAATTCCGGTGCATCAGACTCACGGTACGGCACGGCTTGCACCATCCTGCCCGAGCAGTGTTTCGGATCACAACAGATCTGGCGGCAAACAGAGACGGAAGCAAGAATGATGAACGACACAATGAAAACGCCGAAGGCAGCGTTGGGAACCTGGGCCTGGGGCGACAGCGGCGAGGCGGGCGCTGGCTATTTCGGCAGCTCCCTGAGCCGCGATGGGCTGGACGACATCGCTAAGACCGCCCAGACGGCCGGGTTCACCCTGTGGGATACGGCCGTGGTCTACGGCATGGGGCGGTCTGAAACGGTGCTCGGGGAGGTATTGAAGCGCTATGCCCGCAGCGACTACCAACTCTCGACCAAGTTTACCCCACAAGCAGCCGGAACCGGCGATGATCCGGTCGCGGAGATGCTCGAACAGAGCCTCGCCCGCCTTGGCACCGACTACATCGACCTTTACTGGATACACAATCCGGCCGATGTGGCGCGGTGGACACCTCGCCTTATTCCGCTGCTCGAGAGCGGGAAGGTCCGGCATGTCGGCGTCTCGAACCATAACCTGGACGAGATCGAGCGCGCTAACCGGATCCTCGAAGAAGCCGGGCATCGGGTAGAGGCTGTTCAAAATCACTACAGCCTACTTTATCGCGCCCCCGAGAACGCCGGCCTTCTGGAGTACTGCCGTGACAGAAACATCCCGTTCTTCGCCTATATGGTTCTCGAACAAGGCGCGCTGAGCGGAAAGTACAGTGCCCAAAACCCATTGCCCAGCGGCACCAATCGGGCGGAGGCTTACAACGCCATGCTGCCCCAGTTGCAGCCCCTGTTGGACGGGCTTTGCAATATCGGTCAGCGCCATGGGGCGACGGCTGCGGACATCGCAACGGCCTGGGCCCTTGCCAAAGGGGCAACTCCTATCATCGGCGTTACCAAGCCTCACCATGTCGAGGGCCTGATCCGCACCGCCGCACTGGCGCTCTCGGATGATGAGGTCGCCGAGTTGGAAGTCCTCGCTCAGTCTGCAGGCGTCAACACCCGCGGCTGGTGGGAGAAGGATATGTGAGACTACGGTAACCCCGCTGTTGCATCGCGAGGGACAGCATGGACATGCCGACACGCCAGCGGACCGCACCATCGGCCGCTGGCGGAGACGGCTATTTGTAGCCGGGTCGAGTTCATTCGGTTGGAGACTCTTTCCGCTTGGAATGTTCGCCGGAGACAGCTTTCCACGCCAGTTCGCTGTTTCGCTAATCGGGAACGTCCGCCGTTTGCCAGAAACGATAGATACGACGCGAAGCGGCTCATCCCCTGGAACGAGAAGGCTTCTCTCAACGCGGTGGCTGAAGGACCGTGGCGAACAGCACCCGCTTGAATTGCTCGATCGGCTGAGGCGAGCGATCGACTTTCATCCGCATCATCGCGCCCTCCCAGGAGGCGAGGAGAAATGTCGCGATGTCATCGGCATCAAGGTCGCGGCTTATCTCACCCTGCGCCTGCCCAATCCGCAGGACATCAGCGAAAGCATCCGTAAGCGACCGGCACACCTCGATCAAATGGCTGCGTAGCACCTCGCTATGCTCGGGCATTTCAAGGCTTAGATTTCCGACGAGGCAGCCGTACCGCCAACCCGCCTCTTCCAACCATCGAGTTATCTCGTCGAAATAGGCGCGGAGCCGATCGACCGCAGGCAGTTTCTCGTCGCGTAGCGTCTTATCCATGATGACCTGGGTACGCTGATGATAGCGGTCGAGGACCACGCTCGCGAAAGCCTCCTTGGATCGGAAATGGTTGGTGAAACAGCCTTGTGGAACACCGGCATCGGCCGTGATTTCGCGCACGCCTGCACCAGAATATCCACGCTCACGCAGCGTCTGCACGCCGGACTCGATGATTCTTTCGCGAAGAGAAGGTCTTGCCATTGCCAATAAATACATTTGTACGTATTGAATTGCAATAACAAATGCGGAGGCGCCCGATCCGCGTCAGGACCCCATGAAGCGAGGACGAAAGATGACCAGAACCGAATACGAGAATGCTGCGATCGAAACTGCGGCGAAAGCACTGCAGACGCGGGCCCTGTCTATATGGTCAATATGGAGCGCTACCGCGAGGTAGCTCACTATGACGCCGCGAGCGATCTTTCTCCCTGTTCGGGTCGCGAGGCTTATTTTCAGAGGTATGCGCCCGCTTTCAACATGGCCGCACAAGGAGAAGATTTCTCCGTCTTCTGGGTCGGAAACGTTCGTGGCGTCCTGGTCGGGCAGGACGGCGAAGCTTGGGATGGCATCGTCATCGTTCGTTGTGCGAGCTTTGATGTGCTGCGGAAGATCCTTCAAAGCCCGGCCTATGAAGAACAGGCCGCGCCGCACCGGCGTGCCGCGCTCGCGGACTGGAAATTCCTCGTCACGACACAACCCGATCTACCTCGGTGAGCCCCCGCTTACTGTCCTCCGAGAGCGCCACCATGGCGCTGAGCAGGCATCATGCTCCGATGCCGGCCGGAGGGGGCAAGAGCCGATATGAAGGCGCTTTGCAGACTACTCGAGCAGACCGGCAGGTTTTCGGCAAACGACAGAACATGCGGAAGGACCAATATGACGGCGCAAAGCGGCTACAGTCGTCCGCCTTGTTCGGATTGGATCCTGCGGCCAACCACGTGATCAAGATCAAGCTGCGGATGTTATTTGAAATCTGATTTTGTGAGGTCGGACCTTCCTGTGGAGGGGAACAACGGGAAACTGCTCCCCTCCACAAGCTGTATTTCAATCGCTGTTGCGGCCGACTGCCATTGCAGCGCATAGTCCCAAGGTGGCGGCAAAACCGCCGATCAAGAAAACCGAGGAATATCCTGAGTAGTCGGCAAGAACGCCGACAACGGGCCCGGTTGCACCGTATGCCAGATCCTGAAAGGCCGCGAAGCCACCAATCGCTGTTCCCCGAAGCTGAGGCGGCACCTGCTTGATCACGACGGATCCCATTGATGGGAAGACCATGGAGCATCCAACGCCGGTCAAAAGAGCGCCCGCAAGAGCCGCATAAGGCCCAGGCGCAAGCCAGATGAGATACTGGCCAAAAGCTTCCACCACGAGAGAGACGGCCGCAACGCGTGCGCCTCCCATCCGGTCCGGCAAATGCCCGCAGAGCAGCCGCATCGCCACGAAGCCAGTGCCGAAGAAGGTGAGGCCAAGGCCGGCATGAGGCCAGCCCCTGCTCAGGAAGTAGAGCGGGAAGAAGGCGCCGAGCGCGGCAAAGCCTACCCCCTGCAGACCCACTGCCGCGCCAGGGAGCCAGATCCGTCCGACGATGCGCCAGATGGACTCGCGTGGACCAGCATGAGGTTCTACGGCCGGGACCGATCGGATGATGATTAGTCCCACCATTGGCAGGACACTGCATACACCCATCAAACCCACAAAACCGATCCGGTCAAGCAAGGTCAACCCCAGAGGGCCACCAGCGGCAAACGCGCCATACATGCCCATGCCGACAAGGGAGATGACACGTCCCGACCGTGCCTGTCCCATAAGGCCGATCGCCCAGCCCATCATGCCCACCAAGGCAAGACTCTCGCCCAGGCCGAGCACAAGTCTGCCGACGAGGAGCACCATGTAGCTTAGTTTAACCGAGAGGTCAGGCCAGGCAGCCAGGGCGCAAACGAGGCCGGCTGCACCGTAGATGAGCAAGCCGTATTGCATCGCGAGCTTTCCGCCGACCCGGTCGCTCCATGCACCGGCATGCCCCCGTGTGAGGATCGTGGAGAGGAAGGCGATGCCGACCGCAAGGCCGCCCCATGTATTGTCGAGGCCGAGACCTTCGACAACATGAACCGGTATGGCCGGCAGAGCCATGGCAACGGTGAGATAGGAGAGAAACAGGGCGACGGTCAGGACGACCACACGCGGATAGCCAGGCGTGGCTTCAGTGATATCAGTCATGTAACGCACTCTTTTGGTAATTTTGGGTGCGTTGGTTGACGTCAACGCTTACGGTTCCAGTGATCAGCGGAACATGGAAGGAGTTTGGTCAGGCCGCTCCGAGCACGTCGGCCTTGTACTGTTTGGCGTATTCGTTCTCTATCGCGGGAATGATCTTCTCGACCGTGAAGTAGCTGCTCCAGAACTTGGTCTCACGAAGATCATTGACCACGCCGTTGTAGTGCTCGAGATCGGTGACGGTCCAGACCATGACGTCGGTGCAATCGGCGGTGAATGCCTCGCTATCAAAGAATGCCATTCTGGCGCCCGGGTAACGTGCCAGGATCGGGTTGAGCACGGTCTTGCCAAACGCAAACCGACCGCCTTCCCCCTGCGGCGGGAGTTGTAGCCATTCGGGCGTCGTTTTGATGAGCCAAAATATGGTCAACGGGTTAGTCGCAAGGTCGTACTGTGATCCAGCGGTTTCCATCATAGCTCTCCTTCACATGGCAAACACGGGCATCAAGTTTTCCTGGCAGAATGCCCGGAAGCTGGTGTGGCCAGTCGTTTCAGGTGTGCGGGCAGCAGTATTGTCGATGCCCTCTTCCTTCGCCCGGTACATATCGACATAACCCTGGGCGACGGATTCGCTTGTGCCTCGGGCCAGGAACTGCTGCTTGAACTGGTCATAGGAAATCTGCTGGTAACGCACAGGATGACCGGTGACCTCGGAAATGATCGCCGCCAGGTCGTCGAACGACAGATCTTCGGGGCCCAACACCGGCACCTCCTGCTGCCCGCTCCAGCCATGATCAGCAAGCAGACGGGCCGCCGCCGCAGCCATGTCGCGCGTTGCCGTAAACGGCAGCTTCCGGTCGGAAGCAATCGGACCGAAGAACATGCCCTTCTCCTTCATGACACCTACCTGACGGGCCGTGTTTTCCATGAACGAGGGCATGGCCAGTGCGCGGAATGCTGCGCCCGTCGACATCAAAAGGTCGTCCATCCCGATCGAGGCGGTAACCGGCCCCGCCCGATCCTGCCATTCCGTTCCCCGGCCGATTGCGGTGATCGACAGGACGCGCGCGACAGAATGGCGGCGGACTGCCTCGGCCGCGGGCTGAGTGAAGGCGAGGTAAGCATCCTCCAGGGACTGCGACCATGCGGGCGGTGCCAACCAGAAAACGGCGTCGGCACCTTCGAAAGCGCGGTCGACAACGGAGGCGTCACCGTGGGATCCGAGGACGATTTCCGCTCGATCGCGAACATGTTCGGGCAGCTTGTCAGCATCGCGGACGATCAGACGAAGCGGAGCGTCTGCTTCGATGAGCGTGTTGAGGACCTGTCTGCCAATTTGGCTGGTTGGGGCAGTGATAACAATCATGATGAGCTTCTTTCATTCTGTTGAGGGATTGGTGGTCGCAGGCAGCAGTTCTTCGGTTCACAGGCGGATCGAAAGTTCGATGTCGTCTGCAATCGGTACCGACAGATAATTGCCGTGTGCCGTGCGCATGTGCTCGAGGTAATCGGGGCACAGGTCCGCGTTATCCGCGATGATCAGAGCACCTGGCCGGAGACTGTTTTCCACCAGGCGCAGGACGTCCGCGTAGAGCGGCTTTGCGCCGTCGAGCAGCACGAGATCGACCTGGTCCGGCAGGCCGACGCTCAACGTCTGAAGGGCATCCCCTTCCCGGATCTCGACAAGATCAATCAGGCCGGCTTCCGTAAGGTGCTCGCGGGCTTTTGCGACCTTGGAAACCTCGAACTCAGTCGTGATGAGGCGTCCACCGCCATTGTCGCGCAGCGCTGACGCCAGAAACAGCGTTGAAATTCCGAATGACGTCCCGAATTCGATAACGGTCTTTGCCCCGATGCTGCGCGCGAGCATGTAGAGGAGCCTTCCCGTTTCCGGCGAGACCGGAAGCCAAAGGTCCTTCATCAAGGAGTAGAGCTGAAGATATTCTGTTTTGCTGTCCAAGAGACGCGCCCGTTCGCTTCCCGGTAGACTGCGAAAGATCGGGCTGGTTGCGGTGTCAGCTTCAGTGAAGAGCCGATCCAAAAGCGGCGCAACGCGCGAATTTTGTAAGGTAGTCATCGTCTTCCAATCAAGTTGAGGTCGTGTTTTGGATGAGCTATAATGCGACTAATCCGTCACATTTTGCAATTCGCGTTCCGAAAGACACTTGATGCCCAAACGCGCAAACCCCAGAATTTCTTCAAGAAAACAGCCCAGGCAAGCACGTTCGGAAGGGCTGGTTGCGGCAATCCTCGAAGCCGCTATTCGCGTTCTGGCGGAGGAAGGAGCGCAACGATTTACAACCGCACGCGTCGCGGAAAGGGCTGGGGTCAGTGTTGGTTCGCTGTATCAGTACTTTCCAAACAAGGCATCGATCCTCTACCGCTTGCAGAGCGACGAATGGAGACAGACGACTGAGCAATGGCGGATCATTCTGACGGATCAGGCACGGCCACCCACTGACCGTTTACGACACCTGGTGCATTCGTTCTTGCGTTCCGAGGTCGAAGAAGCCGAAGTCCGTCTGGCGCTTGATGATGCCGCGCCACTCTATCGTGACGCCGCCGAGGCCCAAGAAATTCACGCTGAAGGCGACCGCATCATCGAGGCATTCATGGCCGAGGCGCTGCCAGGGGTTCAGGACACAACGCGACAACGCGCAGGCGATCTGATCGTGATGACGATGACTGCAGTCGGGAAAGAGCTGACAGAGACGCCGTGCGAAAGCTCAGAGATTGATGCTTATGCAGATGCCATGTCAGACATGTTCACCACCTACCTAAATTCGTTGAGGCGGGTTTGACAGTCACTGCAGTTTTTCGAACCACCAGCGCGCACCCCCAATTCATCTTTGACTGACAAATTGCTCTTGTCCGGAAAGGTGACCTCAGGCGTAGATGTCCGCTTCGCCGTGGGTACCCGTCATCTGACAGTCTCCTCGCGGTCCCAGATCGGGCAGTGCCTCAAGCAAAGCCCCTGTCCGCTTTCAGGTGCTTGTCAGGAAGGTCTGTATGACCGACTTGACGGCGCAAAGCAGTCGTTCTGCGCTTGGCTGCGACGCCGCTTTTTAAAGGCGACGAGCCACAGCCAACAAAATCGGATCTGTATGATGTGATGGGATTCGAACCGGAACTCCATCTTTTTACCGGAATCTGTTGCCTTTCCACGAATTTATAAATCGCTCGGCCCCTGTTGAAATGAACTGAAGCTTTTTGGGGCGGCAGCTGGTAAAGACTCACGATATGGCGACCCCTATCCCTGCACCAGACGGTAGTTACGTATCCCTCCTCGCAGAGCTCAAGGAAAGAATCCGAGCGGCTCGCTTAAGGGCTGCTGTTGCCGTTAACCGAGAACTGATTATGCTCTATTGGAGCATCGGCCGTGACATCCTGGCCCGCCAGACAGCGGAAGGTTGGGGAACCCGGGTGATTGATCGCCTGGCAGCAGACCTCAGGCGCGATTTTCCAGAAATGATTGGCCTTTCGCCGCGAAACCTCAAATATATGCGTGCCTTTGCTGAGGCATTCCCAAACGAGGAAATCGTGCAACAGCTTGTTGCACATTTGCCCTGGGGCCATTACGTCAAGCTCATCGAGATGCTGAAAGACGCTGAGGAGCGTCTCTGGTACGCCCGCCAGGCGGTGGATCATGGATGGAGTCGCAACGTCCTCGTGCATCAGATTGAAAGCGGGCTTCATCGCCGGCAGGGAAAGGCTCTCACCAATTTCGCTCGAACCCTGCCCGCGCCGCAGTCTTAACTCGCCCAGGAACTGATCAAAGATCCGTATAGTTTTGATTTTCTCACTCTCGGTCCTGCGATGTCGGAGCGAGAACTCGAGCAGGGATTGCTCGAGCGCCTACGTTCTCTGATCCTCGAGCTCGGCAAAGGCTTTGCGTTCGTCGGTAGCCAGCATCCACTCGAGGTTGGTGGCCAGGACTACTATCTGGACCTTCTGTTCTATCACTTGCGGTTGCGTTGCTTCGTCGTCGTCGAGTTGAAGATCGAGGACTTTAAGCCCGAATTTGCCGGGAAAATGAACTTTTATCTCTCCGCGGTCGATGACCAGCTCCGTCACGAGTCCGATGCTCCGAGCATAGGTATCATCCTGTGCAAGGGGAAGAATGAGGTGATTGTCGAATACGCGCTTCGAGATTCAACAAAACCGATGGGTGTTGCCGAATACCGGCTCTCTGCCGCCCTTCCCGAACCGTTGCAGACAGAGCTACCGACAGAAGCGGAATTTGCACGAGAATTCCCGTTGATGGCGCTTGTGAAGCTACGCATCGAGGTTGAGCGCGAAATCCGGCTGCTTGTGGCGGATCAGACGGAAGCCGAGCGTCCGCTTACTCTTGGACCAATGCTAGCGGAATTGCAGCGACTTGACATGCTTCCCCAAGCCGCAGATCGGTTTCGGAGCGCCCTGCAGATCATGAACCGCGCCGCCCACGGATTGGATGTCGCCCCTGCCGATGCCTCCGAAGCAACTGAAACTGCGACAGCATTCCTTGCCGAACTCCGAGCGATCCGCCATAGACAGTTGCCGTGAAGCAAAACACCTCCACCGAGCAAATTTAAAGGGTTGGAACGCATAAGGTCCTATCATTCATCTTGTTTGCTCTTGAAAGGAGTCGAACCGCTGCTTTCGTGTCGCATTCCATATTATCAATGGCTTAGGCATCCG
>NZ_BAAJNQ010000031.1:0-16419 GCF_054558365.1 Rhizobium sp. No.120
AAAGCTGATAATCGGATTTATGGAACCGGTTCACGTTGCTCCAACTGACAGACAAAACTCTCCGGGCGGGACATCCCTGGGTATATGTAGCTCCGGCGACGTCATGCAGGTACTCCGATGAGGCGAAGGCGCGTAATTTCAGAAGGCGCTCCAAGTCGAATCGGCGGCCCCCAGTATCCGGTACCGCGGCTAGTATAGACCCAGAGATCGTCCAATTTGGCTAAACCGTAGACGACAGGTTGCTGCAATCGGATTAACAAATGCCAGGGGAGAAATTGGCCGCCATGGGTGTGGCCGGACAGTTGAAGTGTGAAGCCCGCCTTTACAGCTGCCGTGGCGGAGCGTGGCTGATGCGCGAGAAGAAGCCGGAAAGCGATATCGCGAGGAGCGCCCCTGATCGCTTTTTCAGGGTCGCTCTCATGAGCTTTATCGAAACTCCCTGCCTCGAAGTCGGTCACGCCAGCGACCAGCGCACGCGTTCCGTTGTGATCTATGACCACGTGTTGGTTCATCAATACCTTAAGCCCAAGCCGACGCACCTCATCGATCCATGAATCCGCGCCTGAATAGTATTCGTGGTTGCCCGTCACGAAAAAGGTGCCGTGGCGGGCCGATAGTTGGCCAATTGGACGCACATCCTTTGCGAGTTCTTCGACAGAGCCGTCGACAAGATCGCCGGTCAACGCAATAAGGTCGGGGTGAAGATCATTGACTGCGCTAACGATCTTTTCCACATATCGCCGCTTAATAGTCGGCCCGACATGAATGTCGCTTATCTGGACGATGGTGAAGCCTTCCAATCCGGTATCAAGTTTGGCGATAGGGATGTCGATCGTCTTCACAGTCGCGCGGCGCCTCGCAAAATAAAAGCCGAGCAATGTGAAAGCGAGGGCAACGAACGGCACAGCAAGCGCCGTGGAATTCCGCAACCCATTCGAGATCGCGGTCACGTCTGAGACGATTGAGATGGCCCAGCAGCTGAACAAAAACAGGTCCCGAACGATTGTCAGCATGAGTACGGTTGAAAAGAAGCCCATGAGCGACATTCCTAGCCAGGTCACCCTGTCCGCATGGGGAGGGCGCAGAATGAACCGCGACGCCATGCCCATCGCGATCGTCATTAGGCAAGCAGCCAAAAGAAGTGCCGCGGCGACTCTCATCGGCGTCCCGACAGGGGCTGTGGAAATGAGCCGCATCCCGACATACAAGTGAAGGAGCCCACCAAGGACGCAAACGCGAACGAGAAAGCCGGTTGGAAGCATGACGATCCAAAGTGACAGCTGGGGCTCTCGACAACAATCACGAGGGATCCCTATCGATTCCGACAGGCTCTGCCGCTCAAAAGTTGCCCTTACGCTAACGGAAGTACATCTGCGACAGCGCAACCCTCAAGGATATTTCCTAGAGATAAGAGACTGCCGCAGGTGATATGCTTGGGGACCTTAACGGAGCATCGAGGCTATCGCGTCCTCAAGGTGGCGGCCGTCGTGTTCCCACAAATGCTGGATCTGTAACGCGGTTGGATCAGGGAAGATGTGAGTCTCGCCAGAAGTAATCCCCAGGACAATATTAGCAGCGACGTGCTCGGGGCTCACTTTGTCGAGCGGAATATTCTTTGCCAGATCAGTATCAACGGGGCCTGGATAAACGCCAATGACGGTGATGCCAGACTTTTTGAGGGTCATGCGTAGGGTTTGGGTCAGCGAATGTAGAGCAGCTTTGGAAGCCGAATACGCTGACAGCGGTGGCGTCGCAACGAGCCCCGAGATACTTACGATATTGGCAATCGTTCCAGATCCTTTGGCGAGAAAAGCAGGTGTAAATGCCCGAATGACATGCAGCGTCCCGTAGAAGTTCGTTAGCATATCGGAATTGAGCTCGCCAAGCGGGCTATGGACGAAGTCATTCATTCCTAAAGTGCCCGCGTTGTTCACCAGAACATCGATATCCTTCGCTGCGGCCGCTGCAGCGTCAATAGAGGTCTGATCTGTTACGTCGAGTTGGATTGGTACAACGCGAGTGTCACCAAAATCAGGCAATGAAGGGGGATTACGAGCGCCCGCGTAGATTTTGCTCACGCCGGCCTTGAGTAACTCCTTGACGGTCGCCGCGCCAATGCCACGGTTTGCACCGGAGACCAGGAAAACTTTGTTATTCAGTGACATGACTCGCCTTTCTGGGAAGTTCCTCGCGTTGCGAGGCGTTTTTATCATAAACAGATCTGTTTACAGGGATCAGATAAACAGATCTGTTTACCCTGTCAACGAAGTCTGCTAAAAAATGTTAATCCGCTCAGAAATTTGGAGAATCGCATGTCCCTCGCAGCGCCTATTCCGGCGAAGAAGCTGGAGATTTTGAAACTAGCTTTCGATCGATTCTACGATGGCGGATTTCACGCGACGGGGATTGATACCGTTATTGCGGCGAGCGGGATTTCCAAGCGCACTCTATATAAATACTTCAGCTCCAAGGAAGATTTGATAGAAGGCGTCTTGGATTATTATGGCAAGGAAATCGCCAATGCCTATTTTGCGATCGCCGAAGCAGGTCATGACGATGCACGCGATCAGGTTTTGGCCTGCTTCGATAGCCGCCGAATGATGCTCGAAGCGGATCGACGGGGCTGCCTCGGTATCAAGGCATCGCAGGAATATGCAGGCAAACATGAAGGAATCGCGTCCCGCGGGGAACGCCTGGGATTTCACGTCGAACGACGGTTTATCGACATGTGCACTAGGCTTCCGGTCGCCGATCCAGCCTCGCTTGGCAAGCAGATCACCGTGTTATTCCAGGGCGCGTTGCTGCTATCGCAGGTCTATCGTGATGCTGAACCGTTTGAGACAGCAAAAAGCGCAGTAATGGTTCTTCTCGACCAAGCGGCGCCCCCTGCGCTTGCCCGGCGAAACTGATATATCGAAATTTGAGACCGATCCGAGGGGAGTTTTGAGCTGGGGTTCGTGAGATGTTGGATCATCATCGACCGATTGGATTAGCGCAGCGAACTGGTGTGCCAATCCGATGCCTCGACGACCGCAAGTCCCTTGCCCGCGCAGACCGCCTCGGCAGCGGCATTCAACGCCAGCAGATTGGTTTGAAAAGCAATGTTGTCGATACCTGCTGGGATAAATTCTGAATCGTCTGCATAGGCACGAACTTCCCGGACTTGCCAATGCGAACACGACCGCAGACATGATCCCATCGCCGAACTCTTCTTCGATTAAGGCCTTCCAAGCAGGACCGTTGACCATCACCACTTCATAGAAGCGGGTATATAAAAGGATCCGTCGTCGCATTGATGTGCCGCGATACGGTACCTCTTGAGTATGCGTCTTTCGCGTTCTAAAAAGACTGAAGAGCTCTGCAGCTTTTCTGGCGAGCGGCTTGACGAGCTTCATTTGTCGGAGCAGCGCACCAATAATCAGGACTTCTGAAACCCCTCGATCCCGTCGGTGATGTATTTCCAAGACCAGTCGCGCTCGCGTTGATGTCGAGTATTTTTTCGTTCAGTTCTTCGCGTTTAATGTTGTTCCCCTTTCCTGAATATCTAGCTGCCACGGTATCGTTCCAACCGAACGATGTTAAATCTCAGACCTTCCGAGTAGTGATGGAATCTGATGTCATCCTGCGATGGCGTCGCGAATTACCGTAACTTCAAAGGCGGGTTCGATTAGTTCGCGTAGATGCGCTTCTAGATTTGCAGCCATGGCCTCAGGGTTTCGTCGTGCAGCATCAACAAACACTTGGGCAGCTCTGCCAACTCGTCGCCCCTCAACGCTCATCGATGATTCCTGGTCATCGATGATTTGACTCGTTTTCATTTTGGTCAAGGTAAACCTAGCTCTATACTACAACCTGTAGACGGCGGCGAGCCGTCGTTTCATCGATCTCAAATTCTAAAAGGTACCTTCAATGGCCGTGAATTTTTCACGTCGGACCATGTTGCGTTCTGCTGCCGGCTTGGCGGCAGCAGCATCGGCATCGTCGTTGTTGACAACGCCGACCTACGCTAAGGCCGACAGCAAAACCAGTCAGCGTCTCTCTACCGTAATTGACCCGCTTCTGCAGCAGGCGGTAAGGCGAAATGACGCCGGAAGCGTAGTCGCGATGGCCGCCGACTCATCCGGCATCATTTACGAGGGCTCGTTCGACAAGAGAAGTCTTCCCTCTGGGCCAGATGTGTCTCCGGACTCCGTGTTTTGGCTGTTGTCCATGACGAAGGCGATAACTGCGACCGCTTGTATGCAATTGGTCGAACAAGGCAAGCTTCGGCTTGATCAGCCGGCAGCCGACATCCTTCCCGAGCTGAAAGCTCCGATGATCCTCGATGGATTCGATGATAGCGGCCAGCCTAAGCTCCGTCCGGCTACACGTATCATCACTGTCCAACATCTGCTGACACATACATCGGGCTATACATATCCCAATTGGAGCGAGCCGCTGGCCCGGTATGAAAAGATCACCCACATGCCCGATGTCGGCTATTCGTTGAACGGGGCCTTCACCGCACCGCTTGAATTCGAGCCGGGCGAACGCTGGCAATATGGCATCAGCATGGACTGGGTTGGTAAGTTGGTGGAGGCCGTATCCGATCAGTCACTTGAGGCCTATTTCAAGGAAAAGATTTTTGATCCTCTCGGCATGAAGGACTGCGGTTTCCTGATCGGTAGCGAGCAGAAGGCCCGCGTCGCAACGCTTTACAATCGCCAAGCCGACGGTTCCCTGGCTACTATGCCTTTTGAAATGAACCAACGGCCGGAATTCTTCTCAGGTGGCGGGGGCGCCTTCGGCACCCCACGGGCCTATATGAAGCTTCTACGGATGCTGCTCAATCGAGGTACGCTTGAAGGCGTTTCCATTCTTCGTCCCGAGACGGTCGATACAATGTTCCAGAACCATATCGGTGACCTTAAGGTCGTTAAGATGGAAACCTCCGCGCCGCAATGGTCCAACAGCTTCGACCAGTTTCCTGGTGCGGTCCACAAGTGGGGCTTGTCATTCGACATCAATATGGAACCCGGTCCCAACGGACGAAGTGCCGGCAGCGTTTCCTGGGCGGGGCTCTTGAATTCCTTCTATTGGATCGATCCTAAGAAGAAAATCATTGGCACGCTCTTTACGCAGACGCTGCCCTTCTTCGACGAACGTGTCGTCAACCTCTACGGCGCGTTCGAAAAGGCGCTCTACGGCACGATTGACTAGCCGAACGCCAACCAGACGACCATTGAAACGCTCGGTGCTGAGCACGAGTCCAGGCCGATAACCTTCCGAACAAGGGATAGTATCATGTATGTCATCACAGGGATAACCGGCAAGGTCGGTGGAATGCTCGCCAGAACGCTTCGCGCGACCGGTCAGCCGGTACGTGCGGTCATGCGCAACCCGGAAAAATCAGCAGAATGGGAGAAGCTTGGCTGCGAGATCGCCATAGCGGACATGGGCGACGAACATGCGCTGGAGAAAGCGTTCCGCAACGCCGACGCCGTGTTTATTCTACCGCCGTCGAATTTCGATCCGCGTCCCGGCTTTCCTGAGGCAACTGCCGAAGCCAAAATCATTCGCGCGACCCTGGAACGGTCCAACGTTGGAAAGGTCGTCTGCCTCTCGACCGTGGGCGGCCACGCCCATCAGACAAATCTGCTGAGCCAGCGCACGATCCTGGAACAGGAACTGGCATCATTGTCGATGCCGCTCACGATCCTGCGTCCGGGCTGGTTCTTTGACAACTTTGCTTGGGACGTTGCATCTGCAGCCGAAGGGACGCTCTACTCCTTCCTGCACCCGGCTGATAAGGCATTTCCGATGGTTTCGACCAAGGATGTCGGCCGGGTCGCGGCCGAACTGATCCAGGAGACTTGGTCGGGTCGTCGGATTGTTGAACTCGTTGGTCCGGAACGGACGACGCCGCGTCAGATGGCTGAGATCTTCTCGAAACTTCTTCAGCGCCCTGTTGAACTCAACCTGGTTCCCCGCGACACCTGGGAAGAGTTGTTCCGCTCGCAGGGCATGAAGAACCCAATCTTCCGCATCCAGATGCTCGACGGCTTCAACGAAGGGTGGATCGATTTCGAAGGTGCGCCTGCAATGCTCGTAAAGGGCAGCGTCAGCGCTGAGGAAGCGATCAAGGGCTTGCTCAACGATTGAGATGTCCATTCCTTCGTAGCAAATGATTGAAGCGCGCCCTGCGCGCGCTTCAACATTGCAAGTTAGAGCGTAATTGCGTCCCAGTCGGGTGCAAAAGGGGGCGAACGTAGCGCTGATCTTTCCGCAAAGCCGCAATTGTCGTCTTATCATCTTCGTCCAGTCGAAGCTTCAGGCTTTCCAAGTTTGCCATATGACTTTCAATGCGTGCCGCTTTCGGGATGGCGATCACGCCCTCCTGGCCCATCAGCCAGGCAATGGCCACTTAGGCGGCGGTGTATCCATGCTTCCTGCCGATCGCCGCCAGCGTGGCATCTTCGCTCACGCGACCTTGTGCGAGCGGCGCATACGCCGTTAATGGGATGTTGCGACGGCGCAGATAGTCGAGCAACGGGGCCTGGCTCAGGAATGGGTGATATTCGACCTGAACCGTTGCGATGGGCGCTCCGATAATCTGGATAGCGTGCCTGACCATGGGTAGATTGAAATTACAGACCCGATGGCGCGTACAGAACCAGTCTCCTGCAGCAGCATCATCGGCTCAAGGCTCGCGGCCATGTCAAAGTCGTTGGCGGGCCAATGAATGAGAAAGAGATCGACATAATCCAGCTTGAGTCTCGTTTGCGTCAAAGGAGTGACGCCGTGCCGATGGTTCCAAGAATCATGCCACACCTTGGTCACGAACACGTTCCGCCTAGCGACGCCGGCTGCAACGAGCGCCGCACCGACAAAGGTTTCGTTTTCATACATGGTGGCCGTATCGATATGGCGAAAATCAAGCTCGATTCCTCATTCGACCGCCGGCTGCGCCAGAGCACCTGGCAGGCGAAATGTACCCAAGCCCAGTCGAGGGAATGTCAACGTTTTGTGACCGGATTTTATCCATAATTGGTCTCCTAGCGAATATGTTACCCGTTCTTGTTGGGTCGCGATCAAGCAAAGGCTTAAGATTAATCGTATTGACCGGATATAAAGCCATGATAGGGCTGCCGCCGAAACACCGGTCGCGTCTTTGTGTCAATACAGAGGTGGCTCTTTGTCACCATAGGAACAGATTAGACAGGTAAGAGCGGTTGAGATGAGTTTCGATGCTAGGCTTCTGACAGGAATCGGTGTTCTCGTTACAGCTGCGGAGGCCGGCTCGTTCGCGAAAGCCGCCGAGATACTTGGCCTCACGCCATCAGGCGTCAGCCGAGCTATCGCCCGGCTTGAAGCCCGGGTCGGCATCCGAATGTTCGACCGAACATCGAGGCGCGTCAACCTGACCGAAGAAGGACGTCGTTTTCATTCCAGAGTCGTTCCGCTTCTGGCCGGATTGGAAGAGGCCTCATTCGAGGCGAGCGGGAGCGCCGCCGCAGTGAGTGGTCGCTTAAGAGTAAACGTCGACCCATGGTTTGCCCGCATGGTACTCGCGCCGCACATGCCGGCTTTCATGAAGCAATACCCCCAGTTACTGGTCGACCTGACGATTAGCAATGCGCGAGAGGATATGTTGGCGGGTGTCGACGTTGCGGTTCGGTTTGGTCCGCCGGATGTCTCTTCAGCGATCGCTCGAAAGCTTTTCGACACTTACGTTATCACATGTGCCGCCCCCGGTTATCTTGCGGAACGTGGGGAGCCCAAGGTACCCACCGAACTCTACGGCCATGAGTGTATTCTGTTCAAGGATCCACAGGGCGGTCGACCCTTTCCCTGGGAATTCCATCGAGGTTCAGAAGTGCTCCAGACGATAGCTAAGGGACGGCTGATTATGGATGATCCTTCAGTGGCCGTAGCAGCCTGCGTGGCCGGACAGGGAATTTTTCAAAGTCTACGCATCGGCCTGGATCCTTGGCTTACATCCGGGCAATTGAGGCAGATACTCACAGAATGGTCATCGGAACGCTATCCCCTCTATGCCTACCATCCTTCCCGCTATCTTCCTCCGGCGAAAGTCCGTGCGTTCATCGACTTCATTCAGCAACTTTGCACTGCAAGCGGCCCCGATGACTAACCCAGCAAACAATGATGCATGGCACCGAAGCGTGATTTGCAGCATCGGGACCCTGACGAAAACGATTGTCAGTGCAAGGAAAATTTTCTTGTGACGGCACATTGGACTTGGCAACCGGGCGGCGTAGATGAAAACGGCACCCTTACTGGAGATCAGCCCGGATCTCGCGTACCCCCCGGCCAAGTCGCCGCCGCAGCAGTGCCCTCAGCGTTGCTGCGTCCGCATAACCTACCTCAGCGGCCACTTGTTCAAGATCGATCCCCATTGAAACAAGGTGTTGCGCATGCTGGACCCGCATGTCCTGAAAAAACGCGAGGGGGGACTTTCCAAGTACCGCTTCCGTTCGGCGCTGCAGCGTCCGAGATCCAACGGCAAGAGCGTCTGCCGCCGCCTGCAGCGAGAACCCTGACGCTAGGTTCTGGCGCGCCCACCGTTCGAAACGATCGACGAGAGGGTCGGCTTGGGAGAGATAATTGGGAACAATGTACCGCGCTTGCGAGGACCGCTTATCGACGACCATGAATCTTGCCACAAGGGTAGCCAGCTCCGGGCTTGCCTGACGAACAAGCCACAGGGCCAAATCCAGATGCCCCATCACCGCTCCGGCGGTAACCACGCCGCCAGACGCTGAAATCATCTGGGAATCGTCTAGCCTGATATCGGGATATCGCTTTCGAAACAAAGGCGCGAGTGGCCAGCTTGCGGTGGCGTCAGCATTGTCTAAAACGCCGGCTTCCGCAAGAATGAATGTGCCTAGACAAGCAGCCGCGAGCCCTACCCCTTCGTGATGCCAAGTCCTCAATATCGAAATCGCTTCGCGAACATCGTCGCGCGCGAGACAAGCGACGAGTTGATCAGGATGCTTTGCGTTAAGAGCGGGAACTACGACCCAATCAGGTCTTTTTATGGAACCAATGTGGTCGACACTCGCCGTCATGCCGAGTGCCGTGCGCACATCGGGTCGGACTCCTGCGATGGATACGGTAATGAACGGCCCATCAGCACCGGTCGAGGAAACCAGATCGTTGGCGATGGCAAACGTATCGAGCAAGACGCTTAAGCCGGTGTCGAAAACACCATCCAGTGCGAGAACGGCCAACCTCATGGCGTAAATACCTCTAAAATTGTCATTTATGACCGTAGCCTATCGAGGATGGGGATTCTAGGCTTTCGCACATCAATCTTCTACGGAACGGGCCATGCAATTCACCACCGAACTCTACCTCCTGACGTTGACCGCTTTGGCGACCGCGCTGATGTGGATTCCCTACACGCTGGCGAGAATTATGACCCGCGGTCTAATGCCGGCGCTCCGCAATCCAAGTCCATCAATGATGCCAGATCCGGATTGGGCTGAGCGCGCCCGGCGCGCGCATGCAAACGCAACGGAAAATCTGGTGGTGTTCGCGCCACTTGTACTTATCGCCTCAATGCTTGGAATTACGACACCGGCGACAGTCGTTGCGGCGAAGGTATACCTGATTGCGCGCCTGGCACACTACGTCATCTACGCCGCCGGCATCCCAGTTCTCAGAACACTTAGCTTCGTCGCCGGATTTGCGGCCGCCCTTATTTTCGCGGCGGCAATCCTCGGTCACGCGGTTTGAACAACCTCGATACACCCCCCGACCCCCAACCACAGCGGGTTAATCCAATGACCAAGTCTCCCAGAAACATTCTTGACACAATCGGCAATACGGATCTTCTGGAATTGCGCAATGTCGTTCCGGAGAACGGCGTCCGAATTTTCCTGAAGCTTGAGAGCCAGAATCCCACCGGCAGCATGAAAGATCGGATGGCACTCGCCATGGTTGAGGCGCCCGAGAAGGACGGCCGCCTGAAACCCGGCGGCGCTGTCGTCGAATACACAGGTGGAAGCACCGGTGTGTCGCTTGCCCTCGTTTGCGGCGTCAAGAAGCATCCGCTTCATTTGGTGACTTCCGACGCCTTTTCGAAAGAGAAGCTCGATCACATGCGGCTGCTCGGTGCAAATCTTACGATCATTCCGAGCGACAACGGCAAGCAGACTGAGAAGCTGACCAAGGACATGATCGCCGAGGCGCACAGGATCGCAGCGGAGACCGGTGCCTATATCACCGCGCAGATGGATAATACCGACCAGTTGCAGGCCTATACGAAAATGGCTGACGAAATCTGGGAGCAGACCGGCGGAGACCTGAGTGCTTTCGTTCAAGCAGCCGGGAGTTCGGCCTCTGTTCGCGGGATATCCGAGCGGCTTCGCCAGCACGACAAGACCATTCGTATCGTCACCGTCGAACCTGCCGAATCTGCTGTTCTCTCCGGCGGACCATCCGGCGCACACAAAATTGATGGTGTCGGCGCTGGATATGTGGTGCCGCTCTGGTACCCGGAAATTGCGGATGAGATCGAGACCGTCTCGACAGCCGATGCGAAAGCGATGGCGTTCCGACTTGCTTCCGAAGAAGGCTTGTTCTGCGGCACGTCGACCGGAGCGAACGTGACTGCGGCTCTTCGCGTAGCCGAGCGACTTGGACCGGGTGCATCTATCGTGACGATCATGTGCGACACAGGCATGAAATACATTTCTACCTTCTCGAAAGACTTGGCGGGCCGGTGAAATCCTGCCGCGCGATCACCGAGGGGCTTGCGATGAAGCACACGCACAGTGATCGCGCGGAGTTATTCTGGGGCGAGAGGCTACGTCGTATTGCCGATCATCTTGATGAACGTCTCATGCGATACTTAGTCGAGGCCCAGATCCCTCTTCAGCCTGCTCAACTTCGATTTCTTGCTGCAGTGGACGATGTCGAAGCTGCCACCGTCACTGACCTCGCAAAACGGGTGGGGATCACCCAGCCTGGTATCAGCAGGATGTTGGCACCGCTCACCAGGAAAGGCCTGATCACAAGCGACACTCCGGAAAACGACCAGCGTCGACGTGTGGTATCGCTGACGAAGACCGGACAAGTGCTCGTCGAGAAGGCTAGCCGAGTCGTTTGGCCACAGGTGATCGTCGAATTGAGGGAGCTATGTGAGGGGTCTATCGGTACCTTTCCGGAGCAACTCTCTGCGCTCGAAAACAGGCTCCTGTCGACGGCCGGCCGTGGTCCGTTTCGGGCGCTCTCCGCAACAGCGGGAAAAAACCTGCTCGACGGTTCCCGTGACAATATCAAAGGCCAAAGCTATGACTGACGCGGTTTTGTTATTTTCGTACGGCACCCTTCAGCTCGAAAAAGTGCAGCTCTCGATTTTCGCGCGCCTCTTGAAAGGGTGGGAGGACGTATTACTGGGCTTCCGGATGACGACGGTTGAGTTGACGGATGCATCCGTCATTGGTTTGAGCGGGCAAACGTCGTTCCCCATTGCAGCGCCTTCAGACGATCCCGCTGATGTTGTCGAAGGCACCGCTTATGAAGTGACCGAGCGCGAATTGCTAGCGGCCGATGCATATGAGGGAAGTGCCTACCAACGTATCGAGGTCGTTCTCGCGTCCGGCCAAATCGCTTGGATCTATATCCGATCTTTGGCTGGGTAAAGCCTCGCCAGTCTTTGCTCAGGCCGCGTCTCGCGACTCAGATTAATGTTGGAAACATCCGCGTGATGGGCCTGCGATCGCGAACGTTCCATTGATAGCAACAGGATGATGAATCGGCGACGCGAATACAATGGCGGGCGCCGATAAAGCGTGGGCGGCGGCGGGCCGGTCAGTCCGACACTCTTCAGGATATTCGCAGCCATCATTCGCTGATCGCGGGGCATTCTACGAGACTTTATCGAGCCTCGACATGAAACCAAATTTTGCAGAGGCTGATGTCTTCCCAGTCGCGAACGACACCACCTTATGGGGGACTCATACTCTTCGTCCTCAAGTCGCTTTTTCCGTTGAATGGTGGAAAATCGGCAAGCGAAATCTTGCGTCGGCGGCCTGCGGTGGGTTCGTGAACGGGCTCGAGCTTACGACATTCGCGATTAGAAGATCGCCCAGCACCCTTAACAAGGCAGTCTATGCGTGCTTGCGGCGGTCTACTTGCAACGCGCCATCGATCGCCCTATAGTGACTTTCATCATGAAAGCTACGTGGTGTCCTCATGCAGAAAAAAAGCTTCAAATCCATGCAGTGCCCCGTGGCACAAAGTCTGGATCGCATCGGCGAGTGGTGGAGCATCCTCATTCTTCGAGATGCCATGCGTGGCGTTTCACGCTTCGACGATTTCCAGAAGAGCCTTGGTATCGGGACCGCTACGCTGACTCGCCGCCTCGACAGCCTCGTTGAGGCCGGTCTCCTAGAAAAGCACCAATATCAGCAGCGGCCATCGCGCTTCGAATATGTCCTGACGGCGTGCGGCGAGGACTTCCGCCCTGTGCTCTGGTCGTTGATCGCCTGGGGCAACAGGCATTTTGCCCCGGAAGGGCCGAGCCTCGTGATTGTCGACACCGAGACTGGGGCCTGGGCAGACCCCATTTTGGTCGACCGGGAAACGCGGGAGCCGGTCGAGCGGCCCAAATATGCCGTGGCCGCCGGCCCCGCCGCCCGCGAGCCTCTGGCCTCGCGCTACCGGCTTAAATCCGAGGGACCGGGATCTCCGCTGATCCAAATCCCCTCCGTCATTAATTAATCGCACAGCCACGGAGATCACGGCCATGAATCAGGTCGTCAGTGAAGCAGGAATCAAGCAGGGAGCGATCTCCCTAAAGCCGAAACGAAGCCTGAAGAAGCCGGTCATGCTGTTGGCGGGCATCGCGATCGTCGCGGCCGCCGGCTGGTACGCCAATTACTGGTGGCAGACAGGCCGCTGGCAGCAGACAACGGACGATGCCTATATCGGCGGCAACACAACAACGCTTTCGCCGCGTGTCTCCGGCCATGTGCAGGAAGTGCTCGTCGAGGACAACCAGCTGGTGAAGGCCGGTCAGCTGCTGGTTCGACTTGATCCCAGCACCTACAAGACCGCGCTGGACCGTGCGGAGGCGCAGGTGCAACAGCAGCAGGCGAGTCTGGACAACCTCCATGCGCAGCTGACACTGCAGAGCTCTCTCATCAAGCAAGCCGAGGCCGATCTTACCGCCAAGAAGGCTGCGTCCGACTTCGCCAGTGTCGATGCCGAGCGTTACCGCAATCTCGCAAATCAGAGTACCGGCACGGAACAGAACGCCCAGAAGGCATTGATGGCGGATGCTCAGGCAAAGGCCGCAGTGGACGCGTCCGCCGCAGGTCTGTCGGCTGCTCGTCAGCAGATCGACGTTTTGGGCACCCAGATCGAGCAGGCCGAATCCACTCTCGAAGGCGCGCGACTGGATGCAGAAACGGCGCGTCTCAGTCTCGGCTATACGGAAATCCGCTCGCCGATCGACGGCTATGTCGGAAACCGCGCCGCGCAGGTTGGCGCCTTTGTCTCTGATGGCAGCTATCTCCTCAGCGTAATCCCGGCTAAGGGACTATGGGTTGATGCGAACTTCAAGGAAGATCAGCTCGGCGTGATCAAAGTCGGCCAGACGGTCGATGTCGTCACCGATATCTATCCCGGTCATCCCCTGCAAGGCCGCGTCAGCAGCATTTCGCCGGCAACCGGGGCGACCTTCAGCGTCATCCCGCCGGAAAACGCGACCGGCAACTTTACAAAGATCGTCCAGCGCGTGCCTGTTCGCATCGCCTTGAATGACGACGCTTCGCAGGCTCGGACGTTGCGCCCGGGCCTCTCGACGACTGTTACGGTCGATACGCACCCCTGATAGGAGCCGGTCGTGACAACAGCCACCGCATCGGCGTCCGCTCCGTCTGACACCAGTTGGATCCGGAGCCTCCTGCCCTTCGTTGTGATGTGCTTCGGCATGTTCATCGCGCTCCTCGACATCCAGATCGTCGCCTCGTCGCTGCAGGATATCGGCGGCGGTCTCTCGGCATCCCAGGACGAGATCAGCTGGGTGCAGACCGCCTATTTGATCGCCGAAATCTGCGTCATCCCGCTCTCCGGCTGGCTGACCCGTGTCTTCTCCACGCGCTGGCTGTTCACCATATCGGCAGCCGGTTTCACGCTCAGCAGCATGCTGTGCGGGATTGCCTGGAACATCGAGAGCATGATCATGTTTCGGGCGCTACAGGGCCTGCTGGGTGCCTCGATGATACCGACGGTATTCACCTCGTCGTTCCATTATTTCCAGGGACCGCGGCGCGTCTATTCCGCCGCCGTCATCGGAACGATCGCCTCGGTCGCACCGACGCTCGGACCTGTAATCGGCGGCTGGATCACTGATACGTGGAATTGGCATTGGCTCTTTTATGTCAATATCGTCCCCGGCCTTATCATTACGATATTGGTGCCGCTCCTGGTTAAGATCGATGAGCCTGATCTGAAGCTCCTGAAGGACGCCGATTATCCCGGCATCATCCTGATGGCGATCTCCCTCGGCACGCTCGAATATGTGCTGGAGGAAGGCACGCGGGCCAACTGGTTCGACGACAGCACGATCCGCGACACAACCACCATCGCGGCCGTCGCCGGCGTTCTTTTCTTCATCCGCAGCCTCACCTTTTCGCGGCCTGTCGTCGACCTCAGAGCCTTCGGCAATCGCAACTTTGCAATCGGCTGTGTGCTGTCCTTCATCACCGGTATCGGCATCTTCTCGACAATCTATCTGACGCCCCTGTTTCTCGGCTATGTCCGCGGCTTCGATGCGTGGCAAACCGGCGTTGCCGTCTTCTCGACCGGTGCGGCTTCGACACTCGGTGTCCCCGTCTATATATTCCTGGCCAAGCGTTTCGATACGCGCTGGCTGATGATGTTTGGCCTGGCATCCTTTGGCGCTGCGATGTGGGGCTTTAGCTATATCACCCATGACTGGGGCGGCGACGAGCTCTTCTGGCCGCAGGTCTTTCGTGGCTTTCCGCAGGTCTTCGCGGTCGCCCCTGCCGTCACTCTCGGGCTCGGAAGCCTACCACCGGAGCGGCTGAAATATGCAAGCGGGCTCTTCAACATGATGCGCAATCTCGGCGGCGCCGTCGGCATTGCCGTCTGCGCAGCGATCATCAACGATCGCACCAACATGCATTTTACAGCGATCGCTTCCAATCTAACTCCGGCAAATGGGGCCATGGAACGTCTGGTTGCGGGCGTTGCCAGCCGCTACGGCGAGGTGCCGGGTAGCCTCGACGACGGCCACATCGCTGCATTGAAGCAGCTCTTCAAGCTCGCTTATCGCGAAGCATCAACCATGGCCTATGCGGATGCCTTCGAGGTCATCATGATCGCTTTCGTCATTGCAACCGCTCTCGTTCCGCTGATGAAGAACGTCACACCACCCAAGGGCGCTTCGCAACCCACTGGACATTGAGGGCTATGACCGGCGCGGCAGCTTGATTTCAATCGCTATCCCTTCGAGTGCCTTCAGTCGAACAACCGGACATCACCTGTATCTGTCGTAGTCGCTAATGTGGTCAAATCCATCAATGAATAGCTGCCGATCAGGCTTCGTCGACAAACTCGATTCCGATATCCGTCAGTTTTCGCCAGCGAACAGCGCAGTTTTTCCGGGTGTCATCTTCGAACGCAAGCTCGAAACGGTCCGGGATACCTGCGGTACTTGGCATAACCAATTTTGCCCCGTTTGTGGAAAGGTTCCTCACGGCGCAATCTCGGGTCAGCGAGCCATTGCCGTAGATAATCCGAGCTCCTTTGAGAGCGCGCGTTCTGACAGATTTTCGGCGTTCACTCATCGGTTCCCCATCGGAGCTAGACATGGTTCAATGCACACCCTTCATCCAATGATACGCTAAGGTTCGTCGTTAAAGGACGGACAAATGATTGCGGTGTTGAGGGAGCAGGAGGCAGGCGTGAATGACGCCGCTTCGACCGGTCTACGCTGCGATAGCCTCATCCTCTGGCGCGAACATGTTCGTTAAATGAAGGAAGCAAATCATTCCCGATGGGTGCGTGATGATCCCTTCGCAACAGGATCGATCGACGGAGCCGATGATGTCCGGGGGCGGCTGAAGTTGATCCGCCGTGACGGAGAGCATGTCGGTCACCCTGTCCACAACAAGTCCCATCGGCTTTCCGTGCACCTTCACCACCACGATCGCACTGCGCTCGGTCGTTTCGCCTGACCGCATCCCGAGTTTGCGGGCCAGATCGATCGTCAGAATGACAGTCCCGCGCAAGTTGATCACACCGAGAACTTCATCGGACGTGTGCGGCAGTGGCGTCGAGGCTGCCCATCCGCGGATTTCGCGAACGGACGTCGTCTCAATGCAGAATGTCTGCTCGCCGAGCTGGAATGCAATGATGTCCAGCGTCGTTTGACCGTTCATG
>NZ_BAAJNQ010000032.1:0-14420 GCF_054558365.1 Rhizobium sp. No.120
GACGGCGCAACTCATAAACGGGTTTTCGAAGGCAGCTTATCGCTGGCGACCGCTCTGCAGTCTTTAGGGCCGGACCGACGCAGGTGCCCGACCCGGAATCTGTCGCCTTCCGAAAGAAACCACGATCGTTAAGGGCCATATCACTCATATACATATCCTTGGCAGCCTCCGTTGTTCAGCGATACAGTCGGGCCGAGACCCCTCGCAGCACATGCGCCATTTCCAGCGCCGCAAGCAGCGGCGGTTTGAAGCGGGGAAAATCACGAGCGATGGCGCCCTCACGCCAAAGATGGGATTTCACCGACATCAGCTTCGCGGCCAGAGCGACTTTCTGCGAACGGTTGAGCACTTGAACAAGATCGGACCGGCCGAAATCCACGGAGCGGGCGCCGACGTCGAGTGCGATAACATCGCTTGGGCTTGGATTGATGATCGCCTGCTTCAGACGAAGCCATGCACGCCCGGCATCCCGCAGCACCTGGCCACCCGTCTCGATCCGTTCGATATATTGCATGGCGCCGGACAGAAGCGGGTTTCCGGCCGAAGGATCCACCGCGCCGAACCGTATATCCCCGGCATTGGACACGACGGTCCCGTCGATTGTCTCACTGAAATGACGAACGGAAGGCAATGCTGGCTCGAACAAGCTTTCGATGATCTGCCAGTATCGCAGAATGACGGTTTCCGGTTTGAAGGGGTTATAAAGATTCTGCTCGACGACGAGGCCCGCGACCCGGGGAAAATGATCTTCGCTCAGGCCCTTATAGTTGCACCGCGCAAACTGGATCGTCTCGAAGCGCTTCTGAGGAAATCCCGCCGACAGCAGGCGCTGCGTACTGCCGTAAAATCCGGTATCGCAAAGAATGATGCGCTGCGCTCCGGCCGAGATCTGTTCCAGGTGGCGAGCGAAGAGGTCGTTCTGCTTGCGAATATCATCAAGAACGTCTCGGCCGGCTTCCGTATCCAGAAGGGCGAAGAACCGCGCGGGATCGAATATATGGCGCCAGCTATCCGGCAACTCATAGCTGCGGCCGCCCAAAGCGCGAGCGACATCGGCAAAACTTCCACCCTCGAATTCGCGTCCAAGCTCGTCCAGGACCGCAGGGCTTCGAAGCACGACCGCAGAGCGCGCGGCGACGAGCCTTGAAATCTGAATATTGTCACGCTTGAGATCGAGGGGAAGCTCCAGCTTTCGCACGACGCGTTCGAACGCTTCGCGGATGCCCATGCCGCCGCGCGCGCAGAAGAGCAGTGCGGTCTCATGCCCAAGTCTTGCCTGCGCAGCATAGAGCCAGATATAGAGGCAAAATTCCGCAACGATTGGCCCGAAGACATCTCGGCCAAACAAGACCTTATCGCTTAGAGCGGATGGCGCAGGGACGTGCCGCCAAGGCTGCTTCCCCAATCGGCTGATCCCCTCCGTCTTTGCTCCGTCCAGTCGCGAGGCATAGCGTTCCAATCGGCTCTTGGGCAGGTGAAGTGTGCGCAATCCCATCGAGGCCGGCATTCGAACATCAGCGATATCGTCATCGCCTATGTGCAGGACGCGAGATGCAGCAACTGACTCATTCTCGAGCATGAGGGAGAACAATGCGCCATAGCGCTTGCTTGCCTGGGCGTCGGCGCTTGAATAGACACGATCGATCAGACCCGGACCATGAAAATGATTGATCAGCGCTGTAAGCTCTGCAGCGGAAAGCGCAGTATCGCTGACGGCGACGATACGGGTTCCCGCCTGTCGAAACTGCCGCAGCAGGGCAGCAAGCCAGGCGTTTGCGCGAAGAACCGTCTTCTCGACCGAAAGCTCTATGGCGATACGCTCGTCAACCAGATCCTCCGGCAAGCCAAGCAATTGAAGCTGCCTGCCGATAATGTCGCTCAGCCGCACCTCCCCGGCCCCTCCGCCCATGTTGAGCGCACGGTAGGCGAACTTCTGTGCGAGCAGGCGGCACCTGACCAGCTCATCCTTTTCGACAGACAGTCCCTTTTCTTTCAGGAGGCGGGCAAACCGCGTTTCGCCGGCGGCGATGCGCGAGCGCTGCGACGTTCCGCGACGTAAGAGCAGAGTGTCGAATACATCGGTGGAAATCAGATCGATTTCGCCAGAGTTCTTGTAGAGATCGTCGAGGCTTGGCCGTAGCACGAGATAACTCCCTCGGCGTTCACCGGAATAGTAATAATCGAGACGGTCGTAATTTATTCGCAATCAAACCTGGCGCTCGTCAGAAGACGAGCCGATCCGCTTCTGATTTAACTACACATATACGGATATAGCAAGTAAAATTACAATATAGATTGAGAATTCACTCGAATTTTTGTTCCATATAGAACTTACACAGATTTGTGATACACCGTTAACGAAGTGAAGTTTGAGCGTTTTTCGACTTAAACTTTCAATAAGCAGAACTAATCTGCCTGATAAAAGCCGCAGCAGGGGACGCTTCCATGAACGATGCGGGTCATTATGCCGCCAACGATGTCATTGCCGAAGTAGAGAGATTTGATGCCATCGTGCTTGGGGCGGGCATCTCTGGACTGGTCTCCGCATCCGTCCTTCAGAAGCAGGGCTATCAGCGTATCCTCATCGTCGATACTTACGACCATGTCGGTGGCAATCATATCGACTGGTCGCACGGAGGATATACATTCGATATCGGTAGCCTGATCTTTCAGGACGATTCCCCGCTGCTCGACCATTTTCCGGAATTGCTGCCGCTTTATGTTCCGATCGAGCCGACATGGGCGCGGTTGAACCCTCAGGGAATGATCACAGCTTATCCGATTTCGGCGCGCGATGACATTTTCAGCGCCGGCGCCGTTGAAGTCATCCGAATTTTCTCCTCGGTCATTTTCGCGCGGCTCTTTCAGAGAAAGATGCGCAATGCGAAAGAATTTGCCCGCTATTGGATCGGAAGCCGCCTACTGCATCGCTCCGGCCTGGAATCCTACATGAAGCGTTTTTACGGAGCTGCTGTCGAAAGCATAGACATCGATCTCGCCCGGAAGCGAATGCTTTGGATCAGCGAGCATGCCTCCTTGAAAAATCAGATCGCGCGCGCATTCCGACGCAGTCACAAAGGACCAAAAAATCGGCAGATGGCTCGTCCGAAGGAAGGTTTTCAGTTCCTCTACCGGGCTGCAGTCGAACGACTTGAGCGGCGCGGCGCGGAGTTTCAATTGGCGGCGGATATGCAGACAGTCCGCAAGGTTCACGATCAGCTCCACCTGCAACTGCAAGACAGGGCCGTGGCTTCACATCGCGTTATCTCGACCATACCCATCCATATGGCCGAAAAGCTATGTGGCCTCGATTCAGGCCGGAAGCTAGAGACGATTACACTCATCTCCCTCTACTTCAGCTTTTCCGGTAATCGCGGCTTTTCGCAATCGATCATCTATAATTTCTCGCATCAAGGCGCCTGGAAGCGCCTTACGATGTACTCCGATTTCTATGGACGGACGGACGGCCGTGACTATTTCACGGTTGAGGTCATCGGCAATCAGATCGGCTGTTCGATAGAGCGGGCAGAGAGTGACTTCAGGGATCATGTTCGTGCCAACGGCCTTTTTGAAGGAGATCTCAAATTGGAAGGCAGCGACATGCTCGGAGAGGCATATCCCATCTATAGCAAGGGTGCAGCCGGCCATGCTGCCCAAGCAACGCAGCAACTCCTGGCATTCGGCCTCGAATCCCTGGGACGCCAGGGTGGCTTCAACTATCAACCAACAGCACGGGCTTCGACGGTGGAAGCAGAAGCAGCATTACAAAAACCAAGGCCATAGGCATCGACAATAGCGCTCCAAATAATTGGAAAACAATTCGAGATAGCGGCGAATTCGATACTAAAAACCTAGTGCTTTGTCATTGCCATGCCGGAATAGCTAAAGCATACTACGCCAGCATCCTCGATATATCGTGTTTATATTTATCACACTTATATAAGGTGCATTCATGCGGATCTTGCATATACTGAATCATACCAACAGGCTGAATGGACATGTCCATGCAGCAGTCGATCTGGCATGTGCACAGGCTCAATTGGGACATAATGTATGTATTGCGAGCGGCGGCGGTGATTTCGACCCGCTGTTGCACAAGAATAATGTCGCGACAGCAATGATCGACCACCAGCGAAAGCCGGTCAATCTCTTGAAATCATCCTTCGCTCTGCGCAAGCACGTCCATGCCTGGCAGCCCGATATCGTCCATGCCCATATGATGACGAGTGCAGTTCTGGCGTGGCCCATTTGCAGGCTGTCGGGCACTCCGCTCATCACCACCGTTCACAATGAATTCGAAAAGAGCGCGATCTTGATGGGCCTCGGAAACCGCGTCATCGCAGTCAGCGAGGCCGTGCGCGCTTCCATGCTCCGGCGCGGAATACCGTCATCGAAGCTTTGCGTTGTTCTCAACGGAACCATTGGTTCGGTTCGCTCCGAAGGCCGCAGCAGAACACCGGTCGATCTGCCATCTCCCAGCATCCTTTTCGTTGGCGGACTACATCCGAGGAAAGGCCTGCCCGACCTCTTCGAGGCCTTTCGCCTGGCGCATGAACAGCATCCCGAGGCCAGACTTACTATCGTCGGAGAAGGGCCCTTCCAGACCAACTACATGGAAATGGTGGCGCAAATGGAGTGCGCTTCAGCTGTCGCCTTCCTGGGTGCCAAGGAGGATCCATTTCCCTGGATGGCTGCGGCGGATATTTTCGTGCTGCCGTCACATGCCGATCCGGCACCGCTGGTTCTTTCCGAAGCTCGCGAGGCAGGGTGCGCGGTTATCGGCAGCAATGTGGACGGGATCCCGCAGCTCCTGGAATACGGGGCGGCGGGGATATTGGTGCCGCCGCACGATCCGCCGGCTTTGGCAGCCGTACTCTGTGAGCTACTTGAGGAACCTGCCCGGATGCAGGAGTGGAAGGACAAGAGCCAAGTTCATCTCGACCGCCTGACGATCAGCCGCGTCGCCCATGAGACACTTGAAATCTATGGCAGCGCTCTTGCAGCAGGCTCGAAGACCGCAGCCGTCGCCGCGTAGAACTTGAACCGTCAGGGACGATGCAATCGATCGAGGAGAAGCAGCAATGCCAAGCCTGACATCCCGGCGCAACGTGCTGATAGGCGCGGCATCGTTGGCAGCGGCTGGCGGCTTATTGCTCGCAAACCGTCATCCGGCAGCGCAAGTACAGCAGGACCCCACCGAAGGCCGCACCATCATCTTCGACGAAAACTTCACAGCGCTCGATCAGACGATCTGGCATGCCGGGGCCAAGGCGACAACTTTTGACAGCGGCTTTTACGGCAGATCGGCCTTCAGCCGTTTCGGCGGCGAGGAAGGGTTCGATCCTTATGCGATCGTGGACGATCCATCCGCCAGCAACGGCAAGGCATTGCAGATCTCTACCCAATACATCGGGCGTCCCATGCAGGTACCGAACTATTACGGCAACAATCTGCCAGAATATCAATGGATATCGGGCAATATCCAGACGGCGAAGCCCGACGGCACGATCCTGAAGGGCTGGCGACAAGGCTACTTCGAGGCGCGGATGTGGTTTCCTGCCCATCCCTTGAGCTTTCCGGCTTTCTGGCTGATGAATGGCAGGAGCATTCTGTTTCCCGCGACGAGCATCGAGCTCGATATAGTCGAGCAGAAGGGCTGGGAGCATGATTTGTACGGCGCCTATCTGCATGAATGGGGAAAGCCCGGCGAGCATCACGAAGGAACTGGCGTTCCCACGAATGTCGATATTACAACCGGCTATTTCCGTTATGGCCTGCTTATCGAGGGTGCGCGTTGCCGCTTCTATTTCGAACGCAAGCAAATCCTGGATCCGAAGACCGGCCAACCTATAGACTGGACGCTTGGACGCGCGGCGGAAATGGACGCGCAGAACGATGTCTTTTGGCCGCTTCTGACGCTTGCGCTGCGCTCGGATGTCCCCTTCCCAGATCCTCTGCAGCCACAGGATCGCCAAACCCACATGCGCGTCGACTATATGCGGGTCTATGCGTGATATCGCTGAAACCCGACAAGCGCCGGGTTTCATGATGCCGTCATTTTTCAGGCAATCAGCGGCGCAGGCCCCAAGGCGGCTATCCGCAAGGCATCTGCATGAACATCCACGACCCGTTCGGTGTCGTAGATATCGATGAAGTTTTGCCGAAATTCGGCATGCGCCCGCTCTTCCTCGAGATGGTCGCAATAATAAAGCATCGCCCTGACAAGTTCCTCGCCTCCGGCAACCGGCACGAGAAGGCCGAGACGTCTGTCGACCAATATGTCGCTCGGGCCGAATTCGCAATCGGTCGAAATGACCGGCAACCCAAACCGCAAGGCTTCACATATTGCTAGCGACCATCCCTCCCAGCGGGACGTTGACACATAGACATCACTTGCCGCCAGTGCCGGAGAGGGGTTGTCGGGATGGTGTTCGACGCTTACCACGGCTGCGAGATCCAAGTCCGCTATCTGGTTACGCAGCTGAGCCTCCCCGTCTCCATAACCCACAACCTTCAACCTGATATTAGGGCGAAGCTTGTAAGCTTCGGCAAATGCCGTGAGAAGAATGTCCTGCCCCTTCTGAAAGGAGAAGCGGCCGACATTGACAAACGTGACGCAGCCCTCCTCGCCCTCTGGCTTTTGAGGGGCATCGAAGCGCCTGACGGGATTGGGCAGCCAATATTGCCGGACGTTGCTTCTGAACATCGCTTTAAACGATTCCAGTTGCCTTGGCGACGTGCCGAACACATAGGTCAGCCGCTTGATGAAATAGACCCTCATCAGAAAGAACAGGATCTTCGCTTTCAGATGGCTCGGCTCTAGCCGCGGGTTGCCGTGCAGATGCATGGCAAAATTCCGCCGGATGCCGATGCAGGCGATCATGCAGATCACCGTCGGCTCGATCTGCGGAACGACGACCAAGTCATAGTCTTTTGCTCCGATGACATCGCGCAAAACCGACATGAGCTCGCGTCTGTTGTGCGCGATCCTGTCGATCGTGTTGTAACTCTGCGTTCCGATCGGCCGGTTTTTATGCTCGGAGGTATAGAGAACATCGATATCGAAATCGGCAGCATATTTATCGGAGAGGGCTGAGCATATCGTATCGACAACTCTCTCGATACCGGCAAACGAACTCGTTCCCGGCTGGATATAGAGGATTCTCTTCGGCGACGCAGGCGATACCTGGTCCGTCACAGTCGATAATGCGGCTTTCATCTGCAAACGCCCTCTTCGACCTATCCGCTCGTCTCTGATTATACTATCATTGTTAAAGGCATATGAGGGAATATTGCCTCAAACTTCAGAGAAAACTATACGAATAATTCTCGTGACCGAATAAATTCTCGTTCGCGGCTATAAGCTCGCACTCCTTCTATTCGAGTGTTCAATCTTTCTGCATGGTCGAAGCGTCTGATCGGCTCGGATTTCAAAGGCCAAAGCTCCCAACATCGATCATGACTGGATCGATGTGAAGGCGCTGTTCGCTCGCAAATGTTTTCCGCTTAAAGTCTCCTCTCTGCCGGGCCTGAAAAATGCTGATCCCCTGCAGCGGCCAAAACCGGCTAAAATAATCCATAAAATTAGTAGAAAAAGAACAACCAGTCTTTCTCCTTTTGGTTCTGCCTGCGTAGGCTCTGTTTTCAGAATTCGCAGAACCCGAACCATCAGGATCTTTCTATGACCGAACGCCTTTTCTCGCTCTCCCTTTCCCGGCGCCGCTTGTTGATCAGCTCATCCACTGTGGCGGCCGGTGCTTTGGTGGCGATGGCAGGCTTTACTCCCGCACATAGTGCCGGCGAGCCTAACAGTGGCGGCGACATCACCTTCCTCATCGATTCATTGGGTGACAGTTGGATCCCGAACAACAGCGCGATTTCCAGTTTCCAGGGTCACATATGGGGTCACGTAACCGACAAGCTCGTCTACGTGGATGCCGACGGCAAGGTGAGCCCCTGGATCGCCGAGCGCTGGGAGCAGAATGACAGTGCCACTGAGTTCACCCTCCATCTCAAGAGTGGTGTGACATTCTCAGACGGCACGCCCCTCGATGCGTCCGCCGCGGTCGCCAATCTCGACATCTGGTATGCCGGACGCAAGAAGGAAGGTATCAATCCGATTGGGCTCTTCCCCAAGACCTACGACCATGCCGAGGCGGTTGACGCAACTACGGTAAAGGTCTTCTTCAAAAAGCCGACGCTCGGTTTCATTCCGACGCTTGGCTATCACGGCTCCATCCTGATCTCCCCAAAGACCATTGCCCGGCCGGCCGCACAACAGGCCGATCTCAGCAAGACCTCCGGCAGCGGACCCTATGTGGTCGATTCATGGAAGGAAGGCGACTTCGTCAAGCTGGTCAAACGCAAGGATTACAACTGGGGTCCCGCGGCCGTCGGCCATACCGGTCCAGCCTATCTCGATACGATCACCTATAAGCTGGTATCCGAACGGTCATTGCGGGTCGCCGCTGTCCAGTCCGGCCAGGCGGACGTTGCCTATAACGCCTCACCGCAGGAGCTGACCTCCCTCAAGCAGGATGGCTTTACCATCGCAACGCCGCGCTATCTCGGCTTCGTCAACGGCTGGGCGATCAATACCAAGCTCGCGCCCTATGATGACATCAAGGTACGCCAAGCCTTGCAGGCCGGCATCAATCGCCAGGAAATCATCGACACGGTCTATACGCCCGACTGGAAGCTTGCGACATCATTCATTCAGAGCAACGTTCCCGGCGCGACCGATCACAGCGAGCTTCTGGCCTATAATCCCGACAGAGCCGAAAAACTCCTCGACGAGGCGGGCTGGAAAAAAGGGGCCGACGGCATACGCGCCAAGGACGGCAAGCAGCTGTCACTGACGCTCAACTCCAACCCCTATCTCGTCACCTCGACGTCGATCGACGAACTCATTGCCCAGCAGCTCGGCAAGATTGGCTGGAAGGTCGACATCCGAGCCTATGACGTCGTGACCTACGGCCAGAAGGTTCAGTATGGCGGCGCCGGCGTGCCGGCCTACGAGGTGACGCGCAGCTTCATCGACGCCGGCACCGTCGCGAGCATCCTGACCGATGCCAATAATGGCGAGAACTGGTTCGCACTCGGAGAGAGCGACGCGAAGATCAACGAGCTGCGCGACAAGATCGCCAGCGCCGGCTCCCTCGAGGCCAGAAACCCGCTGCTGGACGAGCTTCAGAAATATGTCCTCGAGCAAGGCTACTTCATTCCGCGCACACAGATGGTCCAGCGCATCTATGTCCAGTCGCCAAAGCTCAAAGGCGAGACATACAACGGCGTCGCCTATGCCAGCTATTACACGGCCACGATCAGTGACTGACCCGCAGCGTAGCGAAGGAAAGCGAGGAGGTGACGAGCATGACCAATACCTATCTTAGCTATGCCACAAAGCGCCTCGTCCAGGCCGTCATTGTCATCCTGCTGGCCTATGTCTTCACCTTCATCGTCGTCAGCGTTCTGCCGGGCGATCCCGTTACCAACGTTCTGCGCAACCCGCAAAACGGCTTCAGCGAGGCCGAGATCCAGGAAATCGTTGCCGCCCAGGGCCTGGACAAGCCAGTTCTCGTGCAATTGTCGACATCTCTTTCCCGCTTCCTGATCGGCGATCTCGGCCTGTCGATGCGAACCAACCGCCCGGTGACGACCATGATCGCCGAGGTGCTGCCCTCGACGCTCGTTCTCGCCTTCTCCGGTCTGGTCGTCGCGTTGACCCTGGCGATCGTGATTGCCTACGGCACTCAGTTCCTGCCAAAGAGGTTCGGCCAGGGCTTGCTGCGGGGTTTCCCGTCCCTGTTCCTGTCGGTGCCGAATTTCGTGATCGGCCTGGTGCTGATCCATATCTTCGGCTTTCAGCTCGGTCTCTTCCGCGTGATCAATCCCGACAGCTTCTGGGCAACCTTTTTCGCGGCGGTCGCGCTCGGTATTCCGATCTCGGCCCAAATCGCCGAGGTGCTTATCGCCAATCTCGATCACGAGTCGGGACAAGAATATGCCGCCGTCGCGCGCAGCCGCGGCCTCGGCCAGCTGCAGCTTTTTGCCAGGCATCTCCTCAAGCCGTCCTCGCTTCCGGTCATTACCGTCGTCGCGCTGACGATCGGCGAACTGCTCGGCGGCTCACTGATTACCGAAGCGGTGTTTGGACGCACAGGCGTCGGCAGCCTGGTCCAGCGCTCGGTCAGCACCCAGGATCTGCCTGTCCTGCAGGCGATCGTATCACTCGCCGCTGTGGTCTTCGTGCTGGTCAACCTGATCGCCGATCTTGTCTATCCGTTGCTCGACCCGCGCGTGAAATTGTTCGGCGGCACTGACCACCGCCCGACCACCTCTGAAGAGGGACCTGCCGGGATTTCAAAGTCGGTGCTGTCATGACCCTTCTCTCGACCAACACATTCCCGCGCATTACCGCTGGCAGTCGGCTTGCCGGTTTTCGGCTGCCTGCGACGGTTGTGCTCTCCTTCGCGATCGTGGCGATCGTGATCGCCTGGTCGCTCGCACCCGGCCTGTTCACCAGCCACAATCCGGCGGTAGGCATTCCCTCTCAAAAGCTGCTCGCGCCTAGCACCCAGCACTGGTTCGGAACCGATCAGCTCGGCCGCGATCTCTACACCCGCGTTGTCCATGGCTCGGCCTCCTCGGTCAGGAGTGCCCTGATCGCCGTCGTCATCGGTGCGGTCGCCGGCGGCTTCATCGGCTTGCTCGCCGGTTTCTTCGGCGGCCGTGTCGATATCGCCCTTGCCCGGCTGGTCGATGTTCTACTTGCAATTCCGAAATTTCTGCTTGCTGTCATCGTCGTCACAGCGATCGGCTTCGACACCACGAACGCCGCCATCGCCACCGGCATCTCGTCGGTCGCCGTGTTTGCCCGTGTCATGCGTTCGGAAGTCATCAAGACCAGGCAGGCGACCTTCATCGAGGCTTCTTTCCTTTCGGGTGGCTCGCGCTGGCACATCCTGTGGCGGCACATCCTGCCGAACGCATCGCGCTCCGTGCTCCCCCTTGCCGTGCTGCAGTTCGGCGACTCGATCCTGGTGATCGCCAGCCTCGCCTTCCTCGGCTATGGCGATCCACCACCAGCCTCCGATTGGGGTCTGCTGATCTCGATCGGCAAGGACTACCTCAAGTGGCCATGGCTGGTCTACGCACCCGCCTTCGTCACGATCGCGACCGTCCTCTCTGTGAATAGGATCAGCCGATGGCTTCGCAAGATAGACTGAATACAATTCGCACCCGTATCGCCGAGAATGCGCCGATGCTGCAGCGGCAAACGCCATTGCTTCAAGTGGAGGGCCTATCCGTTTCCTACGGCTCGCATAAGGTCGTCAGCAATGTCGGCTTCGAGTTGGCGCGCGGTAAGAGCCTTGCGCTCATTGGGGAATCGGGCTCGGGAAAGTCGACCATTGCACGCGCCGTGCTGCGATTGCTTCCCCGCACGGGACAAGCGACTGGCCGCATCGCGGTCGAGGGCCAGGACGTACTGCAGCTCTCCGAGCGCCGCTTCCGTCAGCTTCGAGGCCGGGCTATCGGCTTCGTGCCGCAGGATCCCGGAAACGCACTCAACCCAGTGCGGACAATCGGTGCGCAGGCGATGGAAGCCGCGGCCCTTATCGACGAGCCCAGCAAGGCGATCCGCAGGGCGCTTGTGCTGGAGACGTTCGCCCAGGTCGGGCTCGACAATCCGCAGCGTGTTTATGATTCCTATCCGCACCAACTGTCCGGCGGCATGCTTCAACGTGTCCTGATCGGACTTGCGGTTCTGCCGCGGCCACGGTTGCTGGTCGCCGATGAGCCGACCTCGGCGCTCGATGTTACGATCCAGAAGAGAATCCTCGACCTGCTCTCTCGGCTGCAGCAGGATCTTGACATCAGTCTGCTGCTCATCACCCATGACCTGGCGATCGCAGCCGAACGGGCAAACTCCCTGGTCGTTCTCAAGGATGGCGTCGTTCAGGAAGCCGGCAGCACCGCAGCCGTTTTCTCGTCACCGGCATCGACCTACGCAAAGAAGCTGCATGCCGATGTTCCGGCGCTTAATCCCGACCGTTACCACAAGCTTCGGGACCCTGGCTTCCGTTTCCTTGATGTCGACAGCACCAAGGTGCCAAAAATCGACGTCAAGGGCATCACCAAGAGCTTCACGGTCGACGGCAAGGTTCTGACGGCCGTCGATGACGTGTCCTTTACCGTTCCGGCGGGCACCACGCACGCGCTGGTTGGCGAGTCCGGCTCCGGGAAGACGACAACGATCCGGCTGCTGCTCGGGCTCGATCAACCGGACGCCGGTAATATTTCGGTCGCTGGGGAAAAACTCAAAGGACGCTCACATCAGTCACTACGCTCCGTATGGCGGCATCTTCAGCTCGTCTATCAAAATCCATTCACGTCGCTCGATCCGACCTGGAAGGTCGAGCAGCTTGTGCGCGAACCGCTCGACAGGTTCGGCATCGGGACTCGTGCCGAGCGGGCGGAACGGGTCCGCGAAGCGCTGTCCAATGTCGGACTCGGCGAGCACCTGCTTTCACGCAAGCCGCAAGCCCTGTCCGGCGGTCAGAGGCAGCGCGTCGCGATTGCCCGTGCGCTGGTCCTGAAGCCGGAAGTGATCGTGCTCGATGAGCCGACCTCGGCACTTGATGTCAGTGTTCAGGCTGATATCGTCGAGGTATTGCTGTCGCTGCAGGCAAGCCTTGGCCTGACCTATATATTCGTCTCCCACGATTTGGCTCTCGTGCGCCAATTCGCCCATACCGTCTCCGTGATGCAGCGCGGGCGTATCGTCGAACACGGCAACGTCAGGGACATCTTCGACAATCCACGCGAGCCCTACACGGTGTCGTTGCTGGAATCGATCCCCGCCGCCGCCCCTCCCCGCGCACTGCTCCCGCAACTCCGCCGGATCATCAGTCAGGAAAAAATCGCATGAACATCGCTGCGCCTGCCGGCACCCTGCCTGCCACATTCCGCCCCAAGCGGCGGCTCGGTTTCAACACCCGGGTTTCATTCAACGATGAGGCCGGCCCGGCGCAGGGACTGCGCGACGGCATAGAACTGTTCAAGGCAGCAGAGCAGCTGGGCTACCAGTCGGGCTGGGCCTATCAGCGCCACTTCGATCACTACTTGTCCTCTCCAATTCCATTCTTTGCTGCGGTCGGCCAACATACAAGCCATATCACGCTGGGGTCGGCTGTTATCCCGATGCGCTATCAGGATCCCATCCTGCTTGCCGAGGCGGCCGGCACCGCCGACCTGCTCATCGGCGAAAGGCTTGAGCTGGCCATCTCCACGGGCGCCAACGCTGCATTCGACGCGGTATTTGGTGCGGTCGACACAGATGCCCGGACGGAAGCAAAGCGCCGCCAGGCGCGTTTTCTTGCGGCAATCGCCGGCGAGATTCTTCACACCGTCGATGGTCCAGGCCAGGGCGCTCCGGAGGGCACCGAACTGCGGGTGACCCCACACAGTCCAACGCTGCGATCGCGTATCCGACAAGGCTCTGCGAGCCTTGCTTCGGCCGTGCAGGCTGCCGAACTTGGGATCGGCCTCATCTCGGGAACCGTGCAGCACGACCACGCCGAAGGCGAGAGTTTCGGAGAATATCAGGCCCGCGCCATCGATGCTTTCCGCGCGACATGGCGGCAGAGATGGGGCACCGAGCCGCCGCCGGTCACGGTCGCGGCATCGATCCTGGTCGGCACTACCGCCGAGCTGCGGGAGAAATATGCCGCTTACGATCTCGAGCGCCGAACCAAGGGTATCGGAGCCTCTCGCCCCAATGGCGCCCTCGAGCCGACCGCACCGGCCATTCAGCCGCCGGGCGTCCAGATTTCTCCGGTCTTCCATGGCACTCCCGATCAGGTGGTCGAAGCAGTGCTTAAGGACCCAGGCCTGGCGGCGGCCGACGAAATTGTGCTTTTCCTGCCGCCCGCTTTCAGTCTTGCAGAGAACGTGCGCCTGCTGGCCGACCTCGCACAGACGGTAGCCCCGAGCTTCGGCTGGTCGCCGACAACGTCATGACGCATTTTATAGCCTGAGAATATCCCCCGAATAATCCGCCACTCAGCCGCGAGAGCGGCGGCTATTGGCAAAACCTTCATTCAGGCCGCTGGCGTTGGTTCGCGAAGCGAAAGCATCAACCGGTTCGCCCAGTTGAAGAAAGCGACTCCATGGTTCACGTCGGCGATTTCCAGATCATCTAAACCTTCTTCGCGCAACCCGCGGACTTGGTTGGCTGCGAATTGCAAGGGGGTGGCCGTCAGCGCAGCTGAAACTTCGACAACGGCATTACATCGTTGAGGCCCGCAGGAGCGAGCGCGGCTCCCGCCACCTGAAAATCACCGTCGATCCGGACTTTGCCGTCAAATGGCTGATGCAGCGGCTGAAACGCTTCCGTGGCGCTTGGCCGGAAATCGACC
>NZ_BAAJNQ010000033.1:0-11587 GCF_054558365.1 Rhizobium sp. No.120
AACGGCGCAACTCATAAACGGGTTTTCGAAGGCAGCTTATCGCTGGCGACCGCTCTGCAGTCTTTAGGGCCGGACCGAGACCCCTCCCGCCATGAAAATGATTGATCAGCGCTGTAAGCTCCGCAGCGGAAAGCGCAGTATCGCTGACGGCGACGATACGGGTTTCTGCCTGTCGACACTGCCGGAGCACGGCAGCAAGCCAGGCGTTTGCGCGAAGAGCGGCCTTCTCGACCTCGAATACATCGGTGGAAATCAGGCCGATTTCGCCAAAATTCTTGTAGACCTCGTCGAGGCTTGGCCGCAGCACGAGAAAACTCCCTCGGCGTTCACCGGAATAGTAATAATCGACACAGTCGTAATTTGTTCGCAATCAACCTGGCGCTCACCAGAAGACGAGCCGATCCGCCGATGATCTAACTACACAAATACGGATATATCATGTAAAATATAAATATAGATTGAGAATTCACTCGAATTTCTGTTCCATATATAACTAATAAATTTACAGTACGCCGATAAAATAATGAATTTTCTGATTTTTCGAATTAATAGTTCATAATGTGAAATTAAAATACAGTAAAACTTGTCGTAATAAGTGAAAATTTTCTTGAAATATATTTAAATATCGTATTATTCTTTTCAAGACTGGCTGGTCATCGTAGAACTTGCTCTAAACGTCATGCTAAGCGTTGTCCCGAAACAGCCTCCGGATCCTTGAACATTCCATAACTGTGAATGATCTTTTTCGGCAAATTTGCCTCGTAGCGCGACCTGTCCGTGGCATGGATCGCGATCGATAGTCTTCTAATTCGATGAACGATCAGCTTAGCCAAGTCTTAGAACAAACTCCGCGATGACCCCCAATTTTGCTTTGCACGCCATCTTGCAGGGTAAACCTGCCGCAATGTGGGGTATCGCTGATGGAAAATGGGAAGACGACGGCTACGGAGCCGTCTCCAAAAAAGACACATAGCGGAGATGTTCAATTCAGTTTTGACGTATTCGACACGGCCGTTTGTCGCCTCATTCACTCTCCGGAGCATATCCACCTCATCATCGGAAGAAAACTTCGTAAGCGAGGCATTATCAGCCTCAGCGACACCGAATGGATGTATGCTCGCGCAGATGCCGAGTATCAGCAACGCCTCACTGTGCCCCACCGGGAAGTCACGCTGGACGAGATCTATGGCCGGCTGTCCCGCGCGCTTGATCTGGGAGCGGAAGAAGCGCGTATCGCGTTGAAGACGGAGCTGGAGGAGGAGCTTCGCCTCATTCGACCGATCGCATCCACGCGGCAGCGCGTATCCGCGCTGATGAGGGAGAATAGTCCCACTCTCTTTCTCTCCGACACATACTTCTCATCAGCACAGGTCGAGGCGCTTCTCACGCAGTGCGGCTATCCCAAGCCGCTCGACATCATAGCATCCAGTGAAGAACTCAAGAGCAAGTTTGAAGGCACCCTCTTCGGCCATGTCGCTCGTCAAAGGGGGGGGCAGAGCGCGGTTTTCCAACACCTGGGAGACAATGTCGTTAGCGATTTGCAAAATGCGCGGGCGAGCGGATGGAATGCACAGTTATTCGCCGATTCCCACTGGATGACCCGGGAGCGCGTTCTCTTCGCTTCCGGGAACGGAGATTTTCTGTCCTCCGCCATCGCCGGCTCGGCGCGTGCCGCGCGTTTGGGTCAGGACGACCCCGTAAAGGAAGGGATATTGACCGCTGCCGCGAGCGTGGTCGGCCCGTTGTTTGCCGCCTATGTCCTGTGGATCTTGCTCGACGTTCAGGCTCGTGGTGGCCGCACAATTCACTTTCTCGCCCGCGATGGCCAGCTCATGGTTCCGATCTGCCAGCGCCTAGCCCGTTGGCTCGGCGCCGATATCGACGCGCGCTACACCTACGCATCGCGCCAGGCCTTTCTGTTGCCGGCATTGCCCGACGATGACGGAGAAATGGTCGCTCAGGCCCTGGCACTGGCCTATTACGACCACATCACCCTGTCGGAAGCCTTGACCTCGCTGAAATATTCAGACGAAGAGATCACAACGGCTTCACGCATTGCAGGAATCTCAGCTGATGCACCATCCGGGTCGTTGACGGAAAGTGAGAAAGGTGGATTGCGAGAGGCGTTGCTGCGCGCCGAACTTCTCGATCCCCTGCGGGCCCGAGTGAGAGCCGCGCGCACAGCAACGCTCGGCTATCTTGAAGCCGTGGGCATGTTCTCATCGGCGGAAGCCTACATCGTCGATCTGGGCTGGCGGGGTAATACGCAGCTGCGCCTGCAGCGAGTTGTCGGCGATCAGGTTGATCTCGTGGGCTACTATATGGGAATGAGCAATACCGTCCTCGGCCCCGAGAATAAGACCCGCATCTGGACGACCACGACGCCGTGGAAGACCTCCGTGCTTGAGGTCATGGCGGCCGCCGACCACACCAGCGTGAAAGGGTTTGGTTTTGACGAAGACGGCAAGCCGGCTTGCATGCCTCCAATCAAGGAAGACGATGTCCTGATCTCCTGGGGCGCTCGTCAGCAGCAAGCGATTGCACTTCGATTTGTCGAATATCTCATCGATGCCATCGAGCTTGAACATTACAGCCCCGAAGAGGTGTACGCGGCGCTCAAGAGCGCGGCATTGCATGCCTATCGTCACTTTCGATTGTCGCCGACATGGGCAGAGGCCGAGGCGTATGGCGGGGTTCTCCATCACGAGGACGTCAATCATGTTAAATATCGAGAACTTGCCCAGCCTGTCACGAGCATGGACATTGCGCTGTTCGCTTTGAAAAGAAAGTCCAAGGGCGCGGTTACAAGTTGGTACATGGGCTCCCTTGCTCGCTCAAAGGAGCATCTGGTGCCGCGGCTCATTTCGAAAAGCATCGATCGAACCATCGAGTTTATGGCCCGCCTCGATACGAAGCGAAAGAAACAGGCCGCCCGACGGCTGGCTCAGGCTTCTCTGAAGAATCGTTGAGAAAGGGATCGAAGGGGCAAGGCAGTTCAACCCAGCGGGCTGATCGGCACCGATGATGTGGAAACGTTCCGGCGCATGCGCTTGGAGTATTGTGTTCCCACAACAGGCTACAGGCTCTTCCCCATCATTGGCAGCACTTGCTCGCTGAACCGGCGGACCACTTTTTTCTTCTCTGCCCGCGATCTGGGTTCATGATCGTGCCCAACATTTGGGAACACGGTGAGCGCGTACTACGTCGATTCGAACCAACTTCAAAATTGGACGGGCAGCCGATAGCGATCATGTCCCCGAGCTGCAGATCGGCGCGGTCCCGTGCGAAATGATTTTGAAAAGGTGGTTGCAGCTACCGACATGGCTCTATCTCCTTTTGCGCGTGAACCTTGCTGTCCGTGGCCGCGTCATTTACCCAGCTCGCACGGCCCGGAACTTCCGCACTCTGGCATGTGATCCACACGTCCTGTCAGAGCACCAGCGCCGATGACCATTGCGTGAGTGGTCGAGGAAAAGCCAACCGCAGTTCGGACCTTCGCATGCCCGGATCGGACGGCGATCCAGTCGCGATGTCAGCAAGTCCGCGGCCAGCCAGCCGACGCGAGTTGAAATTGCGTCCAGATGGTTAGCAGGCGATTGCCGCCATTCGATCGTGTCACCGACGTTGACCAATCTGCGGCGCGCCTGCGCGCGCCTTGCAACCTCGTCAAGCAGCTCAAGGTCTTTTTCGCTAACCAGCTCGTCGCCAGCTTCCGTCAAAAAAATCCTATGCAGGGCCTCTCGCAGTTCACGGGCGTGGTTCAACTCTTTCTTCGCTTCAGGAGGTGCCCTTGTCGCCAGCAAAAGCAAGGCGCGTTGCTCTTCCTCGTCAATGACCTCAAGCCGCAGAGCCCAGGCGACCAAGTCGCTATAGCTATTCAAGAATTCCGGACCCCATCGCTCACCACGGCTATCGACCGTGTTGACGAAGTCGAGTGCGGGGTGGCCGCCGAGCAGGCTGATCTCGCCAATGTTTTTCTGTCTTGTCATCATAAGGAATATCGGATCGCGGAACGATTTGGGCAAGAGCTAGTTGTAACGGTCTATAGCATATTTAATCGTTACATGAATTGGAAACCCCATGGCCTATCGTTTGAACAGGAATCAGCTCCGCTTTCTGATGCTGTGCGTCATCTGGGGCAGCACGTGGATCGCGAGCAAAGCGGGCATCGAAGCCGTTCCACCGTTGCTTTTCGCGGCAACGCGCTTCACCGCGGCAGGGCTGTTGCTGCTTGTTTATGGCTGGATGAAGGGCGAGGCGGCGGGCTTGAAGATCGAAGATGGCATCCGGTTCATCGCCGTCAGCATATTGATGATCACTTTATGTTACGGACCCCTGTTCTGGGGCATGCAGTATATCGACACGGGCACGGCCGCGGTTCTGGAGATGTCGCTGACACCCATCGCTCTTTTGTGTTTCTCCTTGCTGTTGCGGGAGGAAAGGCTCGACGTCAGGCGGATATTGGCAATCACGCTCGGCGTATCTGGTTTGGTGGTTCTGTTCTGGCCGTCAACGGCAGACGGAAGCGGATCGAAGTCGGCAGGCTTCGATGGTGCGAGCTTATGGGGCGGCCTGGCGGTCTCATCGGCGGCGTTTACCTATGGCTACGGCTCGGTGCTGGCCCGACCGTTGCTGCGATCCTATCCAGCGGTTTTCGTTGCCGGTATCACGACGCTGTTCGGTGGCCTCGCGCTGATGGCGGCTGCACTGATATTCGAGCCGGGTGCTGTGGCCGCTGTTTCAGGAAACTGGGGCACGAGTGCCTGGACGGCTTGGTTCTTCCTTGTGATCTTTGGCTCGCTGGTCGGGTATACGACGTACATGCGGCTGTTGCGGGACATCGGCGCCTCCCGAGCGGGCAGCTATGCCTTCGTATCTCCCGTGATTGCCGTCGTGCTCGGCACGCTGTTCTTTTCCGAACAGGTTGCGGTTTCCGACGTCATTGGCATCATCGTCATGCTGACTGGCGCCTATCTCGCCATGGTCGAGGCGCCGAACGCCAGACGTGCGCCGGTCGAAAGCTGACGTTGGGGCACAATAGAAAGGCCCGAACGATGGAATACCTGAAGGCGACGCCAGAGCATGACGATATCCTGATTACGCACTACCTGGCGATCTGGGACAGTTACGGCACTCCGCAGGATCACATCTGTCTCGACCCCCAGCTGAAGGTCCGTCGTTTCATCGAAGAGGGTAGGAGCAGCTGCGAGCTTGCTACATTCATCGCGTTGGACGGCGCGACCGCTGCTGGGTCCGTCTCGTGCCAAGTTCATCTCTCCCCCTATCCGGACGTCCTTCGGCAAGATGTGCACAAGCGCGGCTATATATGGAGCGTCTTCGTAGAGCCGGCGTACCGCCGCCAGGGTATGTCGCGACGGCTGACACAGCTCGCTGTCGAATATCTTAGGTCGATCGGCTGCACTGCTGTCGTGCTGCATGCTTCGGAAGCCGGCAAGTCGGTCTACGCGTCTCTCGGCTTCCAGCCTGCCGCGGAAATGCGTCTCACGTTCGGCAAAACAAGTTCCGAGGCTCGACGTGAATGATAGCTAGAGCAGATCGCCCGGGAAGCGAGCAGCATAGCCCAGGAGATCTGGCTGATTACCGCAATTGCCGGTCGTCAGTTCGGAACTGTTCAAGAGCAGGGTACTTTGAGTAAAAGCCGTAATGGAACAAGTTCGAGCCCGCGGCTCGGACAAAGGACGCACTCTTCACCGTGGAGCGGAGTTTCGCACTGCCGACGTCGAGGTGGCAAGGTGATTGGCAACGGTGATGACATCTTCGGCGGCTTGAACCTGGAGTCGGCTTCACCCTTTGAGGAAGATCGTCAGCTCCCGAGCCACTGTTTCCGGATCTTCCCGCTGCGGGAAGTGGCCAACGTTCTGAAGGACGATCCTGTCGAAGGGACCGGAAAACCTCTTGTGGAGGTCTTCGGAAAGTTCCGGCGGATTGACGCCGTCCTCCATGCCCTGAAAGTAGAGCGTCGGAAGTGAAAGGGATCGCGTCTCCCTGATGCGGTCCTCGAGCCAGACGCTTTGTGGATCGGGCTCGGCTTCGCCCCACCGAACTCTGTAGCTGTGGAGGGTAATGGCCACCCAGTCCGGATTGTCGAAGGATCTCGACACGGTGGCGAAGGTTTCGTCGTCGAACCAACCGTCGGGGCTCCAGTTTTCCCATTGAATCCGCGCGAACCCGCGCGGATCCCTCTTGATGGCATCGGCGCCGCGCTTCGTTGCCATGAACCAATGATACCAATAGCGCTGCGCCTGCCGAAACGGCGGCGTCTTCAGTCCGCCAAAGCGCGGCAGCGAGGAAAGAAGCGCCATTCTGTCGACCCGGTTCGGCCATCCAATGGCGAGCGCTTCGGCGATGTTCGAACCCCAGTCGTGACCGACGACGGAGAACCGTTCGATCGCGAGACCGTCCATCAGGGCGATCGCGTCCATTGCGAGAATTGCGCCGTTCGCGGTCCGCAATGCCATGTCGTTCCGGAAAACGGATGCGCCGAAGCCGCGCAGGTAAGGCGCAATGAGGCGAAGGTTTCGGTGCTGCAGGTTTGACGACACAGCTTTCCAAGTGGAGGCGTCGTCGGGCCATCCGTGCAGCAAGAGAACGGGATCACCATGGTGTGCTCCGCATTCTTCGAAAGCAATCTGCAGGTCGTGAGTGTCGAGGTGCGGCATGACGATACTCCTGGTTCGATCCAGCAACACAGAAAGGCGGTACTTGGTTCCGACACCTGGAACATTGCAGCGTCACCTGAGTTGGTGCCCTGAACAGTCGCGCCCGGCACGCCGAAGAGGCAATGATGAGACCCCAGCACCCATTTCCGATCAGCCGACGATCCGTCCTTGCGGCGGCAAGCACGATGCTCACGGCGTCGGTCTTTCCCATCGCCGCCTGGTCGGCTTCGAACATGCAGGAGAACACGCATATGGACGATCCCACGACGAAGTACCCGAAGCCGCCGTTCCAGAAGCAGAGCCAGCCGTTTCCCGGCCTTGCCGGCAAGATGAACCCCAAGCCGGATCATGGCGAGACCTCCTACAAGGGTTCGGGCCGTCTCGTCGGACGCAAGGCGCTGATCACCGGAGGGGATTCCGGCATGGGACGCGCCGCAGCCATCGCCTACGCTCGCGAAGGCGCAGACGTCGCCATCAACTATCTTCCGGACGAAGAGCCCGATGCGAAGGAAGTCATCGCGCTTATCGAGAAGGAAGGCCGCAAGGGCGCGGCGCTGCCCGGCGATCTGCGTGACGCCGCCTTCTGCGAAAAACTCGTCGACGAAGCAGTCAAGGCGTTGGGTGGTCTCGACATTCTCGTGAATAACGCCGGGCGGCAGCAGCAGGCCCAGTCAATCGACGACATCACCTACGAGGCCTTCGATGCGACGATGAAGACCAATATCTATGCGACGTTCCTCCTGACGAAAGCGGCCCTCAAGCACATGAAGCCAGGATCGGCGATCATCCAGACGACATCGGAGCAGGCCTATGACCCCTCGGCTAACCTCATCGACTACGCGATGACCAAGGCGGCAATGATGAACTTTACCAAATCGATGGCGAAGCAGCTCGGTCCGAAGGGCATTCGCGTGAACGGCGTCGCGCCTGGTCCGATCTGGACGCCGCTTCAGGTCAGCGGCGGAGCGACGATGGAAAAGCTCGAAAAGTTCGGTGGCGACACGCCAATGGGCCGTCCCGGTCAGCCCGCGGAACTCGCATCGATTTACGTGCAGCTTGCGGACGCGCAGGCGAGCTACGCCACCGGACAGGTCTACGGCGCGGCGGGCGGCGGCGGCCAGCCGTAAAACTCGTCCGCTTCTGGGCGATCAAGATGGGCCTGCGCGAAGGCGAGGCTCTTTTCCCTGAAGGACACGGCGGAATGTCTGGTTTCCAGGATGTATGTGATGAGACATCTTTGTATTGAGGGAATGCCGATAGCCGCGAGCGAGCAGCTATCGGCGTCGGTCAGGAGAATCGAAAGGAAGGCGGCGAGCCCTTCCAGTGCTAAAACCACCCATCATTTGGAAAGTTCCTGGTAACTATTGAAAGAGATGTGTCCGTCTCTTTACTCATCAGTTTAGCCTATATTGCGATCCTTCAGCTCCAGGGTCCAGAACCGCGAGAAGCTGCGAACAGCTGCCTTGGTTGCGGCGTAGGCGCTGAATGCTGGCAGCCCCATAACGTTCGAGACCGAAGAGTTCAGAATGATCGATCCCCTGCCTTTGAAAATGGGAAGGGCCTTCTGCTTCACAGCGAAGGTCTGTTCAAAATGGGGCCTGGTAGCTCCCGTTAGCGGCGCGACTGTACTCTCAGCTCCTAGTTCCGACCTGCTTCTTGTTTGGCAAAGACGCCGATCGTCGCCGCGATGATCCCGGATGCTGCCGCAATGGCCATCGCCCAGCGCGGGCTTTCGTGGTCGGCCACCCAGCCGACAATGGGCGCTCCGATCGGTGTGCCACCAAGCGCGATGCCGACGCGCAGCGCCATCACCCGCCCCCGCATCGCAGTCTCAGTCGAAAGCTGCATCAGGCTGTTGGTGGCGTTGGTGAAGGAGAGTGCGGCAACGCCGATGACGACAAGCGCTGCGGCGAAGAGCCAATAGCCGGGCGCGAGTGCTGCCAGCTCGCAGCCGAGGCCGAACACGGTGGCGCTGAAGATCAGATTGCGGAATTCGATGCGGTCGCGGCCGGCATTCAGGAATGCGCCGGTGATCGTCCCGACCGCCATGATCGACGACAACAGCCCGTAGCCAGCGGCACCGGCATGGAAGATGCGCACGCCCATTGTCGAGACGAAGATCGGAAAATTCAGGCCGAAGGTGCCAATGAAGAACAGCATGAACAGGATCGCCACGAGATCGGGGCGGCCGCGGACATAGCGCAGGCCCTCGACAAAGCGGCCCTTGCCACGTGGCGCCCGTCTGTTCGGCCGCAGCTCTGACAGCCGCAGCAGCATCAGAGAAATCAGGACAGCCAGGAAGGATGCGCCATTGGCGAGAAAGCCCCATCCGGTGCCGACCGTGGCGATCGCGACGCCCGACACGGCCGGGCCGATCATCCTCGCGAGATTGAACGACATGGAGTTCAGCGCCACCGCATTCGGCAGATCGTCGTCGCCGACCAGCTCCGCGACGAAGGTCTGGCGGACCGGCGCGTCGAGGGCAGCCGCGCTGCCGAACAGGAAGGCGAAGACATAGACGTGCCAGAGTTGCACCAGGCCCGTGACGGTGAGAATACCGAGCGCCAGCGCGAGCGCGCCCATCGTCGCCTGCGTCGCCATCAAGAGCTTGCGCTGGTTCAGACTGTCGGCGGCAAGACCCGACCACGGAAGCAGCAGAAACTGCGGCGCAAACTGCAGAGCCATGACGATGCCGACAGCCGAGCCGTTATGCCGCGTCAGTTCGGCGAAGACCAGCCAGTCCTGTGCGGTTCGCTGGACCCAGGTGCCGATATTCGACACGAGTGCGCCCGCCGCCCAGAGCCGGTAATTGTAGTGGCGGAGCGACCGGAAAGTCCGCAGCGTCTGTCGCGTCATTGTCGTTCCGGCGCGTTACCGCCATGAAACCGGCCGAAATGACGCGCGCAAAACAGGGCGATGGCGAAAGCCCCGAGGCCCGCGGCGGCGACATCCGTGGTGCCATCCCAATTTACGCTGCCAAAGCGAATGAGAAGCAGATAGGCCAGTACGAGATTGGCGAAGCCCCACAGGACATTGACGGTCGACGATGACAGGCCTTCGCCGGTAGGGTCGGCGAAGGGCGATTGGAAGGGCCGGCCGAGAACGCCGCTGACGAGATGCGGAATTGCATTCATCAGAAAGGCACCGCCGGCAAGAAGCGAGAGAGTATGAAGGAGGTTCATCCTTAAGCGTTCCGCTTTGCGAGTTCTGTCATGATCTCTTCCGTCCTGGCGGTTTCGCCGAGCCGGGGAAAGACGTTCTTGATGCTGTAGGCATGGGCCTCGGGCCGGGTTTCGGTCATGGCGTCGATCGCGAGCGCGACATTGTATCCGGCCTCGAAGGCCTGCCGCGCGGTCGCCTCGACCCCGGTTCCGGTCGCGACGCCGATGACCACGACCTGCGTGACGCCGAGGGATTTGAGACGGGCGTCGAGGTCGGTCGTCGCAAAGGCGCCCCAGCTGTATTTCGTCACGACGAGATCGCCGGGCTGCCGGTCGAGCTCGGGAATGAAGTCCGTAAAGCCGTCCGGCAGCGGGCCGGTGTGGCGCCTGGGCTGCTCCGTGCGTCCCGGCGCGGTGCCGGCGGCGTTGACGAGGACGACGGGCAGATCGTGGTGCCGGAAAGCTCGAATAAGCGCTACGGCGCGGTCGATAACGGGGGCGATCGGTTCGATGAAGGCCGCGCTCATGACCCCTTTCTGGAGATCGACCACGATCAGAGCGGTCTGTGGATCCAATGCGGTCAGGGCCATGGAATATCCTACGGTGGGAGGAAGGAAAGGACGGTCTAATCCTGCTCGACCAGGCGCTGCAGCAGGCCGATGGCGGCCAGCACCTGGCCTTGCTCTTCGGGCGAAAGCCTGGCTTCGATGGTCCGGCTGAGCCAGTCCTGGCGGGCGGCGCGGCCTTCCTGGATCAGGCGGCGGCAGCGGTCCGTCAGCGAGAGAATGGTTTGCCGGCCATCCGAGGGGTCGGGCATTCCTGAGACGAGGCCCATCGCATCTAGCGCCGAGAGTAGCGCGCCCATCGATTGCGGACGCATGCCTTCTGCGCGCGCCAGCGCCGAGGTGGTCATCGGCCCTTCCTTTTCCAGCCGGACGAGGGCCGATGCCTGGCTTTGCGTCAGGTCTCCGGCATGGCCCTGCTCGCGCAGCTTGCGCTTCAGCTTGCTTGCGAAGCCTCTGAGCTCTTCGGCGACAGTGGAGGCGAGGGGTGATTTGGCGGCGTTCTCGATCATGGCAGTATCTCTACCATATATGAAGCTAAACTGTAAAGATTAACTTCATACACCATCCGCGCCAAGAGCGGGCGCGATGAAGGCACGGGAGATCTATGTGCCGAATTTGCATATCGATACACTGAAGATGAAGAGCCTGAACTTTCAATGATATGGCAAGCTCGACTTATCTTTTGTCGATGCCTTACGCCGGCTGCAGCCAACGCCACATAGAGTCCAGTCAAATTGTCTGGTGATCGACATCGAGGTTGACTCCGTCTAATCTCTGTCCGAAATGGTGTGGCATTCGCGCATATTTCCCCACAAAGTAGAAAAATCGGCTTGGCAAACTCGAATTTGTCCGGTAAGTAGTTTCCATCGCTGCAAATCAATCAGAGGAGGCGTTGCATGACACCAGCATTCATCGAAACGCCTCCGTCCGGAATGACCCGACACTAGAGTCAGGACTCGTTGATCAGAGCCAGAAGATAACGGTTGCAGCGAGAGCGATGGCGGAAAGAAAAGCCATTGGGCACCTGTCATAGCGCGTAGCGACACGCCGCCAATCCTTGAGACGCCCGAACATGATCTCTATTCGGTTGCGCCGTTTATAGCGGCGTTTGTCGTATTTGATGGTCGTGGTCCGGGATTTCCGACCGGGAATGCAGGGAGTGATCCCCTTCGCCTGTAAC
>NZ_BAAJNQ010000034.1:0-11577 GCF_054558365.1 Rhizobium sp. No.120
GGCTCATCCTAATGTATTGAGAAAAATAAGATAATACTCATAGCGGAAGTATGGCTGCTGCTAGCTTCCGCCTGCTTTGCAGCGAGCGGATACGGCACTTGGCTGCATACCCACTGTTTTCCAGAGGTGATATTCAAGGCAAAGGTCATCATGAGCTAAGAATTGAACATATCCGGTTTGGTCTATTCTAGATCGTCGCTGGATTGTACCTTTCGCAACGGCAGAGAGACGTCTTGGGATGATTAGACCGCCTTTCGCCATAGACATTAAGCGCCATATATCGCTCGAAGGATATCTCTTGGATAGGCTTCAAGGCGGCCTTCTACCGCCGTGCTTCCACTGGGTCGATGAACCAACTGTGTCCCTAAACCCGCCCCAGCTTATCGATCCGTTGGACATCGGGACCTCTGCTAGAGCTGGATCCTGAACCACTGCACCCAGAAAAGAGAATCCTTTTCCCGGTTTGCCCGGGCGTTGGAGGTTGCCAATCTGGTTGAGGAGCGCCGTCCTTGCCGCTTCCGCCTTTAAGAGGCGGCGCACTGAAGTTCTCCACAAATCGAGGTCTGTGTCAGAAAGCCCAGCGTTGAACATCCGCTCGGGTGGCGCGGTCTTCGGACCTACTCCACAACTGAGGCCAGCCGTGTGAGTGAGCAGGTTTTTGATGATGATATCGGCAATCTCTTCTTCTGACTGCCGGGGCCGGAGATTGGCCAGATAATCTCGGGCGATGTCACAAAGCGCTAGCCTGCCCTTGTCGACAATAGCCAAGGCCGTCGCCGCCACAAGCGGTTTGGTCACGGATGCGAGACGGAATATGGTCCGTATGTGTTGGTTTTCCAATTTATCGACCCGCATAACCAGCAGCGCGGCTATAGACGGTCTATCTGCTTTTGACGGCGATCACGACAGTGCCGACGATCTTCCCGGCCATGATCGCCCTTTCCATAACTGCGTTCACTGCGCCCTTCATCGCAACCATCCTCCCAGGCCTTTGGATAAATGAGCACAGAACGGCATATTCCGACTTGGTTCGCAAGGCGAGGCGTCGATAGTATCGCTCGCTGGTAGGGGAGGGCGGCAACAAACCCTCCGGCAAGCAACAGTTCTCCTGATCTTGCGGTAGCCATCATGTCGTGCTGAGCGCTTAGCCGAGCTTATTTGATTGAGAATGCAACGGTCTCGACCACCTTGCCGTCCACGGAAAGGACAGCCTCGTATTTGCCGACCGGGAAGCCCGCATTCGGTTTGCTCAGAGAGGCGTTGACGTGGTTTTCCAGCGAGCCAATATCAAAGCTCGCTTCGTCGATCTTGTAATTCGCCGGCGCAACGCCGTTAGTGTCGACCGCGATCCATGAAACCGTGATTTTTGAACGCGAGTCAATGTCATCTGCAACGTCTGCTGACAGATATACAGCAGCACTGTTTGCCGGCAGCACCGACTGTGTTTCGTCGGCATCCTTGGCGTTTGAGATGATTATGTTTTCGAATCCAGACGACCAGGCCACTGAAGTCGAGGCGAGGGCCGTGCAAAAAGCGATTGCCCGTAAGGCCTTCGTGGTATTTTTCATTTTGAATTCTCCCATTTTGGCGACGATCTTCCTAGGTCGATACCATGAAGTCAAAATTAGGGGAGGGCAGCCGCGACAATCATTCTTGATGGTCATGAGCCATCGAACCAAAAATAGTCGCGAAACCCATCAGACATCACAGGTGCGAGATCGTCGTCTGGTACTCAAAATCGGATATCCTTTGTTAGCCATTCAGATTCGCCGCGGTCGCGATCACCAAATGTACCCCAATAAGCCCGCATGAAGGAAATCTCCTACAGTAGCCATTTCCGAAAGAGATCCGCTTTGGCGCCTCGGTTAAGCCACAACGCAGGCATGCGGCGGCCTGACCACTTCTGGCCGGAAAGCCGGAGGCGTCGTCCTGCCGTCGAAAGCGCCCAAACCTGCGGGCGGGTAGGGGTGCACGAGGGGAAGGGCCGAAGGGAGTCTCCCCTCGCCCCAATGATGATCAGGCAGCTGCTCGCAAGCATCATGATCTGGCTTAAATAGTTAAATCGTCACCACAGCCTAGACGAGTTCGGCCAAGGCCGTCCCTAATGCTGATAGCGGCATTGCTTCCACGTCTTGCTGCATGGGGAAGATCTCCTGTCCGGGGTAGACGACGATCCGTCGCAGCGGATTCAAATCCTCGCACGCAAGATAGAAGCCCTTTTCGACTTTAGGCGACAGACTGCGCTTGATTTCGATGGCCCATGGACGATTGCCCGGGGGCGTGAGGAGCAGATCGATTTCGGCGCCGGCGGATGTCCGATAGAAACTACTCTGTGTTCCGGCCGGTGCTGCGGCAATCAGCGTCTCGATCACGAAACCTTCCCAACTTGCACCGGCGACCGGATGGCCGAGCAGATCCTCCTGAGTGGTCAGCCCCAAGAGAGTGTGGGTGATGCCACTGTCGCGAACATAAACCCGAGGCGATTTTACGAGACGCTTTCCAACGTTTGCATGCCAAGGCTCTAGACGTCGTACGAGCAGCAGATCAACCAGGAGGTCGAGATAAGAGGCGACGGTCTTGCCATCGACGCCAAGCGCGCGTGCAAACTCTGCGGCGTTCAGAAGTCCGGACTGATGATGCGCGAGCATTGTCCAGAAGCGCCGTAATGTCTCCGCGGGAATACGAGGACCGAGCAAAGGAATATCTCGCTCCAGATACGTTCGAATAAAGTCCTGCCGCCATCGCTGGCTTGCGCGATCGCTTTGAGCGAGTAGACTGTCTGGGAAGCCACCTCGTAGCCACAGCGTATTTAGTTCGTCAGCTGGTACTTCGGTGCCGTTAACCGGCCCCATTTCAAGATAGGCGATCCGGCCAGCCAGCGTCTCACCCGACTGTTTCAACAAGTCAATGGATGCTGACCCAAGCAGCAGGAACTGCGCCACTTTTCTGCCGCTTCGACGGCCGCGGTCGATAAGTCCGCGCAAATTCTGGAAAAGATTAGGAAGCCGGTGAACCTCGTCCAATATAACGAGCTTGTCACTATGTTGGCTGAGATATAGTTCCGGTTCGGCGAGCTTGGCACGATCAGCATCCGATTCAAGATCGAGATAGATCGAAGGCCGATGGTCGGCTATGGAGAGTGCCAATGTCGTTTTTCCGACCTGACGCGGCCCGATGAGCGCGACAGCTGGGCGCGTGTCGAGGAGTTCGTTCAGTTCGGATGATATTCGACGGTTAATCATCCTCGCATTTATGGAATGAAACTCCCGAATTGCAAGGAGAAATTAGCATGTGTCTCTCGAGAATACGGACGTAGCGCTACAAAAACAAGCGCGCCGCCCGTCCGTTCTTTCGCTCCGCGTTGTTATAATCGCTCGCCGCCTGGGCCACCGACTTATGCAGGGATTGCTGCATGGCGGGGGAGGGGAGGACTTTTGGCTTCGGCATACCGGTCCCGCGGCTACGATATGGCATGATTTTATTCTCGCGTCCCTTGCCAAAATAACACACAATCTTTATATATCCCAAAGTATCTATATCCGTTAGGATATGAAATGACAGAGTGGAAGGTTGAGTTTCACCCGCGATTCCGAGACGAGATCGCAGACCTTCCGAAAGATGCAAGAGTCGAGCTTTTGGCACATCTCGTCGTGCTGAGGCAAAAAGGCTTTCGCCTCGGGAGACCGGAGGTCGATACGCTCGAAGGCTCCAAGCACGCCAACATGAAAGAGCTGCGTGTAAAAGTTCTCAAAGTGCAATGGCGCTTTGCCTTTGCCTTTGACCCGGAACGAAAAGCTGTTGTGCTGTGCGGCGGCGCGAAGAGCGGCGTTAGTCAGAAGCTCTTTTATAAGCGGCTGATCGACCTAGCCGATAAACGATACGACGATCATTTGGCAGAGCTGGAGAAGAACTGTGGACGATCTTGATAGACTAATAGGCGATCTGTCGGCCGACGAACGTCAGGCCGTGGAAAAGCGCGCAGAGGTGTTGCTTGAGGCTCATAACCTCCGTGAATTAAGGGCTCTGGCCGGTCAAACGCAAGAGCAGGTATCCGCGAAAACAGGCTTTAAGCAAACCAACGTGTCTCGATTGGAGAAGCGCGCGGACATGAAACTGTCAACGCTTCGAGATTATGTGGAGTCGCTGGGCGGTAGCTTGAAAATCATCGCCGATGTCGCCGGCAAAAAGGTCGACCTTTCTAGTATCGCCGAAAAGTCGCGGCACCGTTGAAACGGGTGTAAATTTCTGCGTTCGAATTCGCCGCTGCTACACAACTAACCGCGCGGCACGCCCGTTCTTCCGTTCGGCGTTGTTATAGTAACTCGCCGCCTGGGCCACCGACTTATGCAGGGATTGCTGCATGGCTTCCTGCAAAGGAACGCCGCGATTGGCGGCTTCCGTCAGATATCCGGAGCGCAGTCCATGCGCCGAAAACAGCTCCGGATCCAAACCGGCCTGGCTGCACCGTGTCTTCAGGATCAGATTGACCGACTGCGGCGTCAGTGCTCGCCGGTCGATATTGCCCCATTGGTCGATGCGCCGGAACACCGGTCCGGTGTCGATCCTGGCTTCTTCGATCCATTGCTTGAGTGCTTCGACCGGTCGGCCGATCAGAATGACATGCGCCTGATCTTCGGCGGTCGTCGTTTTCGTACGGCCGAGACTGATGCTCAGGCACGGGAGGAGAGGGGAGGCGGCATTCCTCGGATCGGCATGCACCGGCTCCTCGTCGACCAGATCGTCGACGCGCAAGTCAGCGACCTCGGAGCGCCGGCGACCGCCGGAGGCAAACGCCGTCAGCAACAGGGCGCGGTCGCGGACATCGGCTAGCCGCTCGCCGCCACAGGTCGCCAGCAGCTTTGCCAACACATCGCCGGTGACGGCCTTTTTGCTCTTGCGGCGACGTTGCCGCGGCGTGGCACGCACGGCCAGGCGCAATGCGGTTTTCAGGGAAGGGGCGGTAAATGATCCCGTTAGCCCGCGCCAGCGCGTCAGGATCGACCAGGAGGTCAGCCGCCGGCGCACGGTATCGGGCGCATGCGGACCGTCGGCGCGCAGAAGCCCCTTGGTGCGCAATCCGATCTCGACCTCACCTGGCATGCCATGTGTGGGATCGTCGGCGCGCTCGACTGGATCCCAAAGATGATGGGCGACGAATTTGAGGAGCAGACTTTCCGGCGCCGGCCAGGGCAGAGGCACACCAATGGCAAGCTCGCACCAGGCTTCGAGATAGCCAAGATCAGAGGCGAGTGCGCGAAGGGTATTGGCGCCCATGCCCTCCTTGGCGAGATGCTTGAGGGTGGCGACATCGTCGTCCGTCAGCAGGGTGGCCAGCTGATCGCGCCGGGCGAAGGGCAGGATGGAGTCGAGCGCATCGAGTTCTTCGGCACGCTTCAGAACCGGCAAATCCGCTGGATGCCGATTAGTGCTCATGCTCAAGTGGTCCCACGATCGCAATGCCTTCGCTTCTGGCTGCGTTTGCCATCTTCCGGTCGGCTGTCGCCAATGGCACGTTGGCAGATTTCGCAAGCGCAACGTAACTGGCATCATAACCTGAAAGGCCGTGCCGGATAGCGAGATCGACGATGGCGACATCATTGCCCGAACCGCGGTCATCAAGTGGCAAACTGCGCAACTTCAATGTCGCTGTCAGCGCTGCCCCGGCCGGCAATCGACCGCGGCGCTCGGCCATGACAAACAGATTGCGGGCTTCGAACCAAAATAGCGATGGAACCAGGCCTGGTGTGACGGCCAGTACGCCAATCAGGCGCTCGGCGGCTTCGCTCTGCTCATCGGGAAGAAACCAGCTGGCGGCGATAGAGGCGTCCACAACGAAAGACATGATTACGCGCGGCCCTCATCGCGCCAGGCGCGGATTTCCTCTTGGGTAACGGGCTTGGCCATCTGACGCATCGCTCTGATTTCGGCGATCGTCTTGTCGATATCGTTCTCCTTGCGAATGCGCGATAATACGGCGATCGGATCGTTGCCGCGGGAAATGATGACCTCCTCGCCGGCCTCGACGCGGGCCAGCAATTCGGAAAGATGGGCCTTGGCCTCTGCGACCTTGACGGTGACGCTCATGATAATTCTCCGTAAGCTGGAATTCACTCTCTCGTCGCACAGATCGTGGCAGAGCCTGCAACTCGACATTCTGCGCGACAATAGGCGCAGAATCGTTATTGGTCAAGCACTAGGTCATATCACTATCGATACCTGAATACTATCGCTAATGATAGCCTCAGAAAGCTGCTGTCCGAGCAACGGAAGCAAAGGCCTATTTCGATTCAAAATGGCAGAAGAATAGCGTTAATTCATATGGTTAACGACGCCCGGAATTCTAACTCTTGGCATTCCGTGTTCGGCTAGTTGGCCAAACATTTGATCCAGTTTCTCGAGTAGAGAATCTTCGGCGAGTGCGGTAGCAAATTCCTGAGATATTCGCGGCTCCCCCTTGAGGGTGCCATCTCGGAGGGCTTCCTGTTCGTTGTAGTAGGCCCGCCGGATTTCTCTGATGAGTAGCGGCAGTTCCTCGGCAGAGAGCTCTTGGTGGACGTCACGAAAATCCCTGTTGACTGGGTTCCTGACGACGATGTCATATCCTGGCCCAAGACGTCCGATGAGCGCTCCTATGAATGCAAAACGTAGTGGGGCTGCCCGCCTTGCCAATGCGAATTCTGAAAGCTCCCTGATCTCCTGCGTCGTACCGACCGACACAAGGAAGCGGATGGCCAGAGTAACAACTCGACTGTCCCGGGAGTACAGGAGAGCTTCTACCGCAGACTTCAAGCGAGTGCGACCGAACGCACGGGATCGTTGGAGAACCTTGATGGTCTTCGTAACTAGATGCAGGTCATCACTGTGGCCATTTATGATGTCGAGCATGATGTTATAAATTTGCTCATCTCCCGAGGAAGCGGATTGCTCAAGATATTTGAGGAGTTCACCTTTGAGAAAGGAATCCCTAGTTTGTTCGAAAAGCGTTGATGCAAGCATTCGATTGCGTTCTAGATCGACCGTGCCTGGGCGGAGGTTGCGTATCGCCCAGACAATCTGATCCTGCCAACCCATACCACTGACGCGCTTTTGGAGCAGACGTACTTCGGGATCAGCGAACGCGGCCGAGGTCGCCACACGATGTGCAAATATCGAGCCGTCGAGAAGTGCTTCCGCAAACAGCGTGGTCTCGGGGTCCCAAACTACACGGATCCCGCGGGCACCGCGTAGGTCACATCCAGTGAAATTATAGTTTGCCAGATTGGTGTCGGTGAAATCTGTGTTCCGCAGATCCGCGTTCTGTAGGTCTACGGAAGGATCGAGACCGGCGATGCCAATGAGCTGGCCGAAGTTGCCGGTGGTGCTAGCCAACACGTTGTTCATCGTCTCCTTCGACATTGCGGAGATCAGAGCATCAAGAACGATATCATCCTTCATCGGAGGCAACCGATGCGCTGAAGGTTATTGTGCCGCGATACTCGGCCTCTTCCGCGACCTCGTGTAGGGCCTTGGCCACAAGGATGCCTATGACGCGTTCCTTGTTCCACTTCGTCCTGTCACTGAACATCCGTTCGTCATGAGTGACCACAGCATTGACGTCTCTGGCCTTGGCATGCGCAGAAAGAACAGTTTGAACCCGATTGGGCTTCGTCTCTTGCGCAGTCATTTCGCAAAGGACGTCATAGTTCAAATACGTCGCATCTAGCACTTCTCCTGACGGATCCGTGACCCTCCATGTTTCGTTGCCGACGTACTTCACAGGAAGGTGCTCCATCTCAACTTCCGTTTCCTCTTGGAGGCTGGTTTTGGCTGTATGGGTCGCTTTTCCTGACTTCGTGGCTGAAGCCTTGCCAGAAGGAGAGAGCATCGAAACCTCTCCGCCGGCAATAAGTTCGTGCGCTTTCGTTTCTTCGAGGCCGGCTTCGATGCTTGATCTACGCTGCACCTTCATCATTCTTGATTGAATATGATGGACGCCAAATTTTGTCTTCTCGTCCATATCGAGACCGTCGATCGCGAGGGATAGGATCGCCCTTGTAAGGCCGACCGAAATCGTTGCTTTGTCGAGAACAATCTCATCCTCAAAGATGCCAAGTTCGGTTTCAAGACGATATCGGCCTGGAACTTCGTCGCTCTCAGCGACCGCGCTTTTTAGCTCCACCACTTGGGGCAACGGGTTGTGGTTGCGGGACTGAAACGACATCGTCTTCTCCAGAATGTGGACGCCAGATTATATGGTTCCAATTCATCGTATGCACAAGCGGCCTGCTCGGTGGCCCCCGGAAGTTCAAAGTGACTGCATCAAGGCGGCTTCTCTGGGTGCCCCCTCATCTTTTTTCAGAGCTTTAGGCATGTCTAGCGAGCCTCCATTCCGTTTTGGAAAGCTGACCGATTGCCAGGAGGCCTCTTGTCCTCGAATAGGCAGATTTCAAATTGAGGTTGTTTGTTTCGTCTGTCGTATGCAACAAATAATGGCGGCAGGCTTCGAGTCGCAGTCTTCCGGATCAAGGCTAATTTCTAAATCGGCAGTTGAGGATCTAAGCAAATCGCAAAAATCGAAAAAGGGGCTGGGCTGACCCCGACCGAGCGGCTTCTGGCGCGTCTAGCAGGCGACACGTTTCTCGATCTTTGGTCATGGCCCAATGTGTTTAAAAAGCCAGGGCAGGAGCTCTGTGATCTGTTAGTCGTCTGCGGTGACGACGTGATCATCTTCAGCGATAAGAGCGTAAGTTGGAGTGAGGCGCCGTTAGAGACGGCGTGGCCTCGATGGTATAAAAAGGCAATCTCGGAGTCCGCTGGGCAGATCAGAAAAGCTGCGGCGTGGATTAGAAGCAAACCAGATTCGCTCTTCGTTGACGCAAAATGTCAAACTTTGCTTCCGATCAAATTGCCGCCTGTTGAGCGTCGAAGGGTACATGGTATTTGCGTGGCGATGGGAGCAGAAGAGGCCGCCTCCCAGTATTTTAAAGACCCCGACGGGACTTTTCTTATACTTCCTCACTTAAGAGGGTCGGATCACGTCGACTTTGGACAGCACTTGCATCGCCCGTTCTCTATTGGAGACGTGGATCCCTCGGGACCGTTCATCCATGTGTTCAACATGCTTGCGCTCGACGTCGTTATGTCCGAGCTGGACACGATCACCGATTTCACCAGATATCTCACCGCCCGCGCTAAGTTAATTAGGTCGCAATCGCTGCTGGTTTCGCCAAGCGAAGCGGAGCTTCTTGCCAACTATCTGCTAACGACCGGACAAAATGGTGAGCACTATTTTCCGACGGGAGCCGATGTGAAGGGTGGCTCATCCGATCACAAGGTCTCCTACGCGCAAGGCGAGTATGCCTATCTTGTCCGCTCGCCGGAGTATAGGCGACGCAAGGAAGCGAACAAACCGTCGTATTTATGGGACCGGCTCATAAAGCTGTTCACTGATGCTGCGCTAGACGACACCCAATACGCAGTCTTCGATGAAGTCCCCACAATCGACGTGTCGGAGAGCGCACTCCGGATCATGGCGAGAGAAACGAGACTTCAAAGACGCCATATCGCGGGAGCGCTGCACGGCGCGTTAAGAGCTTGTGAAGATCAGAATGCGGCGCGTTTCGCGCGTGTGCTGAAATCGATTGATCCGGCAACCGGTGACAAGGTCGCGTACGTCTTCCTCGTAATGCGAGAAAAAGCTGACTTACCGCTTGCCGACTTTCGGCGTATCAGAGCAACGATATTACAGACCTATTGCCTTTCTGCTCTCAGGGACGACGCTGACCTGAGGCTTTGCGTCGGTATTGCTGTTAACGCCGATTCAGATCGAGGTGCCTCAGAAGAACTGATAGCTTTTGAACAACAAGAATGGACGCCTGAGATTATTGATCAGCTGCATCAGGCTAGGGAGGCGTTCGATATATCAATCCATACGATGGCGACTGCAAACCAAGTAGCCGTCCAACTGGAATTTCCTACCGACCCTCGACCTGAGGGGATGTCGCGCCAACAGCGGCGGGCGTTAGAGCGAGAGCTTGCCAAACAACGTAGATAAGAGAGTTGCACGAGGGGTGGCGCAAGCATGAAATTGGTGATCATCGCAATAGCGACTTGGCTCATCGCAATGGTTGGGGAGGGCTGGGCCGACGACTATACGGCTCGAAGCGTGTCAGCGTCGGAAGCGCAAGCGCACTGGGCCCATGTCTCGGTCTGGGTAAGTGCGGCGTCTGTGGTGTTGAGTAGTATTGCGCTATTGGGTTTGGCGGGGAGCCTTTTGCAGACGCGAAACACCCTCCGTGAAACACGAGACCTTGGCCGGCGGCAGGCGCGAGCCTATGTCGAAGCTTCCGACATTGATTTCAGCGTGGACGACAAGGGCGATTTGGTCGTCGTCTGCCACAATTCCGGCGAGACTCCAAGCCCTATGGTTGCTGTGGGCGTTGAGGCGGTCCGGGTTTCGATGCAGGAAATGTATCATGTGCTCCGAAATAATCGCCCACCATCTCCGCCTCGAAAAACATGGACGTCGGTAGGAGCAGGGAAGCCTTTGTTTGCCAAGGTCACTCCGCTTAGAGGAAGCAGCTACATCGAGGAATTTCAAGATCAGCAATTTGGTCTAAACGACCGGCTCCTAGTCGTTGGCACTATCATTTATCAGGATATCTTTGACGAGTACTTCACGACAGAATTTGCTTTCTTCTCGCACTCCCAGCTGAAGGGATTTCTCAGGCCAAACGGGATGATGGCGGCTTACAAATCTATTTCTAAGGAAGAGGTGGAGCGAGCCTTCGGGGAAAAAATATAAGTCGGCTCAGCGGGAATGGTGCCTTGTTTCCATTGCCAGAGCATGATGATGGCCGAGCGGGTAACGATGCAGCCACCAGAGGCCCGTCGAAGGCACCATAGCTAGTGCGTAGGGTGTCGGGGATTTAGCGGAACCGATGTCCACATTTTGCGAAGCGCGCAGATTTGCATCGCAATTATAACTTAGTAGCTATCTAGCCCATCGAACTCGCCGTCGAACCGGAATTTGATAAAACTGGCGACCTTTCCAGATGATAACTCCTCGATTCTTTTTTCCACGGACACGCTGTCAGTGAAGAAAGAAGGTTGGACCTCGTATTCCCTGAGACGTTCGATAGGAATAGCATCAAGGCCCTGCACAAAAAGGCCGCGCCTACATGCCCATTTTGCAAGGCGCTTAAATTCCAACAGGTCAAGAACCAGCCTGTTATCGCGGACTCTAAAGGAATATGCTGCTACCGCCCGAAGGACGTTTTTTTCATTAATGGTACTGACGGTTTCGCCTAAACCTGATGACGTTAAGCTGCCAAGTTTTCCTAGCTCGTCAATGAAGCGAACTGTAAACTGAACCAGATCGCGGTCGTCATGCCTTCCAATATGATCACCAATCATTGCCAGGCAGGCGGCAACCTTTGCGACGCTTCTGGAGTTTCTGAGAGAGCTTGCCAAAAAGGACGATATATCTCTGAATGAGGTCGAAGCTTCCACGAGGCTGAAGTAAGCGACGTACAGCTCTTGTACACTGACTGTTGATTTGCACTGAGAAGTGACCCGGCATTGCCGGATATTTTCATC
>NZ_BAAJNQ010000035.1:0-11522 GCF_054558365.1 Rhizobium sp. No.120
CTCGATTGGTGCGGCGTCTCTCTGCCTTGCGGGGCGGGCGAGGCAAGCATGCCGGTCGGCTTCCTGCTGTCGGCTCCCAAAAACCATGATGACCGGTTGTTGGGTGCAGCATTGGCGCTGGAGGAGATCGTCGCCGGCTGAGTAATTCAACAAAGCGAGTGGTTCAGCGAAACTATCGAGAGCCAAACCAGCTCAAGTTCTTGTTCCTGCTCGCTTCCATGATGTGAAGGGCAAGCGACAAGCTGCCCGTTCATGGCCCGTGCCGACCGCTCGTTGTTGCGGACATCACATCAGATAGGGACCGACGCGCTCGGCTACGGATGCAATATCCCTAACCTGCATCCCGGCCACGTTGATCCGACCCGAATCCGGCATGTAGATGCCATGCTCTGAGCGAAGTCGCCGAACATTTTCCGGAGAGATCGGCAGAAGGGAGAACATGCCTTCCTGCGAAGCGATATTAGCGAGATTAGGACGGAATTGTGCAAAGGCTTCGGCGGCAGCCTGGCGGATTTCGGCTATGCGGTTGCGCATTTCGCTGAGTTCATCGACCCAGGCCCGGTACAGTGAAGGGTCCTGCAGGATCGCAGCAACAATAGCTGCCCCATGCGCTGGCGGCATGGAATAGCTGGTGCGGGCATAGCTTGCGAGATTGCCGATGCCCCTGTTCAACCATGCCTGCTGATTGCTGAAGAGGTAGGCCGCGCCTGTGCGCTCCCGATAGAGCGAGAAGGATTTGGAGCAGGAGACGGCAACCATGGCCTCGCCAACCGCTTCGATGACATCAATCATGCCGGCCACATCTTCAACGCGTCCACGCCCAAGACCTTGATAGGCATTGTCGAAGAGCGGGATCAATCCCCTAGCAGCGATGACGTCGGCAATATCTCGCCAGTTTTGTTGCGACAACGCCGCGCCTGTCGGATTATGGCAGCTCGTCTGCAGCAGCACGGCATCGCCGGGAGCAGCGTTCCGCAGGGTTGTCAGCATCTCGTCAACGAGAACGATTTGCTTTTCAATGTCGAAGAAGCGATAGGTTGCGATTTGAAGGCCGACCGCGGCAAAGATCGGCTGGTGATTGACCCATGTCGGCGTGGCGATCCAGATTTTCCGCCGCTTGTCGAGGGCAAGCAGTTCTGCCATCAGACGAAGGGCGCCAGTCCCGCCCGGCGTCTGAATTCCCGCGAGATGCTTGCCACCATGGCGCTCGCCGAAGACTTCGGCCGCCAATGCTTTCAAGAAAACAGGATCGCCTTCCGGACCGATATAGGATTTGGATTGCTGCGTTTCCCAAAGATGATGTTCTGCCGCCTTGACGGCTTTCATGACCGGAGTGCGGCCGGTTCCATCGCGATAGACGCCAACGCCGAGGTCGATCTTTCCAGGCCTCGGGTCGGCTGCGAACTTGGCAATCAGTTCAAGCAGGGGATCGGGCTTCTGTTCCGTAAGGCTGTCGAAAAATGCTGTCTTGTTCATCGGCTCGTCCCTTCCCCTATTGCGGCCAATCCTGCAAAGCTCGCACGAATTCCGTCAACCATGCGTTCGTCTGGTGACCGTCCAGGGAGCGATGGTCGATCGTCAGGGACACATAGGCCATCGGGCGGATCTGGATCGTATCGGCTCCATCGACCTCCCGAACGACGACACGTTTTTCGAGCTTGCCAATGCCAAGGATGGCGGATTGCGGTTGGTTGATGATGATGGGGGATGCGACCAGCGAGCCGGAAACGCCATGATTGGAGATCGTGAAGGTTCCGCCTTTCATATCGTCGGCCTTGAGCGCATTGCATCGCGCTCTGTTCGTCAGATCCTGAAGTTGGACGGCAATGGCCTCCAGCGAAAGTTTCTGCGCCTGCCGGATCACAGGAGCGACGAGGCCCTGGTCAGCCAATGCGATGCCGATCCCGATATTGACGTCTTCGAAGATCTCGAGACTATTATCATGCCATTGGCTGTTGACCTCCGGTACGGCCTTCATGGCCGCAACCGATGCTGCCACGAAGTAGGCTGTATAGGAGAGGTTCACGCCTTCGGCCTTCAATCGGTCCCTGCTGTTTTCGCGATGGCGCATGATCGCCGTGAAGTCGGCCTCGAAAACTGCGGTGACCTGCGGTGCCGTCGCCAAGGATTGGGCCATGTGCCTTGCGATCGAAAGGCGCATGGCGGAATGGGGTACGGTTCGAGATTTGCCGTCAGCCGCGACTGTCGGCGGGATCTGCGCAGCCTCAGCCTGCTGCGACACCGGAGCAGGCGAATGCGGCTTGGCGATTTCCCGCGCATGATCCATGTCGGCGCGGGTCACTCGTCCATCCCTGCCGCTGCCTTTCAGGGTGGCCGGGTCGATGTCGTATTCCTCGGCGGCCTTGCGAACGGCGGGCGAATAGTAGGCAGCGGCGGAGGCTGTGGCAGGTGAGGCCGGCTGTATCTGCAACGGAGTCTCGGTCGCCTGCGCTGTAACACCGTTCACGTTTTCGATGCTCATGCGTCCGAGGATCGCTCCCGGCGTGGCATCGTCGCCATTCTCCATCGCGATTTCGCTTAGGATGCCGTCGCAAGGAGCCGATATCTCCTGGGTCACCTTGTCGGTTTCCAGCTCGACGAGCGCGTCACCTTCGTTGATATGATCGCCGATCCGTTTCAGCCAGTTTCGGACAACCGCTTTCGTGCCCTCCTGTTCCATCGGAGCCATGATTTCGATAATACCGGTCATTCCTAAAACTCCAGGATTTCGGCAATGCGCTTGGTGATCCGTTCGGTGGAGGGCACAGCCCAGTCAAGAAGAGCGGGATTATGCGGGCTTGGAATATCGGGCATGGTGAGCCGAGAGACGGGTGCATCGAGATCCGTGAAGGCTTTGTCCGCAATGACGGCGGCGATTTCAGCGCCGAAGCCTGCGGCTTCTAAGTCTTCGTGGACGATGAGGCAGCGGTGCGTCTTGGCGACCGAAGCAAGGACGGCCTTCTGATCCCATGGCATCAATGTACGGAGGTCGAGGATATCGGCGGAAATACCATCGGCCGCTTCTTCGCAGCGCTGCACCATGGCGCCCCAGGTGATGATGGTGATGTCGCTGCCCGTTCGCGTCAGTTTTGCCTTGCCGAAGGGCAGTGCGAAGTTGTTGCCGGGATAGGGACGCCGCGCCCAGGCATCATCGAGCATGGCTCGATGCTCGAAGAAGATGACCGGGTCATTGCCGCGGATCGAGGTTCGCAGCAGACCGACGGCATCCTCAGCATTTGAGGGAACGGCAACCTTCCAGCCGGGCTGGTGGACGAAGGCCACTTCGTTGGTCTGGCTGTGCCATGGGTCGCCGCATTTGAAGAAGCCGCCGGGCATGCGGACTACGATGGGGGCGGCGAAGCGATTGTTGGTACGCCAGCGGATCGTGCCGCAATCATTCAACTGTTCGGTCGCCGGTTCCGCATATTTCCGGAACTGGATTTCGGGGATGGGGACGAGGCCGGCGAGCGCCATGCCGACGGCGCGGCCGATGATGCCTTCTTCGGACAGCGACGTATCGAAGACCCGCTCGCTGCCGAATTTTTCCTGCATGCCGAGGGTCACGGCATGCACGCCGCCCTTGGGGCCGATATCCTCGCCGAACATGACGACGCGCTCGTTGATCGACATCTCGTGTTCTAGCGTTCTGCGAATAGCCGTAACCATGTTGATGCGCGGGCCGGAGGTTTCCGGTACATCAGTTGTCGCTGGAGGCACGTATCCGGATGGATGCTGCCCTCCCATCGCCTGCATATCGCCGTCGAAGAACACATGGCGGGTCACGGAGGAGGGGTCGGCAACCGGCCGCTCTTCGGCGGTTGCGCGCGCGTTTTCGGCCATATCGCGAGCCTCGATCTCGCAGGCGTTCCATTCCTCGATCGACATCACGGCGGGGATGAGAAATTCCTTCAGGCGCGGCAGGGGATCGCGTTCCCATTCGCGCTTTACGGTTTCCTCGCTCTTATAGGCCTGCGTGTCCTGAAAACTGTGGCCCTCAAGGCGCGGAACCGTGAACCTGAGAAGCGCCGGCTTGCGTTCGTCACGAACAAACGAGACGGCATCCTGCACCAGATGCGCAGCCTCGGCGGGATTGCAGCCATCGCCATCGAATATTGCAAGGTTTTTCCAGCTTGCGAGATTGGCTGCGATATTCCCACCCGGCGTCTGCGCCGTCGATGGCACCGAGATGCCAAAGCCATTGTCCTCGATATAGAACAGCATCGGCAATTGTTGCGTCGTTGCGGCAGTCAATGCTGCCCAGAAGCCATTCGAGGCAACGGAGCCATCTCCGCCAAGCACGACGCCGATATCGCGCGCGTATTCCGCGCGCCCGAGCGTGGTTGCATAATATTTCATCGCCTGCGCCCAGCCGGCCGTTGGCGTATATTGTGCTCCGACGCCGCCACACATGGGCAGGGCGGAGGCGCCGGAATGGTTCGGATAGTTGAAGACGACACCGATGTCGCGTCCGTCGGAATAGCCGCCGGCGCGGCCCATGGCTGAACTCAGCGCATCGGCCGGATCGACGCCAAGAGAAAGCAGAAGTGGCCGCGAGCGATAATAGCCGCAGGTCGCATCATGCAGGCTCGTCAGCTGCATTCCAAGTAGGATCTGCGCCATGTCGTGTCCGCGTGCGGAAAACTGGTAGAGAACCTTCTTTTCCGGAACGAGACGCTTCTCCTCCATCTCGTCGAGAGCCCGGGAGAGGTGAACGAGATAGGCAACCCGGCGCCAGTCGATGCGATCGTCGGGCGAGTTCCGCTCGTGGCTTTTGAAGGCTAGCTGGGCCATACGATCCTCCTACAGATGGCCCAGCTATTTTAATTCAAGCGTCAGCTCTATTCCTTTCAATTTTGCAGTTTTTGCCGTAGCTTTTGAAGGAGATGTTTCATCTATGGCGGATTTTTGAATGGAAAAATTCGATCTTGATCACGTCGACAGAGCGATTCTGCGCGTCCTGCAGGAAGAAGGCGATATCAGTCAGGCGGCGCTGTCAGAAAAGGTCGGCGCATCGCCCGCATCCTGCTGGCGAAGGATCAAGGCATTGGAAAGCGCGGGCGTGCTTGGCCGGACGGTTCGCCTTGTCGATCCCGACAAGATCGGCAAGGGGCTGAATGTCTTCTGCCAGGTCAAGATGAAGACCCATGATCCCGCGACCCGCCGCGATTTCGAACAGTTCATCGCCAGCTATCGCGAGGTGCTGGAATGCTACTCCATGTCGGGGGAGTGGGATTACCTGATCCGTGCCGTCGTTGCCGATGTCAGGGAATATGAAGGGCTATTGATGCGGGGTATTCTGACCCATGAAGCCGTGCTGAGCTCGTCATCGCACTTCTCGCTGAAATGCGTGAAATACACCACGGCGTTGCCGACGAATGTGTCACGATAAAGCCTCTGTCCGTACTCGCCTTGAATAGTGCGAGCGTCTCACGCTAATAAACCCGAACGATTGACAAATGCGGAGCAGGGGTGGGGTGTCGGCTGATAACGTCAAACTCGGCCATGAGTTGAGCGAAGCGGTTGCAGCGCTCCTTATCGATCTGCCCATCAAGGCGGCGAGTTTCATCGTGACAATCTATGGCGACGTCATCGAGCCGCGTGGCGGCGTCGTCTGGATTGGCAATCTCATCGAGACGTGCAAGAACATCGGGATCACCGAGACGCTGGTGCGAACTGCAGTGTCGCGACTGGTGGCAGCCGGTCAGCTTGCGGGTGAGCGTGAAGGGCGTCGCAGCTTCTATCGGCTTACCAATGCCGCTCAAGCCGAATTCGTTGAGGCCGCTGGTCTGTTCTATGGGCCTGAGCCTGCCGTGCGATGGCAATTCGTTCTGATCAACGGGCCTTCTCCGGAGGAGGTTATGCAGGGTCTCGAGCGGGAGGGATTTGCGAGGTTGAGCCCGCGCCTCGCAGTGGGAACGCATCCCGCACCGACCTTGCCGGGCCGCGTCATTGTCTTCGATGCGCAGTTGGCGACGGAGAACGGCGCTTTGCGGGAATTTGCCGAAGAGGCATGGAACTTGCCCCGCTTTGCAGAAGCGTATCGCGAATTCCTTGCCCGGTTCGGTGCATTTTCCAGGCGCATCGGAGATTGCGCAGCGTTGCCAGCCTTCGATTGCCTGATCGCCCGGCTGCTGCTTGTCCATCAATATCGCTTGATCATGCTGCGTGAGCCGCATCTTCCCAAGTCCGCGCTGCCGGATAATTGGCCAGGCGAGCAGGCCCGGCGGCTGTTTGCTGATCTTTATCTGCTCTTGTCGAAAAAAGCCGATGGTTATGTTGGCCGCCATTTCATCAATGAGGCCGGCAAGCTTCAAGAGACCACACCGGCGAGCCAGGATCGGCTCGATCACCTCAAGTCCCGCTGAAAGTGCGCTGGTATTGCAAGCTAACCAACCAGCTGGTGCCGTCGTCGCGCAATAAGACGATGGTCGCCAAAACAAGGCCTGATTCCAATCAGGACCAGCGCGCTCCGCAACATCCGGGTCCGGCGTCCCTCAGTGTGGGAGGCTTGAGGTCACATTGGCAGGCATGCCAGAGGATGTCAGCCTTCGTCCTTGCTCCAGCGCTTGCGAGCCCTCCAGAAAACAGTCGAGTCCGCATAGCCGAGGGCATCGGCGATTTTCTTCTTGTTTAGTTTTGCTTGCATCTGCTTGTCGGCGAGTTCGCGGCGGTAGTCCTCGATAAGTTCGCGCAAGGAGGACCCTTCCCGCATCAGCCGTCGCTGCAGCGTTCGCGGCGCCATGCCGAGATCCTTCGCAACATCGAGAATCGTGATTTTCCGGTAGCCGAGATTTGCCGCTATAAGGGCTCGCACACGCGAGGGCAAAGACTGCGGCCCTGTGCTCCGGGTCGCAAGTTCGGCAATATGATGCTCCAGAACCGCAACCAGCGCCGCGTCCTCCGATCTGTAGATCTTTTGTGCATCGGCTCTGGAAATGACGAGGCGGTTGCTTGGCTGGCCAAATTTCAGAGGTGCGCGGAAGATCCTTGCCAGTTCGCCAGCATGCTGCGGTTCCGGATGTTCGAACTGAACTTCCAGCGGACGCCAGTTTCGGGAAAAACAAAGCCGAATGAGCTGACAAGAGGCCGACAATGTGAATTCACTATCTTGTCGCCTTGGCCAGAGAGCTGGCGACGAAATCTGGTAGCTCCAGATGTAGTTTCCGTCAAATTCCTGCAATCCTGTCGTGGTTGCTCCCTGGATCGCGGAGATATAGCGCGTTAGGCGGTGAAGGGCGTGCCTGATAGTGGGCGAAACCGAGAGCAGCACGCCAGTCGGGCCGAGATCGCCCGGGGCTATGTTGCTGCCCATGAGCGCGCCCATATGGGCAGACCCGCTCGTATTTGCCGCATCCTCAAACAACGCGATGTAACGAGAGATCGGCACCATCGCATACGGGTCCGAAATCTGATGGCGCACGATGCCGTGGCGGTGCATCAGCGGCTCCACACGCAGACCGGCTTTTTCCATCTGCTCGATAATGGAAGTGAGAACCGAAGCTCTGATCGTTGCTGCAACTGATGTGTCTTTCTCTTCGCTGCGCATCGATTCAGGCTCGCTTTTGTCTTCCAAGTGGCGGAATTTATCGGATTCCTGGCGCGGAAAGCAATTTCCTTTGATCGTTGTCAAGCATAGCCTTTTTTAAAAATCAGCAAAAATAAAAGGGGTTCAACATGACAATCAATGACGCCACAATTGCGTCTTCCGTCCGGCTGGCGAAAAATTCGGTCGGGGTCGCGCATATCGTATTCTTCGTCGTCGCGGCTGCCGCTCCGCTGACCGCCGTTGTCGGCGCAACGCCGCCGGCCTTCGCGTTCGGAAACGGCCCCGGCGTTCCCGGTGCCTTTGTTCTTGCCGGGTTGCTTTATTTGGTATTTTCCGTCGGCTTCACCGCCATGAGCCGCCACATCGGTGGCGCCGGTGCATTCTACTCCTACATCACGCGGGGAATTGGCAAGCCTGCTGGCGTCGCCGGCGCGTTCATGGCGCTTCTGACATACACCGCTGTTCAGGTTGCGATCTACGGCCTGATCGGTGTCTTCTCCCAAGGCGCGTTTGCCAATCTCGGCCTTGCGCTCCCCTGGTGGGTTTGGTCCTTCGCGTTCCTGCTGATCGTGCATTTTTGCGGGCAACGCAACATCGCTTTCTCCGGGACCATACTCGGTATCTGCATGCTCGCGGAGATCGCAATCCTGCTGCTGCTTGATCTTGGTATTCTCGTTTCGGGCGGCGGGCCGGAGGGTTTGAGCGCGTCCTCGTTTTCGCCCGCAACCATGTTCGGACCGGGATTGGGCGTTGCTCTAGTCTTCGTCGTTGGATCGTTCATCGGCTTCGAGGCGACGGCCATTTTCGGCGAAGAGGCGCATCGTCCCGAGATAACCATTCCGCGCGCTACATATATCTCCGTGCTCCTTATCGCCTGCTTCTATGCCTTCTCGACTTGGGCGATCACGCAGTATTATGGGCCTTCCCATGTCCAGGCGGCCGCGAATGCCGCGTTGCAGACCTTCTATTTCGATGCGTCCACAAAAGTCATCGGAGCGTGGTCTGCCAACGTCATGAATGTCCTGCTCATTACGAGCCTGTTCGCCTGCATCTTGTCTTTCCACAATACGCTCAATCGCTACTTATTTGCGCTCGGTCGTGAGGGGCTTGCCTTCAGGATGCTTGGCAAGGTCCACGCCGTAAACGGTTCGCCCCATGTCGCCGGCCGGGTTCAGTCTGTGTCGGCCTGTATCATTCTCCTGGCTTTTATTCTGACACAGCAAGATCCTTACGCCGTCGTCTTCTCCTATATGTCGGCGCTCGCCGTCATAGGTATCATCTCGGTGCAGATTCTGGTCTGCATTGCCGTGATCATGTTCTTCCATCGTGATGACAGGGGACACGGTGTGTGGACCACGAAGTTTGCGCCCGCTCTATCCGGCATTGGACTGCTTGGAGCACTGGTGCTCGTGATTTCCAATCTCGATCTTCTCGCGGGAACTTCCAATATCATCGTCAGCTCGCTTCCCTATCTCATCCTCCTCGCTGGTCTTATGGGCGCAAGCCTCGCTCTGATGATCAAGGCATCCAGCCCTGATCGCTATGCTTCTCTTGGAAAGGTGTTTGAAGAATGAGCGCGCTATTTAAACTCAATCCTTCCAATTGGCCGACCACAATCGCTTTCGCCGCTTTGGTCGCCGTCACCCTGGCTGCTGCCGCTGAAGCGCACACCTTCTGCCGGCTCTACTGCATCCACGGCGATCAGATGGTGTTTGCTAATGACATCTGCTCGAACCGGATCTCCCATTGATAGGATGGACTTACGCTGGCGCGCTACTGCCACGAATGTCCAATGACAAAGGTACTCCCATGGACGCTATCGTTAACACCGCATACCCGCTCGATCTTCTGAGTTCCGACGAGATCGCTAGAGCCGTCGCCGTTCTCAAAGCCGAGAAGTTGCTGGCTGAAACTGTTCGTTTCCCCATCATCAGGCTGGAAGAGCCTGATAAGACCGCCCTTGCGGCCTACCGTTCCGGGGAGCGCTTGCCACGCCTTGCATTCATTCTCTCGATGGATATTTCGTCCGGCGAGACCCATGAATCGATCGTGGATCTTTCCAATGGAACCGTCGCTGCCCATGTCCGGCTGCCGCTCGACCAGACGCCTTACGGCCAACCTCCCGTCATGCTCTGCGAATTCGAGACGGTGGAAGGGATCGTCAAGTCCGATGCGCGTTGGCTTGCCGCCGTGAAGAAACGCGGCATCACGGACGAGGATATCCCGCTCGTGCAGATCGATCCCTTCTCTTCCGGATATTTCGGCCGCGAATTCGAAAAGGGGCAGCGTATTGTCCGCGCCGTGTCCTACTGGCGCGAAGATATCCGCGACAATGGCTATGCTCACCCCATCGAGGGCGTTGTCGCCGTGGTCGATCTCATCAAGCAGACCGTGGTGGATCTTGTCGATGATGAGAAGGTCATTCCCGTTCCGCGCAAGAAACGCAATTACGGGCAGGAGGCCTTTCCGGAAACCCGCAAGGACCTCAAGCCGCTCGATATCGTTCAGCCGGAGGGTCCCAGCTTCACGGTCGATGGCTGGAAGGTCGAATGGCAGAACTGGAGCTTCCGCGTCGGCTTCACCCCGCGTGAAGGTCTCGTCCTGCACGAACTCGCCATCAAGGACGGCGGGAAGGTCCGCCCTATCATCTTCCGCGCATCAGTGACGGAAATGGTCGTGCCTTATGCGGATCCGACCGCCAACCACTACTGGAAGAGCGCGTTTGATGCCGGCGAATATGGTCTGGGGCGATTGGCAAATTGTCTGGAGCTCGGCTGCGATTGCCTCGGCCACATTCACTATTTCGATGTGCCTTCGGCAGACGATTTCGGCCAGCCGATGATCATGAAAAACGCGATCTGCATGCATGAAGAGGATTTCGGCATTCTTTGGAAGCATTACGAATTCCGCAACGGCATTTTCGAGGTCCGACGTTCACGCCGGCTGGTGATCTCCTTCTTCGCGACTGTCGGCAACTACGACTATGGCTTCTATTGGTATCTCTATCAGGATGGCACGATCCAGCTCGAAGCCAAGTTGACGGGCATTATCCAGACGGCAGCGGTCGCTTCAGGTGAAGCCTACGAGTGGGGCGGCATGGTGGACGACAATCTCGGCGGCCCGACGCACCAGCATTTCTTCAACGCGCGTCTTCACATGGATGTCGATGGCGGTGGCAACACGGTCAGCGAACATGAATTCGTTCCGCGCCCGTGGGGTGAAAGCAACCCTTACGGAAACGTGTTCGATACGCGGACACGCATGCTGAAGCGCGAGCTGGATAGTCCGGCTGTCGCCAATGGCGAGACCGGCCGCTACTGGAAGGTTCAGAACCCCAATCAGCGCAATTCCGTCGGCAAGGCGCCGGGCTACAAGATGGTCGTCATGCCAAGCCCGCTCATGCTCGCGCAGGACGGCTCAACGGTCGCTCAGCGCGGTGGTTTCGCCAAGAAGCATATCTGGGTCACGGCCTACGATCCGAAGGAGAAATACGCCTCCGGTGACTATCCGAATGTCCATGCTGGCGGCGACGGCCTGCCAACCTATGTTCAGCAGAACCGCAACATCGAAAACGCCGATGTTGTCCTGTGGCATTCCTTTGGTCACACGCATGTCTGCAAGCCGGAGGATTTTCCGATCATGCCGGTCGAGTATGCAGGCTTCACATTGAAGCCGAACGGCTTCTTCGCCAGCAACATCTCGATGGACCTTCCGGCGGATAAAAATGCGCATAGCAGGGACAATCGCGAGCTGGGTGACGGCGGAAAGCTGCAGGGCGGCTCCTGTTGTCATTCCTGAAAATTCAAACTGGCTCTCCCAAGCCCAGGCTGCCTGCTCTCATGTGAAGGGCGGGCTTGGGAAGCGCCAGGGCACTGCCATCTACCAGCGCCTGGCTGTGGAGGCGAAGGAGAAGCTTGCTGCCGTCGAGCCGCTGACTGCGCCGGAACCGGAGCGCCGCCGCATCCGCGCGCCGCAA
>NZ_BAAJNQ010000036.1:0-11139 GCF_054558365.1 Rhizobium sp. No.120
CGATTATCAGTCGCGTTTCATCAATGAACGCGTTCACGCCAACATCCAGAAGGACGGGACCTATTCGGTCGTTCCACGCATGTGGGGTGGCGTGACCAGCTCCAAGGAGCTGCGCGCCATTGCCGACGTGGTCGATAAGTTCGCGATTCCGATGGTGAAGGTCACCGGGGGCCAGCGCATCGATCTTCTCGGCGTCGAAAAGGAAGACCTACCAGGCGTCTGGGCCGATCTCGGCAAGGCGGGCTTCATTTCCGGCCAGGCCTATGCAAAGGGTTTGCGCACCGTGAAGACCTGCGTCGGCTCGGACTGGTGCCGCTTCGGCACGCAGGATTCCACCGGCCTCGGCATCCGCATCGAGAAATTCATGTGGGGCTCCTGGACGCCGGCAAAGCTCAAGATGGCGGTTTCCGGATGTCCGAGAAACTGTGCAGAGGCGACCTGCAAGGATATCGGCGTCATCTGTGTGGACTCGGGTTTCGAGATTCATTTCGCAGGTGCCGCCGGTCTCGACATCAAGGGCACGGAGGTCCTTGGCCTCGTCAAAAGCGAGGATGAAGCGCTCGAACATATCGTGGCGCTGACACAAATGTACCGGGAGCAGGGCCGCTATCTCGAACGGATCTATAAATGGGCCAAGCGCATCGGCTTTGACGAGATCCGCCGCCAGATCATGCAGGACCACGAGAAGCGCAAGGCCTATTACGAGCGCTTCGTTTTCAGCCAGAAATTCGCACAGGTCGATCCCTGGTCGGAACGCGTTTCCGGCAAGGACAAGCATGAATTCCGGCCGATGGCGACAATCGGCTTCCCGCAGGCCGCAGAGTGAGGAGATGGACATGAACTGGTCGAAGGAAGGCTGGCACCCGATCGGCGATATCTCCGACATTCCGCTGCGGGGTGCTCGCTGCGTAAAAACTCCGCAGGGCAAGATCGCAGTGTTTCGCACGGCGGAAAACGAGGTTTTCGCCATCGAGGATCACTGCCCGCATAAGGGCGGACCGCTCTCCCAGGGCATCGTGCACGGTACGGCCGTCACCTGCCCGCTGCACAACTGGGTGATCTCGCTCGAAACCGGCAAGGCGCTTGGCGCTGACCAGGGCGCGGTGCGAACCATTCCCATCCGCAACGACGATGGCGCTCTCTTCATCGCGCTCGAAAGCCTGATGATGGCGGCGGAGTGAGGATGAGGTTATCAGGGAGAATACCCCCCTCTGCCCCTTCGGGACATCCCCTCCACAAGGGCAGAGATCATATGGTGCCCCTGCAGGCCGGGTCATCATTTTCGCAGCGCGGGGGCAATCTCACACTCCCGCTGATCTCCTTCCTTGTGGCGGAGATGTCAGCAAAGCTGACGGAGGGGGGTGTTTCGCCACGCCCTTTGAGTTTCATGGACCCCGCCCATGTCCGTTGAAACCAAAACCACCTGCCCCTATTGCGGCGTTGGCTGCGGTATCATCGCCGAGGTCGATGATACCGGCAAGGTTTCCGTCAAAGGCGATCCCGACCATCCGGCCAATTTCGGGCGTCTGTGCTCAAAAGGCTCCGCCCTTGCGGAAACGATCGATCTCGACGGCCGCCTGCTCCATCCGGAAATTGCCGGCCAAAGGGCAAGCTGGGACGAGGCGCTCGATCTCGTGGCGCGACGCCTCAGTGAGACGATCGCCGAGCATGGCCCGGACTCGGTCGCTTTCTACGTCTCCGGCCAGTTGCTGACGGAGGATTATTATGTCGCCAACAAGCTGATGAAGGGCTTCATCGGATCCGGCAATATCGACACCAATTCGCGGCTCTGCATGTCGTCCTCGGTAGCCGGCCATCGTCGCGCCTTCGGCTCGGACACGGTACCCGGCACCTACGAAGACCTCGAGCTTGCGGATCTCGTCATTCTCACGGGGTCGAACCTCGCGTGGTGTCATCCCGTCCTTTACCAGCGGCTCGCAGCCGCCAAATCGGCTCGGCCTTCTATGAAGATTGTCGTCATCGATCCCCGCCGGACGATGACCTGCGATATCGCCGATTTGCACCTTGCGATCCGCCCCGATGGCGATGTCGCGCTATTCATGGGCCTACTTGCTCACCTTGCTGAAAGCAATGCGCTCGACCGAACTTACATCGCCGCCCATACGACGGGTTTTGAGAATTCGGTCGCCGCAGCGGCAAGTCTTTCCTTCAACGACGTGATGGAACACAGCGGCTTGGCGGCAGAGCAATTGCGCACCTTCTTCCGGCTGTTCGAGACGGTGGAAAAGACCGTCACCTGTTACAGCCAGGGCGTCAATCAATCGGCTTCTGGAACCGACAAGGTCAACGCCATCATCAATTGCCATCTCGCGACGGGCCGCATCGGTCGCCCCGGGATGGGACCTTTTTCTCTGACGGGGCAGCCGAACGCCATGGGTGGGCGCGAGGTCGGTGGCCTTGCAAATATGCTCGCCGCGCACATGGCCATCGAAGACCCGCAGGACCGGGATCGGGTACAGCGCTTCTGGGGATCGCCAGGCATCGCCGAAAGGCCGGGCCTAAAGGCGGTCGACATGTTTCGAGCCGTCGCTGATGGGCGGATCACGGCGCTCTGGATCATGGCGACCAACCCGGTCGTCTCGATGCCCGACGCCGATGCAGTTGCGGCAGCCATAACAGCCTGTCCCTTCGTCGTCGTCTCCGATATCCTGCGTGAGACGGATACGACGCGCCATGCTCATGTCCTGCTGCCCTCCCTCGGCTGGGGCGAAAAGGACGGCGCGGTCACCAATTCGGAACGGTGCATTTCCAGGCAGCGCCGCTTTCTTCCTGCGCCCGGCGAGGCAAAAGCGGACTGGTGGCAGATGGCGGAAGTCGGCCGGCGCATGGGATTCCAAGGCTTCGATTATCGCTCGCCTGCGGACATTTTCCGCGAGCACGCGGCGCTCTCCGCTTTCGAAAACAAGGGAGCCAGAGATTTCGATATCGGCGCCTTCTCGGGGATAGGCGGCGAAGCCTACCAGGATCTGGCCCCTTTCCAATGGCCGGTTTCCAGAGAGGGTCCGACCCGGATACGCTTCTTTGCCGATGGCGATTTCTACCATCCGGACGGCAAGGCGCGGTTCATGACAATGCAGGCGCCGGAAACGTCCCGCACGAATGGACGCTTTGGTTTGACGCTCAATACCGGCCGCATCCGCGACCAGTGGCACACGATGACGCGCACCGGCAAGAGCGCGCGGCTTTCTGGCCACTTAGCCGAACCGTTCGTGGAAATTCATCCACGCGACGCAATGGAACTGGGTATTCGCAGTGCCGGCTTGGTGGAGGTCGGAAGCCCGCATGGCAGCGTGGTTGTCCGGGCCTTGATCACCGAACGCCAGGCGCGCGGCAGCATTTTCGTGCCGATGCACTGGAACGACCAGTTCGCCGCCAAAGCCCGCATCGATGCGCTGGTCCCGCCTGTCACCGATCCCGTCTCCGGTCAGCCGGCATCGAAAAACACCGCCGTCACGGCCCGCTCCTTCGACGCAGCGCTGTACGGGTTTGCCGTATGCACCGCCAAGCCGGCGGCCGACGCCGCCTATTGGGCGCTTGGGCGAACTGACGGCGGCTGGCGGATAGAATTGGCGTTCAAGGCGACCGACCTCGTCGATGATTGGATCTCATGGTGTCGCCGCGCATTTGCGCTCCCGATCGAAATCGAGCCGCTCGGATACGCCGATCACGATACTGGCGATATGAGGCTTGCTTTCTTCGACGGCGGACGCCTGCTTGCCGCATTCTTCCTTGCCCGTAATCCTGTCGCCGTATCCCGCAGTTGGGCAGCTGCTCAACTCGCCGCCGTCCATTCCGATCTGCGCAAGCGCTTCCTCATCGTTGCCGGTCGTCCGGGCTCTGATCAGCCGGACCCAGGCGCCACCGTCTGCTCCTGCTTTTCGGTTGGCGTCAACAGTATCGTCTCCGCTATCCGCAATGGCTGCCACAGCGTCGAAGCTGTCGGCGTGACAACGAACGCCGGAACCAATTGCGGCTCCTGTCGTGCGGAAATCAGAGGGATCATCGATGGATGCCTTGCCGCCGCGGCGGCGGCAGAGTGATACGCCACGGCAACTGCTCTCCCTCCCCAGAATTTTGACCGCCTAGATCTTCCAGTTGATTTCAGCGCATTCGACTGCAATGCCACATTTAATGATCACGGCCCACAGCCAACAAGATCGAATCCGTTGATGTGAAGGGATGCGAACCGACGATCCGTGTGCCATCTTAGTGATAACACGTTGATCCGTATAAAAAACCAGGTGAGCTAAGCCGCGCAATCGGATGCGAAGCTTCATGATCTTGCGTTCAGTTCACTGAGAACGATATAGGCGCGACAGTCGCATCGGAACTGGGATCTAACTTGGGTTGCCCGATCGGAGTCCCGTGAGAATAATCGGTCTTACCAATTCATTGGAGGTAAGCTCTCGATCGGTGTACCACTCGGGCCTCCAGCTTGCTTATAGCAAGAATCAAATGGAGCCTGCCGCCGAAGCGGCCGTCGCTACATCTTCTGCCGGACAATAGGGTTCGAGTTCCGGGAGCTTCTGCTGATTGTCTCGAAATGCGTTTCCCCAGTCGCGTAAACTTCCTAAAATCGGCGCCACCGATCGCGCCAACTCTGTCACTTCGTATTCCACCCGGGGCGGAACCTCGGGAAAGACGCGCCGCGTGATCAATCCATCCGCCTCTAGTTCACGCAACTGCAGCGTTAAAACACGATGTGTGGCGTCCGGTATAAGACGGCACAATTCCATAAACCGCTTCTTTCCCATCAGCAGGTTGACAAGGATCGTAGGTTTCCAAAGTCCGCCGATCACTGCCATCGTCAGCTCGGCCGCACAGCCGCTCTTCGGCTCCAAACGCTTGGGTCTCATCTATGGCCGCCTCTCAGCATCTTACTTACATCCATGATAGTATAGGCTGTAATTGTGCATTCTTTCAATGACTTCCGGATCCGCTTACATCGTCGCGTGTCCCATGAGCTAGGAAGCGCAGAGTGTCTTTTCAAGCATTTGTTGCAAGGCAGAACTACAACAAAGTGACTGCCGCCGTAGAGACGATGCAGGATGAATTCCTGACCGCAGGCGAGGTTGCCGTAGCTGTCGAATGGTCGACGGTGAACTACAAGGACGCCGTCGCACTGGCGGGCCAGAACATCATTCAGAAGTTTCCGCTCATCCCGGAGATCGACTTTGCCGGAACCGTAGAGAATTCCGTCGATCGAGGCTTTAGACCCGGTGACAAAATCGCCAGCAACATGCTGGCGGGTCAAAGCCGCGGGCGAACCCTGATCGACGTCAACCGCTAGCTCGGCCGGACAACCAAGCTTTTGACTATAGGTGCAGCGGCTGGTTTCTCCGAGACCCGCAGGCGCCTTGCTGCACCTTCGAACCCTAAAAGACTAAACGGAGAAATCAATGAATGCAGCAAATGGCACGGCTCTGATAACAGGAGCGTCCAGCGGCATCGGTGCTGTCTATGCCGATAGGCTCGCGCATCGCGGCTGTGATCTCGTCCTGATTGCCCGTGATCGGGCGAGGATGGACGCACTGGCCGATCGGCTGAAAGGGACGGGATCGAAGATCGAAATCCTCGTGGCCGACCTTACAAATGATGATGATCTCGATCGGGTAGAAACCAGGCTTGCGAACGAAGACATATCGCTCCTGGTCAACAACGCCGGCATGTCGCTGAATGGCAGCCTGCTCGAAAACAGCGGGACCGACATTTCCAGGATCATTGCGCTGAATATTACCGCGCCAGCCCGTCTGGCAGCCGCAGCGAGCAAAACCTTCGTGAAGAACGGGCACGGCGCAGTGATTAATATTTCTTCTGTACTGGCTCTCGCCCCGGAGCGCTTTGACGGCGTCTATAGCGGTTCGAAAGCTTTCCTGCTGAATCTCAGCCAGTCGATGACTGCGCAATATGCAACGCAGGGCATATACACCCAAGCTGTCCTGCCGGGCGCGACAAGGACGGAACTGTGGGAGCGCTCCGGAAAGGACATCGATTCCTTCCCGCTGGAGATGTTAATGGAAGTCGATGACCTCGTTGACGCGGCGCTTCTCGGTTTCGATCGCCGCGAGCCCGTAACCATTCCTTCCCTCGCCGACGACGCCCCTTGGACCGCCATGCAGGAGGCACGTCTTTCCATGGCGCCAAACCTGTCCCGTCGCACCGTCGCCGCCCGTTACCAATCCTCCCAAGTCGCTGAAGGAAAGTGACATGACTGTTTCCCTCGAAACCGCACCTACGAAATATCTCGAAGCAGGCGGCATCCGATTCGCTTACCGCCGGCTAGGCCCGGATGCCGGAGCACCGCTGATCCTGCTGCAGCACTTCACCGGAACGATGGACTCCTGGGACCCGGCGGTCGTCAACGCGCTGGCAGTCGACCGGCCCATTATCGTCTTCGACAATGCAGGTGTTGGCGCCTCTTCCGGCATCGTTCCCGGCAATGTCGAGCAACAATCGACGGATGCCGAAAGCTTCATCGCATCCCTCGGCTTCGGCGAGGTCGATCTTCTTGGCTTCTCGCTTGGGGGATTTCTTGCCCAGATCATGGCGTCGCGCTCCAGAATCAAAGTCCGTAAGATTGTCATCGCAGGAAGTGCACCGAGAGGTGGCGAAGAGCATCTGCTGGAGGTGGTTGAGGAGGCTTTCGCCAAGAATGCCCGTGACGTGCGGCTGCCGCTGTTTTTTACACTATCGAAGGCAAGCCAAAAAGCCGGCGAGGCTTTCGTTGACCGGGCGCTGGCCAGGACGAATGATCGCGACCCCGACAGCGGCGAGGACGTAAGCGAGCCGCAGGCGAAATCGATCATCGCATGGTGTGCCGAACAGGATGAAGATCACGCGCTACTGAAGGCAATCAAGCAGCCGACGCTAATCGTCCATGGCAGCGACGACACTATGTTTCCCTCGATCAACGCCTACGAGATGTTCACGGCGATGAGCAACGCTACCCTGATCATCTATCCGGATTCAGGACACGGCGCCCTCTTTCAATATCCCCATACCTTCGTCGCGCATGTGAAGACGTTCCTCGACGCGTGACAAATCGAATTCAAAGGAAAACACTATGAATACTCTAGCAAAGACGATCATCGATGCCCATGGCGGCCTCGACAGATGGAGGACGTTTTCAACCCTGAGCGCCCACTTAAAACAAGGTGGTGCGCTCTGGGAACTGAAGGGTCACGGCGGTAAGCTCGACGAGACGAACGTCACAGTCGGCCTCGGTCAAGAATGGGCCTCCCATACACCGTTCGGGCCTGAGGGGAAAATCAGCCGCTTTGAACCACAGAATGTGACGCTAAAGAATGCGTCGGACAAGCTTCTGGAGGAACTTGCTGATCCTCGCAGCTCCTTTGCTGGACACAGCTTGGAGACACCATGGTCGGAGCCGCAGCTCGCCTATTTCGCGGGGCTAGCCATGTGGACCTATTTCAACATCCCTTTCCTGCTCGCGGAACCGGGTGTCGCGGCTGAGGACGTTGGTGATTGGCGGGAGAATGGCGAAACCTGGCGTCGGCTAAGGGTGGCGTTCCCGCGCACCATCGCGACCCACAGCACCATCCAGACACTCTATGTGGACGAGACGGGTCTTTTGAAACGGCACGACTATGACGTCGAAATCGCGGGCAACACGCCGGGAGCGCACTATATCGGCGGCTATATCGAGGTGCAGGGCATCAAGTTTCCAACCGAACGTCGCATTTTCCCCCGTCAGCCGGATGGAAGCAGCCTTGCCGAGCCTTTGGTCGTCTCCATCGACATCTCCAATATTGAGCTCCGGTAAGACATGGCTCTGCTAGAACTGGGAGTTGCGCGAACAATGATCGCAGCCGCCGAGACCCGCGCCGGCGAACTCGGCGTCAAGGCGACTATTACAATCCTCGATCAGGGTGGCGACCTCGTCGCCGTCACCCGGATGGATGGTGCATGGGCTGGAGGCTTCGACCTCGCCCTTGGGAAAGCGCACACCGCACGCGCGTTTCAGGCACCATCGTCGACTTTCGTCCCAATGATCCAGCCGGGAGAGCCTCTCTTCGGCGTCAACAGCGTGGCCGGCGGCAGGTACGTCATTGTCGGCGGAGGACTTCCGGTGCGATCGGGGCAAAACTTTATGGGCGCCGTCGGCATCAGCGGCGGAACCATCGATCAGGATGTCGCGATCGCGGAGGCAGCCGTCGTAGCATTCAAGCACGTAACTAATAGGAAGATATCATGACCGATCTCGTCAATTTTGCCATCCAGGCCCACGGCGGTCTCGACCGTTTCAATGCCTTCTCATCGTTGACGGCGACGCTGCGTCAGGGCGGTATACTCTGGGGTCTGAAGGGAAAACCCACGGTGCTTGAGGATTGCAAGGTTTGCGTGGATTTGAAGGATGAGCGGGTTTCGCACTGGCCGTTCGCCCCGACCGAATATCGTTCTGTCTTCACGCCAGGCCGTGTGACGATCGAGACGCCGGCTGGAGCCGTCGTCGAAGAACTCCTCCATCCGAGGAAATCCTTCGAAGGTAACGAGATGGAAACGCACTGGAGCAGTCCGCAAGTAGCGTATTTTGCCGGATATACCATGTGGACCTATCTCACCTCACCCTTCATCCTTAAACGGCCGGGCGTGATCGCTGACGAGATCGAGCCCTGGCAGGAAAATGGGGAGACATGGCGTCGACTGCACGTTCGCTTTCCAGATGACATCGCCACCCATAGCGCCGAGCAGACATTCTACTTTAATTCGGTGGGACTCCTGGTGCGGCACGACTATGAAGTCGATATCCAAGGCCGGAATGCCGCCGCCCGTTATCTGACGGATTACGTCAAGGCGTCGGGAATATCTCTTCCAACCAAAATGCGCATCTTTCCTCGAAAACCGGACAACACCCCGATGGTGGAACCGCTGATTGTCTCGGTGGACCTTTCGGATTTCCGTTTCGAGTGAGGCGTCGTCGACCGCGAGCAACTTGTGCCGGCGACGCCAACCAGAGTGCAAACGCAAGCATGCGAGTTGAAATCTACGAAGGCGGCTCCCACGATCTGGCCTGCATCGATGCCGAGCGGATCGCCCCTTTTGGAAGCGTCAAGTCTTGGGCCTTTTCAAGTACTGGCGCTCACTGCGTGGCGAGCGCCAGTACTACGGTCGGAATCCTAAATGACAAGGCTAACGAGCCCGTGGGATTGTCCCGGGTGCACTTGAAATTCTCGATATGACCTTTTGATAACCGTGGCAAAAATTCACAATGAGACCGCTAATGATCAGTAACAAGAACCCCGCAACTTCACCCCGTCTGCCACTGATCCCAGCTGCCTTTTTCGGCATCGTCTTCGGCCTCGCCGGGCTCAGCAATAGCCGGCGTTCGGCCGTCAGTGTCTGGCAGCTTCCGCCGATTTTCGGTGAAGCAATCGGTTTTGCGGCGCTTGCGGTCTGGATGATCGTGACCGGTCTCTATGCGCTGAAATGGATCTTCGCGGCTGAGCGGGCCCGGGCAGAAGCAGAGCATCCCGTCCAATGTTGTTTCATAGGGCTGGCGGGCGTCTCCACTATGCTGATCGCCATCGTCCTGCTTCCCTACAGGGTCAGGATCGCGTGGGTTCTTTTTATTGCAGGGGCACTGTTCACAGTTCTTTTCGCCGTCTGGCGGACCGGTAGTCTGTGGCAGGGTGCGCGAGATCCCGCGACGACCACCGCTGTTCTCTATCTCCCCATTGTTGCCGGATCATTCACAACCGCTATAGCCGCCAGCGCCGTTGGTCATGCCGATTGGGGCCAGCTTGCCTTCGGAGCAGGTTTCTTCTCGTGGCTGGCGATCGAGTCGGTTCTTTTGAACCGCATGCTCACGTCTCAAGAATTGGCGGTTCCACTGCGACCGACCTCGGCATCCAGCTTGCTCCGCCCGCCGTCGGCTGCGCTGCATATATGGGCGTCACAACGGGAGCACCCGACATCATCTCTCATGCGATGCTGGGGTATGCCGTACTTCAGGCATTGCTTCTCACGCGCCTCCTTCCCTGGATCTTGAAGCAGCCATTTGCACCCTCATACTGGGGAGTGACCTTTGGAGCGACCGCACTCGCAACTTCGGCAATTCGGATGATTGGACGTGGCGATGCAGGAGCAGTTTCCGCGCTTGCACCCTTGCTATTCGTATTGGCAAACTTAATCGTTGGCGGGATCGCCATGGGAACAATCTACCTTATCGTCAAAGGCAGGATTATCCCTTCTATCGCGCCTCAACAGCCTCCAGTCGCAAAGTCGAGCTGAGTGACCGGGAATTCGACCCGTAACTGAATTCTTTTGCTGTTGAAGGGATTGGAACCGCTGGCCCGATACTTCCGTGCATTAAGCTTAAGCTACTTGATCGACAACTAGCGACAACGCGGAACCGCGGCGATTATCGCAGAGGATGTAGAGGATGCGCGTCGAGCTACGAACTCAACTATTTGGCAAGGTCTCTGGCCATTCTTGCGAACCATGAAGGACGCGAAGGACACGAACTGCTGTCTCCGTAACGACATATGCCGCGATATAGGGCGTTCCGTTGATCACCAGTTCGCGCGTCCCAGCAATTCTCCCAACGCGGCCGCTTTCGGGAAAGTCGATCAAGCGGCGAGTGGCAGCCATAATCCGCTCATCGATCACGACAGCGGCTGAAGGATTGTCTGCCTCAATGTAGGTGAATATAGCGTCACGATCCGATAGGGCGAACGCAGACCATGTCAGCTTCACGATTTGCGGCCACCCGCTTTGAGCTGCGCTCTCGCTCGGCGCTTTGCGAAATGGGCCTCGACTTCATCATCCGAAATGTCGGGCCGAGTGTCGTTTAGCGCTTCCAGTACCTTGGCCCGAAACCAAGCATCGTGAACTTCACTGCTCGAGAAAAGCTCAAGTGGCAGCGCACCCTCATTAGCCGTCCGGGTAAGTAGGATTCGAACCGCGTCCGATACCGTTAGGCCCATGCTCTCAAGAACGGCCGAAGCACGATCGCGAACGTCAGCATCGATACGTGTTTGGACAAGTGCGTTTGCAGCCATAGCTGTCTCCATATTTAGCATAATGGTAATGCATTTGAATGACAATATCCATAACTAGTTTTCGGCCATCTCCAAAATTGCTTTATTTCAAACTCTT
>NZ_BAAJNQ010000037.1:0-9745 GCF_054558365.1 Rhizobium sp. No.120
AGCAAGTACTTTCAGCGTCGCCTTTGCTCGATACGCAGGCATGCCGCCTGCACGATATGCCCGCGGGAGCTAGACGCGTTAAGAACCTGAAGTCATCGTGAACATCAGGAGATAGTCCCGTCAGATCAATATAGGAACGGTGATGCACCGACCCAATCAGTCGTTCTATCGAGGTTAGGCGATAGAGGTGGTCCCACTGAACCATTCAACCGACGGAGCATCTAACCCATCAGTTTAGTCCGGTTTCGTCGATATGGTGCTAAAGAGCTGATCGCACGTCAGTCTGCACGAAATCCTCGCCAACATAAAGCAACGGACAGTCATGCTCTTTGGCGACTTCATATGAAAAGCAATCACCATAGTTCAGTGCGGCTGGATGAACGCCCTTACCCCATCGGCTATAGGCATCGGCGACCCGGCGAGCGGAGGCCACTGTCACAGACACGATCTCGAAGCCGAGGCCTGAAATCAGCGTGCTAACTTCTTCGCCTACATTACGCCGTGAGGCGACGATTAAGGCTTCGGCGACGGTGCCGGCTGAAATCAACAGTCCATCGGCCTCTTCAATTGCCGTCATGCAAGCTTCGCTTTGTGGCTCGTCGAATACAATCGCCATGATAGCCGATGTATCGACGGCAATCATGCCGGCATCCCATCATCGTCATAGAGAAAGTCCTGACTGCGTGCGGCTGCCGGTCCCTGAAGCACTTTGGTTGCCGCCGACGCCCTTACTTTCTCCATCAAGGCGCGCCGTTCCTTAAGGCCGGGGGCGGGTGCGACAGCGACCAGACGCACGATCTCATGGCCTCGGCGAGTCAAGACGACTTCGTCTCCGGCTTCCGCTCGCCTCACCAGGTCGGTGAGTTGCCCTTTCGCCTCACTGACAGATATGCGCATAGCGCATGCTCCTTTACTCTCCCCCTGTTCCTTATCATCCAATAAATGGTCCATGACTTAGTCCAAGTCAAGAGTATAGCAATAGGTGAGAGCAACCAGGCGGGCGGCTCGGCCTTTCCGAGCAACCCTCGGAAGACCGGTGTAGGGCGAGCTATCTCGCTCACGGAGACGGACCTACGGTCTTACAATAGAGGGCGGACCCAAACTTCACCGTCCCGAGGTGGTCTCGACAAGTTGGCGATACTCTGCTGATGTCTGGAACTTTGAAGCAGCGGCCGCGATCTGCGCGGGAGTTAGGCGCTGCTTACCCAACCGTTCTCGTCGCTCCTCTATCAATGGCTACCGGAATCGCTTCGGCACCTTTCATAGAGGTCCCAGGCGAGGTCGGCCATCGCCAGAAGAACATCGCTTTCGCTCCATCCAGCTACGACAGCGGTCCGGACGACTTCTTTGATGATGGGCTGCAAGCGACGCTGGCATTCCCTGGCTAAATCGTCAGCGTCCTCTGATTGAGGGGCCGGAGCAAAATTCAATTCCATCATTATTGCCTTCACGCAATATCAACATCATGTTTCTCAATGAACAAGTGCGTCCAATGAGGGAAGTTGGTGGCGTCACTCAATGTCTTTTGCATTTAATCCGGCAACGCCACCGTGATGATATCCAGGATAGTCAGTCTCTTGAGAGTGCCGCCACAGGATCGAGGAGTGAAGCATTGCGCGCCGGCAGGTAGCCGAAAGTGAGGCCGATGGCGCAGGAGCAAGTGAAGGCGAGGATGATTGAACTCGCCGAATAGACCAAAGTAAAATTGGATCCGAAATAATTGAACGTGGCACCGAAGCCAAGTGCCGTTGCAATGCCCAAAGCCCCGCCGAGCAGACAAACCAGTACGGCCTCAATGAGAAATTGCTGCAGAATGTCCTGGCGTGTTGCACCGACTGCCATGCGCACGCCGATTTCGGCAACGCGTTCGGATACCGAGACGAGCATGATGTTCATGACTCCGATGCCGCCGACCAACAGCGAGATGACGGCGATGGATGAGATGAGGAGGGTCATCGTCCGAATGGTGCTCGTGATCGTCTGACGGATATCGTCGGTGTTGAGGATGAAGAAATCCCTGGTGCCGTGGCGGCGTTCCAGAAATTGCGTCACTGCCGTCTCCGCCGTCGAACTGTCGGCGTCGTCTGTAACTCGCACGGTGACGCTGCGCAACGAGATGTCGCCCAGGAAGCGGGCCTGAACGCTGGTGTAGGGAAGGTAGATCGAAAGATTGTCGCTGGAGCCGAAGCCACCCTGCTGTGCGGCAATGACACCGATAATGCGCACCGGGACTTTGCCAACGAAGATCGTCTGCCCGATCGGATTGAGGCCTTTGTCCGCAAACAGCGCCGTCACTGTGTTCTGATCGATCACCGCATCCTGCGTCATTCCTCCGACGTCGTCGGAATCAAACAGCCGGCCTGAAGCCAGTTTTGATCCTTTCACCGAAAAATACGCGTCGCCGACGCCGTTGATCAAAGCATTTGCCTCCGTCGCACCGAAGCGTACGGTGTCGCTAGTGGAGACGGTCGGCGTGACGGCGGCGACATAGGTGAGCTTCGCCAGCGCATCGGCATCAGCAACCACCAAAGTTTTTATGCGTCCGGACCGCGTATCGCCGAAGCTCTTGCCGGGAAAGATCTCCAGCGTGTTCGTGCCGAGGCTGTTGATGTTCGCCAGAACCTTTCGCTGCGATCCCTCGCCGAGCGCTATGACGCTGACGACGGACGCAATGCCGATAATGATTCCCAGCATAGTCAGGAGGGTACGCAGCCGATGTGCTTGCAGTGCAAGCATCGCCATCCAGAACGCTTCCAGTAGCCGCCCTGTCATTTCGCCCCAGCCCGACTTGCTGACGGGGGCCTCGGCAAGGGAGGCTTGCGGTTCTGACGTTTCGTTTCGCGTCCGTCGGTCGGCGACGATGCGGCCGTCGGAGATTTCTATGATGCGGTCGGTGCGCGAAGCGACATTCATGTCGTGAGTGACGATGACGACCGTGTGTCCTTCGGCATGCAGCTCGCCGAGAATACGCAGCACCTCCTCACCGCTCCGCCGGTCGAGTGCGCCTGTCGGCTCGTCGGCAAGAATGACATTGCCATTGTTCATTAAAGCACGCGCGATCGAGACGCGCTGCTGCTGGCCGCCGGAGAGCTGTCCCGGGCGATGACTGCCACGTTCACCCATCTCGAGGCGTTCAAGCAGCGCAATGGCACGGTCACGTCTCATCTCACCCGGCTGGCCGGCATAGATCGCCGGCACCTCGATGTTGCCGATTGCCGTCAACTCCGAAAGCAGATGATAGCGCTGAAAGATGAAACCGAAATGTTCTCGCCGTAACTGCGACAGGGCATCGCTGTCGAGACTATGCGTCTGCACGCCAGCAATCGCATAGCTGCCGCGGGTCGGCCGATCCAGCAAGCCGATGATGTTCATCAGGGTCGATTTGCCGGAGCCGGAAGGCCCGACGATGGCGACCATCTCACCTTCCGCGATCGACAGATCGACATCCTGTAACACCGCGATCGTGCGATCACCCGACTGGTACTCGCGGCCTACATCCAGCAATTCGATGATGGGGGAGGACACGGTTCACAATCCTATGGGCGGGGGCGGGCCGCCGTTGCTGCTGCTCTTCGTCGTCGTGGTACTCGCTTCGCCGATAACGACATTCTCACCCTCCGACAGACCGGAGAGGATCTCTGCGGAGACATTGTTATTGAGGCCGACGGTGACCTTGCACGGGCTCGGCTTGCCATCATCGCCCAGCGTCTGAACGACGTAGGAACCGTCGGCCGACTTGGCACCCAATGCGGAGGAGGGGATGGTGAGCACGTTCTTGACTTCGCCGAGCACGATGTGAACTTCGGCAGACATGTAGGTGCGGAAATAATTGTCGCGATTGGGCACGGCGAAAATGCCGTTATAGTAGATCGCCGACGATGAGGACGACGCCGTCGTGCCGCTGCTGGAGGATGACGTCGTGGTCGAAGACGACACGCTGCTGTCGCTGGTGATCGATTCCGGCGCGGGTTCGATCGATTGCAGCGTGGCGTCATGGCGCGTGCCAGTATCCCCGAGAATGGTGAAGTAGATCGGCTGGCCGACCTTGACCTTGACGACATCGGCCTCCGATATTTCGGTGCGGACGATCATCGTATCGAGCTGCCCCAGAATGACGATGGTCGGCGCCGATTGCGCCGCATTGACCGTCTGGCCCTGCTGGTTGACGATGGCAAGCACGGTGCCGTCCATCGGTGCCGTGATGCGCGTGTAAGAAAGATTGGCACGCGCCGTCTCCACGGCGACTTCGGCCGAGGTGATCTGCGCATCGAGAGCCGCGATCTGCGCGGTGATCTTCTTGACGCTCGCTTCTGCGCTGTCGAGGTCGGCTTTGGAGCCTGCCTGACTACGGAAGACCGTCTGCTGGCGGATGAGCGTGAGTTGTGCATTCGCAAGATCGGCCTCGCTTTCCTGACGTTGTGCCTCGACGTTTGCGAGGGAGGCCTGCGCGGTTTTCAGATCGTTGCTTTGCGTGGTCGAGTCGATTTCGGCGACCAGCGCATCCTTCTTCACCGTATCGCCGAGCTTGACGTGAAGTGCCGTGATCCGCCCGGAGACCTGCGCGCCGACGGCAACCAGATTCACCGGCTTGAATGTGCCTGAAGCGAGCACGGCTTGCTCTACATTTCCGCGCGTCACCGGCGCCGTGATGGCGGATGATGTCTGCCGATCGAAATAGCCATAGCGGAAAGAAATGAAGCCGACTGCGGCGAGCGCGAGGAGAGCGACAAACAAAAGGTGCCGTCGTCGGATGCTTCTGCGTGGCCGAGGCTCGGCAGGTGCTGCGTCCTTGGTGCGTTTCGGACTGACGGTCGTCGGTGCATTCTGATCCATGGCGTTCAACATGAGACTACTTGGTCATCGCTAGATGTGGGCCGGTATTGGTGTCGACCACGGCTGGCTTCGAGGCGTCGATCTGCCCGTCCCAGCCTCCACCGAGCGCCTTGTTGAGGGAAATATAATCGGTGGCGATCGAAGCTCTGCTTTGAATGACGGACTCCTCGGCGCTATAGAGCGAACGTTCGGCATCGAGCACATCGAGAAAACTCGAGACGCCGGCCTGGTTCAGCGTGCGCGCTAGATCCGATGCGTTGCTATAGGAGTTGCTGGACGAAATGAGCTTGGCGTATTTCAGCCGCTCCTGGGTCAGAGATACGACCGCATTCTCGACATCCTCCATGGCTGACAGCACGGCCGACTGGTAGGCGATGAAATATTGATCCCGCTGCGCCTTGGCGACATCGACTGCGGCTTTGAGCTGGCCGCCCTGGAAGATCGGCACCGTCAGTGACGGGCCGAACGTCCATCCGATGGAGGATTTCTTCGCTAGATCGCCGACGCTCGCGGCTGACGAAGAAATGTCGCCCGTCAGTGAGATGGATGGATAGCGATTGGCTTCGGCCTGGCCGATCTTCGCCGTGTATTGCGCAAGTTGCCTCTCCGCGAGACGAACGTCCGGTCGCGCCGTCAGGATATCGGCGGGAATGCCGGTTGAGACATTCATCCTGGGACTTGGAATCGGCCCGCTGGACTTGAGCCTTTCCTCGAGCGTGGCTGGTGGCTTGCCTAGTAGTACGCTCAGACGGTGCACCGCTTGCATATAGGAGATTTCGTAGGTCGGAATATCCGACTCGGTGCTGCTGGCGAGAGCATCGGCCTTGGCCGTATCCACGGCGGTAGCACTACCTGCGAGATACTCCGTATGAGTCAGGGCTGCGCTCTTGCGTTGTGATACCGCACTGCGCTTGGCGAGATCGCGCAGCGCCTGGTATTCGCGCGCTTGCACATAATAGGACGCGACGTCGCCGATCAATGTCAGCATGGTGTCGCGTAGCTGCTCGTCGGCGGCATCGACACCATATTTCGCCGCCTCGGTGGCGCGCTTGTTGCCGCCGAAGAGATCGAGCTCCCAACTGGCGTCGAAGCCGCCGTCATAGAGCGTGGAGAAGGTGGCGTCGGTTGTGCCGCTCGATGCGGCCGACGTACGTGTTCGCGTCCCCGAACCGGTTCCTTCGACGCTCGGCAGCAATGCGCCTTTCTGTTCACGGTACGTGGCGCGCGCTTCACGGATTTTTGCCTTGGCCGTTGCCACGTCCAGGTTGCAGGCTATCGCCTCCTCGATCAGCACATCGAGTATCGGATCCTTGAGCTGCTTCCACCATTTAGACAATTGCGGCGCCTTCGACGGACTCGTCGGAGCCTTGCTGCCCCAGTGAGGCGGCATTGTGAGGGCGGATGTCCGGTAATCGGGGCCGACGACGCAGCCTGTCAGCATACCGGCAATCGCGGCGGCCATGGCTATATTTGGCAAGCGTCTGCTTGAGCACGAACATGTCGACACGTTTTTTTCCTGATCCATTCGTCTTTTGCGCTGGCTTTTGCAGATCGTGGGGGGGGGGGGGGGTGGTGGCGGAACGTTTCGGGAGACAGTCGGTGTTTCCCGGCGGAAGGGCGGGATTAGCGCGCGGAAGGTCCGGGAACGCCGGGCGGGGCACTCCCGGACCCGTTCAGCCCCAGAGGGGCTACTCCTTCCAATCGACGAGGCGTCCGGGGGGATCTCGATCGATTGGAGGCGGAGAGGAAATAGTCTGGATCGACTAAGCAGCGGGTTTTTTCCCTGATCGAACCCCTGTTGCGATCAACGGAACGCATGAGGGCCGGGAACGAGGGATCGTTTGGCATCCTCAAGCTTTGCAGGCTGATCTGTGGTTAAAACATCGCGGAGGGCGAGCGCGGAAGCGGCTACGCCGCCGACAGCGGTTATCAGCAAAGTCGCGACGATGTATCGTTGCCTCATGATCAGTGCCTTCGTTACGATTGACTGATGCCGAGGCTAGCCGGGTCATATGAACACAATACGTCCTGATATTTCTGAATATTGCCCTGCGGGGGAATGTTGCGAACGAAGTTTGCCAGGGAAGCCGGCGGCAACGATTCATTACAACTTTTCTCGACCGTCAATGGAGAGGAAGCGAAGCTCCTTCTGATTTTCGCCCAGAGCCGGGACGGGTAACGCTTCTCAATCTATGGGCCACCTGGTGCGTCGCCTGCCGTCCCGGAGCTAAGGGCACTGGACGGTTTTTCGCGGCAAAGGGCGGTAACGCGAACGTCGTTGCCATTTGCGTCGACCTCTCGGACGGTGCCCGGGTCGCTGAATTTGTTCAGAAGCTGGGGATCAGGCATCTTCGCGTTCTGATCGATCGAGTGTATCACCCACGCAAGCATGGGGATCCGCTGAAGCGCCGTTGCCGCTATACGGCATCCCGATTACCTATCTCATAAACCCGAAAGGCCGGATCGCGAGTTTCACTGAGATGCGAAGCAGGGCCTCGAACGTTGCGTTGGCCGCCCGCCCGGACGAGACATTCTGGAGGCTGGAGGTTGAAATTTTCCCGGGCAAACTGCGGGAGTTTAAAGCAATTGTTCATGAGCAGCTCGCATCTGCCGCGTAGGAAGAAGACGGCACACTTGACTATGATTGGTATTTTAACGCGGACAACATCGTCTGCCACACCTACGAGCGCAATCGTGACTCGGACGCCGTGGGCTCGGGTACACGAGATCGGGTCGGATCTCCACATCCGGCCTTACGGAGCCTCGCATGCTGGAGCGACATCCACCTCGCCGCGGTTGAAATGAGAAGGTGGTGCCGCTGTCGCTCCATCTGACTTCTGAGTCATAGCATGAGACCAACGACTACAATGATCGTGCTCAGTAATTGAGCTTCGGGTACCAGTCCGCGCCGCGCCCGTCAGGTGTCATGTCAAGAATGTTCCAGAGTGGTGCGATATCGACTGCGCCCCTTGGATCCTGGCCAGGGTCCGCCGCTTCCGTCGGCATTTCGCCATTGTAGAAGACGCGGATATCTTTCCCATCCTTCTGGTAGACGGTGAATCCTGGATTTTCAGATCCGTTGTCATTCAGCAGCCCTAGGTCACGGGCGTAGTCGTCGCCGACGGTCTGGACGAAGTCCAGGTCGCGCCAGCCGCGTTCGATGGCGAAGGCGCGTTGCCGTGCCACCGGGCTGCGACCGATGATTTTGAAGGCAACCCGTTGCTTGATGTCGGCGCCGTTGCCGTTCGCTCCGCCAAGAAAGTTCGTGCACATGGGGCAGGGCCGTTCGCGCTGCGGGCCGAACATCCAGAAGTACGTCACTAGTGTATCGTGGTGACCGAACATGTCCGCGAGACCGACCTCGTCGCCGTTCTCGTCCTTGAAGCGATAGTTCTTCTCAACGACGGGACCTGGAGGCAGGCGCCGGCGCTGCTCCGCAAGCCTCGTGAGATGTCGCCGGACTTCGATTTCCTCCGCCAGCAGGGCCGTCCTTGCCTCGGCGTATTCCGGGGTTTCGTTCGTGAACTTGCTCACACGTTTTGCGGCCAGTTCCTTTGTGGGTCTCAATTCGCTCATGTCCATGTGCTCGCTCCTTGGATCTATTCCGACCGTCTCGCGAAGCGGCCGCCAGTTGGCCATCTCTGCTTGTTGTCGGAAATCAGCGGGGCCGCATAACGGTTTTCCACGCCCTCACCTGAAATAGACGTACGAGGCGATCCGTTCTCGACAAGAGCTCAAAGTTTTTTCGGTTCAGTCGCGGTCGCCTTGCTCAGAGGCGGCCGGCCATGGTCCAGCCGTCCCCCTCTGAGCGAGGCATCATGGGTTCGAGTCCCTTCAAGAGCGTTAGTTCGGGTGTAATTCAGAATTATAAAATGACCCTGCCAATGTTAGGAATTACAAAGATTTATCGTGAGAATCGGCGTCGAACTGTCTGGTGTGAACCTCTGTCGATAGAAGTGCCTGACGCGGGTTTCGCGCTCCGCCTCGGACCGATTTAGGTTTGCTGCGATAATACTTGCGGTGCTCTTGGCCTGATCGAACTCGCGCTGAATGGAGACCTTCTTCACATTCAAAGAGCGTACACGATTCAGATCAGCGGCTGCGCGTTGATTTTCTGCCTGCGGATGAGTCACCCCGGCCTCTGCGTATAGTCGTAGACGCTGAACCGAATGAAGCTTGGAGTTGCGAGTTTACACATATTTAATATTTAGCCCACAGAACCTGATGTCTGAACTTGGTTGGAGATTTAAGCTTGCCATTTTCCCGCGCCTTTGCTCTCAGCAATCCTTTAGATGAGGCTCCCGATTTAAGATCGCTGCCCACCCGTCGCCAGGTTGTTTCGCATCCATTTATTGAGAGGCTGCGCGGAGCCGTCTCGTTTGATTTCTTCGCAGTGTCAGGCCTTGACCTCGATGGCTACCGGTTCGGGAGCGGACACTCGATCGACACCGACGTGCCGCCAGCCTTTCTCGACGCCTATTACGGGGATGATCTCCTGAAATCCGATCCGTTCGTGATGGCATCGATGTCGGCTGCAAAGGTTATCGTTGAGGAGGAAGTCTATGCCAAAACACCTCCTCCTCAAAGGCTCCAATACCTTGCCAGGACCTTCGGTGTGCTCAATCGTACGCTCTTCCCGATTCGACGCGGCGACGTGGTGTTCGGCGCCGTCACGTTCTCTCGTACGTCGCCTTTCTCGGGGGCCGAAATCGAGTTTCTGAGCGAAATCGCCGAGATCACGCACCGTGTGCTGACCCGACCTATCATGGACAAGTTCTCCGCACAGGCCCTGAAACTGATCGAGGGCGAGATCAGGTGCCTAAGATTTGCAAGCCTCGGCAAGACGACGGACGAGATCGCCGCAGCGAGCGGTTATACACCTGATACCGTCAATAGCTACATGAAGGCCGCT
>NZ_BAAJNQ010000038.1:0-6200 GCF_054558365.1 Rhizobium sp. No.120
GGGCTTAGGCAGCCCAAGCCGAGCATCGAATTTCCCAACCAGAGGCAGCATGTCCGAAGCATTCACACGCTCTACTCTGAAAAGCGTCACTCTCCGCAATCGCATTGCCGTTCCGCCGATGTCGGTTCCCTGGCAACGCTGTCACTAATCCAATCAACGTCAGCGGCATTCATGGGAATGCTGGCCTGAAATTCCGTTTTGATTCAGAGGAGTAAAGCGCTTTTGGGGGTCTTTGCTACCTAATGCCGCTTACCTGCGCCCATAACGTACGGGTATGACCCGGCCAGGCGCCTACTTGGGCAGTGAAGAATTTTTATAAGTCGAGCGACAGGTTCCGATCGCTCATCCGTTCAAACAGCGCAAGATCTGGCGCTGGCCCCGAAGCCGCATTGATATCGCGGCAGACTTTGGCTTGAGAACGGAAAGCGAGAATGGCTGCATCATTCGAAATGCTATTAGGCCTGAAGCGGTTATATCCAGCAATACTTCTCGGCATGTTCATTGCCTGTACGCTTCCAATTGCCGCGCGCGCAGAAGCCTGCAAAGTCCCGCCGGCAATGTCCGCTATCGATCCGCCGGGATTCTACGATGATCCGGACGGCTATGGGAGGGCGATAAAGCCTCTGCATGCCTTCATCGAGCAGGTGAATAAGGCGGCCGACAGCGGCGACAAGGCATGCGTGGTCACACTTCTGGACAGCTGGGCTCGCGCAAATGCCTTGATGGGCTCGATCAACGGCTATCAGGGATATTTTGAGCGCTCATGGGCAGGAACCGATTTTGCTCTGGCCCTGCTGAGGTTCTTTCCACAATCGAAGAATGATGCGCCTGCTGTTTCTCCGGCTATCTCGAAATGGCTTATCGAAATCGCAACTTCCACGCGGGATGCGAATGCCATCAACCATCTGCACAACAATCTGGTTTACTGGGCAGGCCTGAATCTCACGGCCATAGGAACGCTGGCGAAACGGCCCGATCTGATTAATGCGGGCATTGCCCGTGCGCGCGAAGGCATCAAGGATATCCAGGAGAACGGCACGCTGGAGCGCGAGCTGAAACGCGGCGACCGAGCGCTTCACTACCATAATTTTGCGCTCATCCCGCTGGTCTTCACTGCGGAGTTGGCTGAAGCGCGGCATGTTGACCTTTATTCAGGAAATAACGGCGCCATTCGGCGTCTGGCAAATCTGGTGATCGAAGCCGTACTCGATCCAAGTAGCTTCTCAGCCTATTCTTCGACGCCGCAACATCTTTTTCCCTGGACTTTTGCCGGCGATCTCGCCTGGATGGAGCCATACGAGGCTCGCTTCCATGATCCGCGATTGACAGCCCTCATCGCTCGGCGTCGGCCGTTCATCAACCCAAGGCTTGGCGGCAACGTAACAATTGCCTGGAGCGGAGGCCCGGTAATAGGACGTCCCTAGCGACGTTGCGAGGATGATTGCGCAATGCCCATGAGCCCAAGGAAACTGAAATCCGGCGTCCGGCAAAGCTGGGTTTGCCGAAATTGCGACCGGGAGCAGGCCGCCCAACCACGAGACGCATCTATCGGCTGGCCAATGCAACAACGCGATCAGCAGCCGCGGAAAAGCCTTGCAGAGACACCTGGAAGCCAAGGGCATTACCGCCATCGGCAACAACCTTGAGGTTCAAGCGGGAACCGGTTCGCAATTTGGCAAGCGTCGGAGCATCGATCGGAAGCAAGGCTATGCAGCCGTTCGGCAGGCAGGTGCGAAAGCGCACCGGCTTCAGGGGCGGCTGATCGTCGATATTCGGGGTGACGCCCGAGTCGAGGACAATTCCGAACGGCAGCAGCAGCGTTGCAAGCGCACTGCCGTCGGGACGCATCTGCATTTCGACGGCAAGCAGTCTTTGCCCATTCTGCTGGGTTTGATCCTGCGAGAGCGCACAAGACGCCGCCTTGTCTCGCTGATTGCACGCAACATGCCAGTCCTGATAGGTCTCCTGCAGGCTGGATGCGCCATTCGGCAGAGCCGATTGGGCAAAGGCCGAAGGCGCGGGCGTCAGAGCAAAGCTCGCGGAGATGAAGGCGAGCACCGCATAAGATATGCGGCCGATGGTCAGAGATGAAATGAATGCGGATTTTGACAAGGGATAAGATCTCTCAACTTGAAACATGACCTCGCGCAATCGGTTCCGCAAAAGGCCAGGATGACAGGCTAGCGCCGGCGGCCGCCTTTTGACGTGAACTGGCACGTACAAAGGCGGTCATGCTCGGGAGCGTTCAGGTACACACCCACTCCCGCACGCTGCAGCGGGAGCCGGAGCTCTCGCAGGCCTTGAGCGCGAGGTCTTCGGCTTCGCGGCGCGTCGGTGCCGAATTCGCGCTCCACGGCGTGACGCGCTTGCCGCCTTCCTTGCTAATGGCAAGCGCACCGCAATGATTGTATGGAAAGCCGGTCTTATCGTCGTCATCCCAGTGGCGATGATTGCGGAAGACGCTGACCACGACACAGCTCTTGCCCTTATCCCGCTCACAATGCTTGAGGGCGATATCCATCGCTTCCTGACGCTTATCGGCGCCCCAGAAGAAGCCGTATTTTTCATCAGGCGCGGAATAGGCGATAGCTGCCCATATGCCGCGCTCCTCGGGCGGGGGAGCCGGCGGCTGCTCTGTGGTAAAGAGATCGGCAGCCCAGGGATGGGCGGTGGAGACAAGAAGCATTCCCATCGCGGCAATCGCGGATTTCAGTCTCATTTTTAGCTCCCTTGCTTTCCTGCTGCCGAAGCCACGGATATGACGACGCAGCCGCTTCCTGTCGGCAAAAGCATCGCATCACCGCCATCGTTGCCGAGCTGGTAGACACCGACCTGGTCGAGATTGTTGACGAGCTTGCTTCCATTCGGGAACTTGGCCGAAACTTCCGGGCAAGACATCGTGAACGGTGCAACGCGAACCATTGATCCTTCACAGCCGGATGCGACGGGCGCTGCAAATACGATGCCGGCGGCCGGACCGCTATAGCCCTGCGTGGCATAGTTCATGCCGACAAGTGCCTGTACGGCATGCTTGTCGGCTGCCTCTTTGTTCCACACCGATTGGACATTGTACTGCGTGCCATTGGTTAACAACTGCCCGAGGACCGGGAAAATCGTCGAACAGGAATGCAGGCCGGCCTGCTTGGCATGCTGCAGGAACGGCGTATCGGGCAGCACCTGATTGGCATCGTTCGCGGCCGCAACTGCGGGCTGGGAGAGAAGGTTGCCCAGGACATCATATCGGAAGGCGGCATAGCCGCCCGCGGCGGCGATTGCGATGGCCAGAACCGAAAGGGCGGCGGTTTTTCGCCAGCTTCGCTTCGGCTTGATTTGCTCGCCCGCCAGGTTTTGAGTTGCGGCGTCCTTGGTGTTTCGCGACATGATGCGATCGTGAATTGATTGCTGGGTCATTGAAATCCATCCGTCACTTTATCGCCTTAACCGCTGTGGAAAGGCCTTTGAGATTTGCGGTCACGCTGATCGTTCTCCCGTCCGCGGTCGGATAGGAAACCGTTGGCGCCGTATTCTTGGAAATCTGCTCGCGCAGTGCCGGTCCGACCGGCAGCATGCCGACGCATACCGTGTTGTTGCAACCGTTGAACCGGACCTGTATCGGCTCCTTGCGGCCCTCGAATTGCAACAGGATACCGCCGTCGCTTTTGGCAATCGGGGCCGCACGCAAGATCATGTAGGGATCGCCCTTTTTCGTCGCAGCGAGCGACCAGCTGAATGCGACCTGCCCCGCCTCGTTCTCGATGATCTGGGTAACGTTGCAGACCCGCTGGCGAATTTTGAGATTTTCGTCGCAGATCAGCGTCCAGTTTTCGAAGGGACGAATGGTCCGCTGATAATCGCCAGGCTTCACTTCCGGAGGAACGACGACTTCGGACGGCTTTATGCGATACGTCGGAGAGGCAGCCTCCTGTCCGGCCGCAATCGAGCCGAACAGGAGCACGCACATCAGGAAAGTCGGGACGCCGAGAAGCGCTCCTTTGACCATGACAGGCTCAATTCAGAGTGAAGCTGAGGCCAGCGCCGACGCCCACCTGTCCGCCGGCTGCCGTACCTGACAGATTCGCCCGGACCCGGCCGTTCTCGCTGGTGTATCCGGCACCGAAGGCCAAGGCACCCTCGCCTCTCCACACGCCACCACCGACGGCCACGCTCACCTTACCGGGGCGGTCGTCATAGCGAAGCGATGCCGCGGCAAGTCCAATCGCGGCTGCCTGTCTTGCTTCCGACCGTACGTCTCCGAGTTCTCGATTCAGCTGCCCGAACTTCTGGTCCGTATAGTTGTTGGCGGAAGCCAGCGTAGTGGCGGCGGCCGTATCCGTGTAGGATTTTACCTGGGTGATGCTGTCGCCCAACTGGGCGACGTTCACGGCATCCGTGGGAGCGACGCCCTTGCCGACGTTGGAAATGACCACCGGCGCATTCACGTCACCGCCCTGCAGCGTAATGCTGTTCTTCTTGCTGCCATCGGGATTGAGGTCATAGGTGACGGCGTTCTTGGTGATCGTGCCGACCCCCGTCTGCAGGCTATCGATCGCCTGATTGGTCGCATAGAGCTGCGAGCCGTTGATGGCGTCGGTGCTGTCGGAAGAAATACGGCCGGCAGCGACGTTCGTGATGGTTCTTTCCGCCCCCTGGGAGCCCACACTGACGGTACCGACCGGCGTGGTGCCGGCAAAGTCGTAATGCTGGCCTTGAATGGTAGTGCCCGAGGTACCGACGGCCGCCTGCGTTGACGAACCGGAGCCCAAGGCCACGTCATTAGCATTATTGGCCTGCGCGCCCTGGCCGAGCGCGACCGCACCCTGCCCTGTCGCCGCAGATCCAAGCCCTGCTGCCAGGCTGCTCACGCCGCTGGCGACACTCTGTGGACCGATCGCAACGCTATCCGTGCCGCTGGCAATGGAATCGGCCAGCGTTGAGTTGGCGTGGAAATATTTGATGCCGCCGCCATTCATGATGTTGGTCAGCGAGTTGTCGACCGCACCGAAGGCATCATAGACCGTATTGTAGTTGTTGCCCTGGATATTGTAGGTCGGGCCGGTGATCGATCCATCCGGATTGATCGTCGTGTTGCCGCCGATCAGGTTGGTAACGTTGGTGCCGAGCCCCTTGAGCTGGCTGACATTCACCGCGTCGGTGTCAGCCGAACCGGCTGCCAGATTGGTCAGCTTGCGTTCCGAGCCGGCCGAGCCGATCGACACTTCGCCGACGGAGGTCTGCGGGCTCGTAAGCGCGAAGCCGGTGTAGCCGGTTTGAGCGCCCACGCTCGTCACCGATTGCGCGCCGAGAGCGACGCTGTTGATGTTGTTGGCCTGCGCGCCGGCACCGAGCGCTACCGATTGGACGCCCGCAGCCAGCGAGTTCGTACCGAGGGCTACGCCGTCGGCCAGCATGACATGGGCATTCTGGCCGATGGCCGTACCGCCCGGAGCAACCTGGTCGACGACTGCGCCATTACCGATACCGATGCCGTTGTCGCCATTGACTACCGTCGTCGGGCCGACGGCCACCGACTCTGCGCCGACAGCAAGCGAGTCACCGGCGGTCGAGTTCGCATGGAAGTACTTGCTCGGCGTCGTCGCCACCGAAGCGATGGCGCCCTGGAGCTGACGAACGGTGACGGCGTCCTGCGCGTTGGTGCCATCGGCAACATTGATGATCTGTCGATAGGCCGTGCTCGAGCCGACCGAAACGGCGCCCAGCAGGGTCTTGTCCGTCGTATTGTACTGGATGAAATTCGTCGGCCCAGCCGCGATCTGGCCCGTTGCCGGTGCGAGGGCGCGATCGGAAACCGAGTCGGAACCGAGGGCGACGCCGCCGACGATGGTGGCCTGGCTTTGTCTTCCAAGTGCCAGGGCATCGCCTGCCGTAGCGGTCGCGTTGTAGCCGACCGCGGTGGAACCGACGCCCTGAGCCGAGGAGTCGCTGACGGCGAGCGTGCTGTCATTGGTGCGCACATATCGGATGCCCTTACCGTTTGCATCGGTATAGGTCGTCGATGTGTCACCGGCGAGATTGTTGATCGTATTGCCGAGATTGGTCAGGTTGCCGTTGATGGTGGTGACCGTCGTGCCGAGAGCATCGACCGCCTGGTTGGTGGCGAAGAGCTGCGAACCGTTGACGGCATCGGTGGACGAGCCGCTGATCCGGCCCGCCGCCACGTTGGTGATGGTGCGCTCGGCGCC
>NZ_BAAJNQ010000039.1:0-6038 GCF_054558365.1 Rhizobium sp. No.120
CCGTCAGCCAAAACAAATTACTCATCAGCAGGCTCCTATAAGCCCGTCTGAATCATAGCCGTCAATTGAAATCAATGGGTCCTGACCCTAGTGAGGTGTGTTGACCGGTATATGCAGTGAGGCTCGTGCCTTTTCCGCGGCTGCCCGCAGGCGCTTGTCTCTGGTCCATAAGGACGCTTTATGGTCAAGAAGAACGGACGCCAGCAAGTGAGCATCCGTGTAGCCAATGCCCATGCTGAAAATACTATGTCGATCGATCATTATCATGACTTCGTCATGTGTTGCGACGACTGCGCTGCGTTGGGCCGACAGGAAAGCTATCACGTTGCTGCGATCCCGAAGGCTGCCAAGAGCCAGCTCGCCGATCACGCTCGGATGGCACAGCAGTCGATCATCTTCAATAATCCTGCCCAGCTCCGCGTCGGCAGATCGGAAATGATCAATCCAGATCGAAGTGTCCGCCAATATCACTTAACTGCTGCGCTCCGGCGGCGCGGAGGTGCCTCTGCGTCCGGCATGGTTCCTCCGAGCGCGATGAGGCGTTTTCCGGACTCTACACGAACAAGCGTCTCCAATGCTTGGCGAACGAGCGCCGCGGTTTCCTTGGTCCCGGTCAATGATTTCGCCCTATCCATGAGTGCATCGTCGAGATTGATAGTAGATCGCATGAGTCGAATCCCTTATTGAGGCATATAAAATAGCACCAGTTGGTGATAAAATCTACGCCTCATTTCTGCTTCCGTAGGCAGGGCATTGTCCCCACCCCCTCTTACGTTTGGGATTGAACTCGCCGAGCGGAGATCGGACGGTGAAATGTCTCCCTATTTCGAACCAATTGCGGACTTTCACAAAACGCCAGGCCGGGTGAGCTTCCCATGGAAATCATCTGGCGTATTGATCGACACTGCGATGGGTAATTGCAGAACCGCCATTGCACAACACGAAACGGCCGCATTGACATGATATGCCGATAACCATGTCGCGATGCCGCGCTCCAGACGGCGATATTAATAGCAAAAGCAACATCAGTCGCGTCATCATCCTCTATATCATTGTTTAAGGAGCAAGCCGTAAAAAGCTTGAATTGTCAGTTGGTTTCAACACAACAACAACACCCGCCGACCCATAAAGCCACCTTCGATACCACCGCATCAAAGACTACATTTGCGAGCTTGAAGCGAAGATACGAACAATTTCAGCTATTGGCGCATGAGCGCGCCCGGGCTGGCGACCAAATTGAGGCGGAAAACATGTTTCAACATGCGGAGCATTACTATCGCGCCGCAGCCCTACAAAAGGCTGGCTACAACCGTTGGTGACAATGACCGTCTCCGGATGCCAAAACGAGCCAGATGCAGCAGCCTGGCTGAAAATTCTGTCGAAATATCGTACACCCAGCCCACGTCGCAGTGCCTTTGAACTTGCCGTGACAGCCATTCCTTTTGCCGCGTTCTGGGTCTTGACTTGGGTCGCTGTGCACTACGGATTCTGGTACGGCCTCATCCTTGTTGTCCCAGCCGCGGCGTTTCTGTTGCGCCTGTTCATGATCCAGCACGATTGCGGCCACGGTTCATTCTTTGCAAATCGTCGCTTTGACGACTGGATCGGGCGTATTCTTGGTATCTTGACCCTAACACCTTACGACTATTGGCGGCGCGCGCATGCCGAACATCATGCATCAGCCGGAAACCTGAATGAGCGCGGTATTGGCGACATAACCACGCTAACCGTAAGTGAATACTATGCTCGCTCCAAATGGGGGCGAATTGGGTATCGTCTCTATAGGCATCCGCTCGTGATGTTCGGGATTGGGCCGGTGTGGCTTTTTCTATTCCAGCAACGTCTCCCGGTCGGCATGTTGCGTGCCGGTCTCCTGCCATGGGTATCGGCAATGTCGACCAATCTGGCGCTTGCTGTGATCATGTCGCTTCTCATCTGGGCGATTGGGCCTGCAGCCTTCTTCATGATCCATCTGCCGATCGTTTTGCTGGCTGGCGCCGTTGGTATCTGGCTCTTTTATGTGCAGCATCAATTCGAGGAAACGCACTGGTCAAAGAAGCCGGAGTGGCAATTTCCGAACGCCGCATTGCATGGTGCTTCCCATTATGACTTGCCGCCCGTTCTGCGCTGGGTGACCGGCAATATCGGCATTCATCATGTGCATCATCTCTGCAGCCGCATTCCCTATTATCGCCTGCCGGAGGTTTTGCGAAACCATCCAGAACTTGGTGAGATAGGCCGGATCACGTTGCGTCAGAGCCTGCGATGCGTAAAGCTCGTGCTTTGGGACGAGGGCGGCCAGAAGCTGGTTTCATTCCGCGATGCAGCCGAAATCGCGAGGGCCTCTTAAGACCATATTGGCGGCGAAGCGGTCTCATGGTGTTGATCGGAAGTTCGCATATCGCCATTCAAGGCTACAGGAGCCGGCTATTTGGCGACATCGCTCGCTGCAGGAGCTGCTGGCTCAGAGCGCTTGTGAGTTCCGCTTAGTCCATAGAGAATGGAAAGTGCCAGGCCGATAACCATGGCGGTGGCCATTATTCTTTTGCCAAATCGGGATTCCATCCTGCTCCTCCTCCGAACGTTCCGTCGAAGACACGGTTCCTATATGGGATAATACGCACTTTTAGTTGGCGACGGCGTCGATGAAGGACCAGGAATAATGTTGACTTGACCCCTCGAAACCGACTGCACCAAAACGCCTTCAGTGAACCGGCGCGCGTTTCGTCAGCTCGGCAACCTTCTTGACATGCTTGACAGCTGCGCTTCCGCCACTCGTCTGCGTAAACAAGGAAAGACGGCTGTCGTCATCGTCGGCGACCGGTGTTAGTGCCTGATCCATATAGGCCTTTGACGTTTTATCCCTGGCGATCAGGTAGGCGGAGAAAGAGAGGCTGGTGATTGCTCCGGCGAGCCTCAAATGTTTCACGAGGGTGCCGCCGATGAATTTTGGCCAAAACCATAGGGGATTTTCCTTCTCCAGATCCGGCCGACGCTCATCTGGATGCTTCAACCGCATCACGCCGCTTTGCAAGGGATGAACGTTTTCGAGCGGCACCGTTGTCGCAAAGGATATCAGCACCTTCACCAGACTGGCGACCGGCATGCCCGTGGCGACAGCGCGACGCAGCAACGTTTTCATATGTTGCGGAGAATAATAGAGGGACCAGGCCTCCTGATAGATCTCCTCCCACTCCCCCTTGCTCATCTTATCATGCGCTGTGCAAACATGTTCGACGTCGTATATGTTGAGATCATCGTCCATGCTGATGCCATTGCGCCAGAGCGTCTGGTGATCTTCCGAGCCGGGTAGCGGGGTGAGCACGAAGAACTCGATGACATCGAGTGGCAGCTCCTCCTGGATGATGCGAATGTCGCGGCGAATGGTATCCGGCGTATCGGAAGGAAAGCCGAGGATATAACCCGCGAGCGTCATGATGCCTTGCGCTTTCCAGGCGAGCAGCATCTTGCGGTACTCGGTTATTTTGTTCTGGTTCTTCTTCGCCGCGACGAGATTGTCGGGATTGACATTTTCAAGCCCGATAAAGACGCGAGTAACACCGGCGCGCTTGGATTTTTCAATGAAGTTCGGGATCTTGTGACAGAGCGTGTCGACCTGGATCATCAAACCGAGCGGAATGCCGTGTTGCTCCTTCAACTCGATAAGGCGGTCGAAGATTGCCTCCCAATCTCGGTTCCGAGCAAAATTGTCATCCGTGATGAAGAACTTGTGAATTCCCTGCGCCCAATTCAGGCGCACCAGCGTTTCGATATCATCGGCGGAGCGAAAGCGCGATTTGCGGCCCTGGACATTGATGATCGTGCAGAATGAACATTGATATGGGCATCCGCGCCCTGCATCGAAGCTGCTGCTGAGGCCAAGCGTGTGTTCGATGCTATCCTTGGGCAGAAAGGGCACCGGGCTACCCTCGATGCCGGGCAGATCATTCATGAAATTATAGAGGGGTTTCAATGCCCCCTGCGAAGCATCGCGCAGGACAGCTTCGAGGCGCCCCTCGGCTTCGCCCGCAAACATCGCAATGCCCATCTCCCGGCAGGCATCCAGTTCGATGGCGGCGCCGTCAAGCATGGCCAGGCAGCCGGAAATGTGAAAGCCACCCATGCAAACGGCGATATCGGCTTCTCGGAACGGGCGGGCAATATCAAGCGCGCGGGGATATTGGTTGGATTGAACACCCACCAGCGCCACCATTCCGAAATTGTCGTTCTGGCGCAGCTTTTCGATGAGTGATGCGATTTTGATGCGGGTATTGGTTTCATCGATTACCACAATGTCGATCCCGATATCGGGACCAAGGCTCTCGCGCTCCGCACAATCGCGGGCGATGCCATAGATGGCAGCCAGCGAGTTGGAAGGAATCATCGCTCTCCACCATCGGATAACGTAGCCGTCATCGTCGTAGTGAGAGGGTTTTATAAGAATGAGCTGGAAGCGTCGATGACGCGCCTCGATCTGTTGGGCCAAAGATCTATCTTTCGGTTGAGGCGCTCGCCCTAGGGTAACAGGCAATATTTTAGATGCAAGGAATAGATTGGGATTGGCCCTGTAGGACTTCTCCGCCGATGTTGATCGGGCTGTCGGCGACAATCACCCTTTGTCGATTAAATCTGTCCGCGCATTGCCAAATCAGAAATAGAGCCTATGTTGGGTAAGTCGACCATTGCTTGTGATGTCGCTCAAGAGCCACAGGGCTCCCTCGGATTTCCGCTCAAATAATCGATCTGATCCTGCAAGGTATTGCGGGAACTACTACAATTGCTTCGAAAGGAAATCACCATGGCCGCGGGCACCCTAAAATGGCTTGATGCCGGCAGAGGATTTGGATTCATCCAACCCGATGACGCCAGCACGGATGTATTCGTGCATATATCCGCCTTGGAACGCGACGGGATTAGCGCACTGAAGGACGGTCAGAAGGTTAGCTATGATCTTATCCAGGATCATAAAACCGGTAAAAGCTCAGCCGACAATGTTCAGGCGATTTAAGCTTGTCACTCATTCCAGCTGACCACGGATGTACTGGCAGCAGAATTGAATGACCGTAGGAGATCGGGATAACACCCCATCTTATTGGAATCAGTCGTATTCTCACCTGCATCTACGAAGTGGTAAGAGACGCATGTAATAGCAAGCTGAATAGAACTCAGCATCTGCATAATCAAACAGCAATCGGCTCGTGCCTGCTTTGACCACGCATGTACTGGCACTGCAGGATTGCGAACCTTTGGAAAGGTCGGGCATTCCCCGGCCTTTTTGTTTTGGAGAAATATAATGACGAAGACAAATGCAGAGAAGCTCCTTCAGCGAGCGCTACGCCAAGTGAAGAACACAAGCGGTGGCGGGCACTTGGGAGGCACTAATTTCGGGCAAACCTATGATGCGAAGACATCGTCCAGCAAGAATGGAAACGATAAATCACGCAAGCCCCGCGCATGAAATAGCCTTAAATGGAGAGCGATAGTGTTGCATCAGCGTCGCTCTCGTCTTGTCCTACCAGAATGTGGGCGTCGCCTCAGCGGTAGCAGGGCTCTTGCAAAGGCGGAAGTTTCAGATAGCCGCGCGAGCTGGCTTGAAACATCAGCCGCAGACTGCTTTCCGCAACATGGAGGAAACAGCTATGCACGTCCAAAATCCTGTCGTCCCGGCCGGCCTGGGGTTGCGGCTTCCTGATCCGATGAGCGCTGGAGCGATCGGCCCTCCGGACCTGGAAACCTCCGATGTGGCATCCAGAGAGGCTTACGAGCGTGGAGGCGACGCTGGCATGCGGGAGACGCAAGATGAAGAGAATCCATATCCAGAAGGATGCGTGCTCGCGAAAGCCTTTGAACACGGCTATCTCGACGGCCAAAAGGCGCGGCGATAACACGATGATGTTTAGGACCAGCCTCGCATGAAGCAGATCTGAAAGATCGCGACACGCTTTCGTTTCCATCCCTTTAGACAAGTTCATTCAGCGGGTGGTACTGACAATGACGGCAGAGGTTTTCTCTCCGCGATCCCCGGGAGGAGATCAATG
>NZ_BAAJNQ010000040.1:0-4285 GCF_054558365.1 Rhizobium sp. No.120
ATTGGTTGCGGGGGCAGGATTTGAACCTGCGGCCTTCAGGTTATGAGCCTGACGAGCTACCGGGCTGCTCCACCCCGCGTCACCAGCGTAAACCGCGTTGCGGTTTATCGTGTGTTAGGTGGGCACCTTTTGGAGCGCACCTGCTTTCGAGATGCCTGTTATTCCAGGATCTCGAAGAAGAAGTCGTTATGAGAAGCGGCAAAGGCCGCGTTAGCGGCCTATTGTAGCACGGCTAGGCCGTATTTCGGAGTGTGACGAGAAGATTTTGTGAGGCATAAATTGCTGAGCAATTTAGCGTGACGCATAAATCGATTTCATCGATTTAGCGTTGAGTTGCGATTAGCAGACCTGGCAGCGACCTACTCTCCCGCGTCTTAAGACGAAGTACCATGGGCGCAGGGGCGTTTCACGGCCGTGTTCGGAAAGGGAACGGGTGCAGCCACCCCGCCATAACCACCAGGTCGGCAAAGCGCAACTTGTTGTCCATGCCTTTGGCACGGACAACAAGTTGCTTCTTTGTGGCTGATATGCCTTGTCCTTCTCGCTTGCCGCTCGAAGGGGACATCAGCCGGCCATACGGTCACCTCGAGTTCGAGGCGACAGGTGGCCGAAGCTTGCTGTTCATGCTTTTGCATGGACGTTTTGAGAAGCTGGATTTTATTTATTTGAACACGTCTTTGGACACTCATTGCCGCATGAATGCTTCGCATTCAGCGGGAGATGAGCACGGGCAATGGGAACGATCAAGCCAATCGAGCTATTAGTACCGGTAAGCTTCATGCGTTGCCGCACTTCCACACCCGGCCTATCAACGTGGTCGTCTTCCACGGCTCTGATAGGGAACACTCGTTTCCAGGTTGGTTTCCCGCTTAGATGCCTTCAGCGGTTATCCATTCCATATATAGCTACCCTGCTATGCCCTTGGCAGGACAACAGGTCCACCAGAGATATGTCCATCCCGGTCCTCTCGTACTAGGGACAGATCCTGTCAATATTCCTACACCCACGGCAGATAGGGACCGAACTGTCTCACGACGTTCTGAACCCAGCTCACGTACCGCTTTAATTGGCGAACAGCCAAACCCTTGGGACCTGCTCCAGCCCCAGGATGCGATGAGCCGACATCGAGGTGCCAAACAACCCCGTCGATATGGACTCTTGGGGGTCATCAGCCTGTTATCCCCGGCGTACCTTTTATCCGTTGAGCGATGGCCCTTCCACACGGGACCACCGGATCACTATGACCGACTTTCGTCTCTGCTCGACTTGTCAGTCTCGCAGTCAGGCGGGCTTATGCCATTGCACTCGACGACCGATTTCCGACCGGTCTGAGCCCACCATCGCGCGCCTCCGTTACTCTTTCGGAGGCGACCGCCCCAGTCAAACTACCCACCATACACTGTCCCGGATCCGGATAACGGACCGCGGTTAGACATCCATGACGATAAGGGTGGTATTTCAAGGATGGCTCCACAAGAACTGGCGTCCCTGCTTCAAAGCCTACCACCTATCCTACACATGCCGACACGAATGCCAGTGTAAAGCTATAGTAAAGGTGCACGGGGTCTTTCCGTCTGACCGCAGGAACCCCGCATCTTCACGGGGAATTCAATTTCACTGAGTCTATGTTGGAGACAGCGGGGAAGTCGTTACGCCATTCGTGCAGGTCGGAACTTACCCGACAAGGAATTTCGCTACCTTAGGACCGTTATAGTTACGGCCGCCGTTTACTGGGGCTTCGATTCAGAGCTTGCACCCCTCCTCTTAACCTTCCAGCACCGGGCAGGCGTCAGACCCTATACGTCGTCTTGCGACTTCGCAGAGCCCTGTGTTTTTGGTAAACAGTCGCTACCCCCTGGTCTGTGCCACCCTCACATGCTTGCGCACATAAGGGTCACGCTTCTTCCGAAGTTACGCGTGCAATTTGCCGAGTTCCTTCAACATAGTTCTCTCAAGCGCCTTGGTATACTCTACCTGACCACCTGTGTCGGTTTCGGGTACGGTCTATACGGTGGAGCTATTTCCTGGAACCGCGTCCCCGCCCACACAATCCAATAAGTGTGAACAAGTTAAGCAATCCGTCACTACCACCAGGCCCACGAATATTAACGTGGTTCCCATCGACTACGCGTGTCCGCCTCGTCTTAGGGGCCGGCTAACCCTGCTCAGATTAACTTTAAGCAGGAACCCTTGGTCTTTCGGCGAGAGGGTCTCTCACCCTCTTTATCGTTACTCATGTCAACATTCGCACTTCCGATACCTCCAGGACCCCTCACGGGTATCCCTTCATCAGCTTACGGAACGCTCCGCTACCACTCCTCAAAGAGGAATCCTCAGCTTCGGTGCATGGCTTCAGCCCCGTTACATTTTCGGCGCAAAGACCCTTGACTAGACCAGTGAGCTGTTACGCTTTCTTTAAATGATGGCTGCTTCTAAGCCAACATCCTGGTTGTTTTGGGATCCTCACATCCTTTCCCACTTAGCCATGACTTGGGGACCTTAGCTGGAGGTTAGGGTTGTTGCCCTTTTCACGACGGACGTTAGCACCCGCCGTGTGTCTGCCTGGTAGTACTTCCCGGTATTCGGAGTTTGGTTAGGATCAGTAAGACGGTGAGTCCCCATAGCCCATCCAGTGCTCTACCCCCGGGAGTATTCGCCAGACGCTCTACCTAAATAGATTTCGCGGAGAACCAGCTATTTCCGAGTTTGATTGGCCTTTCACCCCTAGCCACAAGTCATCCCAATCTATTGCAACAGATGCGGGTTCGGTCCTCCAGTTGGTGTTACCCAACCTTCAACCTGCTCATGGCTAGATCACTCGGTTTCGGGTCTAATGCAACAAACTATATCGCCCTATTCAGACTCGCTTTCGCTTCGCCTACACCTACCGGCTTAAGCTTGCTTGTTACACTAAGTCGTTGACCCATTATACAAAAGGTACGCCGTCACCCTTGCGGGCTCCGACTGTTTGTAGGTATCCAGTTTCAGGTTCTATTTCACTCCCCTTGTCGGGGTGCTTTTCACCTTTCCCTCACGGTACTGGTTCGCTATCGGTCATGCACGAGTACTTAGGCTTGGAGAGTGGTCTCCCCATGTTCAGACAGGATTTCACGTGTCCCGCCCTACTCTAGGACAATAAGTGTATCTACGCGTACGGGGCTGTCACCCTCTGCGGCAAACCTTTCCAGGTTCTTCCACTTTAACACTCATTGCCACTGGCCTGGTCCGCGTTCGCTCGCCACTACTTGCGGAGTCTCGGTTGATGTCCTTTCCTGCAGGTACTTAGATGTTTCAGTTCCCTGCGTTCGCTTCTTACACCCTATTTTATTCAGGTGAAGATACCTCATAACAATGCTTAGAAACCTGAAGTGTCCAACCAGCCACCAGGCTGCCGAACCTACGCCGCATCAGCGGCGACGGCCCTTGGCCTTGCAAAGCCCAAACGGGCTTCGATCCCTTTTCCTCGAGAGTTTCGAAGAGCCAGGATTTTGTCAGTCAACAGTTCAGATTTTCTAAGCATTTAAGGTGGGTTGCCCCATTCGGAGATCCATGGATCAAAGCTTATTCGCAGCTCCCCACGGCTTTTCGCAGCGTATCACGTCCTTCATCGCCTGTGCATGCCTAGGCATCCACTAAATACCCTTACGACACTTGATCGTTCTCATTGCCAATGCTCATCATCTCGTTGCCGTTTCCGTCAGGAAACGAGCAACAGACCGGGTTACCTTTTACAACCCAGCCTATCAACAATGCCATCGACGTGTTCGGTATGGTCCATTCTTTAAGCGCACACGCCGAGCGTGCGCCTGGCCATACCTTAAGACCAGCTTCTCGAGATTTGATCCGATACCGCGCGGTCAGGCAACGGTAATCCAGTCGTCCGTCAGACGCAGCCCAAAAGGACCACAAACAACACGCGATAAACTGCTTACGCAGTGTATGCTGACGACCCAGAGCGACAAGCTTCCTTCCTACCTCCGATCTCTCCACCATTTCAGGCCGGCTAGGCCATCCATGGTTTCATAAAGACCGGGCTCGGACGCCTTAAACAACCTTGCGGTCGCTCAAAACACCTGGAAGCCTCCAGATCAATCTTCTCTTCACAATGTATGCAGAACACGCATCCAGCCCAAGGCCGATGCAAAACCTTTATTTCTTCAGAAGACAACATGCCGTCAATCTCGACACCAATCGATTTGGTGGAGCTGAGCGGGATCGAACCGCTGACCCCCTGCTTGCAAAGCAGGTGCTCTCCCAGCTGAGCTACAGCCCCATCAGCTCGATC
>NZ_BAAJNQ010000041.1:0-2779 GCF_054558365.1 Rhizobium sp. No.120
CCGCCGAAGCACTCCGCTTCGCGGTCGAGGACATGCCTGGCGTGCAGCAGCGAGGCTCTCTTTTGGAAGTAAATGAGGCGCGCTTCGACCACAATCAGATCCGAGCGCTTTACGACGCGCCAGATTACCCGCTTTCCCGGAGGATCAAATGAAAAAGGCAGCTTCCTAGCTTCTCGGCTGGTGAAGGCAGTCGTTCCAAGCGGATCGGTTATCAGAGCCTGGAAAGGCCCGTAGCCTACTGATTTCCGATGAGAGACACCACCCCGTCGTCCGTGACGGCTAAGCGAACCTGAGCCAACTCCGTCACGAATACGCGCAGCAGTTAGGTCCTCCATCATACGCTAGAAACGGACTTTGGCGCGCGCCATCCTGCATGCTTCGTCACCCGGAACACAAGCTCGACAAACGTCTGGCCGCACCTCGTACACGAGACAGGACGTGTTTATCCCGACCTCACCCAACAATGCTGAACATCGCGATCCCTCGCAACGCATGCCGCGCTGATCAGCTTCGACATAGTGACGGGGTATCAAAGCCAGGTCATCGTCGGCTTCTGTCGTGAACCTTGGCCATTCGGATGAAAAACAGCAGCATGCTCCACAGGTTTGGCAGTCGATCTCGGCGGCAGATGGTGCGCTTGCCGTTAGGTCGCAGGGCGAATTTAGCTGGGTCACTTGTGCATGAGAAGCCAGAGCTTTCCCGCCATGGTAATCGTGCGTGGCGAATGTGCTTCCCCATTGCTTCCATCGAGGTTCCTGAGGAGGTCGAGTTCCGTTAGCCGCTCCACCGTCGTCGTGGTGGACGACCTCACTTTGATCGGACGCTCTTTGAATCGATCCGACCTTGCGTAGGTGACGGCGGCGTTAAGATGGGTCCAAGACCTGCCATCCGCAGAATGCAGATCTCCACTTCTCGCGAGCTTCAGGGCTTGCACCTGAGACGGGGTCAGCGATGCCACAATGGCTCGCGAATTGGCCTCGACTCTCTCTTTCGGAACAGGAAGCGATCCGCTTTGGTCTGTCGACATGATTTTTTTCCTTGATTAGCAAAAAAGACCGCAGCCCTTTGGCGCCGCCTGATCAAGCCCGGTCGTAGGTGAAGGAGGTCAGAAGGGTCGTCACGAAGTTGCTGGCTCGTTCCTTGACCAGCACTTCCGTCCATTCGTCCGTGCCGCGGAGCCTTAGATCCGTATAGATGCTATCGACGGCCGCTTCTTCGATGCGCTTGATGTGCGTGTTGAACGCTGCCTCACCCTCGGCGCGATACATGTCACGGATGACCATGCGCAGGATCTCCTGGATCGCGATTTGCCAAGCCGTGTTGATCGCCTGTAGTTCTTTTGTATCAGTGGTCACGGTCGCTCCTAGAGCATGAGTGAATTCGACGCGGATGCCTCAGTCCTAAAGATCCTTGGTCGGACGGAAGACGCCTGACGGCTTACGCTTGCCTGGCCTTGCGATTGACATAGCGTCTGTCTCGCTCGGCCTTGCGAGCGGCCTCGTCTTCGACAATCCGCGCGAGATGCATGTTTTCGGCTGACTTGCGCGCCTCGGTTTCAGCCGCTGCTGCGGCCTCAAGCCGGGTGCGCTCCACAAGCTTCAAGCGGTCCCGTTCAACATGGCGGGCTTCACGAGCTTCGACAAGCGAAACCCGCTCGGCTTGCCTGGCAAGTCGAGAAGGCTCGGCCGCTGTTTTCGCGGCACGGTACGCTTGGAGAAGGGACGCCTTGGCGCCGGCGGCAGCTGCGCGTCGATCGGTAAGTTCTTTATTTCCGTGGCGTGTCAAATCCGTATCCTAATGGTGGCGGGCGTGATGACCAACCTGCCTTTGCTCATTTGGCGACCAGGGTGGATTTTGCAGACGTCCGCTCGGCCTGTTCCTTCGCGAGGCGAGCTTCTCGAAGCCGCAAAGTCTTGGCATTGCGTGCTTGCGCCGCCGACTCGAGCTCCTCCATCGCATTATTCTTGGCAAAGAACTCTGTCTGGACATTGCCGAAGGCGATCTCTGCCTGCTGGCGAGATTTACTATATGTCTCTGTCATTGGGTTCCCCGATGTCGGCAATAGGCCGAAATGAAAAAGGCCAGGCGAACTGCCTGGCCTCAGATGATAGCGTGCTTCCGACAATGCCAGTACATCCGTGGTCAAAGGGAAGCCGATATCACTTAAGCAGCCTGCAGATTGGTGGCCGACATCTTGCCCGACTTCATGTCGCGCTCGAGCTCGAAGCCGATCTTCTGGCCTTCGACGAGTTCGCGCATCCCAGCGCGCTCGACCGCCGAGATGTGGACGAAGGCGTCAGCGCCACCGTTGTCAGGCTGAATGAAGCCGAAGCCCTTGGTGGAATTGAACCATTTTACTGTGCCAGTGGTCATGATGAACCCTTTCAAAGCATAGAGTGAGGAACTGCGAAGCGGATGCCACGCAGGTAAAACCGACTATTTTTGAAAGAGAAGTTCGCTTAGAGCACGGTGCCAATCGCGCGGTAGACAAAGCTCGGCAAGCAAAAGATCGATAACGGATCTATACGGGCTAAACGGTGCGGCGTCAACGTTTAGTTTTCACTATTCGTATATTGCGCGCTTTGATTGTATTCCGCCACGGCCACCCGGTAGCAGGCGATCGCTCGCCGTACCGATTGCCAATAAGTTGATAGCGTAAGCCTTATTAGGAACCGCGCGCTCCTTACTTGCCTGGGCCAATTCCTCACGGTGTGCGATCGCGCGAGGATGGACATATCACAGCAATGCGCTATCTTCTGCTTATCGCCAGCAGACGAAT
>NZ_BAAJNQ010000042.1:0-2010 GCF_054558365.1 Rhizobium sp. No.120
TGTAGCGGCTATTTAGTAATGCGACAGTTGGGCCAGTTAGAGATGCGACAGTCTTGCCTCTCGACGCACTGGTCAAAGCCAACGTCGGGAGCAAGGATGACGACCTTCAGCCTGGTCGAGACCATGAGCGGTCGGAGTCGTCATGTCCTTTATGATCACCATGTCGCAGAAAGAATTGCATCGCCTCGAACTCATCCAGAAGATCCGCGACGAACGCCTGAGCGTTGTCCAGGCTGCCGAACAGCTCGACCTCAGTCGAAGTCAGGTCCATCGGCTGCTGCAGGCCTATGACCGGGATGGTCCGGCTGGCCTTGTTTCCAAGAAGCGATCGCGCCCGAGCAACCGGCGCCATAGCGAGGCGTTTCGCAATGCGGCGCTGGATCTGATCCGCGAACGCTATCTGGATTTCGGTCCGACGCTAGCACGTGAGAAGCTGATCGAGCTGCATCGGATCTCTGTCGCCAAGGAGACGCTGCGACAATGGATGACCGAGGCTGGTATCTGGGTCTCGCGCAGAGAACGCAAAAAACGGATTTTCCAGCCACGCGGCCGACGTGATTGCTTTGGCGAACTGGTGCAGATCGATGGGTCTCATCATTGTTGGTTCGAGAACCGCGGCCCCAAATGCGCCCTGCTCGTCTATATCGACGATGCCACTGGAAAGCTCTTACATCTTCGCTTTGCTGGCTCGGAGAATACGTTCGACTATCTGCATGCGACGAAGGCTTATCTGCAGCAATGGGGCAAACCGCTGGCCTTCTACAGTGACAAGCACGGCGTCTTTCGTTCGACCCATGCGTCGGAGAAGGACCGGACGAGCGGCCTGACACAATTCGGCCGGGCGCTTTATGAGCTGAACATCGACATCATCTGTGCCAATACCCCGCAGGCCAAAGGCCGTGTGGAACGTGCGAACCAGACATTGCAGGATCGGCTGGTCAAGGAGATGCGGCTTCGCGGCATCGACACGATCGAGGAAGCCAACGGCTATGCGGCTGAGTTCATTACGGATTTCAACGCACGTTTCGGCAAACAGCCGCGCAATCCGAAGGACATGCACCGGCCGTTGGCCGATCACGAGAACCTTGATGGCGCCATGTGCCGCAAGGAAGTCCGCACGCTGTCGCAGGCTTTGACGCTACGCTACGACAAGGTGCTGTTCATTCTCGATCCGACCGACGTTTCCAGACCCTTGGCCGGCCAAAAGGTGATTGTTTGCGATTATCCGGACGGTCGCCTCGAGATCATGCACGAGAGCTTTGCCCTACCCTACAGAACCTTTGACAAGCTGCGGTCGGTCCATCGGCCGGAAGTCGTCGACAACAAGCGTCTGGACGACATGCTGTCAATCGTCGCCGAGATGCAGGCTGGACGACAACAGCAGCGGAGCAAGAGCGGCCCTCGCCGCACCGGACAGACGGATCATATGTTCGGCATTCGGGACGGCAGCACAGCCAACGGCTATCAGAAGCGAGGCCGCAAGCCGAGGACAGATTACATGAACGATCCGGCGGTGATTGCGCGGCGAGAGAAAGCGTTGTTGAGGCAACCAACGGCGGAATAAAGATCGTCAGTGCACGCCGATGTCGCTTTGTGTATCTGATTCCAGCTGCAGGCAGGCGGACCAAAGCGGCGTCTTGTGGAAGGCTCCGTCTTGAAGAAGCGTGAGCCCTTCTCGTGCCTCATAAAGCAGGCCCAGCCAGCACAGGCGCCGCAGGACACCATATTGGAGATCGGATTTTAGCTCCCAGGCTTCCAGGGTCATTTCGGTGTCGGACAGAGGTGCCATGTCTGGATAGAGGATCTTCACGGCCTCCAATGGCGTGCAGCCCTCTCTCGTCTTGATATTGAGAAGATTGAGGAACATGCGCCACCAAGGTAACCGAGCTTGGACCTTTTCCTTGCGCTCGGTGGCGTGGACATAGGAATAGAGATAATCCGTGGCGACGCGATCGAAGAAGGCTTGCGGATTCATCAGGAACTCGCGGCCACGTCTGGTTGGCAGCAGCA
>NZ_BAAJNQ010000043.1:0-1913 GCF_054558365.1 Rhizobium sp. No.120
AATCTCACTCATGCGTTTTCACTGACTTGCAAACTTGGGTGGGGTCAAACCGGCGAACCGGTACGCAGCAATCACAGTGTTTGCCATTAGCATAGCAATCGTCATCGGACCTACGCCGCCGGGGACCGGCGTAATGGCACCTGCGACACGCGCCACTTCCTCGAACGCAACATCGCCGACGAGTTTCGTCTTCCCTTCGCCTTTCTCGGGAGCGGCAATCCGGTTAATCCCGACATCGATAACCGTTGCACCTGGCTGCACCCAGTCAGCTTTGACAAGGCCAGGGTGACCCGCTGCAACGACAACAATATCGGCGTTTCTGCAAAGACCGGGAACATCGCGCGTACCCTTATGCACCGTGGTAACCGTCGCATTGGCCTCCAGCAGCAGCGCTGACATCGGCTTTCCGAATAAGTTCGACTTGCCGATCACAACAGCGTGCAGCCCTGTAAGGTCGTCGCCATGGACATCGCGAACGAATACCATGGCACCTGCCGGTGTACAGGAAACCAGCCCGCCATCGAGATCGCCTGTTACGATTCTGCCAGCGTTCGCGAAATGTAGACCGTCTACATCCTTCGCCGGGGCAATGGCGCGAATGATCGTGTCTGACCGCAAATGACCTGGAAGAGGCAACTGAACGAGAATACCGTGTACGAGCGGGTCATCGTTGAGTGACTCGATGAGCGTCGCCAACTCTTCTTGGCTCGTATCCTCCGACAGTTCGTGCTTAATTGATAGGAAGCCGCACTCGTGGGCCATTTTAGCCTTCGAGGAGACATAGGCATGGCTAGCAGGGTCATTACCAACGATTACAACTGCGATACCTGCCTGCACGCCTGTGTTTGAATGTAATGCTTCGCCTGCGCTCTTCACCTGCGCTACGATGGCGGCGGCGATCTGTTTCCCATCAATGATTGCGGTCATCGGTGGTTACCCCATCCGTTCGGACGCGTAGCTTCCGGGGCTGGCCGGGAACACGACAGTCCTATTGCCATTAACAAAGGTGCGATGATGGATGTGCGCGTGGATCGCACGAGCCAGAACCTGACTTTCGACATCGCGCCCCAGCGACACGTAGTCGTCAGGGCTTTGGGCATGCGTGATACGAACGGTATCCTGCTCGATGATCGGGCCTTCATCGAGGTCTGCCGTCACATAGTGGGCAGTCGCGCCAATCAGCTTCACACCGCGCTCGTACGCTTGCTTGTAGGGATTTGCGCCCTTGAAGCTGGGCAGGAAGGAATGGTGAATGTTGATGATCCTGCCCGACATCTTGGCGCAGAGCTGGTCGGACAAAATCTGCATGTAGCGGGCGAGCACAACCAGCTCGGTACCCGTTTGATCAACAATTTCGAGCATACGCGCTTCCGCCTGGGGCTTGTTCGCCTTGGTTACCTTGATGTGGTGGAACGGAATGTCATGGTTCACGACCACCTTCTGATAGTCGAAGTGGTTGGAGACGACACCAACGATGTCGATCGGAAGCGCGCCAATCCTCCAGCGATAAAGGAGATCGTTCAAGCAGTGACCGAAGCGCGAGACCATAAGAAGGACTTTTGTCCTCTTATCTCCTTGATGAAACTCGTAGGACATTGAAAGTCGCTTTGCGACCTCATCAAAGCCTTCGCGGATATCACGCTCCGGGATACCGGTTTCCGACTTGAAGCCAATTCTCATGAAGAACCGGCCGGTCTCAAGATCATCGAACTGCGAGCTATCAAGGATATTACAACCCTTGTCAGTCAGATAGCCGGAGATCGCCGCAACGATTCCCCTTGTGGACTTGCATGACACCGTAAGAACCAGATTTTCCATAGTCACAGGCTACTCCATCTAACATCAGCAGACACTGGGCCGCCTGGAGGTGACCTCGCCGTCTCATGTGAAATTGCGGTTAAAGGGCTTTTTCA
>NZ_BAAJNQ010000044.1:0-1829 GCF_054558365.1 Rhizobium sp. No.120
CCGTTTCGAAACGCCTGTAACGAAGTCCGTTGCGTCCGCGTGTCGCTTTGCCCGCATAAAGCCCTGCTCCGTGTGCGTAATCGAAAGCGATCACGTCGTTGTCCTCCGGGTTTGGAAAGAAGGCTGACCTTCTGCCCGTGCAGTGTCTCGGATTTCGCGTTCGGTCTTTCGAAGCTCGCGCTTACGCCGCTGCATCCTCTCTCGGAGGTTCAGGAGCTTTTCGGCATTTGATCCTGCTTCGGTGAGGGGCACGCGAAAGAGCTTTTCCGCGGATTGTCTGGGCGTATGATTGATCATTGGTTCCTCGAATCGTGAGTGTGACAGCGCGCCCGCTCGCAGTAATATCGGCTTGGTGGCGCGCCCGCCTGCTATTTCTTGTTCAGATTTGCGGGGTTGCCGCTTGCAAGCTTAACTTGTGTGCCAGATGAGGCTGGTGCCGTTACTGGTGCTTTGTCTTTCTTGGGCTTGCGGATCTCACGGTTGCTGCGCATTTGGCCTTTCGCCATGGGTTTCTCCTCGCGCGCCGGATAAGAGTCGGCACTGCTTAACTGCTTAAATTTGGATTGGCATTTCCTGTGATACCGCTTTACCACCGCGGGACGAAACGCTCTGTCCGGCCGTCGGCGTGCGGACTTTCCCAATAATGCCGAAATTGGGAAACACCGTCATGCTCGCTAACGACAGCCTTCGCTGTGCGTCCTGGCCAACGGTGGTTTCCAGGAGCGCGCAAAGATTCGCGTGATCACGATATCCGAACGTACTCGTTCGAACCAGGTTTCGTGAAACGCATGCGGAATATTCGTTGGAAGACATCGCGTCCTCCTTTTGTTTGGGTAAGGCCGTCCACCGAGACGGTGCTTCCTATGACACAGCTATCGACGTCCGCGACGCGCCTGTCTCGCCGTTTTGGCAGGCTCTTGTCATTTCCCGGCCGTTGCAAGCGGAATTCCCCGGGTGTAATGCCGGTGGGCCCGATATAAGCGCGGTCGGAACCCGAACTGAGATATCGTCCTGGCCGATGCGTAAAGATCCGCATTGTCAAAGCACATATTGTAGGATGCAGCGCCGCGAGCTTCCAGCACTAAGGCGGAAGGAGCCCCGTATCCTGCAGTTCGATGTTATCGCAATGCAGGATCTCGAAAACGATCCTGTCACCGGAGCTATGGCAAATGCCATTTTAAGTTCAATTTTCAGAAAAGCAAAAGGCCGGGCATGGACCCGACCTTTCACGGTCATTCGGCTCAGCTGGCAGTACATCCGTGGTCAGCGGAGTGAATGACGAAGTCATGCCGCCTGGAGGTTATCAGCGGAGCTCTTGCCGGACTTTCGATCCTGCACGATGTCGTAGCTGATCTTCTGGCCGTCCGAAAGCGAGCGCATTCCAGCGCGCTCAACAGCAGAGATATGAACAAACACGTCCGTGCTGCCGTTATCAGGCTGGATGAAGCCGAAGCCCTTGACGGAATTAAACCACTTCACAGTACCAGTATTCATAACGATTTCCTTTCATGGCAATCGTTGTGGGTCCCGCGATACTTTGCGGGGTGGGATCGATTTTTTGAAAGGAAATCCAACGGGAGCATTAAGCTCTGGAACGACATCACAAGCAATGGTCGATTTCCCATGTATACGCTCAATTTTTGATTTTACAATGGATAATTCAGAGATCGACGACGCGCGTCCAAGCCGCGCGCTATTTCCAGACCAGAAACGACCGCTGATCTGAAGGAGCCGTCATTCCAAAGGACGCTTAATCCAAGGGTTGCTATGCGTCGATCAAAGGAAGGGGTGGCGTCGCCTTAACCGATTTTGAGACGTGGTAGGATCTT
>NZ_BAAJNQ010000045.1:0-1655 GCF_054558365.1 Rhizobium sp. No.120
GGCTCTGACGCACTTTTGCTGAAGCGGGAAGGCTACCGTATGCCTACCAATCGCGCCTGCAGCAGATCGAGTTTTGCTCTCCCGTACATCTGACGCTTAATGAGTTTCAGCCGCGTGATCTGGCCTTCAGTCTGCCCATTTGACCATTGGGAGATGATCGCGTTTCTGACGGCGGCGAGGTCTCTTGCGACGCCGCCGGCAAACGAGCCCACCAGACTGTCCTTTGCAGCAACAAGCCATTCGTCGAGCTTCCGCGCGTTCTTCGAGCGGATCATGGATTGGAAGTCACCAATAGCTGTGCGCGCTACTACCAGCTCAGGTACGTTCACTTCAATCGCCGCTACCAAAATGGCTTCAGCTTTTGCCAGGTCATCACGTGCAGTGGTCATCAGCCGAGCGATCACCCGTGCCGATGGCGTTCTGGCGAGACCACTCTGATTGGCTTTTTCTGCAAGACGCCGGCGCTGAGCCCATTGCGAGATGACACCGCTTTGTCCCGGAAAGCCTTTTGTTTTCATTTCCCGCCAGAGCGCCAATGCGTTTCGCGCCCCTTCTTCCCAACGCCCGTTGAGCCAAGGCAGCCAGCTATCCAGAGAGCTGGGCCGTGTGCGGAACACATCGAGACGCTGTCCCCGCAAGACGTCTCGGACAAGCTTTCGGCTGTGGCCGGTCTGACGCACGATCTGTCGAATGGAGGTCCCTTTCTTCGACAACTCGCGGATCGCCTCGTTCGATTCCTGGCGGCGTAGATATCCCTCATACTGGAGCTTCTCAGCGTATGTCAGAAGCTTCGGGTCAACGACATTGCTGCCCACTGCCTGTCTGATCTGCCGCATAGACTTGCCGACAGCATCGAGGAAGGCCCGGCTAGAGTTCTCCATCAGATGCCAACGATCCGCGATCTGCTCGGCGTCGGGTAAGGCTTTCGCGATGGCCTCGCCGTAGCCGCCGCCACGATCACGAGCGACGATCGATATCGACTGATGCTTGGCGAGCCACAATCGGGATGTATCCAACGCGCGATCTGGCAAAAGAGTGACAGGCCTGCGCCGCTCCAGGTCGCAAATGATTGTTCCGTAGGTTTGACCGCGCCTGAAGGCAAAGTCATCAATGCCGATGACATTGAGGTCGCCATGCTGATCAGCCGTCCGGCGGCGAACTACCCGCAGCAGCGTATCATTGCTCACCGGCATCATCAGGCGATGGGCGAACGCAGAAGCAGGCCTGCCTCCGAGCGCCAAGCCAAGGTGATGGATGATCGTCTCGAGCCGCTGAGTGCGACGGCCATAGCGAGTCAGAACGTCCTTGTCGAACTGCTCGCAGAAGATACGCCTTCCACAAAGAACTGCATCGCACCAGAAGCGGCGCGCCACAATCCTTAGTTCAACGCGCCGACCGCTGAGGGGAAGGTCCGAAGGCCGGCGCATATACTGACTTTGAATTCTGCGGCTCATACGCCCGCAGTCCGGACAAACTGCCGAGAGATGGCGTGGTCGCAGCCGAACTCGAACACTGTCCGCGACAACTTCAACCTCATCGACTGCAAAGCCAGATGGTGCGAGGCTCGCGATCGGAAACCGCTGTTGCATGAGCTGATCCTCCGGTGAATCAGCAGAATTTTCATCCGAGACAGCAGCAAAACTGAGTCAGAGCCA
>NZ_BAAJNQ010000047.1:0-1574 GCF_054558365.1 Rhizobium sp. No.120
GGAAGTTGTGGTCGTCTCCGTCGGTCCGGCCAAGGCGGAAGAAACCTTGCGCACGGCGCTCGCCATGGGCGCGGATCGCGCCGTCCTGGTCGAGACTGATGATGCCGTCGAGCCGCTCGCCGTCGCCAAGATCCTCAAGGGGGTCGCGGAAGCCGAACAGCCTGGCCTGATCATCGTCGGAAAGCAGGCGATCGACGACGATTCGAACCAGACCGGTCAGATGCTGTCGGCCCTGCTCGGCTGGCCACAGGCGACGTTTGCCTCGAAGGTTGAGATCGGCAACGGTTCGGCCGAGGTGACGCGCGAAGTCGACGGTGGTCTGCAGACCATTGCGGTCAAGCTTCCGGCCGTCGTCACGACGGACCTGCGCCTCAACGAGCCGCGTTATGCTTCGCTGCCGAACATCATGAAGGCGAAGAAGAAGCCGCTCGACAAGAAGTCGCCGGCCGATTTCGGCGTCGATACCGCCCCGCGCTTGAAGGTGCTGAAGACCGAGGAGCCGTCGGGCCGCAAGGCAGGCGTCAAGGTTAAGTCGGTCGCCGAGCTGGTCGAAAAGCTCAAGACCGAAGCCGGCGTGCTCTAAGGCGTTCATGCCCCGAAAAGTGGGAACCGGTTTTCGGACAAGGGCATGAACCGAAGGAATCAAGGGAGAACACAACCATGGCCATTCTTCTTCTGGCAGATCACGACAACGCAACCCTTTCCGACCAGACCGCCAAGGCGCTGACGGCAGCATCGAAGATCGGTTCCGACGTGCATGTGCTCGTCGCCGGCTCTGGTGCCAAGGCTGCGGCCGATGCGGCTGCAAAGCTCTCGGGCGTGACGAAGGTCCTGCTCGCCGACGATGCAAGCCTCGGCAACAACCTCGCCGAACCGCTGGCAGCGCTCATCGTGTCGCTTGCCGGCTCCTATGACGCCATCGTCTCGGCTGCGACCTCGGTCGGCAAGAATGTGCTGCCGCGTGTTGCTGCCCTGCTCGATGTCGCGCAGGTCTCGGAAATCGTCGAGATCGTCTCTGCCGACACGTTCAAGCGTCCGATCTATGCGGGCAATGCCATCCAGACGGTAAAGTCGTCCGATGCGAAGAAGGTAATCACGGTTCGCACCGCCTCTTTCGCCGCAGCCGGTGAGGGCGGCAGCGCTTCGGTCGAGACCATCTCGGCCGCCGCGAACCCGGGTCTCTCGACTCATGTCAAGGATGCGCTGTCCTCGTCGGATCGTCCGGAACTGACGTCTGCCAAGATCATCATCTCGGGCGGCCGTGCACTCGGCTCGTCGGAGAAGTTCCAAGAGGTGATCCTTCCGATCGCCGACAAGCTGGGTGCTGCCATCGGTGCCTCCCGTGCTGCTGTCGATGCCGGTTATGCGCCGAACGACTGGCAGATCGGCCAGACCGGCAAGGTTGTTGCCCCCGACCTCTACATCGCCTGCGGCATTTCTGGCGCCATCCAGCATCTGGCCGGCATGAAGGACTCGAAGGTGATCGTCGCGATCAACAAGGACGAGGAAGCGCCGATCTTCCAGGTCGCCGATTACGGTCTCGTTGGCGATCTGTTCGATGTCCTGCCCGAACT
>NZ_BAAJNQ010000048.1:0-1532 GCF_054558365.1 Rhizobium sp. No.120
TCGGCATATTCGTCCGGCCAGTCGCAGACGAGATAATAGTTGAGCGCCGGGCGGCACTTGGCGCAGCCGCAGGAGGTCTTCCATTCGAGTTCTTGCATGACGGCCGGAATGGTTTTCAGACCCTTGGCCTTGATGAGCCGTCTGACATCGTCATGACCGAGCTCGGTGCATGAGCACATCGGCTGGACGGCAGCGGGATTGTAGCTATCGCCCAAGGTCAGCACCATTAGCTTCTCGACGAGGCCGGTGCACGAGCCGCAGGAGGCCGAGGCCTTCGTGTGGGCGCGCACGTCATCGAGCGATGAAAGCCTCTTGGCCGTGATAGTCGAGGTAATCTTGCCCTTGCAGACGCCGTTGCAGCCGCAGATTTCCGCATCATCCGGCAAGGCTGCAACGGCCGCCATAGGGTCCAGCGGAGTTCCTCCTTGATAGGCCTGGCCGAAAATCAGCGTGTCACGCATCGAGGAAATATCGACGGCCCTCTTCTTCAGATCATTGAACCATGCCCCGTCGGATGTTTCGCCATAAAGAACCGTGCCGATGATGCGGTTGTCCTTCAGCACCAGGCGCTTGTAGACGCCGGCAGTCGCGTCGCGCAGCACGATTTCCTGCCGGTCGTCGCCATCGGCGAAATCGCCAAGCGAATAAAGGTCAATGCCGGTAACCTTGAGCTTGGTGGGCGTGTCGGAATGCACGAATTCCGGCTCGTTGTTGCCGGCCAGGCGCGCGGCGGCAACGCGAGCCATCTCATAAAGAGGCGCAACCAGGCCGTAAACCATGCCGCCGACCTCGGCGCATTCGCCGAGGGAAAGGATATTGCCATCGGAAGTCTGCATGCCGGCATCGACGACGATGCCGCGATTGACCGCAAGACCGGCTTCCTTTGCCAGGCCGACATTCGGCCGGATGCCGACTGCCATGACGACCAGGGTCGCTGGCACGATCGTGCCATTGTCGAGCTCGACACCCTCGACCTTGCCGTCGCCGATGATGGCCTTCGTATTGGCCTTGCAGATGACCTTTATGCCGCGTTCCTCGACCGCCTTCTGAAGGAGGTAGCCGGCGGCGGGATCGAGCTGACGCTCCATCAGCGTCGGCTGCACATGGAGAATGGTGACATCCATGCCGCGCTGGGCAAGGCCCGCCGCCGCCTCGAGGCCAAGCAGGCCGCCGCCAATGACAACGGCCTTTTCGCGCGATTGGGCGGCGAGCAGCATGGCCTGTACGTCGTCCAGATCGCGATAGGTGATGACGCCGGGAAGGTCTTTGCCTGGAACGGGGATGATGAAGGGAACGGAGCCGGTGGCGATCACCAGCTTGTCGTAGCTCTCGATGACGCCGTGATCGGAGGTGACGGTGTTTGCCGCCCGGTCGATGGCGACGATCTTATGCCCCTTGTAGAGGGTGATGCCGTGCTTGATGTACCAGCCGTCACCGTGGATGATGATCTGCTCGTAGTCCTTCTCCCCGGACAGGACCGGCGACAGCATGATGCGATCGTAATTGACGCGCGGTTCGGCATTGAAGATCGT
>NZ_BAAJNQ010000049.1:0-1525 GCF_054558365.1 Rhizobium sp. No.120
GCGTAGGCGCTGGCGGCTGAGGGCTAAGGGCTCCAGCCTGCATGTACAGGACTCGCTCATGGTCGATGATTCCGCCGAGAAATCTCCGAGAATCATCAGCGGAGACGGGCGTCAGCTGCTTGTCCTTATTGCTGAAGATGAATTCCTTATCAAAGTTGATCTCGAGGATATCGTGAGGGAAGCGGGCTTCGAGCATCTCGCGCTATCGAATGCGGACGAGGCTATCCTTGCCTTGGAGGAGGACTCGGCCCGTTTTTGCGCCGTTTTAACCGATATCAGGATGCCAGGAGAGGCAAACGGTTGGGATTTGGCGCGGCGAGCTCGGGAACTGCAGCCAGTCATGCCGGTCATCTATATGACTGGCGACAGCGCCCAAGACTGGGCAGCCCGGGGCGTTCCCAATAGCGTCTTGCTTCAGAAGCCTTTCGTTCACGCCCAGCTCGTCACAGCATTGACCACTCTTCTTAACGATGCCGCCACGAGCGGGATCGGCCAATAAGGTGCGCCCATAAAGGATCGCGTTGAGAACAATCAGGAGCTTCGAAGGGAGGATTAGGTGCCGCCGATCTTAAGGGCGATCCTGAAGCGCCCAGTTTCGGACCGGAACCCTCGGTCCGGCCGATGGAGACCCTTTGGAACTCCGCCAAGAACGCTGCCAAATCAGCAAACTATCGCTAAATTAAATAAATAGAAATATTATGATAATTTTTCATGAAACGTGATATTGTACGATTTCCTTAGAAAATAATTATAATAAAGGAGCTAAAATGACTGATGTTCTTTCTTCAACCATGTTGCGGCGGTCGCTATCCGCGCTCGTTCAGGCCAGCGTCTTGTTAGCTATCACGGCTGCCATACTGAGCGTTGGCTTTTCCTCGCTACACCTTTGGTCGTGACGATGGCCAGTCGTCCACATAAATTCAAGTGTCCGATCAGCGAGAAAACCCAAACGGTCTTTCGACCGATCACATGCGGTGATGTTGCTGGCCGGCTGGAAACGGCGGCGCTCCTAAAAGCGCTGCGGATCGAGCGAGATCGGCCCCGCCGCCTTCAAACTGTCCGTTAGATAATGGGCGTCGCCAAAAAGAACCGCCATCACCCATCGAGGACAAGCGGAGGGGGCTCATCAAGAGTGTGCATCGATCTTGGAACAGGCTCGCCGCGGGAACCATCATGGAAAGGATGAAACGTCTCGCGCGAGGTAAACTGTCGCAAAGGGAAATTGAAATCCTAAATCGAATATTCGACGCCGTTACGGCACAAAGCTGGTTCGATGACACCGACTACAGCCGGGAGGGTTTTGCTGTCGGACCAGTCGGCGTATTTCAGTACGGATTTGTTAATCCAACTCAGCTGGAAAGGATTGCGATGTTCTGGGCATGGAGCGACTTCCCTCAAAACATGTCGAGTCCCCAGCGGGCTAAACTGAAATCGCTCTATAGTCAGCACGAGGTGCGGCGATAGGCTTATGCTCTTGAGATTCGAACCTGCGGCCCATTAGACCAATTGACACCAAGCCGCTGAT
>NZ_BAAJNQ010000050.1:0-1402 GCF_054558365.1 Rhizobium sp. No.120
CATATGTGGACGGCCCCCGACTCGCAAGATATTTCGAAATAATTTGATCTGATCGCTTGCGTTCATATGTCCGGCCTGTTGTTGCGTTCGCACATGAACGCTGGCCAAGATGGTTTCCGCGACACAGGTCCCAAACATCAAGGCGGCCTTGACGGGCCAATGGGAATCCCGGGGTATCCTATGTCCCGGATCGATCGATCACACCATCTGCTATTATCTTGCAAGTTGTAGTATTGCCAACACGTGGTGAAGATCAGGATACCCCTGGTCTTGCTTCCCAATCTTCATGTGGCGCATCCCGTCGAAGCCGGTCCTGATTGCGCGCTGTACGTCTCTTCAGAGACCATGAGCTTCCAAGCTATGCGCGCCATCTTGTTGGCGAGTGCGACAGCTGCCAGTTTAGGCGGCTTGCGCTTAAGCAGTTCCGCCAACCATCGAGAAGCCTTGCCAGATCGCCGCGCGTGATGAATGACAGCGGTTGCTCCATTCACCAGGATGGCCCGCAGAGCTTCATCGCCGGCTCGCGTGATACCACCGAGCCGCAGCTTGCCGCCGGTCGAGTGATCTTTCGGCGTCAGCCCTATCCAAGCTGCGAACTGGCGACCAGATTTGAAGAGTTCTGGAGCGGGAGTCTTCATTATCAAAAGAGCCGAACCGATTGGTCCAATGCCGGGAATGGTGTTGAGACGTATGCTGCGTTCGTCGTTACGCTGCCATGCCTTTACCTTGGCCTCAACATCCGCAATCTTCTTCTCCAGTTCAGCGTATTCCTCGGCCTGGCTCATGAACAATTCCTGTGCGAGCTCTGGCACAGTTTTCTCAACTTTTACCCTTTCGAGCAGCATCGGAATATGTGCTAGCCCCTTAGCTGCAGAAATGCCGAATTCATTGGCGTAACCCCGGATTGCGTTGGCGAGTTGGGTTCGGTTAGCTATCAGACGGGTACGGACGCTGATCAGCATGAGTGCTGCTTGCTCATCAACTGTCTTAACCGGAACAAACCGCATCGTTGGGCGGCTCATCGCCTCGCACAGCCCTTCGGCATCGGCAGCGTCATTCTTGTTCCGCTTGATATATGGCTTGGCGAGTTGTGGCGCGATCATTTTTACTTCATGTCCAAATGAGGCGAGTAAGCGCGCCCAATGATGCGAACCACCACAGGCCTCGATCGCGACCAAAGTTGGCGGGCAGGTGGTGAAGAAGTCGATCATCTCCTTACGTCGCATTTTCTTACGCAAGACCGGCTTCTCCCCGGCATTCACGCCATGCAACTGAAAGACATGCTTTGACGTATCCATGCCAATACGAATAATCTTGTTCATGGGCGGCCCCTTCGATTGAGATCTTAACAGCTCATTCTGGCACATTTCGATGCCGTTCAGGGGCCGTCCACTCCAACATC
>NZ_BAAJNQ010000051.1:0-1310 GCF_054558365.1 Rhizobium sp. No.120
AAAATTGCCGATTGCCGTATTGCGCAGCGTTCTGCCATTGATCTTTACGAACAGCTCGTCATCGGCTTCCAGGGGGCCAAGCGCCGGCGCAACATGAGCAACCGTCGGATAGGCGATGAACTCGTTCGGCGCAAGCGTCGCGGCAACCTCCTTGACCAATTGCTCGCGCACTTTGAGCGTTTCCAGATAGCCGACCAGCGTCGTCTTCTCTCCGAGGCGTGTCCGCGCGACGACACGCCGATCCATGGAAGCGGCTTCCGGTCCTGCCAGACGGCGGTGATGCAGCACGAAGGCCTCGGCAGTAACCAGCGGCCCATACTCGGCCATCAGCTCAAAGAGCCTTTCGAAAGCTGGAAAGGCAGCTCGTCGGATCTTAACGCCAGCGGCACTCAATCTTGCCAGCGTCGCCTCGAAAGCTGCAAGAACACCATCCTGCGCATCATCCATGACGACATTTGTCGGCACTACGATGGAAAGCCCGGCGGCTTCGGTACGCTCTCCCTCGGGGACAAAGCGCCCACGCATTGCGGCATCGACCCAGATCGCATCCTGGACGCTGCGGCACAGCGGACCGAGCGAATCGAGGCTAGTCGACAGTGGAAAGACGCCGCGCATGCTATAGCGGCCATGGCTTGCCTTATAGCCGACAAGGCCATTGAAAGCAGACGGTATGCGCACCGAGCCGCCCGTATCCGTGCCGATCGCAACCGGCACGAGACCTGCCGCAACCGCGACGGCAGACCCTGAGGACGAACCGCCCGGAATGCGCGCGACATCCGTCGCCAGCGGGTTTAGCGGCGTGCCGTAATGTGGATTGAGGCCGAGGCCGGAAAAGGCGAACTCGCTCATATTGACCCGACCGACGGCAATCATGCCGGCAGCCTTCAGCGCCTTGACGACATCGGCATCGTCCTGCGCGGGCTCTGCATCCGCAAGCACGATCGACCCGGCTGTGGTCGGCAGCCCGCCAATTGCAAACAGATCTTTCCAGGCAACGGGAATACCATCCAGTAGCCCGCGCGAACGCCCCTCGCGCAGCCGTCGCGACGAAGCTGCCGCCTCTTCCTTCGCGCGCGTTTCCAACAGCCGCGTGAAGATCGCCTGATCCTTGTAGGTTCGGATGGCATCCAGGCTTTCCTCGGCCAGCGCGACGGGATCGAGACTGCCGGACTGGATCAGGACGGACAGTTGCGCAATCGATTTGCCAAGATGTGTCGCTGTCATTGGCCTCGGTCTCCTCTGCTGCCGACCAGCTGCATCCAGCGGCGCACGAGATAATTGTGCTCATCCATTGTCGTATTCCAGACGGC
>NZ_BAAJNQ010000052.1:0-1290 GCF_054558365.1 Rhizobium sp. No.120
ATCCGGAAGCTCGGTGCGGACAATCGCGTTCACGCGATCGCTGAGGCGATCCGACGCGGGCTAATTTCCTAGCTTACGATTCGACGGAAGTGGTGTGATCGCGTTCGCTGCCTCAGCGAGGCGGCCTTCGAACGCGCTTTGCAACCTTGAGGGGGTTGGACTTGAGCAGAATGTACACCTGCTGAGCGAATGCTCATGCGCGCCCACCGAAATTAAGGTTTCGTTGGGTGTTTGACCCTAGAAATAGGGGCGCCGGGAGGAAGGGTTGTCACAATATCGATCAGCCGGCTGACCTGTAACCGAAAGCCACGGCCTCTAAGTCCAACAGAACCTGATCGGCGGACACGAGCCCTCGGCAGACATGGAGCGCATCTTGGGTATTATGTCTTTGGGGTTCTCGTCCGACGCCGGGGCCGTGCTCGCCGCAATGAGCAAGTCGCAAGCGATCATCGAGTTCGATCTCACGGGAAAAATTCTGTCCGCTAATGCGAACTTTTGCGCGGCGCTCGGTTATGAGCTGAGCGAAATCGTGGGCCAACATCATCGGATGTTCGTCGATCCAGCCGAGGCCTCGAGCGCCGAATACCGCCAGTTCTGGAGCGATCTGGCCGCTGGCAAGTTTGACCAGCGTCAATACAAGCGCATTGGCAAAGGCGGCAGGGAAATCTGGATCGAGGGCTCCTACAACCCCGTCTTCAAGGGCGGTAAGCCCTACAAGGTCGTCAAGTTTGCAACTGATATTACGACCCAAAAGCTGAAGAGTGCCGAGGATGCCGGAAAACTGGATGCGCTGTCGCGCGCTCAAGCCGTGATTGAATTCACACCTGCGGGCGAAATCCTGACAGCCAACGAGAACTTTCTCAGCACCCTCGGATACCAGCTGTCCGAAATCAAGGGAAAGCATCACTCGATCTTCTGCGAATCCGCCTACATCCACAGCGACGACTACCGCAAATTCTGGATCCGGTTGGCGGGAGGAGAGTTTGTTGCTGATGAGTTCATGCGGCTGGGCAAGGGCGGAAAGAAGGTCTACATACAAGCCTCGTACAATCCGATCTTCGACATGAACGGCAAGGTCTTCAAGGTCGTCAAGTTCGCGACGGATGTCACGAAACGCGTCGAAAACGTCGACCAGCTCGCATCCGCTCTACAAGCACTTGCAGACGGCGATCTTACCCAGCAGCTCAGCACGCCCTTCTTGCCGACGCTGGAGAAGCTCCGGTTGGATTTCAACAGCGCTGCCTCCAAACTCCGCTCGGCCATGGAAACGGTATCGCAGAATGCCGCGGC
>NZ_BAAJNQ010000053.1:0-1112 GCF_054558365.1 Rhizobium sp. No.120
TATGATCCGCTTATTCTCGAGCGGATGAAGCTTGGCGATTGAGGCGCGACGACTGACGCGCGACGACTGGCGCGTGACATCAACGGACGGCCTTGACCCCTTCCAGGATGAGAGTGGTGGCAATGTCGGCATATTCGTCGCGGCTGATCGGTCCGTTTGGCCGGAACCACATATAGACCCAGTTCATCATGCCGAAGAGCGACATGGTGACCGGCATCAACAACGGCCTGTCCTTGTTGAGATCCGGATTGAGGTCCTCGATGACACTGGAAAAGCGCTTGACGATGCGCCGCTCGATCGTCCGCAATTCCGCCAGCTGTTCCTGCGATAGCGCATGCGTGCCGTTGAGCTGCACCTTGTGCTCGTTGTCCCGTCCCTCATAACTCTTCAACACGGCTTTCACCAGCAGGCGCAGCCGCTCCTGTGGCGTCACATCGGTTCGGTCGGCTGCGTCGATCGCGCCTTCGAGCTCCGTCAGATGCGTTTGCACGATGTCGAAGATCAGCGCGTCCTTGCCGGGATAGTAGTGATAGAGCAGGGCTTTCGAGACATTGCCATGCGAAGCGATCATCGACATGGAAGCCTTCTCCATGCCCACCTCGGCGAATACGGCCGCGGCACTCGCCAGGATGCCACGCTGTTTTTCCTCGAAGTCGACTGCGCGCGTGCGTGCCATATGATCCTGCTCTGCTCATTCCGGGGTCTTGACCTGGTGGAAGGACGGTCGCCCTCCCTATACCACAGTCATACCGGTGCCGGACTATCCCGGCGTTTCATTCTTTCGGGCGGTTGTCGACGACCCGCTTTGCTTTTCCTTCCGAGCGGGCAACGCCGCCCGGCGCGTGGACGAAAATCTTCGTGGAGACGCCGATCACGCTTTTGATATGATGGGTAAGCTCGCTTGCCGAAACGTTTCGCGCGCCCTCGTCTGCCGCTTCCAGCGTAGATTCGACATGAACGGTCATGGTGTCCATGCGGCCAGCCCGTGTCAGTTCGATCTGGAAGTGCGGTGCAAGCCCCCGGCATTTGAGGATCTGCTCCTCGATCTGCGTCGGAAAGACGTTGACGCCACGCAGGATCATCATGTCGTCGCAGCGCCCCGTCACCCTTGC
>NZ_BAAJNQ010000054.1:0-1053 GCF_054558365.1 Rhizobium sp. No.120
TAGAGTCTGTCAGACTTATTCTGCACCATATCCTGCATGCCTGAGGTAGTTTGAGCACTCTTGAGGAGAGAACGCCTTAAGGAGTTGTCCGATGCGTTTCCATGTTGTTTCGACGGTTCGTTCGTCGGCCTTTCTGACAAGTGTCTTGAGCTTGGCGAACATCATCTCGATAGGATTGAGGTCTGGACTGTAGGGCGGCAGGAAGAAGAGACGTGCACCGACCTCCCGGATCGCATCGCGGGCCAGCTTTCCCTTGTGGCTTGCCAGATTGTCGAGGATGACGATATCGCCGGCCTTGAGGGTGGGGGCCAGACATTGTCGAACCCACGCGGTAAAGGCGATGCCGTTGATGGGGCCATCGAGGACGAAGGGGGCGACGATGCTGTCGCGGCGCAAGCCAGCCAGGAAGGTCAGCGTCTTCCAGTGACCATGCGGGACTTTTGCGATGAGAGGCTCTCCCCGCTGACACCAGCCGCAGGTGCGCGTCATGTTGGTCTTGACCCAAGTCTCGTCGATGAAGACCAGACGATCCGGATCAAGCCGGTGTTGATGGGTCTTCCATCGCATCCGGAACCGGGCCACCTTCGGGCGGTCCTGCTCGCTCGCCACCAGTGTTTTTTTTAAAGGTTTTGCCTTCAGAACGAAGGAACCGCCAAACCGTGTCATGGGACACGTTGATCCCCGCAGCCTTCAGGTCCGCCGATAGCGCCCGCACCGTCCAGTCGGACTTGGCCTGCAGCCGCTGGCGCACCGCGTCTGCTGCCGCATCTCTCAGGGTCGGCTTGACATAGCCGCCGATCTTGGCCGGCAGCAAGCCTTTGCCCGAACGAGCGCGCTGTCCGATCCGCACCGCCGTCGCCGCCGATATCCCGAACCGCTCCGCGGCTGCACGAACCGTCATGCCATCCTTTAACGCTGCTGCTATGCGCGTTCGCAAATCCACAGAAAGAGGTCGCACCATCATTGCTGGCCTCCTATCCAGCAATGATCTTGAATCACAAATTCATCCGCTAAGGAATCCCGAAAGATTCCAATTAACGCTGACAGACTCTA
>NZ_BAAJNQ010000055.1:0-972 GCF_054558365.1 Rhizobium sp. No.120
CTTGCCCTGCACGTTCTTGGAGAACTCCGAAAGCACGGCAAGAACGGTCTTCGGACCATCTTCCGGCATCACGCCATCGGGCGTGAACATGGCCTTGCCGTTTTCAAGCGCCTTCACATAGCCTTCCTTGTCGCCCACATAGAAGTCTTTCGGCATCTTGTCGGCAATCTCGGCTGCCGAATGCGTGTTGATGAAATGCAGCGTCTTGACGAAAGCATTCGCAAGCTTCTGCACCTCCTCCTTGTGATCCTTGACCCACGATTCCTGCATGTAGAGGGACGCGGCCGGATAGGTTCCGCCCAGAGCGGCCCTTGTTCCGTCCATCGTGCGCATGTCGATCAGAACCTTGGCCTCACCGGTCTTCAGGAGACGCGAGACCGTCGGCTCGGTCGTCATGCCGGCCTGAATGGCATCCTGCTGCATGGCAGCGATGAAGGTCTGGCCGGCACCAACCGGAACGGAAGTGAACTCCCCAAGCTTCAGGCCTGCCTTGATGGCCAGATACTGGGTCAGGAAGTTGGTCGACGAACCTAGGCCAGTAACGCCGAGGCTCTTGCCCTTGAAATCGGCGGCGGATTTGATTTCCGGATGTTTGGCCGACACCAGCTCGACTTCGCCCGGCGCCTGGCTGAACTGCACGACGGATTCGACGAACTTGCCCTTGCCCTGAAGATCGATGCAATGGTCGTAGAAGCCGACGACTCCCTGGACGGCGCCTGCCAGCATTTCATTTTCCGCATCGACGCCCGCAGGCTCGTTCAGAAGCTCGACGTTCAGCCCCTGTTCCTTGAAATAGCCAAGCCCTTCGGCAAGCTTGGCCGGCAGATAGATCTGCTTCTCATAACCGCCCACCATGATGGAAATCTTGTCAGCGGCATTGGCCGCAGTGGCAGCAAATCCGGCTGCGGCTATCGCAAGGGAAAAAGCCGCGGAATATCTGAGAATGCTGGATGCACGCATGAAGTCCTCCTC
>NZ_BAAJNQ010000056.1:0-760 GCF_054558365.1 Rhizobium sp. No.120
GAGGCTGAATTTCACCGGTCGATCGGCGAAGCGATTTCTCGCCAGGTCAAGATGGCTTGAGCGCGAAGGTGGCGATGGTCGGCGGCGGTCAGGTATTTCCGGTGAAGAAGAAAAAGATTGGCGATCTGGCCGTGAGTTGAGACGAAACGCTGGCACTGTCGTGCGGACTTGAACCGCATCATACGTCGCTCTCGCCGCCGTAGCGGCAGATGAGAATTCTCAGCTCGGTTGTTCAATCCCTTGTGTGAGCGATGCTCGACGCCTGGCATCAACTCGGCCTTTGCAGCCGAATAGGAACGCAGCTTGTCGGTCACCATCACGCGCGGGGCGGTACCCTGGCCCTTGAGCAGCTTTCGCATCAGACGCAGGGCAGCTGCCTTGTTCCTTCGGCTTTGCAGCAGGACGTCGAGGACGTAACCATTCGCATCGACGGCGCGCCACAGCCAGTATTTCTTACCCTTGATCGCCACAGCCATCTCGTCGAGTTGCCACTTGTCGGCAAAGTGGCCTCGTGAGCGCCGCCGAAGCTGATGCGCAAATTCCAAGCCGAATTTCGCCGCCCATTCCGAGACAGTCTGAAATGAGACGTTGATGCCACGTTCGGCCAGCAAATCTTCGACATCGCGTAAGCTGAGCGGGAACCCATAATAGAGCCATACCGCATGGGCGATGATCTCCGCGGGAAAGCGATGGCGTTTATATCGGATGGGCGAAGCTTCGGTCATGTCGCTACATTATCGTCCCGATCAGCATAGATCGG
>NZ_BAAJNQ010000057.1:0-706 GCF_054558365.1 Rhizobium sp. No.120
AATGATGCCATGGTAGTGACCGGACGAGAGACTTTATATATGCTACAGTCTCCATTTCTTTGGCGTTAGTCCTGATTATGACAGTCGATCCCCTTGCCGAAATCGTCACGCTGCTGCGGCCGGCCGCACGCTTTTCGAAGCTGGTGGAATGCGCCGGCGCCTGGCGAATTCATCGCGAGGCCACAGGCGAGCCATTCTACTGCGCAATCCTTGAGGGGCGTTGCCGCGTAACGTTTGGAGGACATAAGCCTTTCATCCTCCGAGCCGGCGATTTCGTGCTCGTTCCGGCTATGCGCGACCTCGTTAACGAGAGCGTCGACGCACCGGCCGGTCTATCCGCCATGGTTCCAACGCAGTTGAGTGGTGGCCATTTCCGTGTCGGCCGCCTCGAAGGGGCGGCGGACATGCGCATGCGCATAGGGCATTGCAGCTTCGGTGCGCCGGATGCGGCCTTGCTCGTTTCCCTCTTGCCAGATGTCGTTATCGTTCGCGACGAGCCCCGACTCGCGACGCTGATGCAATTGGTCGGTGAGGAAACGCGCGAGCGCCGGCCGGCACGCGAACTCGTGCTGGAACGGCTGCTGGAAGTGTTGTTGATCGAGGCATTGCGATCCGGCACGGAAACAACCGTCACGTCGAGTTTGAGTCGCGGCCTTGCCGATGAACGCCTGGCCGCAGCACTTCACGCGATGCATGCGCGTCCTGA
>NZ_BAAJNQ010000058.1:0-706 GCF_054558365.1 Rhizobium sp. No.120
GATGATGCCATGGTAGTGACCGGACGAGAGACTTTATATATGCTACAGTCTCCATTTCTTTAGCGTTAGTCCTGATTATGACAATCGATCCCCTTGCCGAAATCGTCACGCTGCTGCAGCCGGCCGCACGCTTTTCGAAGCTGGTGGAATGTGCCGGCGCCTGGCGAATTCATCGCGAGACCACAGGCGAGCCATTCTACTGCGCAATCCTTGAGGGGTGTTGCCGCGTAACGTTTGGAGGACATAAGCCTTTCATCCTCCGAGCCGGCGATTTCGTGCTCGTTCCGGCTATGCGCGACCTCGTTAACGAGAGCGTCGACGCACCGGCTGGTCTATCCGCCATGGTTCCAACGCAGTTGAGTGGTGGCCATTTCCGTGTCGGCCGCCTCGAAGGGGCGGCCGACATGCGCATGCGCATAGGGCATTGCAGCTTCGGTGCGCCGGATGCGGCCTTGCTCGTTTCCCTCTTGCCAGATGTCGTTATCGTTCGTGACGAGCCCCGACTCGCGACGTTGATGCAATTGGTTGGTGAGGAAACGCGCGAGCGCCGGCCGGCACGCGAACTCGTGCTGGAACGGCTGCTGGAAGTGTTGTTGATCGAGGCATTGCGATCCGGCACGGAAACAACCGTCACGCCGAGTTTGAGTCGCGGCCTTGCCGATGAACGCCTGGGCGCAGCACTTCACGCGATGCATGCGCGTCCTGC
>NZ_BAAJNQ010000059.1:0-669 GCF_054558365.1 Rhizobium sp. No.120
CCTTTTGTTTGGAGAAGCTCATGTCCACGATATTGATTACCGGTTGCTCGTCTGGCTTCGGCCTGGAGACTGCGAAACTGTTTTTTGAACGAGGGTGGGATGTCATCGCGACGATGCGCACGCCCAAACCCGAGCTGCTACCGGTTTCCGAACGCCTGTGTATTCTCGCGCTCGACGTCACCAATCCGGCAAGCATCGCGGCCGCCGTGAAGGCTGCCGGTCCGATAGACGCGTTGGTCAACAATGCCGGTTTCGGAGCGCCCTCACCAATCGAGCTGACTGCGCCGGAGACGGTGCAGTCGCTGTTCCAGACAAATACGATCGGCACATTGGCGATGGTTCAGGCCGTATTGCCCCAGATGCGTCAACGTCGGGCCGGAGTCATCGTCAACGTCACCTCCACGGTGACGGTCAAGACTCTGCCGGTAATTGGGATCTATCGGGCGAGCAAGGCAGCGGTGAACGCCTTCAGCGAGTCCTTATCGGTAGAGATGGAGCCATTTGGCGTGCGGGTGCATATTGTCCTGCCAGGCCGTTCGCCGGAAACCCGCTTTGGGGAGAATGCGCGTCCGCATTTGCGTGGTCTGGACGATCCGGATTATGCGCCCTTGATCCAGCAATTCATAAAGAATGTGCAGGACGACACCGGCCCCGTGACCTATGCTCCCG
>NZ_BAAJNQ010000060.1:0-624 GCF_054558365.1 Rhizobium sp. No.120
GGCGCCGAGCGCACCATCACCAACGTGGCGGCGGGCCGAATCAGCGGCTCGTCCACCGATGCCGTCAACGGTTCGCAGCTCTTTGCCACCAACCAGGCGGTCGACGCGATCGGTACGACGGTCAACAACATCACCACGGGCGGCGGCATCAAGTATTTCCATGCCAACTCGACGGCAGCGGACTCGTCGGCAACGGGTGCGGAATCGGTCGCGATCGGACCTCTCTCGGTCGCGTCCGGGGCGAATGCCATCGCCGCCGGCAACGCTTCGGGTGCCTCAGGTCTCGACTCTTCGGCGTTTGGATACATAGCCAAGGCGACGGGTGATTTTAGTACCGCCATGGGCGCTGATGCCAATGCGACGGCCACATCCACAACCGCGATCGGCCAGAACGCGTTTGCAACCGCCGTTCAGGCAACCGCTGTGGGCGTCAACGCCAATGCCGGTGGCGCGAATGCGCTTGCCCTGGGCGCCAATGCTGCTGCGGGCAACGCGGGCGACGTAGCGCTCGGCTCTGGCTCGGTGACCGACGTCGCCGTCGGCACCGCCAGTGCGGTGATCAACGGCACGACCTACGCCTTCCAGGGCACCAATCCGGCTTCGACGGTCAGCGTCGGCGCCGTT
>NZ_BAAJNQ010000061.1:0-607 GCF_054558365.1 Rhizobium sp. No.120
GATAAGAAACCACGACAGCCGCCACCGAATTGGTGACGAAATTGGCGGCGATTGCCCAATAGCTCCCTCCCGAAAAGACCGTGATCATGGCAATGACAAAGGCACATAGTTTGCCGCTGAATTCCAGAAGGAAGGTCTGGCGAAAGCCGAGCTCCCGGACGAAATGCACCATTGCCGGACTACAGAAACCCCTCGCAATCGGCCCGATCGCCAGAACGGCAATCAGCGGAGTGAGTTGCGGATTGTGATTGATCAACGAGAAGGGCCAGGCGGCGGCGAGGACGATAAGCGCGATCAGTCCGCTTCTTACGACACTCAGCGTGAAGCCCGTATCGAGGTGGCTCTTGTCGACCATATCGAGCCGAACCATCGCCTGCGTGACAGGCACTTCCAACACAGTATCGACAACCACGACAAGCGACATTGCCAGTGCCGCCAAGCCGAAATCGGCAGGTGTCAAAATACGAGCGAAGAGCAGAAGCGTGCAGAAATCGACGAGGCGGCCGATGAAGCGTGAAACGACGAGCCAACCGGCTCCCTTGAAGGCTTTGAACGCAAGCATGCGACCCCTAATGCTCCGTCTGTCTGAGACCCAGTCCACGGCTGC
>NZ_BAAJNQ010000062.1:0-597 GCF_054558365.1 Rhizobium sp. No.120
GAGTTCCATTTCTTCGCTCATGTCAGTCTCTCAGAACTTTGGCGGCCTGCGTCGAGTTTGCGATAGGGATGATCGCCGTACTCGCCATCAGCGGAGGGTGGTCATGGGGCCGATGCCGCGGGGACGGGCGTGATGACACTCCAGACCTTCGCGCACTCGCCGGAAGGCGACGTCGCCGACGAGGCAGAACGTGCCCCTGTCTGGGGTGTCAGAGCGGGATTGAACACCACGTCTATTGCCGTGGCACCAAGCTCTATCCAATCGGCGCCGGCCGGCCGAAGCTGGCAAATCCGCCCGACGTTCCCGTCGCAGGGATGCATGTCCGAAGAAGACATCAGGGGCGATTTCGCACCCATGACACTTGCGATCGGTGCGATCATCGAACTGCGACCTGTCCGAGATGTAACCTCGCGATTTGGCGAGGTAGCCGGTGATCGCGGCCACGATGCGGTGGATCGACTGCACGATGCTGTCAGGACGTAGATTTTTCATCCAAAGATCTTCTGGAGCAAAAGAAATCAAAAGGATGACGCAGCCTGAAAGCCACGCCATCCGTCGCTTGGGAGGCGATGTTAAATCAGTCAAAGCGCCTTCTGC
>NZ_BAAJNQ010000063.1:0-591 GCF_054558365.1 Rhizobium sp. No.120
TGCGCTTTGATATCTCCCACGAGGTGCGCAACTTCGAGCTGGACGACATCGATATCGGCATTCGCTTTGGCACGGGAAACTATCCCGGCCTTTGCGCTGATCGATTGTTTGATGACGTTGTCGTGCCCGTATGCAGTCCTCGGCTACTCGCGTCCGAGAGGCCCATTCGAACGCCGACTGATCTGCTTGATCACACCTTGGTCCATATCGAATGGGAGCGACAGGGTGTCGCGTGGCCGAACTGGTCGACGTGGATGGCGGCTGCCGGTATCGACGCCTTCGACGACAGTCATACGGTTGCGCTCGCCACGTCATCGGAAATGCTTCAAGCCGCGATCAGCGGGGATGCTGTGGCACTTGTGGACCTCACCACTGTCGCAAACGATCTGGCCGAGGGTAGGCTTGTCCGGCTTTTCGATCTTGGCATCCCGATCCCGTCCGAACTCGCCTATTTCCTCGTGTATCCGCAGGAAACGGCTTCCGATCCCCGTGTCGTCGCCTTTCGCGAATGGATTCTTGACGAGGCGGAACAGATGCCGGGTCAGGAATCGCGAACACCTGCATCCGATGAAAAGGGGCGCGGGACCAGGG
>NZ_BAAJNQ010000064.1:0-521 GCF_054558365.1 Rhizobium sp. No.120
TATTCTTTTTCCGGCGAAGCAGCTTCAGATGACGGGTCATGTCGCGCACGACCCAGAGCGGCGGCATGTCGCTTTCGTTCAGCACCTTGTTCATGCTGTAGAGGCCTTCGGCCGTGAAGTCGGGCCAGAGGAAGTTCACAGCGGCCCAATGCACGAATTTGCGGTTCATGGCGCCGGTCGCCGTCAATCCTATGCCACCCTCACTGTCAGCATAGGCAACGGACAAAAGCATGCCGCGAAGAAGAGGGGACAGCGCGGCGACATTGACGTCGCCCTGCAGCTTGATTTCCGGAAGCATCGTGCAGCTTTGATCCCCAACTTGCGCCATAACTGCAAGCGATTATCGAACGGCAGAGGAACGATTGCCAGTGAGAAAGCTAAAGCCGAAGGGCAATGGCTATCACCCGCCCCCGCTCCGCCCTTGCAAGCCGGCCCAGCCGGTCGGATCGGGGGCTGATCCCTGCAGCTAGTGGCGCATTTCTAACTGGCTGAAGGTGTCGCAGCCCTATCCAGCTTTGACA
>NZ_BAAJNQ010000065.1:0-519 GCF_054558365.1 Rhizobium sp. No.120
ACGAGCAAATGGCTCGTCTTCAGCCCTATTTCCCCAAGAGCCATGGCCGCCAGCGTGTCGATGATCGGCGTGTGCTGAGCGGCATCATTTTCGTCAATCGCAACGGGCTCCGGTGGTGCGATGCGCCGAAGGAATATGGCCCGGCGAAAACGCTGTATAACCGCTGGAAATGCTGGAGCGACAAGGGCATCTTTATCCAGATGATGGACGGCCTGGCTGTGCCTGAAGCTGCAGAACACCAGACCGTCATGATTGATGCAACCTATCCCAAGGCCCACCGCACGGCTTCGAGCCTGCGGGTAAGAAAGGGGGCGCGGGTCGCCTGATTGGACGCACGAAAGGCGGGATGAACACCAAGCTTCATGCCGTGACGGATGCGAGTGGTCGCCCGATCAGTTTCTTCATAACGGCCGGTCAAATCAGCGATTACACCGGTGCTGCCGCCTTGCTTGATGAACTTCCCAAGGCCAAATGGCTACTGGCCGACCGTGGCTATGATGCCGACTGGTATCGTGACGC
>NZ_BAAJNQ010000066.1:0-457 GCF_054558365.1 Rhizobium sp. No.120
ACGTCCAACGGTCATGTCAAGAACGGTGTTGCTCTCGTCGGCGAAACCGGCAAGGCTTTAGAGGAAATCGTCGGGCAGGTTGTCCATGTCGATAGCAACGTCGGGGCGATCGTAGACGCCTCCCGCGAGCAAGCGACAGGTCTGAAAGAAATCAATACGGCCGTCAACACGATGGACCAGGGCACGCAACAGAACGCTGCTATGGTCGAAGAGACATCTGCAGCCGCCCACGGTCTCGCCAAGGAGGCTGACGCCCTGTTCCAACTTCTGTCCCAATTCAATATCGGCGGGGTGCAATCCCAGCGTTCGACCCCGAGGGCTGCATCTGCCACATCTCGACCGGCTGGCAATCCGGTGCGTCAGATGACAGCCAAGGTCGCGCATGCGTTCCAGAGGAACGCCGCCGTTAAGGGCGGCGACAGCTGGGAGGAGTTCTGATGACGGGCTTGAGCACCAA
>NZ_BAAJNQ010000067.1:0-439 GCF_054558365.1 Rhizobium sp. No.120
ACCGATCAGATCCTTGATCTCCTTCGCGGCCTTGGCAGAGCGTTGGGCAAGCTCACGAACCTCTTGTGCGACAACCGCAAAGCCCTTGCCTGCGTCGCCAGCGCGAGCGGCTTCAACGCCCGCATTCAAGGCCAGCAGATTTGTCTGAAATGCGATCTCGTCGATCACACCAATGATATTGGCGATCTCCGATGCTGAGGCTTCGATCTTACCCATTGCTTCAACCGCCTGTCGAACCACGAGGCCCGAGCGTTCGGCATTCTCCTTCGTCCTGCGCACGAGCTGGCCAGCTTCCTGAGCCCGATTGCTCGAGCCAGATACGGTCGTAGTGATCTCCTCGAGAGCGGCGGCCGTCTCCTCGACGGAAGCAGCCTGCTGCTCCGTGCGGCGGGAGAGATCATCGGAAGCGGTTCGGATTTCCTGCGAGGCGGCGGCAATG
>NZ_BAAJNQ010000068.1:0-439 GCF_054558365.1 Rhizobium sp. No.120
TATTGCCGCCGCCTCGCAGGAAATCCGAACCGCTTCCGATGATCTCTCCCGCCGAACCGAGCAGCAGGCTGCTTCCGTCGAGGAGACGGCCGCCGCTCTCGAGGAGATCACTACGACCGTGTCGGGCTCGAGCAACCGGGCTCAGGAAGCCGGCCAGCTCGTCCGCAGGACGAAGGAGAATGCCGAACGCTCGGGCCTCGTGGTTCGACAGGCAGTTGAAGCAATGGGTAAGATCGAAGCCTCAGCATCGGAGATCGCCAATATCATTGGTGTGATCGACGAGATCGCGTTCCAAACGAATCTGCTGGCCTTGAATGCGGGCGTTGAAGCGGCTCGCGCCGGCGACGCAGGCAAGGGCTTTGCGGTTGTCGCACAAGAGGTTCGTGAGCTTGCCCAACGCTCTGCCAAGGCCGCGAAGGAGATCAAGGATCTGATCGGG
>NZ_BAAJNQ010000069.1:0-379 GCF_054558365.1 Rhizobium sp. No.120
CATCCTTTTTCCGGCGAAGCAGCTTCAGATGACGGGTCATGTCGCACACGACCCAGAGCGGCGGCATGTCGCTTTCGTTCAGCACTTTGTTCATGCTGTAGAGGTCTTCGGCTGTGAACCCTGGCCAGAGGAAGTTCACGGCGGCCCAATGCACGAACTTGCGGTTCATGGCGCCGGTCGCCGTCAATCCTATGCCACCCTCACCGTCAGCATAGGCAACCGCAAGAAGCATGCCGCGAAGAAGAGGGGACAGCGCGGCTACATCGACGTCACCTTGCAGTTTGATTTCCGGAAGCATCGTTGCGCTTTGATCCCTACTCGCCCCATGCGGTGCAAACAAGTATCAGCCGGCGATAGACGAATTGCTACTGAGAAAGCT
>NZ_BAAJNQ010000070.1:0-378 GCF_054558365.1 Rhizobium sp. No.120
CAAAAAGCCAAAGAAACAGAGTGTATTCTCTTGTTCAAAACGTAACCGTCGAAGTCTCTTTCCAGAACCGAAATCTCTTCCGGTCCCGCGAAGCTTCGCCGCCCACGTTTCTCTTTCTTCTCATCTTCAATTGTCAAATAACTGACCAGAAAACCCAGTCGAAATTCCTTCCCGCAATCCCAGGCACCTAAGCCCAGAACCATCAATCAGCATCGCAGCCAATCCAGGAAACACCAGAGCGAAGGACTTCGTCGCCAGCAGCGCCGCCGCCCTCGTCAGTGATCGGGCTTATAGACCCTACCTCCCGAACTAGTCAACACTCATACTGTAAAAATTCTGACATTTTTGTAAGTGATTGTAATGGAAAGAGAATTTGTG
>NZ_BAAJNQ010000071.1:0-220 GCF_054558365.1 Rhizobium sp. No.120
ACGATATCAATGGCGCCAAGACCAAGATATAAGCTTCACGCGCGCTTCTTGCGTCTCGGTAACGGGTCGAGCCCCTATCTATCCCATTAGCAGCCCTCGCAACCAGCCAAACCAAACCCAGCCAGACAAAAACTAAAAAGAGTTGCTAGCGAGGACGCGGGGGCCGCCCGCCGATGGCGATTGCAATCATAGCTCACAAAAGAGATGGAAGCCTGAGTTC